>JBEKOY010000196.1:0-8132 GCA_049521295.1 Polyangiaceae bacterium | reverse complement strand
ACGGCGCCTATTTTCGTTCAGCCCGATAGCGCATTCGGGGGCGGGCGCGTCGCACCTCTCCCCCTGAAGGGCACGAGGTGTCCGGCCGGCTCACGCCGCGCAAAGTCGACCCATTCGGAGCGCACGAAATCGGCAAGGACCGGTGGCACGACGCGTCGGGCATACGAGCTCCCTCGAGCGCGAAGTCGCCCGTGAGAAGGGCGGTCGTGCGATCCCGTTCGCGGTGTGGCCGGCGGCTCGGCGCAGCGACGCCAACGAAGATTCTGGAGCGCTGATTTGATGTTTGGCGGCCGCGTCCGGGGCCATAAGGGACGCGATGTCGCGTTGGAGCGGGCATGCGAGCGAGCCGGATCAAGTCCGCGCGCGAGTGGGCGACAGGCGTTGGGCGACAGGCGTTGGGCCGAGCCACTCGGCGGCTTGGGGATGACGCCGTCCGCGATTTGTATCGATCGCCGGATCGATCGGGCGGAGATACCGAGCTGACGCCGGCTTGGTCGGCAAGGCCAAAACGGTGGCCTGTCCGGACCGTCGCTTTTTTGCGGCCGGGCCCTTCGCGGTGTCACGGGCGCCGTCTCGGGATGCAGCGCCAGATAGATCCTCTTGCGGCTCTTGAGCGAGAGCGCGCGTTCCAGCTCGGTCAGCTCGGGAAATCGTCGTCTACCCCCCACGTTCGACCGCGTCCACACGGTGCCGACCCTCCGCAGCCGAACAGGGCGACGGCAAGGACGAGAGCATCGTACGCCGGTGCGGCCGGCGTCACGCGTGGCCCTCATCATCGTCCGTAGCGCATACAGCACATTTGCGCGGGTCGAGTGCATGGAAACCCTGTCGGTTCGCCTGCGCCGTTGCAGCCTCCTCCGGCATCGACGCATACGCCGCCAGCGAAATCGCAATCCTGGGCTGCCGCATCAATGTCACTTGAATCCGACGTGTCTGCCTCTGCCCGACAACTACATCCGCAGACCCCGCAGTCGGTCTCGGTTGCTTCAACCGTGTCTGACAAGGAGTCGCCGTCGCTGCTCGTTGCTTCTTCCAAGGAAGCTGCTGAATCCGGAGACGCGAGAGCAGATGCCGTAGACGCATCGCTCCCCGCAACTGGATGACCAGCGACGCTTGCCGCGTCGCCTCCGCAGGAAGCTATCGACATGATGAATAGCGCGAGCGCGAACCGAGGTTTCATACCAATCGGATGACAACCGAGTCAGGTGAAATCATTGCTCCGCCGCTCTTCCCGCTGAGCGTTTCCGTTTCCGTGCGCGTGCGATGGTCCCCCGTGCCGCGAAGCCACCACGCCGACGTCGCCGAACGCGAACGCGCCTGGGTGGGCAGCGTGCCTGTGACGTCGCCACGCCGAACGCTGGTCGACGTGCGGCGCGCGAACGTCTCCGGTCTTCGTTGCCGTCCAGCAGGGCGACCCACTGCCGTTGGTGCTCAGGGTCGCGCGCAAGGGCCTCGCGGAATGTTTCCTCGATGATGGCTTTCGCGGGTTCGGCCACGCTCGCCCACACGCGCTTGTTACGCACCTTGGGGCGTGCCGGACGTGCTTCGCGGTCGGCGCACCGGTTCAGGTCCGCGACGACCTCCTCGGCCGTACGGGCATAGCTCGGCACGGTATAAATGGCCGCCACTTCCGCCATCCGCTTGCGATTGCGTTTCTCTCCCGAGGTGAGGCGCGTCGCGAGCTTGCGCACGGCCTTGCCAGCGGCCTTCTTGGTTGCCGGGCGCAGGTCCCTGGGCACCATCACGATGCCTTTGCCGTCGAACGTCATCACCAGCGGGTCTCGCGTGTGCTCCTCCAGCTCTCCGCTCTCTCGACGCTCGGCGTAGAACAGCTCGAAGTCCGCGGCGGCGCGTACGGACATCTCCTCGACCTGCCGTTTGGCGACCTGGGCCCCCGTGTGCGAGACGACTTCCCGCTGGACGTCGTCGAACGACTGGATGGCAGTGTGCTCCGCCACGAAGCGCTCGACCCCGTGCGAATATGCCTCGGGCGGTAGGTTCAGCACCGAGTCCATCGGATGCAGACCGTTCACGTCTCGCGCCTGGTAGGCCAGCCGCGACACGCTCACCTCGCCGACAAGAGTCATCAGGGGACGCGAACTCGCCCGCAGCGTCCTGCGACGAATGCCGTCCGCGCCCTTCACCGGGACCTGCCGTTCCCGCGCCGCCCGCAGCTCCATGTGCGCCTCGAGCAGCAAGCGCTGAAGCTCAAGCCCCTCCTTGATGACGTAGCTCTCTAGTTCGCTGTGCTGAGCGCCCATCAGGTCCTGCGACGTCAGTCGCTTCTTCATGCCCACAAGATGCACGTCCACCGCGTAAAACGCATCGACTTCCTCAATCCGTTCAGCCGCTCCCATACCCACCCGTTACACGACACCCGTCACCATGGACAGCACATTTCGCGTCTTTCGGCCGCGTTCGCGCGTCGTCATGGAGCCGGACCCCAGACCATTCGCGTAGCTGATGCTCACGGCCCCGCCGTTCGGAGCGCGCCAGGGCACGGCCGCCTCCTGCGCGCGAACCGAGCCGGCCGCGGACGTGACGAGGGCGAGGGCGGATCAAGCGAGGAAACGGGGACAGGACATGTCGAGACCTCCTTTTGGCTTCTTGTCCCACCGCCTCGGCGCGGGTTTCCGTCATTTCCGATGGAGGGTCGCGGGACGAGGATGAAGGGTCGGCTGGGGCCGCGAGGGGCCCAAGAGCGAGTTGGCATCATGGGGGGTGCCGCAAGTGGCGAGGGCGGTCTTCGGGTGCCTCAGCGGCCCAACCGCTCGCAACCCGGACCAAACCCTTCGGGTTCCTCGTCGACGGCTTTTTCACATGCGACGCGAGAGAAGTACCACACCTGGTCGGTGAACTTCGCGTGACCCGCCGCCGCGTCGGTCAGGGTCGTCCACGACTCGCACAGCGGACCGTAGCGAATCTCGTTGCTCGCCGGATCCCGGGACGGAATCGGCGTTTGAATCCAGCCCGTCAGGCGGACCCCGTCGGGGCCGGCTGCAAATCGAAACTCGGAGAGCTGATGGCCGCCCGAGGCGAGCGGGTCCCGCCGTGAGATCCATCCCGATGGGCTATCGGCGTCCTGCCGGAGGTCCCAGGCCTCGCATCCCTCGCCGCGGCGGACGAACACGGAGCGCGTGTGCGACAGCGCGGTTTGAAACGAGAGCAGGCGCTTCTTCGCCGTCGCGAGCGCCGCCTCGAGCTGCTGATTCGTCGCGTCGTACGCCGCGCGATCCTCCTCGTCCCGGGCGCGCGCGCCCTCCTCGGAAAGCTCGCAGGTCACCCCGTTGTGAAACTCCCAGCCGGCGCGCGGGCTTGCGTCGGGCAAGCCTTCGAGGAGCGCTGCTTCGTGGGTGCAGTCCCGAAGGTCGGCGTACCAGCGGGCAGGGCGGACGGGCGCACAGTCCTGCCAGGCACGAGCGACCATCGGGTCGCGTTCGAGAAAGCAGGGGTAGCACGCCAGTGCCTCCAGACGGTCCTGGATGCGTTCGAGAGGTCCGATGCGCCGGTAGTGTTCGCCGACGGCAGGGCCCGCGCTGCCGCTGCGGACCTTGACCTCGAGCACCACCTCGCCGAGCGGACCTTGCCGCGCAGTCCGGGCCAGGCCGTCAGCCACGATCCACTCCGAGCACCGCCCGGCAACGGCCACGTAGAATCGCCTGGGGAGAGACGGGGGTCCCGCATCCAGAGGGGTGATCGCGACGGCGCTCCGAGTGACCGGCGCGGCCCGGATTCGCTCCGTCGGGCACTCCGGCCGTTCGACGGCGGCGTGTCGCCCGCCGCAGCCCGCGGCGACGACGAGGGCCGCGCGAGCCCACGCGGCATTCGCCCCTGGCGCGCGAGCACCGCGGACACCGCGGAGGTGCACCGACGCCACGGCTACGCCCAGCTGGGAAGAAAGTTGTTCCAGTCGAGCGGGGCGCGCCTGCGCCCAGGTACCGTTCGGCTGTTGCGGTGCAAGGCCTCGTCGACCTTCGCGTCGAGCATGACCTGATCGATGATGGACTCGCGCTGCGCCGGGGTTTCGCCCTGCGGCTTAGGCGTGACACCGAAGCCATAATCGAAGTCGCTTGCCGACAGGGTCGAAGCCGGGTTTCCATGGCTGTAGACGGCGACGAGCTCCGCCTCGGTGGCGCTCTGAACGAGTCCCTTGGTCACCGCAATGGGCTCCTTGCCGTTTGACGACAAATAGAGGCTGCCCGGTCCCGAGAAGACCGCGATGCAGTGCCCGATGCCGCCCGTCTTGAGCGTCGCGCAGACGACCCCAACCGGCGAGAAGTACTGGGGGAGCGTCCGCAGTCGAAACGACGCCATCCCTTCGCAGCTCGATTCGTAACGCCGTCCGTACACGGCACGCGATACCGACGCGCTGAATCCCACCGGCGCGTTGAGGCCCTTGAAGACCACTGGAAACTTTGACGGCCCTCTCTTGGTGGCCTTGCGGCCCGGCGCGACGGAGACCGATGCGCCCCCGGGAGGCACGAAGTCGCTCGCCGCTTGCACCGAAGGAAATACCGTCGCCTTGCCGCCGACCTCGACGAGCACGCCTCCGACGTAGAGCACGACGACCGATTGGTCCTGCCTCTCCCAGCTCGGCGTCTTCGTGTTCCCGGCATTGCGGTAGTGCACTTGAAGCCCGCTCATGACCCGCTGGCACGCTGCGAGGAGCTTCGCGTAGAGCGCGTTGACTTTCTCGTGCGAGTGCTCGAGCTGGACGTTCTTGTAGTAATTGAAAATCGTATCGAGCGAGAGCGGCGGCGACGCGAGAGGATCCACGCCGCACTCGGCCATGTCGTTGATCAGGTCGAGGTAGTTCCCCGTTCCCTGCAGACCGATCATCGACTTTTTCTTCGCGTCCCAGCGCGAGCCGAACGACCCGTCCTTCTTCTGATTGCACGCCGCGCCGCCAACCGCGTAGGCCAGGTGCCACTCGTCGTCGGAGAACGAATCGAAATCGACGTACTTCGCGTCGTCCTCCGGCAGAGGCAGGCCCAGCATCCTGGCGCTCGCCCATGCCTTGACGAAGTCGCCGGAGTCGATCGCTGCGTTCAGGTCGCCGACACCTTGCTCGAAACCGTTGGCGGTGGCCGCGTCGCAGAGGTGAACCTCCTCCGGCGCGCTCGCCGCGAGGTTGAAGTCCGACGTGGCCGGCGCGGCCTTGGCGAGGTCGGCGAGCGTCTTCGCGTTGCAGATGGCCAGCTTGTCGGCGCGCAGAGTGTTGCTGATGGTCTGGGTCCGCGGAATGTCGAGCGGGCCGTAGGACAGAGATTGGGCCGCTCCGAAGTTCAGCGTCACGTTGCCGCTGCTCCCCGGTGTGGCCATCCGGACGGCGCTCAGGTCCGGCTGATTGAACTTCGCCGAGCCCACGCCACTGACGATAAGACTCTCGCTGGGGACGTCGTCGTCGGGGTCCCAGCTGCGAAAAAGCTTGAGCGACGCCCGATCGGTGATGGTGAGCGTGGCGATGTCCACCTTGCCGAGCGTTAAGGTGTACGTCGTGCCGTCCGTCGACGTCGCGCTTACGTCAAGGATGTTGTCGTAGCACTTGAAGCTATAGTTCTGCCAAGGGCCGCTGCCGGCCGTGGCTAACGGGGTGTCCGAGGCCTTGCCCAAGATTCGTGATCTGCCCGTTGTAAGGTAACTCTCGCCACGATATCAAGATTGTCCGAGAGGCGCACGAAAGAACGCAGCCGCCGCTCCGGCATTCCTCCGTGCTACGGCTCGGCGCTCTGGAAACGCGACCACCATGCAACCGTACGTCGTCAAACAGGGCGATCATCTCCCACTGCTGGCGTACCGTTTCGCCTTCGACGCGGACTCCGTCTGGAACGACCCGGCCAACGACGACTTGCGGAAGCTGCGGCCCGATCCGAACCTGCTGCTTCCGACGGACGTCCTGTACATCCCGGATCAGGTGAACAAGAACCCGGTCCCTCACTCGCTCCAGACGGGGCAAAGTAACCTGTTTGTGTCAGACGTGCCCAACGTCGGTTTGGTCGTGGTGTTCGCCGACCCCGCTCGAGCCTCCCAGGGCTTCAGCGTCACGGAATGCCCCGACCTGAAGGGACTGAGCACGGACGGGGACGGCCACGCCACGTTCGACATTCCCATCTCCATGCAGAAGGTCTCAATCGTCTTTGCCAGCGACGGCGCGACCTTCAGTATCAAGGTCGGACACCTGAACCCGATCGAGACCCTGAGTGGCGCGGCCCAGCGGCTTCAGAACCTAGGCTTTCTGGACCCGGCCATGGACCTCGACGGCCTGGACGTCGACACGGTGCGGGCCGCGCTCCTGGCGCTGCATGCCGGCCCGTCGGATCCCAGCGGGCAAACTGGCGCGGAAGGTGGGGATGCGCCGCCGAGCAGCGGGGCGGACGATGGGAGCGACCTGTCCGACGACCCGTTTGGCGACGACGACGACACGGGCGACGTGACGAAGTACGACAATTACGCGCAGGATGGGACCGCTCCTCCGGATTCCGCCTCCTTGCCGCAGAGCGCATCGAGCCAAGGGGACAGTCCAACGATGAGCGATGACGGCACACCCGATGATCAGGCCAAGAAGCTCTTGCTCGACGCTCACGGCTCATAGGGGGGAGTCCGCTAAGGCGGGCGTCGACGTGGGTCGCAGTCGTCCTGCGCAAGTAGGCGGGTCGGTCAACGCGGGACGAGCGCGCGCAACCGTCCCTCGAAGAACCGCCGCTCCATCGGATTTCGCGCCCTCTCGAGCGCAGCACCTCAGGTGCTTCCTCGCCGCTTCCATTCGCCCCGCCCGCAGCTCCAGGTCGCCAAGGGCGGCTTCGTAAAAGGGGTTTCGCGTGAGCCGGCCGTCGTGCTCGATGGCACGCACGGCGAGCAGGCCTGCCTCGGGCCCCTCTCTCTCCCCGATCGCGATCGCCCGGCTGAGCGCGACGACGGGCGATGGACGCAGCGCCATGAGCATGTCGTAGAGCCCGACGACCTCGGCCCACGCGGTCTCGTCCGCAGTCTTCGCGTTCGCATGCACGGCCGCGACGGCCGCCTCGATGTGATACTCGCTGAGGGTGGCGCCGGTCGCCGATGCGTCGAGGAAGGTGATCCCCTCGGCTGTAAGAGCGGTGTCCCAGCGGGTACGGTCCTGTTGCCGGAGGGGGACGAGGTCGCCTGCGGAGTCGAGCCGCGCGGGCATCCGCGCTGCGTGCAGGCACATCACGGCAACGAGAGCGCGCGTGCTGGGGATGGTGCACACGGGATGCTCGAGGAGCATCCGGGCGAGGTGCAGCGCCTCGCGGCACAGGCTGACGCGCACGGACACCTCGGGCGAAGCGCCGTGGTATCCCTCGTTGAACAAGAGATAGAGCGCCCGCTGCACCGCAGGCAGGCGCTTTTGGAGCTCGGCGTCGTCGTGGAGTTCGAAGAGCCGCCCACTCGATGCGAGCGTCTTCTTCGCACGCCGGATGCGCTTGTCGGTCCCATCGCAGGGCGATCGTAGCGTCGGCGATGGCGTTCATGGGCAGTGATGCGTAAGCCATCGGCCATCGACGTGAGGCAAGGGCGTTGAGCGTGGGAGGCAGGCGTGCTCGGCCAATTCGGCACGCAGATCGAGGCTCCGAAGCATGGCGGACGATCACCCTCCGTTGGCCTGGGGCAGCGCCTTGGGCGCGGCTCGTTCGGTCGACCGGCAGGCTTTGAACGGCCTACTCGCCGCGAGCGGACTGTAGATCTCCACGTATTGAAAGACTGCGAAATCCTCAATTTGGTGGACGCCGTCCCGGAACACTCGGGTCGACGATTGCGGGTTGCGCTCGAGAACCAAATCGGACTCTGAACCGGTGGCGTGGGCAAGGGTTTTCGCGCAGAGAGTTTTCTATTTTTCGTTTCGGAGTGAGCTGGGTTCTTAGAATTCAATGGACGTTTCCCTTCTCGGCGCTTGAGGGCGCCGGAGCACGGTGACAGTAAGGGGAGCGCTCCGAACGCGCGGCTTGGCGAGCTACCTCTCGATTGACTCTTCACGTTCATCGGGCAGCGAAGTTCGCGTCCAAGGCCCGAGACGTAGATTTGGATTCGAAGCGGTGGAACGAGACGCAATTTTTCGCACGAAGTACAGTCACGTCTCCACCGGAGCGGAGATCGCAAGAGCTTCTACCAATTTG
>JBEKOY010000195.1:0-7645 GCA_049521295.1 Polyangiaceae bacterium | reverse complement strand
GACGACGGAGCGGACGTAGCCGGGCACGCGCTACGCGACTGGATCGAACGCGCACAACGGCGGGCCGGGCTACCCGCCACCGGAAACGCGCACATCTTGCGTCATACCTTTTGCTCGCACTTGGCCATGAAAGGCGCGCCCGCCAAGGCGATCCAAGAACTGGCCGGACACGCCAGCCTGACAACCACGCTTCGCTACATGCATCTGTCCCCCGCGGCCCGAACGAGCGCCATCGCGCTCTTGAACGACCGTGGCAAGGATGGGGCAAGCGAAGGTGTGCGAGTCGAAAACGAGCCTTTTTCTCGGTAAATTCTTGTGGAGCTGACGGGAATCGAACTCGACCATGGGCTTTCCGGGAAAACCGAGCGACTTCGCGAACTTGGCCACTAACAGGATGAAAACACTCCGGAATGCTCGTGCCCTCTAGATCCCTTCAGTTCCCTCTCGTTCCCTCTCGGGCTGCAGAGTCGGAGCAACATAGGAGCAACGATCCTGAGATCAGGTCCAGACATGAACGCGAGGCCGGACGTACGAGTGAGCTGACTCGATTAGAGGTCGGCGACCGCAAACATAGCTCAGCCGTAGAGGGACCGCGCGGAACCGGCCTCCGTAGCTCGCGCCGGTCCGGGTCCGTGGGGTGAAAGGCCGGGAAGGTCACGCGACGACACTGGCGGGGCGGAAATGCGGCGGGAACGAGGGCAAACGCATTCTCGGGCCTTGGCCGCGGCGTCGACACGCGCGCCGCACGGCGCCGGCGCCGCTCGCATTCCGCGGCGTCCTCTGGTCGCCTACCCGTGGTCGCCTACCCGCCGCCGCGAGCTCTGGCTTGGCGTGTAGTGCAGCGCGGTGGTACACGATGTTGACGTTTTCGTATAGAAGCGCGCTCTATCGGTTCGTGCGTGGGTGGTCGTTTTAAAGGTTCGAGGTCTAAGGTCCAGGTGCAGCCATGCTTCGTATATCGGAGCTATCCGCGATGACGCCCGAAGCGCGATCGGAAGCGCTTCGGAAGCTTACGTCAGTTTCAAACGGCGCGAGAGTCGATGCGCAGATCCGTGCGTTCGAGCAGCAATACGAGATGACCTCGGACGAGATGCGTGCACGCGTCAGTCGTGGCGAACTGGACACTGCCGACACGGCTCGGTGGCTCGTTTTGCTCCGAGCTTGTGGGCGCTAAGCACGCGCCGATCGAGCTCGGCAAGTATCTAGAGATTCACGAGACGGCCATGCGCTCCCTCGAGCGCGACAAATCTTATGTGCTTCCCGGCGGAGACGGTCTCGGAATCGAGCGTGTCGATACAACATTGCTTATTGCCGGCCGCATTCAGTGCAGCGGCGGAATCCTAATCGATGTAAGAAAGGTTCTCGCGATTCTCGAGGGCGAAGGCGACACCGCCATCGTTCAGACCGTCTCGTATACCTACCACGCACTAGCGGAAGATATCGGCAGCGTATTGCGATACTGCAGCCCGCACACGGATCACAATTTCTTTCATCACAAGCACACGTTTGATGCATTGAACGGCGACGTTCATGGCCACGTCACCGAAATTGAGACAGATAAGTGGCCTACGCTTTCCGAAGTAATTTGCGAAGTATGCAAATGGTACTATGATAACGCTACCGCGATCGAGGCAATGCGCGCCAGTTCCAAATAAGGGCCTTGCCTCACTCGTCCGCTTGCATCGCAGCGAGCCATCCCTCTCTCGTTGATTCCGTGCCCCGCGATCTTCGTGATGCTTAATTGGACGGCACTTTCAGTGGCAACGGACGCTCATAAGACGCGATATGTTTCCGCGGTGGCTTCCCGCAGCTCTTCGTCGACCGACGTGCTTTCGGTTTACTACTCGCCTTTGGGCTTACTACTCGTTGACGGACACGTCGCCCGACGGTGCGTCGGCCTGATTCGCGGACGTGCACGTATTGTCGATATTCCACGAAGTGCCCGCGTCCGACACGAAGGCCTCCCCGCAGCCGTGCGGGTTGCTCCCGCAAGCGTACCATTCGGGCACGAAGGTAAACTCGTTCGAATACGTCTCGCCGCCGGCAAGCGTGAGCGTCGCCCGGCAGGTGCCCGCGTCGGTCGCGTTGAAGAGAGGGATGCTCGCGGCGTCCGGATTGTTCTCTGTTCCGTTCTGTACGCACGGACCGCTCAGGCTGAGCGTCGGCGCCTCGGAGGGTGGACACTGAAAGCTGGGAACGATGAAGAAGCATGCGCATGGGCAGTTGCACACAGCTCCGTCTGTCGTGGCTCCTCACGTCGTCCGCCATCATCAAGCCGCCGCGCGATAGTCATGGTGCAGCCCGCCGAGCACGGGAAGCCCCATGACCGAGCCATCGAACCGGGCTCGGGCGCGTTCATCCGGGACTGGAATCTGCTGGCGCATCCCCTGATGAGGCCAAGCCACGTTGAAGTAGTCGACCGCATACTCCGCGAGGACGTGCCGCAGGTGAGCCTCTCCCAGAACGATCACGTGATCGAGGCATTCGCGCCGGACGCTGCCCAGAAATCGCTCGCACACCGAATTCATCAGGGGAGCCTGTACCGCTGTGCGCAGAATGCGAATCCCGGTGCCCTTGGCGACGCGGTCGAAGACCGCGCTGAACTTGTCGTCACGATCGCGAATGATGAACTGCGGGCCCTGCCCGAAAGGCGTCGCATTGCAGAGCTGCTGCGCCGTCCACGCCTGCGTCGGAGCGCGCGCCACCGCAACGTGGACGACGCGCTTGGCGTTCACATCGACGATGAAGAACGCGAAGACCGGACGGAACCAAATATCGTAGGTCTGCAAGAAATCGCAGGCCCAGACCGTGTGGTTTCGCAGGAAGGTCGCCCAGCTCTGTCCGCCCCGCGGAGTGGAAGGCCGCGCGCCGCGCATGTGGCGTTGCACCGTTCGCTTCGCGACGCGGACGCCGACCTTCAGGAGCTCGCCCCGAATGCGCTCGGCTCCCCAGAGACGGTTCTCGGCCGCCATGCGCCGGATAAGCGCGATGACATCGGGCGCCAGACGCGGCTCGCGCAGGCCGACCGAGCGGGATTTTCGACGCCAGAAGAGCCGGAACCATTCACGGTGCCATCGAAGCACCGTCTCCGGCTTGATGAGGAGCAGCGCATGGCTCCAACCGGGAATAAGCCGAGCGAGCAGGACGAGCAGACCACGCTCGTGACTGCGAAAGCTGGGTCGCTTGGCGCTGCGGGAAGCGACGATGAGCTGCTGGCGCAGGAATGCGTTCTCGGCGAGCGGCTCACCGCGCGAACGGGTCAGATCGGCGATAAGGCCACCCGTGACCGTCGAAGGCCGGCACGCGTTGCGGAGCGCGCGCATCACGCCGGCGGCCAGGTTGGCAACCGTGATGGCAAGATGGGAGATGACAATGCGGAGCACCGCGCCCATCGAAGCGAATCCGTGCGCAAGCATCAAGCCTTGTTCGGCGACGCATTCTGAACGATCGTGCGGCGGAGGAGGACAGTAGCCAGGACAGCGGTCGGTCGCCCGGCCGCACGTGACGCGGCTCGCCCGGATCGTGCTGGTGGCACTCGCTGCCATCACGCGAGCTTGATGGGATGTCGGGCGAGCCGTCACCATACTTGTGCGACTGCCCCGCAACGCATTTGCGTCTGGTATGCGACCCACATTTGTGCGACCCACATCTGTGCGGAGCCGTTGCTACCGGACACCCCTCCAGGCCACGGAATCGTTCCCTCGTCGCTCGCGTAACTGGCGTCGGGATAGGAGAACGGCTCGGAACTACCCAGGAGCGCCGTGATAGCTCCCTCGAACACTGACGTGATGTCGACCTGGTCCCCCGGGTCGAGGACGCCGGCGAGCTGGTACTGATCCCCCGTCAGCACGCCCGGTGCGTAATGCGCGCCCACGGCCCAAGAAGTGGCGGCGATGTACGCTATCGCGACGGGTCCCGTGTTGATGAGGAGCGCACTCGCGACTCCCGGGCATGGCGGGCCGCACTGGGCGAACCCGGCGTCCACCTGCACGCTGCTTGGGAAGGGAAATTCCCAGTCATAGCTTGGGCAGCTCATCGGCGTTTGGATGACGCCGTTGACGACGAACTCAAACGTCGCAAGAACAGGCAGCGACGGGGAACCGTCGAAGGGCGGAGCCCCGTCACCTCCCGCGTCGCTCGGTTCAACCCCACCGTCAGGAGCGTGGCCAGCCGCATCGGCGCCGGTGGTTACGGCTTCTTCAGCTGGTCCTGCATCGCCACTTCCCAACAGCGCGTCGCTCGTGTTGCACCCGATCGCGATGAATAGGCAGCCGATAAAAGTGACGGCCGTCTCGTGTTTCATGATGTTCACCTCGACGATAGATTCCGCGACTCGGCGAAAACGATCACGGATTGTGCGTGCCACCAAGCAATTGAAGCAGATGCGGCGCATGCGGACTCGCCGGGTGCGCCGTTAGAAACCACCGGCCGAGCATTGCGGCAGTCGTGCGGTCGCCGTGAGCCATGAGTGCATCGATACGCAGCACCGTCGCCTCGTCGGCGAGAGCGGATCCGGGAGAGGCGTGATCGTAGGCATCGAGTTCCTTCAAGGCGCGTACCGCGTCCCGCGTCGCCAAGGACGCCCGCACACGGTCAAGCATCGCCACCTCGGCATCGAGCGACGAAGGCGATCGAATCGGGATTGGCAGGGTCGACGGCGCAGAAGGGGGTGCGGCCACCGGCGCGGGGTTCGGGGCGGGCACGACGCTCGAGGCCGGGAAATCTTGAGGAGCGGCTGGCGCGACGCTAGACACCGAGAGACCATAGAGAGTGGCCGGCGGGGTGCTCCGGAGGGTCGTCGGGTACAAGGGTCCACCGGCGTTGACGCGCGGAGTGGGCGCGGCCGAGGTCAGAGCCGGTGGCGGGGAGACCGTGAAGGCTGCGGTTTGGGGCGATGCGAGCACCGGCGCCCCGGCGCTGCGGGGCGTGGCGGGCTGAGCCTCCGCCGGCGGGGGAACAGTCAGGGCGGTGGGCGCTGAGGGTTGGTGAAAAAACGAGGCACCCGATAGTGCCGCGCCGCCGCCCACAACGACAGCGACCACGACCCACTTCGCGAAGGCCCCCACGCCCGCGCTGGCCAGCAGCGCCGTGCCCCCGGGGGCTACCGGACCACTGGCCACAACGCCCGCGCCCGCCGTCGAAGCGGGCGCCGTGGCCGCACCGACACCGATTGCCGCGAGCGTGCGCTTGAGCCCATCGTGGCAGCCCACGTCGCGCCGCGCGGACGCGAGCAGAGATCGCTCGAACTCGGTTCCCGAGTCAGCCAGTCGCGGCGGCGGCGTCATCGGCTTACCCTCCGGTCCAGCTGCCCGCGTAGACGCTCCGAGGCGCTCCGGAACGTCTCTCGCGCCCGCCTCAATCGCGAGGCCACCGTGCCAACGGGAATATCGAGCATCGACGCGATCTGCGGCGAATCAATGCCCTCGATCTCATAAAGAACGAAGACCGTGCGCAGGTCCATGGGAAGTGCGTCGAGCAGCTTATCGAGATGTTTGCGGCGCTGCGCTGCCTCGGTCGTTGCGTCCGGGAGCGGCGCCGGGTCAACGATGGCGTCGAGGTCGTTGCCTACCATCGCTTCGCGTCGTTGGGCGTAGGTGCGGCGGATCGACATCGCGATCCGCACGGCCGTCTGAAAGAGAAATGCGCGCTCGCTGCCGAGTGCGATACTCGCGATCTTCTCGGTTGCGAGCACGAACACCTGTTGAGCCGCGTCGTCGACCCCTTGCTCGGCGACGCCCAACCGCCGCAGCGATCGCCAGATGAACTGATAGTGTTGCGCCGCCATGTTGGCCTGGCGTGTTGCATTAGAATGCCTGGCTCTCGGCGGATCGGCGCTCAAGGTCGCGAGCAGCCCCGAACGCGCCTCGATCATGACCGAGTATTCCGCGGGACAGCGCAATCGATCACCAAAAACGCACCCCCACACTGAATTCCCCAAGCGCCGACCAGGCCGCGAGGCGGTACGCGGTCGTATCCGGGGAGGCGAAATAGAAACGATATCGTGCGAGTGGCACCGATGCACCCACTAGAAGTCCCAGCGTGATCTGGCCGCGAACGACCCAGGTCGGCCGGAGCCCGAGTCCGAGCCCCAGCAGGGCGCGACTCTCGCTGCGCGCATGGCTCGTGTTCGTCCCCGTCCCTCTGAGCACGGCACCTTCGACGAGGCCGCAAGCGGGGACGCGCCATGCTGCCGGTGACCACGGGTTCAAGCAAGGCTCAAACCGGAAGTCCGTGAGCGTAATCTCCGCGTTGCCGGTGGCGGTGTGGGCCGTCTGGGTGTAACCGCGACCCAACGATACCCGCAAGCTGGCGGATGCCAGCGGCGCCGGAAGATCCAGGTTGGCGAAGGCTCGCGGGACGACTGTCGCGTCCGGGCCAAGCCCCGCGACGGCCTCCAGGGCCGCGCCGAGCGACAGGCGGGCGGCGCCCGAGGACCTCGCGGGAGGAAGGGGCTCTTGCCGAGGAGGCGCCGCAGGAGCCGGCTCTTGCCGAGGCGGCGCCGTGCACGTAGGGATCGGAGCCGGAACCGGGCAGGGAGCGGGGACTGGTTGAACCACCGCCGCAGCATCGGTAGCCGTAGGGTCGAGGATGACGGCGGCCACGAGGGCCAAACTCGCCGCCACCGAGTCGCAGTCTGTGCCCTGCACCTCGCGGCGCAGATCCTCCCCGTCGAGCGGCCCGTCGATTGGATGGAACGTCAGTTGGCCGAAGACCTGCCCGTCGTCGGCCCGAAGTTCGACTCGCATGGACGGGGCACGTTCGTCCGCTTGGGGCTCTCGAATGCGCACGCCGCGCGCCTCCAGACGGCCGAGGAAGGCCTCTCGACCCGGGCAATTGGGCGCTGCCTTGACGGTGAGACGGACGGGATTACTAGGTCGATCGCCGGACGCCCCGGCCGCCGCGACCGGCGCGTAGACGAGGAGGATTGCGAGCACTGCGATGGGTCGAGCGGACATGGTGGCGCAAGAACGAATGATTCCGCGGAGGGGCTTGATCGATCACGGATTCGGAACTTCTCCCTCCCTTCGGCCTAAGAGCACCCCATCTGGAGGAACGCTGAACGCGACAAATTGGTAGAAGCTCTTGCGATCGCCGCTCAGGTGGAGACGTGACTGTACTTCGTGCGAAAAATTGCGTCTCGTTCCACCGCTTCGAATCCCAACCTACGTCTCGGGGCCTTGCACGCGAACTTCGCTGCCCGATGCTCCGGCGCCCTCAAGCGCCGAGAAGGGATACGTCCATTGCATTCCAAGAACCCAGCCCACTCGGAAACGAAGAAAAGAAAACTCTCTGCGCGAAACCTCTTGCCTCACGCCACCGGTTCAGAGTCGATTTGGAGTCTGGATCGTCGAAAACGCGCGCCATCGGATCGAGAAACACGGTAGCAGCCTCCTCGAACGACACGCCGTGCTTGCGTCGGTTCACGACCGCCTTTGCGGCATCCCATTCGAAGGAGAAAGAGCCGGCATCGAAGCGAACCGTGGTCATGAAACGCAGCACAACATCAGGATCTCACGTTAGCAGGCGCTCATAGGTAGGATCTTTATTTCTCGAGTGATGTCGATCACTTACGTGCATAGTGCACGAATTGGATAGTCAAAGGCATCGGGGATTCTCTAGACGCGGTGTTGTGGGACAACGCGAA
>JBEKOY010000194.1:0-7661 GCA_049521295.1 Polyangiaceae bacterium | reverse complement strand
GCGCACTGGCAGTTGCTGGGGCTGAAGCCGGCGGTTGGATGATGGGAGCCGTATGAGCGGAGACGTTCAAGTACGGTTCTGAGAGAGGCTGGGGGTGAAATTCCCCCAGCCCACTCACCTGGTGCCAGGCCGCTTTCGCGACGGCGTGCCCCTAATCCACAGCTCCAAAGTTCTCGCGCAGAGTTGATCGCCCTCGGGCCGCCCTGTACGCACCGTGTGGAGTTCACGTTCCGCCACCCGAGTAATGAGACGCTCGTAGCTCGCTACGGCCTCGATCCCCGACGTGGGGGTATCTACGTCGAGGTCGAGGACGACGGGGCGCGCGTGGTGACCTACGAGGCGCTCGTGACCGAGCAGGCGGTCCTCGACGTGCTGGACGTGCTGGCGAACTTCGGGTTCATCGGCGCGCGAGCGTGTGGCCGACCAGCGCGTTTGCGTGTCCGTGACCCATCCCGTGATCCGCCTTGAGCCGGTTCACGATCTCCATGTGCTTGGCCGGATAATGGGAGCGAATCAGTTTCTTCCACTCGGCGATGGGCTTTCCGTACTTCTTCTCGATCGAGGGGAAATACGAGGCGGGCCCCGTGACCTTGGTTGTGAGAGAGGTCTTATTGGGGGAAGGGCGCTTGCTGGCCATTGGGTACGGCAGAATACTCCGCCTTCTGACGTCACGAGAAGGGCGAGAGGCCGGGCCCCCTTAACACGGGCGTGGCTCTCGCACGAATTTCCCCCGGTCGGCTGTGCGGACCTCGATCTTCTCCCAAGCAGGAGACCGAAGCATCTCCGTCAAAGTTACTCGTTGGACTTTGGCGCCCGGGCCCCCTGTCGCTCCCTCCACCGCGCCCACCTGGCCGCCGCCCCCGCTCGGCCGATCTCGCTCTTTTGCTCGGGAGTGAGTACGTGGTCTCGGGCACAACCTCCGGCACGGGCCTGGGCTTTGCGTTCCAGGACGGCGCCCTGCCGGGTCGCCTTCTTGCGCGCCGCGTGGGCGGCAGCGCGCTCCTGTCGCCTGACGTCTTCGACGACCCTCCGCCACTGCGCGTCTCTGCTTCGGAGCTGCGCGGCGTGAGACGCCCGCTCCTGGCCCAGGAGATGCTCCAGCTCTGCGGCGTGGAGGGCGAGGGCGGCTACATCATCGAGGTCGATGGGCCTCGCGGCGGGGGCGCCGTCGAGGAGCCGGTGTTCGAGGACCAGTCTAGCGGCAGCGACGGCGGCGTTGCGCGCCTCGTCTGGGCTCGCTCCAGAGTTCTCGGCGGCTAGCGCCAGCAATTTTCTCACTCTGGCGAGCGCCGTGGCGCGCGTCATGGTGATCTCCCTTGGTTGAGGTTACCGGCAAGCACAGGTCGGGCGATTTGCCGTGAGGGCTCACGTCGCCGAACTCGCCGACGACTCATCGCACGGCGGCTACTTTCCCCTTCCACTGCTGGCCCCAATGCGCTTGCTCATCGAGAGCACGAGGGAGGTGAGATCGTGCAGCTCGTGGCGGAGCGATCGAATCTCCAGAAGCTCTGGCGACACCTCCTCGACGGGCGCGGGCGCGAGGGGGACCGAGGTCGTGGGTACAGCCCCCACGGCGCGCTGGCGGGCCACGATGGCGTCGGCCGACATCCGGCTGAAATCCTCAAGCTCGTGGGACGTGTCTACGTTGTCCCGTGGGACCGCTTGAGCCCAGCGCTCGTCCTTCGACGTGGGAGTTTTGGCCTTCGAGGCGAGCGACTCCGGTCCGCCGTCCGATGGGGTCGGCTGCGAACACGCTGCCGCGAAGGCCCGCCAGTCCTCGTCGGTCATGTCCGGGGTCGTCATCGAGGGACCGTTGGTCTTCGTGGTCATGTCGGTTCCCCAACACGTCGAGGTTGGGACGCACCCGGCGAGGGGGGCCAGGAGGCCGGCGCCTCTTGGCTCGCTGCATCGAGGATCCGGCGGAGGGTCTGGCTGCGGAGGAGGTCTCCTCGGCCCTCGGAGTCCGCGAGGTCGGAGAGGAGCGCTCCGAGGAGGATGGGGTCTTGAGGTGTGCTGGCTCTCATGTTCTCTCTCTCTTGTCGATGGGGGTGAATGTCGTTCGGAACAACGAGGGAGGGGGACCCCCCCACACCCCCCGATCCCGAACGCCGATCCGGGATCGGGTTCGGGGGCGATCCCGGATCGCGGGGATCGCCGGGATCGCCCGGATCGGCTTATTCGACGCGAGAGGTGGGTCATGCTCGGTGCACTCTTTGGAGCGCGTCCCGAGCCCGCTCCGTGCCACAGGCTCGTAGCCGCTTGAGTTCGGCGACAAGCTCACGTTGCGGAGCATCGGGTCTCGCCTCGATGAGCGTCTTTGCGGCGGTATCGTCCGCTGTCATCTGAGCGAGCAACGTCTGCTCCTGAGCGGCTCGCCGATCCCGACGGCGCCGTTCCTGGCGGGCCTCGGTGCTCTCCGAAGCCGTTTCGGGTGCCCCCGCGTCCGTTATGGTCTGACTCGGCCGGTCGATGCGGAGATAGAAATCGTCTTCTGTCGAACGCCACGACGGCCCATGCTTATTTTTGGGGATCCTCACCTGGATTCGGTCTGGGTCCCCCTGCACGGAGCGCAGGCTGACCATGACCCGGGCCCCGTACTCGATGGCGCCACTTTCCTTGCCGGCCACCATGTCAGACGGTTGCTCGTCGCCCTCGCGGATGCTGCGGTAGGCGGCGCGGTTCATCTCGCTGGTCGCGATGGTGATCATCGCGTACTTGATGGCGACGGCCCGGAGCCCGCGGACGTTGGCGGTGACCACCTGCCTCTCCGACAAATCCCGTGTGGCGGCCCGAATCGCGTCGCACTCCGCCGTCTGGACGGAATCTACGAGGAGCGCGGCCCTTCGGGGGGTCTCCGGCGTGCTGAGGCTACGGGCGTACTCGTCGAGGTCGGCGGCGGCCTCCTCGATGGTCCACTCGGCGTCGTAGTAGACGCGCGGCACCTCTCCCATGACCGCGACCATCTGCTTCACGACGTGGGGAGTCCTGCGCTCGCAGTCCGCCCGCGTGAACCGTTCCCGTGGAAGCGGGTTGCCGTCCAGGTCCACATCCGTGGGGACAGGGGGCAGCTCCAATCGCTGCACGTTGCGCGTTACCAGGTCTTCGGCCTCCTCATCGACGGCGAGAATGCCGACGACGACCCCTCGGCGCGCCCACGCATCGCCGCATTGAATCAGCAAGGCTGTCTTCCCCGCGTCGGGTGCCCCGAGGAGGTACCAGCGGGTCCCGTACACGGGGCCGCCACCAGTCCGCGCGTCGAGGATCCCGAAGCCCGTGGGCTCGTGAATGACGGGGCCACTCTTCGTCCAGAGGTCGAGCACGTCGCGGTCCGTCTTCCGCTGCTTGACGGCCTTCTTCTTCGGCAGAGCGATCTCGGCGCGCTTTCCAACGGCGGCCAAGACCTCGGCCGGATCCTCGCCCCCCTTCTGGATCTTGTCGGCGGCCTCTCTCAGGAGGGCTATGGCTGATACGCGCCGGTCCTCTTCCTGGAGTCGCCCGAGACCCCAGCGGAAGTTGGACTTGACCCAGGGTCGGACGTTCTCGATGTCTCGAAGGCGCTCGGTTACGAGAAGGTCTCCCTGGCGCTCGAAGTGGTCCCGGACAACCGCCATCCCTGGAACAGCGCCCGCTTGTTCTGCGTGGTAGTCGCGGACGAACGCGTAGATCGCTAGGTCGTCCGGGCGCTGCCATTCGATGGGGTTGTCCTCTAGCGCGCGGAGGTTCCCTGCAAACAAGCGTTGCACCTCCGGGTCCCCGCTGTCTCCCCCGATGATGGACCGAAGGACGCTCTTGCGTCCGAAGGTCACGTCAACCGGGTCGTCGTCCACGTCGTTGCGTGGAATCGCCTTTCGAGGGTCCCGGGGCGGTGGCTCCCCCGAACCGTTGGTCGGTGTATGGTTTTCGTGTTCGGACACGACATCGTTCTCCTCGGCCCCCTCCGCGCTCGCTCTCCCAAGCTGCTCGCGGTCGGGGCCGTCGTCTTTGGAGGCCTCTTTGCCCGCGGCTATCAGCTCTCGGCCTCGACCCTCGCGCTGGACAGGAGGGGTGGAAGCTTGCCGGTGAGGTACGCCTGCTCCACTGCGCTGCTCACCATCTCTCCGACCCGCGCACCGCTCGGCAGCACTAGGTCGGCGAGGAACTCGTGCTCGACCGTCGAGTAGCCGCCTTCGATTGCCTCAAGCTTGGCTCGGAGCAGAAGCAAGATGCCGCGCCACGCGGAGCGCTCCTGCTGATCCCGTTGGGCTGCGGTCCACCGGCGCCTCTCCTCGTCGCGCCAGTGACTCCACCCTCGTGGTCTCGCGGCGGTGGGGCGGTCCGGATGCAGTGCCACATCCACGCGCATCCGCCGCCCCGCGAGGGCGAACATCACCGTGGCCCGCCCTGTTGCGTCGTCCATCCCGACGGCGCGAGCTGTCGCCCCATGCCTTGCGAGGAGGCCGCTAAGCTCGGCTTGGGTGCGCTCTACGGCGACCGTCGTCTTGGCCGCGAAGCGCCGGCTTTCGGTGGTGGCCGTCATCGCGCACCTCCGACGGGCCCTTTCGGTGGCGTCGGCTCTGGAAGCCCGTCACCCTGGTCGTGGTATCGACAGACGAGGATGGCGCCCTCCGCGAGGAGGTCGGCGAGTGAGCAACCAAGGTCGAGGGCGAGGTGACCGAGGCGTGCGTGGACCTGGGGCTGGAGGATGGTCTTGGCGTGTCGGCCGTTCGGTGCCGGTCGGGCCGGCGGTGCGGGATGGCTCATACCTCCCGGACAGCACAAGTGGTCTACCGATCCCCGATTAGTGTTAACGTCAAATCGTGGGAAGGAAGCGGCGCGAGGACCGCCTCTCGGTGCAAGATGAGGTTGTCGGCGTCCGCCTCCCCCGCGATGTCATGGCGGCGCTTTCAGTGTTCGCCACACGGACCGGGGACAGCCTATCCGGTGCCGCCCGGAGCATCCTCCGACGCGCGCTGCTCGCGTCCGGGGACTTGCCGAGACGTGCCCCAGCAGCGCCGCCGGACAAGGATCCGATCATGGAGGAGGCAGGGCTCATGTTCGGTGACTCGGAAGAAAGGGCGTCGCCACCGCGCCAGCCGAAGCGGAGGAAGCGCCGGGGCCGACGTCCGGTGTAATGGCGATGCAAGGACGCGCGCGCGATGTCGATACACCGGCGCGACTCGTCCGTACGGCCCGCCCCCTCGACGGCGACCTCGCCGATCCTCGACGTCGAGCGCCATTGGTCCCAAGGGCCCGGCGTCGTGGACTCGGGCGTTTTGACCGTCCCATCGCGTAGGTAAGCTTCCAGCATGAGCTTCTCTGGCGATCCGCGGGTGGCGCTTTGGGAGCGCGAGTGGGTTCGCATCGAGTCGGGAGAGCCGCCACCCAATTTCGAGAACCCCCCGAGGCGGCATCACTACGTCCCAGAGATGTACCTTCGGCGGTTCGCGTCTCGCTCGGGCACGAAGGGCAAGCGGACTCCGCGCGTGCGCCGCATCGAGGGACGGCTGGGACCCAGCTCCGCCAGAACGATCGGCGTGCATGACGCCGCCGTCGAGACCGATTTCTACTCCGTAGAGGTAGACGACGAGCGCCGGATTCACGAGGCCGAGCACATCATCGGCATCTTCGAGCAGGCGGCCGGCTACGCGTTCGCGAGCCTGGACCGCAGCCCAAACGACCTCCCCGACGACATCGACCGCGAGAACCTTTCGCTGTACATGGCGCTCCAGTTCGTCCGTGGCCACGACACGGGCGACGTCCAGACACGCTTCTATACCGACGCGTCGAGGATGATGATGCGCGTAGCGGCGTCCCACCGTGACTACGTGCGCAACTTTCTCGCAGCACGCGGAGAGGATGCGTCAGACGAGGCCGTCGCCAAGGCATCGGCCATGTTTTCAAAGGCGTCGAAGACGCTCTCCGTGACGCCCCACAAGAACGAGACGGTAGCGGCTATCCTGCGCGGCCCCACCGACTTCTTCCCGTACTTCTTCCGACGCAAGTGGATCATCGCCCGGTCCAAGGCCCCGTTGCTCACGTCGGATCGACCGATCCTTCTGTATGAACGGCAGGATCCCGAGGAGTCATGGCGCGGAGTGGGGCTGGGCACAGCCGACATGATCATCTTCGTCCTCGATCGACATCGCGCGCTGGTCATGCAGCACCCGCTTCCCGAGCATCACGAAGGTGTCATCGACATAGAAACCCGCCACGCGCGCGTCATCAACAGCGCTGTTGCGAACCATGCACGTCGGTGGCTGTTTCACCATCCCGACGATAATCCGCTCGCGGACATCCCGTTCAACCCCGAGGAAAGGCGGGCGCGGAGAGAAACCTAGCGCTTGCCCCATCGACGGCGCCCTCGTGCCGCCCCAACACCAAGTGCTGTCAGCTTCCCTGGAAGCTCAGCGCCAGAAGGGCATTCTCGCTGCGGGCATAAATCTGCTCGTCGGCCATCGCGGCGATCATCCGGTTGTAGTTCCCTACACCCTCAACTGTCATCTCCCGACGCTCAGAAGCGAAGGAGCCTTGATCGAATGCCATGAGCACGGCCAACGTGGGGGTCAACGGGTAGTACAGCTCCAGGTCTTCCGGAGGCATGTCGCCATGTGACCGCCCGGCGCGCGTGTTCACGATCGGCTGATCGCCCGTGAGAAGCTCCACCCCGCGGGGGACCTCCAAGAAGGTGAGCCGGGTTGCCTGCCGCTGGGCGTACAGGCTCCAACCCAGGGTCGTGGC
Organism: Polyangiaceae bacterium; assembly: GCA_049521295.1. Lineage (GTDB taxonomy): Bacteria > Myxococcota_A > Polyangia > Polyangiales > Polyangiaceae > Palsa-1150. The sequence continues at coordinate 944 of JBEKOY010000194.1, read as the reverse complement.
CAGAATTGTACGCAGGAGGCCCCATGAAGCCTCGGCGTTGAAACCAGGGATCTCCTTGATTTTGCTCGCGCTCCGCATGATTCGAGGCGTCCGCATGTATTGCATAGCGATGAACCACGCGAAGTAGACGGACTGTTCGTCGTCCTTGAGAACGCTACCGTCGCGTTCGCGCAGAGCTGCGAGCAGCGGGACAGCCTTATCCTCGACGGAGGCGTACAAGTCCTCCTCCAGGTCGTTGATGGAGCGGTCGAGTTCATCTTCGAGTTCGCGATTGCTCTGGCCGCTGGCTTCGTAGGCCCGCTTGATCTCGTGGAAGATGCGGAAGTGGGGCAACCACCCCCTCGCCAGCTCTTGGAGATGCTCCCCCATCCTGGAAATGAGCAGCTCGACGACCTCGAAGTCCCGAGCCGACATCTCCTTCAGCCGGTAGAAGTCGCGCCGATGCGCGAGGTTCTCGGTGCTTGCGGGGAAGCGCGTCTCGCCTCGCTGGCACCACACCTTCCCGTTAACCCCCCACGCCTTGAGGTAATGCTCCCACACGAAGTGGTGCTTCCGCTTCTTCGCTCCCACGGCGGCAGCATAGGTCACCGCGCTCTTGGCACCGAATCGTCACCGGGGGCTCGCATCTGAAAATGAAGCGCCGTCCGGTCTCCCGAACGGCGCCTCGTGCCGAGCCGGCCTCGCCGCGCCCCGCCTCGCCATGCCTTACCAAGCCACGCGATGGCCTGCGCAGACAGCTTAGCCGACGGCTGCCTCCGGGCTAGCTCCGAGGTATAGCGGGGCAATGTCGATCGAGGAGATCCTCGGGCCATCTGCGGAAGCGAACCTGAGGGATCCCCTCAGAAATTTCGACAAAAACGTGTGGGGCTGGGAATCCATTCTGTTCGCCAGTCGTTCGACGCGGGATGATGGAAACAAGCGCGATGGACGTGGAGCGATGTGAA
>JBEKOY010000193.1:0-7663 GCA_049521295.1 Polyangiaceae bacterium | reverse complement strand
CGTGCATCTCCAGCCTCTCGGTCGCCATCCCCGCTCCTAGGCGGGGTCCGGCCGGGGACCCAGAGAACTATGCCGCGTCGCCCCCTTTGCCCGACATCGCCGAGGACGCCGACGCAGGGTAAGCGTCCGGCGCGCCCCGCTGTTGACCTGAGTCCAAGAATGGTTCAGGGGGCGGGCCTTTCCCGCGATGAGGCCCCTGCCAAGTATCGGCGGCGAGCTTCTTGTCCCAGTACTCGTCGCGATTGTTGGCGAGCACGCCAAGAGCATCGTCGCGTTGACGTCGTTGCCGCGGCCGCAACAGAGCGCGACCATGCTTGGCGACTTCAGGCCAGTGGTTCAGGGGGGCAGAGGCGAGGCGCTGCGCTGGTATGGATAGCGGCACGTCGTGCTGGGGTCGCGTCGCGGACTCGCGCGACACTCTGCATCGACGTGACGACGCGCGACGCGTTCGGGGATTGCGGGAGTTGCGCTGCGCCCCAGTGGTTCAGGGCGCTGGACCGTGGGGCGCCCACCGATCGGGTAGCAGCGCGTCGAGCTGCTCGTCGGTCGTTGCGTCGCGGACTCGCGCAAGTACGTCGGTGAGATACTCCGTCGGCTCGACTTCGTTGGCGATGCAGGAGCCGACGAGCGAGTAGAGCCCCGCGAAGTTTTTGCCCGCGAGTGGATGTCCGAAGAAAAGGTACGTATGGCGAGCCAGAGCAATAACGCGTAAGCGGGACTCTGAGCCGTTGTTGTGCATCGGAATACGCGGATCCGACAAGAAAAGCTCGAGTCGAGCGCGTTGGTTAATCGCGTAACCGAGCGCCTCGCCGAGCGGGCCCTTCGGAAGGACCTCGACCTTCTTGTGTTCGGCCCACTGAAAGAATTGCTCGACCAGCGGAGCGCTACGCGCGTTTCGCAGCTCGAGATGGGCCGGAGTGCGGACGATCTTCTGCTCGGTCGCGTCTTGTTCGACACGAAAGATCTCGCGGATGATGCCGAGCGCGGGGTCGATGTCCTCGGCCGCACGGGTGGAGCGCGCCTCGAAGAGCTTTCTGCGCATGTGGCTCCAGCATCCGCCACGCGCGCGTCCGAGCGGGTCGGTCACCTGGTTGTACCCCGTGTATCCGTCCACCACGAGAGTGCCGCGAGTGCCACCCAGGATCTTCGCCGGCGTGTCGCCGCTTCGATCGACGGCGAAGGCATACAGAACAAGCTTGCCGCCGCTGACTTCATCGTGACCGTGAAACACCCAGACAAAGCCGCGCTTGGGACGGTCCTGCAAGCGCATCGAGGTCTCGTCGGCGAGCACGACTTCGAGAGCCGCGATTCGCGTCTGCAGTCGAGCGACGAGCGGTCGAACAATCTCGGCAGCCTTGTGAACGAGATCGTTCATCGTGCTGCGCGAGATCGGGATCCCAAGTCGGCCGAATCGTTTCTCAATGCGATGAATGGGAATCGAGTCGGCGCACTTCTCCACGATGAGGAATGCGGCGAACCCGAAGCCGTACTGTCCACCGACGACGAGCTTCGGAGGCGGCGGCGCCGTCACGATGGACTGGCCGCAGCTGCATGCGAGCTTCTGCCGCTTGTGCACACGACGGATGAAGTGACCCGGCTTGTACTCGTACGTCGTGCTCTGCTCGGGCTCGAGAGCTCGCGCATGCACGCCGCCACAATGAGCGCACGGCTTCATCGATTCGGGTACCGGGTACTCGACCTCCTCGACGGCCATCGCGGCGTTCTTCGCGAGTGCGCGTTCGCGTCGCTTGCGTGCAATCTCTTCGCGACGGCGCGCGCGCTCTTCGTCGGTCATCGGTTCGGTGTTGCGAAGCTCGGCGTCGATCGGCGGAACGTGGGTCCGCTCGGTCTTCGGGCCCAACAGTTGCCGCTCCAGCCGGTCGATCTCGGCCTTCATCTCTTCGGCGCGCGCCTTCTGCTGCGCATCTTGCTCGGACAGTCGACGCTGCAGCTCGGCGATGAGTTGCTGCTGCGCAGCGATCAGCGTCTGCTGCTGCGCGACGATCTCGCCCAGTTGTCGCTCACGCTCTTCGGCGCGCTTGCGCAGCTCCACAAGCTTCGCGATGCGGACGTCTCGCGCATCAACCACGATCCTTTTCGTGCACCATCGCCGCGCAGATTAAAAGGCTTAGCGTGGGGGCCGACGACGATTTCAGCGACAAAGTGTCCAATGGACACACAGGGCCGCGACGGGGCTCAGCGCGCCAGACCCGGAGGCTGCCACAGCGCGGGGCGTTGAACGTGTTGGACGTCGATGCCATCGAGCAACATCGCCAGCTGCGTCGCATCGAGCATCGCCGTCCGCGTTCCCGGCTGGATCGCAGGGATCCGAAATCGATTTCTTTCCAACCGCTTGTAGACCAATAAAAATCCCCCGCGGTGCCACACCAAAATCTTCACCCGGTCTCGTCGTTTCCCAACGAACGCAAACAGGTCCCCGCTGAACGGATTCAGGTCCCAGCTCTTCACGATCGCGAACAGACTGTCGTGGCCTGCACGCATGTCGACCGGCTGCGACGCGAGGTACACGCGAACGTGAGGCGAGAAACCGAACACCGTCATGCACCCGCGATCGCACGAACCAGCGCCGCAATGTATCCGACGTCCGTCCCCCGCTCGCAGCGGATCGTCGCCGCGCCGACCACGACTTCGACCAGTTCGCGGCCGGCCTGACGCCCCTCGACGGTGATCTCGATCGGCTCGATCGCCGACGCACCGTGCTCCGCACGGTTATCACGAGCCAACTGGCTCGACCACCACCGAAGCGAGAACACCGAAAGCCCTTCGCTCTCTGCGAATTGCCGCGCCGTAAGCCCGCTGCGCCGCCAACGCGCCACTCGGCTTGACCACCAGACTCGCGACCGACGCTCGCGTCCCACGCCCCCGATCGCACCGCGCTTTCTGCCCCTAAATCAAGTGCGGGCCCGGCCGGACGGTTACCTCGCGACCGATCGGCTTGTTCTGGATCAGCATGATGTAGTGCCACGGCTCGCGATCGTGCTCGGTCAGGAGCTCGCAGTAGGCCTCGCCGGCGCGTGCCTTCGCCCTGTCGCGATCGTCGAGCCGGCCCTGCGTCCCTCCCTTCAATAGCTAGGCTCTCGTATCTAGATGTAATTCTGAGACTATTTCGTGACGGATCCGTCGTCCGAGTCGAAGACGTTCGCCTGGCGCTCGGTCGCGCTGTGGAGGAGCCAAATCGGTTCGCCATTACAGCGACGGCGGAAGCCCCTAACGGGTTATATGTGACCGCGGTGGTTTCCGCGGCTCTTCATCGCCCGACACGCTTTTCGTTTCCTACTCGCCGAGCCGATTCACCTGGAGGATGCAACGCGCCAGGTCGAGCTGCCTGCGGTTGCGTCCTTTGCACCGAGCGACACGGGGGCCGATCCGCTCGCGCCCGCGAAGTGGCTGAAGACCAAGGCGTAGGTCCGGGCCAGCCCAGGTCCATCGAGGCTCCGAATCGAGCCGTGGAGTTTTTCGAACGCGCCCGCGCAATGGGCATATGGGCTGCACCGGCTCGACGGCGCGATCGTTCGCAGCGCGAGGCAACTGTCACCTCGATCTCGTCGCAAATCGGAAGCGTGGCTGTCACCTCTTTGGTTTGGAAGCGTCCTCGGCCGTTCCCAGGCGAAGCTCCTTTGGAGCCGCGTGGCGCGCACTCGGCACAGCTCCGGAAAAAAACTTAAGAATTGGGTGGGACGTGCCGTAGGTCACGGCGGTCGATGTAGGTGTTAATCGTAGCTTTGTCCGGGTTTTCCGTGGCGATCTGTTTTGGCTGCCGGCGCCGGGCACCGAGGATTCGCCCGCCGACCTCGGACTATCCGGTCTGCAAGAGAAGAGCGGCGCGATCGATCCCAGAGTCCGTCCAGGCGGGCGCACGATCGTCAGGGGGCGTTGTCATGCGCTACTTGTTTCGCGACATCGAGATCGACCCCGCCGCGTATGCTATCCGGCGCCGCGGCGTGCTCCTGCATGTAGAGCCCCGCGTTTGTGAGCTGCTGCAGTATTTGATCGAGCACCGAGACCGAGTCGTACTCAAGAGCGAACTGTTGCGGGAGGTCTGGCGCGGTGTCAGTGTCGAGAACGCCGCGGTGGACCGCTGCATCTCACTTGCCCGAAAGAGCCTGGTAGACGGTACCGCCATCCGCACCGTGCGCGGGCGTGGTTACCAGTGGGTGGCAAGCGTCTCGGTCTTGATGGACCGGCTGCGTCCCTCTGGGTCGGCGAGCCGGTCTACGGCCGAAGACGCTTTGCCGAGCGAGGCCGCTGATGCTGAGGCGCCTCCGTCCTCCGCATCGGGGCGATGATGCATCCGCATCACAGAATCAGCGTCTGCGCGTGGGGACGTCGCGGGAGCAAGGAGTGTCACGACAATTTCATCAGGCACGCATTACGAACCCATCAGATTCGATAGCGGACGGGCATGGTACGATCGTGCTCAACGTTGGGCGACGCTCGAAGCGGACGCCCCAAGTAAGGGAGCACCAAAAATGACTCGTCTCCGAATCTCGGGAGTGGCCGCCGCCCTCGTCGGTGCCACGGCTGTGTGCGCTAGCCCTCAGGCTTTTGCTGGTACTGCATGGAGTTCGCGGGGACCTATCGATTCGTCCTGCTTTCAAGATGTGCCAAATGGCGCAACAATAAACGGCGAGACAGGTGAAGTTACGTCGAATGGGAACGTCGTTGTGTCTGCCGAGCAAGGCGCAGTGAACGCGGCAGCTTGTAGCGCCGCGTCGCCACCAATTACCTCGTCGTCCGAGAACGCCTCAACGTTGGGCCAGACGGCGTTGGGCCCAACTACTGTCACACTGCACCCCAACAACGCCCCAGGCGCCAGTGGTTTTTGGGCAAACGATACGACGGCGTGGGCGGTCTCCAATAACGGCCTGACCCAATTTGACGACATCGAGGTGCAATTCACGGTACCGGAGGCCCCTCCGAATCCGAGTGACGTCACCTACGAATTGGAGTGGTGCGGCCTAGAAAACTTTCCGACCGCTGGAGGCGCTTGGACGTCCGTTATCCAAGCCGAGCTTCGCTATTGCACGGCCGGCTACTGCAACGGTAACACGGCGGACCAATTCTATATTTCGCCCGAGGTCAATGTGAATGGGGGTAGTGATTACCAAGGTTATTATATAAATGTCAGCCCCGGCGCCCTGATCGACTGTCACGTGTGGCAGACGTCGAGTACTGGATGGGAGATCGAGACAACTGCCTACCAGAACGGATGGGCGTATTACACCTGGATTAACTGGACTCCCCCTACGGGATCCAGTTGGGGTCCATACCAGTGGTCACAATTAGCAGTTTACGAAAACTATGCAAGCGCTTGCGGTGGGCTGTTCGCGAGCGATAGCACGTCATTCTCGACCGTGGCGCTCGAGGAGGCGGGACCCTCATGGAACTCGTTTACTAATTTTTTTGGACTATCGGGGGCGACGGTATGGTCTGCGTGGTATACGGGAGGCGGGTCACAGCCCAATTGCGACTATGGGGCCTCATTTAATTGGGGGTCCGCCACTTCTACCTTGACATGGAGCGATTAAGGGCAGGCGTCGAGAGGTGCTTAGTTTCGACCCACTCGGGCGCCGCGGCCGTTCCGAACCGGGCCGGGCCGGCCCGGACTCCGACGGGATCCGAGCGCTTTCGCCCGTATGCTCTGGCTACGGCGTTGAGATCAGCGAGTGGCCCATAGCGACACAAGTCCGCGTCCGAATCCGCACCTGAGAGGCCTTGGTGCGCGTGGCACAAATTTTGCGTATAGGGATCGAGAAGAGGGAAAGGTTGAGGCAATGCGTTACCTCCTCGCGACAGGAACGATTGTGGTGGGGTGCTTGACCGCATGCAGTTCGTCGAACAACTCTCTGTCCAGTAAATCCTCCGCAGACACCGCAAATACCGACGGCGGCTCCTGCATGATCCTGGCTTCGAACTATGACCAGTCGTGCACCGATGATGGCGATTGCTTACCCATCGAGACGGGCAACGTCTGCGTGGCGGCGGGGTGCGAATGTGTAGGTGCGATCAATCTTGCGGCGCTCTCGCAATACAAGGCGGATATTGCGAAGTTCGGAAACCCCGCGTGCAACCCCTGTCCCAGTCAGCCGGAACTGTGCTGTCGACAAGGGACCTGCCAATTGGGCGGCTGTTCGTCACCGGCTGACATATTGCCCGCGTGCGCAGGCGCTGGTGGTACGTGCTTCTTCGGCGGCAGTGGCGGCTTTTTATGCAACCAGCTGGGTCCGTCCAATTCGTGCGCCTACACGGACGAGACGTGCTGCGTGGTTGATGGGGGGGCGGCCGGTCATTGACCCCTCGATGGGGCGCGCTCGGGCCCCGCCGAGCAGCGCCGGCGCGGCTTTGATTGGCCGCGCGTTCGCTTTGACCTGCCTGGCTTCGCAGCTCCGCCGATTACGTTGAAGTTGCTTCTCTCCGGGTTGACCTGCTCCCCGCCTTGGGTGCGAGTAGCCGGTCGAAAGCGTATCGATCAACGAAGCTTTCCATTATCGATTCGATGTGCATGATGCGGAGGCATGTACATCGCAACCGTGCCGAACCGCGGCTCTCCACCGGCGATCCTGCTGCGCGAGTCGTATCGAGAGGGCGGACGGGTCAAGTCGCGCACGCTGGCGAACCTGTCGTCGTTGACGGAAAAGCAGGTGGAGGGGATGCGGCGAGCGCTCCGCGGGGAGCCCTTGTTTGGCCCGGACGGGCCGATCCGAAAGGTCCGCGACCAAAGCCACGGTGCGGTCGACGCCGTTCGGCAAGTCATTCGCAAGTTGGGGCTCGAGGTCCTCATCGACCGACAACCAAGCCGCCAGCGCGATCTGGTGATGGCCCTGTTGGTGGCGCGCATCACCGATGCCCAGAGCAAGCTCGCGACGACGAGGGCCTGGAAGACCACGACCCTGCCCGAAGACCTCGGGATCGCGGATGCGACCGAAGATGACCTGTACGACGCCATGGATTGGCTCTTCGAGCGGCAGGACGCGATCGAGAAGAAGTTGGCGACGCGTCACCTGCGCCAGCAAGGGTTGGTGCTCTACGATCTGTCATCGAGCTATTTTGAAGGACACCAATGTCCGCTTGCCAAGCTCGGATACAACCGCGATGGCAAGAAGGGCAAGCTGCAGGTCAACTATGGCCTTCTCACCGATGAACGGGGCTGTCCCATTGCGGTCCAGGTTTACGAGGGAAACGCATCCGATTCGACGACGCTCCTCGACCAGGTGGAGCGTGTTCGATCCGACTTCGGGATTGACGGATTCGTGATTGTGGGTGACCGCGGGATGATCACGGAGAAACAGATTTCGTCGCTTCGCAAAACCGGTGGGATGACCTGGGTTACCGCGCTCAAGAGCGGTCGCATTCGATCCCTCGTGCACTCGGGCGTTCTGCAACTCGGACTCTTCGACGAACGCAATCTGTTTTCCGTGCGGGACCCAAAACTTGCCGGTGAGCGGTTGATCGCATGCAAGAACCACGATCTCGCACGATTGCGCGCACACAAGCGCCAGAGCCTTCTCGACGCGACACGCAAAGAACTCGACGCGGTGCAGAGAATTGTGGCTCGCGGAAAGCTGGTGGGCAAAGCAGCGATCGGGCTACGGATCGGAAAAGTGATCAACAAGCATAAGGTGGCCAAGCACTTCTTACTCGA
>JBEKOY010000192.1:0-7753 GCA_049521295.1 Polyangiaceae bacterium | reverse complement strand
ATCTCCGCCGACGGCTCTAGCTAAGCTAGCAAAGCGATGTGGTCGCAAAGCCCCCTGTTGCTCCCCGGCACCGGGTTTCCGCCTCTCGGTGCCAACGGCATCGCGTTCGACCTCTTCTTTCAAAACGTGTACGTGTCCAACACGTCCAATCACCAGATCATTCGCATCCCCGTAGAGTTGGACGGAAGCGCGGGCACCGCGGAGGTCTTCGCCGACGGCCCGACGATCGACGCGAAGCAAGGCACGACGAACGCCCTGGCTGGCGCGGACGGCATTGCGTTCGACCTTTTCGGCAATCTCTACGTATGTGCCAACCAGGCCAACCAAATTCAGGTCATTTCGCAGGACGCGAAGCTCACTGCGCATTACACGAGCTCGACTGTAACGCTGGACAACCCCGCATCGCTCGTATTCCTCGGCAGTCAGCTGTTCTTCACGAATGCCTCGATCTTCGACGGTGGCACGAACTCGGCCGTCTACGTGCTGCAGACACCGTCGTTCGGTCTGCCTCCTCTGTAGAGTCGGAGAGTCTTTCGATTCGATGACGCCGCGCGAAGGTCGGCGCTCCCACCCGATTCTGGTGCGGGCGTCGACCTTCTTCGACAAACTGCGGGGCCTCAGCCGACGAGCACTCCGGGCTACAGTTCACGACGGAACGCCGCGGCAGTCGGCCGCCCTCGGTGGGCCGTTGGCGGATCCCTGCCAAGATGCAACCATCGACCTCAAGACGCGCCTCGTCAGCTGAGAAGGGCCAACCATGGACACGGTCGAGACGCTGGGCGCAGCGCTGGAACATCAGCGTCAGGGCCACCTGGATCAGGCCGAGCGCATGTGCCGCCAAGTTCTAGCCAATCAGCCTAACCGGTCGGACGCGCTTTCCTTGCTTGGACAAATCGCGCTCGAAACGAACCGCGCACCGGAGGCTTCGAGACTTTTGGCGCGCGCCGTGGCTCTCGCACCGGCCAACGCGGCGTGTCGAGCCAACCTCGCCGAAGCCTGTCGGCGGCTGGGTCGTCAGGATGAGGCGGGGGCGGCCTTCTTCACGGCGCTTGCGCTGCAGCCGGAGTTCGCCGAAGCCGTCTTCAACCTCGGGCTGCTGTTTGAAGAGCTCGGTCGCGCCGACGAGGCGCTCGGGTGCTTCCGGCGGGCCGCCGAGCTGCGGCCCGACTCGGCAGCGATCAAGGCGCAGGTCGCTGCGGCTCGCAAGAAGGCCGCCGGAGCCGGGAAGGTCTCGTGGCCCGTGGGTGCGGCCGCCGCGTCGGTCCTTGTCGAGATCGCGACAGCGCTTCGAACGCGCGGCGACCCCGATGGCGCGGTTGGCTTGTGCCGCCGGGCGCTCGATCTCCGGCCTCGCTTTCCCGAGGCCCTGAGCGTGCTCGGCGCCGCACAGACCGAGCTCACGCTTGTCGACGAAGCCATCGCGACGTTTCGGCGAGCGCTCACGCTATCGCCCGACTCGGCCGAGCTGCACGCGAATCTGGGCACGGCCCTCGCCGCGGCGGGGCTGGTCGACGAGGCGATCGAGTCGACACGCAAGGCCATGGCCCTCTCCCCGGCGCCGCGCACGCGCGCCAATCTCGTATTTTTCCTACAGTTCAGCGCGAGGGCCAGCGCGACCGACATCTTGGCCGAAGCCCGCCCATTTCAAACGCAGTTCGGCGCCCCCCTCGCGGGGGAGAGTCGACAGCATGCGAACGAACCATCGCTGTCGAGGCGCCTTCGCGTCGGTTACGTCTCCCCCGATTTTCGCGATCACTGCCAGACACTCTTCACCGTTCCCCTGTTCACGCATCACGATCACGCTCGCTTCGAGATCTACGGATACTCGAGCGTAGCGGCTCCCGATCGAGCCACGGCCCGACTCGCCGGCGCCTGCGACCTCTGGCGACCCGTCCACGGTGTCGACGACCCGACGCTGGCCTCGCGCATTCGCCAAGACGGTATCGACATCCTCGTCGACCTGACGATGCACATGTCGCAAGGCCGAGCTCGCCTATTTGCAAGCAAGCCGGCCCCGGTGCAAGTCTGCTGGTTGGCGTATCCCGGAACGACGGGGCTCGACACGATCGACGCTCGAATCAGTGACCCATATCTCGACCCGCCCGAGGCGAATCTCGACGTGTACTCCGAGAAGACCGTTCGCCTGCCCGAGACGTTTTGGTGCTACGACCCGCTCATCGAGGGCCTGGACCCGGGTCCGCTTCCGGCGAGAGCTCGCGGCGCGATCACGTTCGGGTGCCTCAACAACCCGATGAAGCTCAATCGGCACGTGCTCGCCCTCTGGGCACGGGTCCTTCGCGCCGTCGGCGGATCGAGACTCGTCGTCATGGCGCCGCTCGGGACGGCGCGCAAGCGCATCGGCGACGCCCTCGCCGAGGCGGGCATCGACCGCGCCCGGGTGGACTTTGTCAAGCGATGCGCTCGGCCCGATTACCTCGCGCTCTACCGAGGCATCGATCTATGCCTCGACACGTTTCCCTACGGTGGTCATACGACGAGCCTCGACGCGCTCTGGATGGGGGTGCCGGTCATCACACTCGTGGGCGATCGCGTGGTCGGGCGCGCCGGCTTATCTCAAGCCATGAACCTCGGCATGCCGGAGCTCGTTGCGGAAAACGCCGACGAGTACGTCGCGAGAGCGAGCGATGGGGCGCGCGACGTGGGCCGCCTCGAGGCCACGCGTCAAACGTTGCGTACCCGGATGCAGGCCTCCCCCCTGATGGATGCCGCCCGCTTCGCTCGCCATCTCGAGGCTGTGTACCGCCAGCTGTGGGCGGACTGGGTCGGTGCTCGGTCGGCGAATTCGAGCCAGAGCCGATGAGGATCGCGCACACCTGCGCCATGTCCACCGCTACGCAGCGACCTCTTCGGTGCCCTCGTGGCTGTCGGCGAAAACCTAGACGCCTATTCAGTATCGGCCGCCGCGCTGCGCTCGAGAGACCCATCGGCAAGCGGTGATGCGGCGCGCTTGCGCGCGACGCGCGGAGATCGGAAGCTTCGAGGGAGACGCCAAGGGAGCCAATCGTCGGGGTACCGGCCGCGACCTCACGATGCCAAGGCCGTACATCAGGCCATTCGGGGGTGAGTATGGACGAAGTCCTCGACGCAAATGCGAAAAACACTTCGACAGCCGGGGTACAAGGCTGTCAGCCCGCTTGGGGACCGACGAGAGTAGACCGCCCGTGTCGCGCTTCCATTCCGACGGGAGAGCATCCCAGTGCCACCCCGCAGTAAGCCTCCGGTCGAGATCGGCAGCGGGCCGCACTCTGGGAATTTCAATAAAGAAGAACCGCCGACTCTGCCTTTCATTTCACCCATAGGTGAAATTGAAGATCTAAAAAAGGAAATTGAAGATCTAAAAAGGGAGCTTGCTTCTGAACGCGAACGAGCGGCTTCGTGGAAGACCCTTGCTCAAAGTAGAGGCCGAAAAATTCGGGGTTTACAGGAGGCAAAGATATCTTTGACAGCGCGAATCCGACGGCTGAAGACCACCATCCCTCCCGCGGCGTCCGGATAGGAACGGCCCTGCGGCTTGACTCCGCGTCACCCCCCTCCGACTGAGGTTGAAAGATACAGCATCCAAATAGGCCGGCGCTCCACCGCCAAGGACGCCGTCAACGAGTTCTCTCTGTTGCGGCGAAGCGAAGTTGTCATACCCGGCAGGGGGTTGGCCCGGTAGAATGGCCCGGGCGTTCGAATCGATCGAGGCTGCACCCTGATGAGTCTTCCGCGGGCCAGGAAACTCAGGTTTCGAGCTTGGCTCGTCCTGGTGCTCGCGGGGTGCGAGCGCGACGGCGTGGTACTCGGGCTGGTTGACACCTATCCGGACGCGTCGAGCGCGGGCGAACCGATCGAAGCCTCCCCACTTTCCACGAGCGACGGCGGCGACACCAACGACGGCGGCGAGACCAACGACGGCGGCGCCCCCAGCTGCAGCGGGGGCGCGGCCGGAACGGCCGCCTGCGGCGCCACGGGCGACAACTGCTGCACGAGCATCGACGTGAGCGCGGGCACGTTCGACCGCGCCTACACCAACGCGGGCAACGGGGCCACCGGGTTGGCGAGTCCAGCGACCTTGAGTGAGTTCCGATTGGATAAGTACGACGTGACCGTAGGGCGTTTCCGTCTCTTCGTCAGCGCGTGCACGGCGGGATTCACGCCGCCGGCGGGTTCGGGCAAGCACACCCATCTGAACGACGGGAAGGGTCTGGCAAACGTCGCCACGGCGGGGACGTTTGAATCGGGGTGGGCGGCCGACGACGACGCGAACGTCGCACCGACGTCAACCAACCTCGATTGCGATCCGGCCGACGCAACGTGGACCGACGAGGCCGCTGGCAACGAGGGTCTGCCGATCACGTGCGCCAATTGGTACGAAGCGTACGCGTTCTGCATTTGGGACGGCGGTTTTCTCCCGAGCGAGGCCGAATGGGAATATGCCGCCGCCGGCGGAAGCCAGCAGCGCGAATACCCGTGGGGCAGCGCGGCGCCAGGGGCCGCCAACCAGTACGCGATCTATGGCTGCTACTTCCCCAACGGCTCGGGGGCTTGCCAGCCGACGTCCGTCAATATCGCACCCGTGGGAACGGCGGCTCTCGGTGCAGGGCTCTGGGGCCAGCTCGATCTGACCGGCGAGGTTTATCAGTGGACTCTCGACACGTACGCCGATTACGTGGACCCCTGCAAGGATTGCGCATCGCTCTCAGCCACGCTGCCCGACCGGGTCCGCCGTGGCGGCGCTTTCGGTTACGACGAAACGGCGCTCACGCCGTCGCTCCGGTCCCACATCGCGCCGACGCACCGCGACGGCAACTTTGGCTTCCGCTGCGCCCGAACGCCGTGATGGCGCCCGCGCGCAGCGGTGACGGCGCGTCGTCGGAGGGTGCATCGCCGCCGAGCACCATGGCAGGTCGGTCCCGATGGCCATGGGCGACGTGTTGGCGGACCCGGCGGCCCGGATGCGGGCGGTCGCGACGATTGGCCGCCACAAAGAGCCAGCGCTAACGTACGGCCGTGGACCGGTCGCCTGACATCGAATGCCTCCGTCCTGCCGGGGGTCTGGCCTCCCATGCGCTCGGGGTGGGCCTGAGGGCGCCCCACTACGCGGATGTCTTCGAGCATGAGCCGGCGGTCGACTACTTCGAAATGATCAGCGACAATTTTCTTGGCGCGGCGGTCACGCCGCGACGAGTGCTTGCGCGCGTGCGCGCGCGCTACCCGGTCGTGCTTCACGGTGTCGGCTTGAACCTGCTCGGGCACACCCCGCTCGATGAAGAATATATCGATGCCCTCTGCCGGCTCGCCGACGATGTCGACGCACCGTTCGTCACGGACCATCTCTGCTGGACGGGCGCTCGGGGCGTGACCCATCACGATCTGTTGCCGACGCCGTACGCGCACGATCTCGTCGAATTCGCCGCGGAGCGCGCGTGCCACGTGCAGCGCCGGCTAGGTCGCCGGTTTGGGCTCGAGAATCTTTCGAGCTATGTCGCGTTCCGGAGCTCCGCGCTCACGGAGTGGGATTTCTATTCCACCATCGTCCGTGAAGCGGGTTGCTGGTCGTTACTCGACGTAAACAATATTTACGTCTCCAGCCAGAACCACGGATTCGATCCGGACGCCTACCTCGCGGCGGTCGACTTCTCACGCGTGCTCGAGGTCCACGTTGCCGGACACACGCGCGAGCCGAGCGGGACGTTGGTCGACACGCACGACCATGGCGTCGCGCAGGCCGTATGGGCTCTCTACTCGCGTGCTTGGAAGAGGGGCGGTCCGTTTCCCACGCTCATCGAATGGGACGCGCACATTCCGCCCATGACCGAGGTATTGGCCGAACTCGCAAAGGCGACGGAGGCGCGGATGGTGACATGACCGAGGTATGGGCCGAACTCGCAAGGTGACGGAGGCGCGGATGATGACATGACCGAGGTATGGGCCGAACTCGCAAAGGCGACGGAGGCGCGACGATGACACGTGAGGCCCCACATTGGCTCGCCGATTTTCAAGCACGCTTTGGTGACGTCATTCGCACACCCCTGGACCGGACGAGCGGAACGCTCGCCGCCACGACGTCGGCATACGACCCGCGGATCGTGACCGATATTCTCGATAGCCCCACGGGTACCGGGGCCGATCGACTTGCGGTTTACAATCGCCAGTACTGGTTTCGGCTCTTTGACGTCGCTCAGCGCGCATTCCCGTTGACGTCGCGCCTCGTTGGTTATTGGGTCTTCAACGACTACGTGGCGCGCTACCTGCGCGTGCGGCTGCCGCGCGGCTGGGATCTCGATCACGTCGTCGACGGGTTCGCGGCGTTTCTCGAGGACACGTTCGAGTGCGATGACCCGGCCAAGCGGCGTGCGTGGGTCGAAGCCGCTTGCATCGACGACGCTTGGCGCACGGTCTTCCGGGCCCCTGAGATTCCGCCGTTTCGGCCGTCGGCCACTCACCCAAGGCGACTGCTCGAAGCCCGCCTCGTGCCCTCTCCGGCATTGAGGATTGTCAGCGAGCATCGTCCCCTTCTGGAGCTTCGCAAATGCCTCCTCCATGATTCGAGCCAAGCCTTCGTGGAGATGCCCCCGCTGCTGCCGCGTGCACGTTGGTGGGCGCTCGTTCGTAGGGACCACGGCATCTTGCAGATTTCGATCGAGCCTCGCGAGGCTGAGCTCTTGGTGCTCCTCGGCGAAACATCCGTCCGTGATGCACTCGCACGAGTCGAGCGCGAATGCGCACCCGAAGAGCGCGCACTCCTGCCCGCCCAGGCACGCGACTGGCTCGCGCGGAGCGTGCAGCTCGACTTCTGGAGCGGAGTCAGCTCCGAGGGCTGACCCGCTCCGTCGACTTCAGAGCGGATCGAATTCGATCCCGCGCTCTTTGAGCATCTGCTCGAGCCGCCGGCGCTCGGAGATCGGGTTGACGAAGCGGGCGGGATCGTGATCGATGGACATCGCCGCACAGAGCGACAGCAGGATCCGGTCATGGTCGAGTTCACGCGCCAGATCCTCGGCGACGACATGCTTCTGCACCGAGGCGCGACGGTGAAGGCGCAGCCGGCACTGCTGCAGATCGGCGACGAGCTCCTCCTTCGACGGGGGCTCTTGATCCGCGTCCGAGCTCAACCAGAGGTCGCTCAGAAGCTCGCTGTACATCGACACACCTAAGGATTACCTAAACGACGGGCGACCAACTAGGGCCGAAATCCCCAACTTGGCCGAAAAGATCGCACCGGGGGCCGGCGGGCCCGGGAGGACGCGCGGCCGTGGCGAACAGGAGCTATGCCACCTCCCCGGCCCTCGCCAGGACATCTTCGGCGGACTCGGCGCTCTCCGCTGTCACGGTTCCGAGCGTCGCCGCAACCTGCACGCGACCACCGGAAACGGAAATCGGGTCGTCGAGGACGTCCTGCACGCGCTGCATCAGCGGGCCGACGAACCGTTCGTTCTCAATGGTCATGACGGCGACCAGCTCGCTCTCGCCGACCCGGCTCACGGTGTCCTCGCCCCGGAGCATGGAGGTCAGGCGCCGGGACATGCTGCGGAGAACCTCGTTGCCCGAGGGATACCCGAGCTGATCGTTGATGTCCTTGAGGTTGCCCAGGTCGATGTGCGACACGACGACACAGCCCCCGTGCCGCCGGCTCCGGGTCAACTCCCTGGTCAACCGGTCCAGGAGCAGCATCCGATTGGCCAGACCGGTCACGGGGTCGGCCAGGGAAAGCTGCCAGAGATCGTCGTACCTGGTGGCGGGAGGCGTG
>JBEKOY010000191.1:0-7766 GCA_049521295.1 Polyangiaceae bacterium | reverse complement strand
GCGACCCGGTGCCCGCCGCCGGCGTCTTGGCGGAATGATCGACGCGAAGCGACAAGACGAGCGAGACGCCTCCGGTCACGACCGTCAGGCCCGTCAGGACGTCGGCCACCAGCGCAGCCGAATTCACTGCGCTTGCGGCGCTTTGTCGCGCCGCCAAGGTCGATCCGACCTGGTTTTCCACCGAGTCGTAGTGCGATTTCGCCACCAGCATCACGACGCCGCTCACGACGGCGCCCGCCGCAAACCCTCCCGCGACGACAAACCCGGGCCAGAACACAGCGCGCCCACGCTCCTCGACCGGTTCGACGGCCACCGGCCCGAGCGAGACGAGATCCAGGCGCACACGGACCCGGTCCGCGCCCGCAAGCGTGACGGTGCGATACCCGGGCTGGAATCCGGCCGCCGTAGCGCGCAACGTGTGTTCCCCCGCGTCGATTAGCAACGGCTTCTGAAGGGAGCCGGCCTCGATGGGTTTGCCGTCCAACGTGACCTCGGCACCGGGCACGTTCGTGGAGACGTCGACCGTCGCGGTTCGAAGCTTGAGCTCCGCAAGCGACTTGGCGACTTCCTTTTGGCGATCGGGCGAGATCGCCGCGGCACCGTCGTGCAGGTATTGATCGAGCGTGCGGACGGCGTCGGCGTACCGGCCGAGTTGCATGTTGACGAGCGCGATGTTGTAGAGCGCACGGTAGTTGGGAGCGAGTTGGTAGGCCCGCTCGAACTCCACGAGAGCCAACGTGTAGTCGCCTTCGTCAAAGAGCTGCAAGCCGCGCTTGAAACGCACCGACGCCTCTTCTCCGCTCTCTGTGCCCGTGGCGGGCGTCGCAACCTGGGCCGAGGACGTGGGCGGCGGGGGCGGGGCGCCGCCAGCGGGTGGAGCGGCACTCGCGCTCTTCGGTCCGACGACCAACGTCGCGACGCAGAGCGCCGAGACGAGCCGGAGTGGATGTCCAAACGCCAATCGAATCATCGTCTACGCCTCCGAGCGACGGCCGCCGCCACCCCAACCGCCAACGCCATCAGGCCGCGCGGGATCGAACGCGCGCGCACATTCGAACCGATCGAACAAGAACCCCCGCTTACGGCGTACGCGAACGGACCGGTCGAGACGGTCGCCGACGGCCCGACGGAGGGCGGACCCACGGAGGAACCGGCCTCGGAAGAGGGCAGCGATCCGGCTTCGAGCATGGACGGCGTAGCTTCCTCGGCGGCATCGCGTTCGGACTCCAGAGCGGCGTCCGAATCCGCTTCCGAATCGGACGAGGGTGCGGCCTCCGCCACGGCGTCCGGCGCGGCCGAGGCGGCGTCCGACACGGTTTCCAGAATCGGCGTTTGTCCGGCGGCTAGGAACGCGGCCCGAACGAGATCGGAGTAGTCGGCCAGCAGGGGGCCGGTGGTGTCCGAGTTGGTCGAGTCGCTGCAGAAGGGCCCCGTGCTGGAGGCCTGCTCGCCGAGCGATACCACGGCAATGACCGCGCCCGTGGCGGCCGATGTCATCGGACCCCCGCTGTCGCCATTGCATGTGATAGCCCCGGGACCGACCCGGACCGCACGCAGGGGCGCAGCCTGCGTCGTGGTGGTCGCAACCATAGGCCCCACTCCCACGATTTGCACGTCGTCACGCACGCGGAGCTCGGTCGGGGCCTCCGATTGATCGGTCAACCCGTAGCCCCAGACCGAGACGGTCTCGCCGGCCTGCGTGCCGCCGAGCCGGATTGGCGCCGGCGCGATACCCGGGATGCTTTGGTTCAGCACGACGAACGCCAGATCGTCGGCGCACACCGTAGGCGTCTGGGTCGAAAGGATCTGGAGGCCGACGGCTTGCGCCGCCCCGAGCGGCTGGCCCGGAACGACCTCGGACGACCGGTAGAACGAAATCGCCCCCGGCGAGTTGTCAATCCCGATCTGGCCGCCAACACCCCCGCCGATCAGGTTTCCAGACGCGTCGCAAGAAAAGCTGCCCTCGCTCAATTCCGCAACGCAGTGGCGCGCCGTGGCGACAAGCGTCGGCGCAATCAAGGTACCCGTACATGTGCCCTCGGGCCCCTCGATATAGAGAAACGGCGACTCCGCTGCGTCGACGATGGTGCCACCGAGAATGGCCTGAGACGACTGGCCGAGGGGACCGGTTTCGGGGCTGCCCCCGCACTGCGGGAGCGCCATTCCGCACAACGCGACGACACCGGCGTGCGCGCCGGACGTGGCGCTTACATGCCGCCAAAACACGGGAAGCTCCCTTGGAGGGTACCGACCGTGCCGGTAGCGCCGTCGGGTGCGACGCTTGCATCGGCGGCGACGCCGCCGTCGTCCGGGGATCCCCCGTCATCGGCCAACCGCAGCACGTCGCGCACCCAGGCGTAACCGGAGCTGGGGCTCGGTGGGGGGGTGAACTGCGCGCAGTAGACATCGCCCTGACTGATGCGCGCTCCCGTGTTTAGGTTGAAGTCGGGCGTACCGAGTGTGCCGATCAGACTGATGGGCTGATTCGTGAGAGCGATTTGGGCTTCGACTGCGCCGATATCGGCCGGCCCCATGTTGAGACGCGTTCCCGACAAGTCGACGAGATGGGTCATTCCAGGGACGAGATCGAGGCCCGTCGGGCGTGCCTCCCGTCCAGCGCCGGCCAGCGAGTACACGGCAAAGTACATCGAGTCGTAGTAATTCTCGCCGCCGAGCGCCGTCTGGGGGTTGCCCGCAGCCAAGAAGTCGGTCTGGTACGTATTGAAGACGCCGAGGGCCCCGGGATCGCTCGTGGAAGCGAACGTAATCCCGGCAAACCGGTCCGAGGTGATGTTCTGGTTCAGGCCGAGCCACGTGAGCACCGTCGTCGACTCGGAATTGTACGGTCCGAGCAAATAGAACGGATGCCACGGCGCTTGCGCTTGGACTTCGTACGTTTCAAACATCGTGCTGAATTCTTCGCTCGCGTACGAGATGACGACGTTGGGCTTGAAGGTCATCAGTGCACCGACGCATGCGGAGACGTCGACTGTGGTCGGATCGGCCCCGTTGAGCGATGACGCCGGAATGACGCACACCTGATAATTGCCGTCCGCCGCGTTGTCCGCGACCGACTTGCCGTTGAAGGTCAAAACGCTTTCGACGGCCTCTTCGAGTTGATCGGTGACCGTGGCGTGCGCAATGACGCCAGCAACGCGGAGAGGCACCGGGCCCGCATCCGCGCCCGCGTCATTGATCGAGGCGGGCGGGAGATCCCACTGATTCCACCACGGAATCTTGTTCGGGTTGTTGCGCACGTACGCTTCCACGAGCGGAAAGAACGCCGCGTACGCGGGGGCCGTATCGCTCGATTGGCCGAGCATGTGCCACAGCATCCCTTGGGTGTTCAACGACGTGAGCGTTCCGTCGGCACCGAACGGGTTGATGAAAAAAACGGTGGGGGCGTTGGGCACGTTCGTGAGGTCGACGTTCGAGAACGTCGTCTTAAGCGTGGAGGAGGGCAGCGCCGCGATGACCGCCGGAACGTGAACGTCGTTCACGAGGTGGCTCATGATCACGTTCGGATCCGCCGAATCGTCGCAGACGACCGCGGCGGGCCACCGCGATCCTCCCGACCCTGCATTGACACCACCGGCGGTCTGGAACTCGTTCAGCGCCAGTTGGTAATTGAGGTAGGTCGGATCACTGAACGGCGCGTTCGCCGGAAATGTTGCGAACGCACCGATGAAGATCGGGGCCTGACCCTGGGGTGCCATGTAGATGTCGGCGGGGAGCACATAGGGGCATTCGTCGGTCGTCAGCTGAATGCACGTGTGCGAGTCCGGATCGCACGCCACTTCGACATGCGTCGTGCTCGCGGGGGTGCAATCGGTCCACGTCGTGCACGGTTGGGCAACGCCCGCGTCCGACCCGGCCTCGGCGGTCGCCGCGGCCCCGTCGCTGCCGGCCTCGCCGTCTGACGCAACACTCGCCTCGGCGCCGGATTCCATGGCCGACGACGTTGCGGAGGACCCGGCCTCGACCACCGGGGACACGCACTCGCCCGCCACGCAAACGAGGCCGGCGAACGCTTCGCCCCGGCCGGCGCAATCGGCGGTCGTCGAACACTGCTCGGCATCGACATGAAATAAAAGCGAGCAGCCTCCGCACAAGGTGGCGGCTGCAAAGGCTACAATGGCTTTCGGCCCGGATCGGCTATCCTTGGCCATCGTGGTCAGTCGCTACCGCCGTCGTCGGCCCCCGCGGTGGGGCAGGTCGAAAAGTCGTTGACCGGCGAGTCGACTTGAGGCTGGTAGGTCGTTTCGGAATAGGTTACTTGCGCCCAAATCTGGTCTATTTGGGCCTGACTGAGCAATCCGCCCTGATTGAGAACCGCTTGGAGCATTGAGCTGATCCAATTGGAGCCAATGACCTGAAGATCCGTCGTCGTAAGGACCGTTCCCTGGAGGTTGGGTGGAATGAGGCCGAAGCCGATTCCGGCGTCGCCTTCCGCCGAACAGCCGAATATTTGAAGTTCCCATTCAACGCATTGGGCGTCCCAAGTCGTGTAGTTTACGTTGCCGGGGAAATTCCCCAGGGCGCACGTCGAGAGGTTCTCGAATCCCACGAGACCCGTCGTGGTCAGACTCCCGGAGCTGTCGACGACCGGTCCGTTGAGAATGACTTCCGGCCAGTCGTCGGAATCCCTCAGTGGCAGCCCGTCCCACATCGCCTGCATCATGGGGCACAAGTCGAGCTGCGGCGGCGGCTGATTCGTCGCGTCCGCCGCGGAGACGTCGCCCGTCGCGCCGTCTGCATTGCTCGCAGAGTCCACGCTGCTCGACGCGTCGGACTCCCCGTCCTTCACGGAGCCATCGGTCCACGAACCGTCGGTCCGTGAGCCATCGCTCGACGAACCATCGCCCGATGAACCGTCGGTCGACGAACCGTCCGTTGCGGAGGCTTCCGCCGTCGACCCGTCGGTCGATGAGCCGGCGTCCGCCGCCGACCCGTCGGACAACGAACCGTCCGACGTCGAGGCCTCGTGGGCCGTCGACGCATCGCCCGCGTCCACGACGGTGGAGCCGTCGGCTCCTGCGTCCGAGGCCGGCACGGGCGTCGTGGTGTCGTCGCCCGAGCACGCGACGAGACCTCCAAGGAGTCCTGCACACGCGGCCAAGACCGCGCCACGACCAGCGATTCGATGCTTTTTCATTCGTCCCTTATGCGTAAAATATTTCAAACTATGTGGCGCTCATGGCCTTGTCACGCAAAAACGATTCGACCAGGCGGAACGCCAGAATCACTTCCAACATGAAACGGTTTGGCCTCATGCCGAGTTAAGGTTTTTCGGCTACGCGTTATTGCGGACGCGATTGCGTACGAACACTACCTACTTCCGCCCAGAGCGACCGCCGTTCTCGGACTTTCAGCCGCCTGCCACGTGCGCGCAAATGCCCCTCGTAGGGAAATAGGGGGCAAGTCGCCGCGACGGGTTCACGTGTGCGAACGACGGTGAGCCGAGAGAGACACGTACGAAAGAAGGGGCGAACCGAGAGGAGCCAAGGGAAGGCAAGGGAAAGAAACGCCGCCTCTTGAGGGCAAGAGGGAAGGAAAACGCGATGGCTAGGCCCCTCTCCGAGTGCTATTAGTCTTTGTTGGAGACGAGCGTAAAAACCTCGGAGGATCGGTGGATCTCGCGGGCAAATATCGCCTCATTGCGGAGCTTGGACAGGGTGGAATGGCCACCGTGTACCTGGCTGTCGTCATGGGCTCGTCCGGTTTCCGAAAGCTGGCTGTCGTAAAGCTCATAAGGCCCCAATACGCGAGCGACCCCGACCTGATTCAGATGTTTCTCGACGAGGCGCGGCTCTGCGCGCGCCTCAATCACCCGAACATCGTGCAGACGTACGATGTCGGGGTCGACGACGGCCAGTATTTGATGGCGATGGAGTACCTGGACGGCGTGTCGCTCTACACGGCTGTGCAGCGACTCACCAAGACCGGCGTCCCCTTCCCGTTCCCGATGCGCGCGCGGATCCTGAGCGAAGTGCTCGAGGGCCTTCGCTACGCCCACGAGTTACAAGACTACGACGGCAAGAGACTGGACATCGTCCACCGCGACGTGACGCCGCACAATATTTTCGTCACGTACGACGGGCAGGTGAAATTGCTCGACTTCGGGATCGCCAAGGCGGCGACGTCCTCGGTCCAGACAGCGACCGGAGTGATCAAGGGCAAGCTTACGTACATGGCGCCCGAGCAAGCCATGTGCGACACGATCGACGCTCGAGCGGACCTTTACGCGGTCGGGGTGATGCTCTGGGAGGCCGTGACTGGCCGAAGGCGCTGGCCCGCAGGGCTCTCGGACGCCGCGGTGTTCACGCGCGTCGCGTCCGGAGAAATGCCCGAGCGCCCGGACGCGGCCGCGTTGGGGTTCCCCGCGGAGATCGACGACATCGTTCTGAAGGCCCTCGCCCTCAAACCGGAAGACCGATTTCAGAGCGCCGCCGAGATGCGAGGCGCTCTCGACCACGTGTCGGACAAGATCGAGTCGGCGTCGCTTCGCGACCTGGGAGCCATGCTCGCGTCGGTGTTTTCCGAGGATCGAAAGCGCGTCCGGAACGTGATCGAAGCGCAGTTCCGAGTCATGGACAGCGGACGTCCGACGCCGCCATCGCTGAGTCTGCCCACCGTTCACCCGCCTCGAGGGACGGACTCGGCATTTCAGGAGGATCGGTCCACGCTCGACCCCCCGGATGCCTCGGACGGCGGTGCCGCCGCAACGGTAGACGATACCCCTCGCTCCGAAATGTCGAGCAAGACGGGATTGACCGGCATAGCGGGCGACGTGACCCGCACACCCGACGCTCGGTGGATTGAGCTTCGCTCACGAGCGCGGATGGCGGCAATGGGGCTGCTGGGCGCGACGGCCATCGCCGGTCTCGCCGTCCTGGGCACACGCGCGATGTCCTCGCACCCTGCAAACTGGGCCGCGCCAGAGGGTCAGGTCCCCGCGCAGGCCGCTGGCGGAGCGCACCGTCCCGCGGCGACGGACGCGATCACGGTTGCCGTTTCGGCGCCTGGGGCCACGGCCGCCGCCGCGCCGGGTTCTCCGCCGATCGCGGCGAATCCATCGGCGGAGCCGCCGAACGCCAGCGGAGTAGCCCGCAGGTCCGACGGTCTTCACGTCGGGTCCGCGTCCTTGCCGAGCGCAGGGCGCCACGAAGCCACGCGCACGCCACCGGGCGCGCACTCGCCCGTCGCCACGGAGCCGTCGCCGGCCGCAGTCGATGCGTCGGGCGCCGCTGCGGCGCCGAGCGCGACCGAGACCCCGAACGTCTTCCGCTCCCCAACCACCAAGCCGAAGGTCAGTCTCGAGCGCGACAATCCTTGGCCCTAATCCGGATGTCCGCGCGACAGCGGACGATGGCGGTCACGACGTGACCGCTACCGCGACCCCGACGACCCCGACCTCGACAACCCCGACCCCGACCCCGACCCCGACCCCGACCTCGACCCTGCACGCGAACATCGAGGCGGTCCTCGCGCCAGGCTTGGGGCCTGGCACTGCGGCCGCACCGTGCGGGGACCTTGCAGCGGGTCGCGTGGACGCGAACGTGCTTCATGACGGCGGTCCTCTACCTGGAGGGGTGGGAGGACCCGCCGCCATGAACCACGATTCACTTCTGCCGTTCCAACGACTCGACGCGTACAAGGTCGCGAAGGAGCTCGCTCGTCGCGTTCACGAGGTGCACATCGGTGACGCCGAGCTTCGCGATCAAGCGACTCGGGCCGCCAAGAGCGCGTTTCTCGGGCTCTGCGAG
>JBEKOY010000190.1:0-7769 GCA_049521295.1 Polyangiaceae bacterium | reverse complement strand
CGATCGCGCGAGCATGGGGCAAGGCACCGCGCGCTGGTGGTCGGATTGGGCTTCATGGTGCTCGTTGTCATCGCCGTGGCCATTGGCCCGCATCTCGGCCAGCGCCCATCGACGTACATCGTCGCGCTCGACGTGCCGTGGATGCTTCTGGCGATCGGGGCTACGTGGACTGGGTTCGGCCGTGGTCGATCCATGATTGGCCGCCCGGCGCTCGCGAAGACTGCAGTGGTGGCCTTGACGCCGATCGCGCTGGCCGCGACGGGTCTCGTTGCCGCTCGGATGTGGCCGCAGACCTGGCAGGACGCGTCCGGCCCGTTCGAAGCCGCGCGCTGCATGCTCGTCACCTTCGCTCTCGCCGCTGGACCGCTGGCCGCGTTCGCAGGACTGCGCAGGCAAAGCGATCCGATCAACCCGGGCCTCGGCGGAGCCGCCTTGGGGACCGCGGCCGGGGCTTGGGGCGCCGTCGCCTTGGTCATCCTCTGCGCGTTCGCCCGACCGTCCCATCTGCTGATCGGTCACGTGCTGCCCGTGCTCATGATCGCGGCTGCCGGCGCGTTCGTGGGCAGTCGCGCCCTGGCGATCCGCGCCAGGGACCGCTAAACCTCGCCGCCGCCGTGCTTCCTGTGTGTCCTCTCGGCATGGTTCGGCGCCGCGTCGCTCGCGCGTCCGGTTGGACGGGGCGACGTCCGGCACTCGTCTTTGCACGGCGACATCGCGGCCGAGCGTCGATAAGAGCGCGTTGATGGGGTTCGACGCGGATGTGGTCATCGTCGGCGGTGGACCGGCCGGTGCCGCCACGGCGCTCGCGCTGGCGCACGCGGCACCTGCGATGGCCCACCGTGTCGTTTTGCTGGAAAAAGCAGGATATCCGCGCGACAAGCCCTGCGCGGGGGCATTGGGCGGACGCGGCGACGTCCTGCTGGGATCCGTCGGCGTGAGAGTCGGCGGGGAGTCGGTGCCCATCGACGGGATCTCGTTTCGCGCAACTCGAGGGGAGTCGTCGGCATCACCGGGAGCCATCGGCCGCGTCGTCAGGCGGCGCGAATTCGACCACGCGCTGGCGCGAGCCGCAGCGTCGCGAGGTGTTGCGGTGCGCGATCGTGTTTGTGTGCAAGGCGTGCGCGACGAGGGTCCGGCCGGAGTTCTCTTGGAGACGAGCGGGGGAAGTCTCCGGACCCGCGTCGTCGTAGGTTGCGACGGGGTCGGGAGCGTGGTTCGCCGGTCCCTCGGGATAGGCTGGGGCGGCCTGCGGGCACAAGCCGTTGAGGTCGACACGGAGCCGATTGCAGGCGATCGCGATCGCGCGCTTTTGCACTTTGACGCGAGTGACCCCACTCTTGCCGGGTACGCTTGGGATTTTCCGACGATCGTCGGGGGTCGGCCACTCGTGTCTCGCGGGGTGTACCAGCTGAAGTTCACTGGGCTCGATGTGCGGCATCGGGAGCCGGCGCCGGAACTCGGAACGCTGCTCGACGCACGGCTTCGCGCTCTCGGCCTTGATCCGCGTGCGTATGCGAAGAAGCGTTATGCGGAGCGAGGCTTCGAGCCTGCGACGCGGCTCGCACGCGGTGGGCGAATGCTGGTGGGCGAAGCGGCAGGAATCGACGCCGCGACGGGCGAGGGGATTGCGCAAGCGATCGAATACGGCGTGCTGGCCGGCCGCTATCTCGCGCGATCCTTCCAGCGCGCGCGCGAACAAACGATCGAGGTTTGCGGCTGGGACGACGAGATGAAGAAATCACGGCTCGCCCGAGACCTTCGCGCCCGTGCGCAGTTTATCCGGATCTTCTACGGACCCTCTCGCCGAGACCTCGAGCGCTTCGTCGTCCGGTGCCCGGATGCGCTGTTCGTCGGGGCACAGTACTTTGCGGCCCAGCGGGTTCATCGGCTAAGGCTCGGTAGAGTGGTGACCCAGGGCGCAGCGCAGATCGCGGCCACTCGTGCGCGCGCGCTCTTGGCGTGAACGGACCGCGAACCCGTCAGAGGCAGGGCCGCGCGCGACGTGCCCCGTCTTTGCGTGAATACCGCGTCCTACCCTGGCGATCGCAGCCTCTTTGCGAGCCGCACTCGCCGCCGTTCCTCCGCGGCGGCGTGCGCAACGCGATCCTCGTCGGACTCGAGGATCAGCGCCGGGACCAACGTCGGCATGCGCGCGTCGTTCATCGCCACGAACGTCGTTCGACAGTCGACGGTAGGCCAGTCCTCACCCGTCGACATGTCCTCGCCCCACACGCCCACCTCGATTTCCATCGATGTCCGGAAGGTTGCCACGAGTTGGGCGCGGAGCCGAACCACCTGTCCTACACGAACGGGGCGTTTGAACATCATGTCATCAACGAAGGCCGTGACGCACGGTCGTCCGGCATGCCGCTGGGCGCAGACGGCCGCGCAAATGTCGATCCATGCCATGATCTGGCCACCGAAGACCGTGCCGAAAAGGTTTGCGTGTGGCGGCAAGACGTACTCGGTCATTTCGGTGAGCGATGCGGCTCGTGATTTGGGTGCTAGCCCGCTCAAGGCGACGCCCTCGATCGGGCCGCGGGCCAAGGCTGTCCGAGCCACGCCGTGAAGGCCTCGCGCGCGCCGGGCATCGCGTCGCGCTGCGCGACGATTTTCACGCGATCGAGCCGCGGCGGATCCAGACGGGCGCTGACGTTCAGCAAGCGACCGTCGCGCACGAGCGCGACGTCGATCGACTGCCCGGCCCTGGTACCTCGCAGGGACGCGTCGATGTTCGCACCGTCGATGCGGACTCCGTCGATGGCGACGAGCTCGTCGCCGGCACTGATCCCCGCTCGATCTGCAGAGGATTCCCGCATCACGGTCGCGACTACCGTTCGACCGGCGTCGGATCGCAGCCGCACGCCGAGCGAGGCCGACGCCGCCTCGGGGCGCGCCGTTCGCTCGAGAGAGAGTCCCACGCGCGCGAGTGTGGCTGCGTAATCGATCTCGCCGGGGGTGCGGATCCACGCATCGAATAGGTCGGCCAGCGGCGTTTGCGCGACACCCTCGAGAATCGACTGCATACCGTCCTCCGGAACCGGGCGTTCACGCAAACCGAATTCTTCCCACAGGTGCTTGACGACGGCTTCGAGAGTCGCACGACCGCCCGTGCGTGCGCGAAGCTCGATGTCGAGCAATGCGCACACGACTTCCCCCTTACGATAATAGCTCACGCTGGCGTTTGAAGAGTTTTCGTCGGGTCGATAGAGCTTGATCCAGGCATCGTAACTCGCGTCTTCGAGCGACTGGACGAGTCGCCCGTGCGTGTGGTCCAAGTACGCGATCTCCGCGCCCAGGTGATCGAGATACTCTTCCAACGTGCACAGGCGGGACAGCGCAAGGACGCGCCAATCGTAGTAGCTCGTCGCGCCCTCGAACCACCAGAGAAGGCGCGTGTAGCACTCCTCTTGATAACGATAGGGCCACAGTCCGGCAGGGCGAATAAGTTTTGCGTTCCAGACGTGGAACAGCTCATGGGCGACGAGGGAAAGCAGGTCCAGATATCCATCGCGGCTGACGAAACTGCTTGCGGGCGCGATGAGAGCGGCGCTCGATCGATGCTCGAGTCCACCTCGGGCGCGGGCTGAGAGATGAAGAATCAAATCGTATTCGGCGTACGGTAGTTTCCCGCCGAACAGATTGGCCTCGGTTTCGATGATCGTCCTCGTGTCGTCGACGAGTCGTTTCAGATCCGCGGAGCCTATCGCTCGAGCTGGGCATATGGCGTAGCGGTGCGGCTTGCCGAGCACGTCGAAAGATTCGCTGCGATGCGTGCCAATCTCAATCGGCGAGTCGACGAGTGTCTCGAAATCAGGCGCTTCCAGCAAGTGCACGTTTTCGGCGCCAGCGGCTCGACGCAGAGAGGACGCCACACGCCAGCCGGCCGGCGCGGCGATTTCGACTCGCGCCCCGACCCCCTCATGCCCCTCGATGGCGAGAAAGAGCGCGGCGCCGACCAAAAACGCGTGCGAGCCGTCGACGTGACTGGTGCGCACGGTGAGCTCGCCTGCGTAAACGCGGTACCGGACGACTATCCGCGAGCCGTCTCCAGTTTTGATGCGCCATGCATTCTTCCGAATTTTCGAAGCGCGCGCTGGGGCCTCGGCCTCGAAGCTCTCAACATGCCGCGCGTATTCGCGCACGAGGTAGGATCCGGGGGTCCACACCGCCATGAACGCGACGAGGACGTCCGGCAACCGGTCGCCGGTATCGAACACCGTGGTTTCCACGTGGACGAGATGCGTGGCAGGCGCCGGGATCGAAAGACGATGGATGACCGAAAGCGACGGCATGGACGGTCTTTTTTACCATGTCGCCAGGGGGTCGGCGTGCCTTGGCGGTCTCGGGAATCACCGACGACGCGCTCCTCGTTCGATGGCGCGCCCGGCGCGTTCTTCGGCGACGATCTCACAAAACGAGAGCTTCCGAATGCTCACCCCAAACGTGGCGGAGGACATCGGCAATCTCGCCCACGGTCGCGTACGCCTTGAGCGCGTCGAGAAGGTGAGGAACGACGTTGTCGGTGCTGCGAGCGGCTCGCTCGACTCGATCCAGCGCGGCGGCATGAACGGTGGCGTCGCGCCGCGCACGCAGGGCTCTTAATTTCTCGATTTGACTGGACTCGACGCTGGGATCGGTTTGCGCGACCGGCACCGGAGCCGCGTCCTGGACGAACGCGTTTACGCCGACGACGACGCGTTGCTTGCGCTCGATCTCGAGCTGATGCTCGTACGCTGTTCTCTGGATTTCACGCTGCGGGTAGCCTTGCTCGATGGCGGCCACCATGCCGCCCATGGCATCGATGCGACCGATCGTCTCGAACGCAAAGTTCTCCAGCCGGCTCGTCAGTGACTCCACCGCATAGCTACCTGCGAGCGGGTCGACGAAGTCCGCCACTCCGCTCTCGTGAGCGACCACCTGTTGTGTGCGTAAGGCGAGGGTCGCCGCTTCCGCCGTCGGGAGGCCGAGCGCTTCGTCGTACGCGTTCGTGTGGAGCGACTGACAGCCGCCCAGCACCGCAGCGAGCGTTTGCACGGTCACGCGTGCCACATTGACGAGTGGCTGCTGCGCCGTGAGGCTCGCTCCGGAGGTCTGGCAATGAAAACGCAAAGCTCGGGCGCGATCGGTCTTCGCGCCGAAGCGTTCGTGCATGAGCGAGCTCCACATGCGGCGAGCGGCGCGGAACTTCGCCACCTCCTCGACCAGGCCATTTTGAACGTTGAAGAAGAACGAAATGTGTCCGCCGAAGCGGTCGACATCGAGTCCGGCGTCGACCGCTGCTTTGACGTATGCGATGCCGTTTGCCATTGTGAAAGCGAGCTCCTGGGCGGCGTCGGCTCCGGCTTCTCGGATGTGATACCCACTGACCGAAATCGCGTTCCACTTCGGCACCTCTCTGGAGCACCACGCGAAGAGGTCCGTGATCAGGCGGATCGACGGGCCCGGCGGATGGATATACGTCCCTCGCGCGATGTACTCTTTGAGGATGTCGTTCTGAACCGTTCCGCGGAGCGCCTGCCGGGACACTCCTCGCTCGTCCGCTACGGCAACGTAGAGACACAGCAAGGCCGCGGCAGTCGCGTTGATCGTCATCGACGTCGAGATTTGGTCGAGCGGCAGCCCCTCGAGTAGCGTGCGCATATCTTCGATCGAATCGATCGCAACGCCGACGCGACCCACTTCGCCGCGTGCACGCGGATCGTCTGAGTCGCGCCCCATTTGAGTAGGAAGATCGAAGGCAACGCTCAACCCGGTCTGTCCCTGCGACAGCAGATAACGATACCGCGAGTTCGATTCCTTGGCCGTGCCGAACCCGGCGTATTGGCGCATCGTCCACAATCGTCCGCGGTACATGTTTGGTTGGACGCCGCGTGTGAAGGGCGGCTCCCCAGGAAAACCGAGGTCGCGCGACGGCTCGAAAGCGATCGCTTCGAGGTCGTCCGGACCGTACAGGTCGGCTGCATCGGCGTGTCCCGCCAGGTTCGCGACACGGGGGCGCGGTGGTTCTTTGCCTTCGTGCGGCGCTAGGGTGTGCTCGGCCCATCGGCGGCGGAGCCTGGAGTTCTCCGACATAGCGGACCTCAGGGGCGCGGTTGCTGCTCGCCCGCAGCCATACCGTAGGTTCGTATCTCTCGCGCGATCATCGCTCCGGGCTTCGACGCGCAAGGGGCCCACGCATCGTCGGGACCGGCGCAGCATCGGGCTCGGCGGAGTCGGAGGGAAAGGGTCCTCGTTCCGTGACGGGGCTCGCCGAAGACGGGGGTCCGGCGAGGCTCGACTGCGAAAGCGCCTCGACTGGGCTCGATCGATCCGGTTGGCCGGTGGCCGGCAGCCAGATGGAACCAGAGGTTGCGCGGGTCTCGCTTTCGCTGGAGCTTGCGAGCGCGATCCGAATCGCGGCAAGGGTCGTACGCACCGCTTGCACGGGGGTCTGCAGCCAATACGCCATCTCCTGAATCGCATGGGCGTCGGTCGGTTCGACGAACGCCACATCGACCGCCCCTGTGGCCGGGTTGCGCCCGACCGGAACCGCGAGCAGCCGCTCGCAGATTCCCGGGGGAAGGGCCCGAACGAGGGCCATCCACGGGACAGGCGATTCCGTGAATGGGCTGTGGGCGTCCTCGAGGACCCGGTCCAAGCGGGGCGCGTCGAGCGCCCCCGTCGAGAGGAGAGCCGTCGCCAATGGCACCCGGCAGGCCTCCGACTCGAGCAGAGCCGTGGCGAGCGCATCGTGATCGACGGTACCGGTCCGGAGCAGCCGGCGAGCGAGTTCCAGTGTCACGATAGCATGATAGAGCGAGAAGTGGGCGCATGCAGTCCTCTCGTGCGATCCTGGGCGTCGTGGCGTCTCCTGCGGACCTGCTTCAACGTACCCTTCCGATCGCGATCCTATCGTTGGCGTTGGTGGCGGTGCCTCTTTTGGTGTTCGAGCCCGAAGGTCTCCCTCGACTAAAGGGCCTGAAAAATGAGCTCGACGACGTGAAACGAGAAAACGACGATTTGCGTCGCGAAATTGTGCGTCTACGCGTCGAGGTGCGAGAGTTGCGCGACGATCCCGCGGCCGTCGAGCGCATCGCGCGCGGTGAACTCGGCATGGTCCGGCGGAGCGAGGTGGTTTTCCAATTCGGCAGGTAACCGGATCGGCGGGGCAATCCGGCGGCAGAGACCGAGAGCGGCGCCGTGCGCGCCGCCGCCGGCTCCGCCTCGGCGCGTGCTAAACCGACCCGCGCGATGCGTTACGAGACAGTCATCGGGTTGGAAGTTCACGCGCAGCTTCTCACCCGGACCAAGGCGTTCTGCGGGTGCTCCACGGCGTACGGCGCGCCTCCGAACACGCAGATCTGCCCCGTGTGCACCGGATTGCCCGGAGCGTTGCCCGTTCTCAACGGACAAGCCGTCCGATTGGCCGTTCGGACGGCGCTGGCCCTATCTTGCAAAATTCGGAAATACAGCCGCTTTGCGCGCAAAAATTACTTTTATCCCGATCTGCCGAAGGGGTATCAAATAAGTCAGTACGACGAACCGTTCAGCGAAAGGGGCCATCTCGACATCGATGTCGGAGCGATGACCAAGAGGGTCGGCATCACGAGGGTGCACATGGAGGAGGACGCGGGCAAGAGCGTGCACCATGTCGGCATGTCCGTCGTCGACCTCAATCGATCCGGGGTGCCCCTCGTCGAGATCGTGGGCGAGCCCGACCTTCGGAGCGCTGCCGAAGCGGCCGAGTACTTGCGAACCATACGCGACGTGCTCGTCTTCATCGGCGT
>JBEKOY010000189.1:0-8376 GCA_049521295.1 Polyangiaceae bacterium | reverse complement strand
CTCTTCTTCATGGCGGCTCCTTGCCCCTTGGGGCTCTGTGTCCTCGCAGACCTGATTCTCAGGCCGGCCAGGAGCCGCCGCTACTTCACGATTTCAACACGATCTGGGACATCCCCCAGGCGCGCATGGAGATCCCGCCACTTCGCCGTCGGCTCGATGATTTACCGCTGCTGCTGGAGGACATCCTGCGAGACCTGAAGCGCCCCGACGTAACGTTCGACGAGGCGGCCATGGAGCTGTTACGGGCGCGCAGTTGGCCCGGAAACGTCCGCGAGTTGCACTCGGTCGTGGCGTGCGCTCTCGACGGCTTCTCAGGGTCGAGGCTTACGCCCCAAGAGCTCGGCGCGAGCCTGCCATTCGCCCAGCCGCTCAGCCGCGAGACGGGTGAGTACGATGCGGCGAAAGACGAATTCGATCGGCAGTACTACGAAGCGAAGTACCTTGAGCACCACGGCAACGTTTCGCAGATCGCGCGAGCCGCTGGCAAGGACCGAGCGACGGTGAGAGCGGCGCTCCGGCGGTTTGTCTTCCTCGAGCCCCCTGCGGCGCCCCAAGCACCCCCATTGCTCAACCATCGCCCACCCGGGCGGTGGTTTCTTCCGACTCGGTTCGTGCGGAAGGGCGCGCGCGCTTCGCCGTGAACTCGTGTGCGCGGGCGGCACCGATCGAGCGAGAGCGACGAATCGGGCGCGGAGAGCGCGTGGCCCCCCCGCGGGCGCAGTGGGCGAGCAAGTGGCAATCGGGGCGTGCTCAGTGCGGTTAGCGTGCTCGGAAACCATGGCCCGGCATTCATGAGGTGCTGGGGACCGTGCCGCGTCGTGGCCGAGGCGCGGAAAGGAGCTATGTTTGGCAGATGCAACGAAGTGTGGTCGTCCGGGGACGTCTTCACGGCAAGCACATCGAGTTGGACGAGGCCGTCGACGCGCGCGACGGCGAGGTTGAGGTGACGGTTCGCTCGCTCGCGGAATCTCACCCGACGGTTGGGGACATGCTCACGTTGATCGCTTCGTTCCCGCCGGGGACGCGCACGAAAGAAGATATCGATCGGCAGATCGCAGAGGAGCGCGCGGGCTGGGACCGTGACTGAGGCGTATCTCGACGCTTGCTCCATCATCTACCTCACCGAGGGAGCGCTTGCTTGGCGCTCGGCGGTCGAGGCTCGCCTGAGGGTGCTTCCCGTCACCGCCGGCCTGGTAACGTCGCGGATCTCGCGGCTCGAGTGCCGATCGAAACCAATCCGCGATCGAGATGCGGCACTCCTCGCGCGCTACGACCAGACCTTCGCAGCAGCGCGTCTCGTGGAGATGAGTGCGCCGATCATCGAGCGTGCGACCGAGTTGCGCGCGCGGTATGGCTTTCGCTCGCCGGACGCGATTCATCTCGCAACGGCGATCGACGCCGGTGCGATTGTCTTCATTACGGGCGACGCGTCTCTCACGCGCTGCGCGGACGTCGCAGTCGACGTGCTCACTCCTCGCGCCTTCCCGCAGCCAACTTAGCCTTTGCCACTTCTTCCGCAGCCTGCGGCGTGGACGGTTGCCTGCTCGATGCACACCGAAACTCCGGCACCCCCGTTCGGTCCCGCCCGCTCGCAAGGAGGAGGGCTCCACTGCGGACCCGAGGCGAATGCGGCATGGCCGCGTGACGCCGATTGCCAGCACAGCGCATGCCGAGGACCTTTTGTCACTTCTGTCACGCTTTGGGCGTGTGCGGGAACGTTCACGAAAAGAGATAGAGAAGTCCTCCCTCTCTCCTTACGGACTCGGCGACAGCGTGACAGAAGTGACAAAAGCCCCCCGCTCGGGCCCACGCGTACGGCAAAGCGTGTGACAGAAGTGACAGAAGTGACAAAAGTCGCGCCGTTCATGGCCGTACCTCATATCGAGGGCTGACGGGTCGGCCGCCGGTGGCGTGTGCGCTCGGCTCCTCCCGGATGAGTCCACGCTCGCAGAGCTTCAGGAGCGCCGGCTTGATGCTCGAGCCGTCCGCGTGAACGGCGCGCACCGCTTCGCGCTCGCTGAACTCGCGGGCGCCGCGTCGTTGCACCCAGGCCCAAACCCGCTTCGCGAGCTCGGTGCTTTCGTCGGCACCCATGACGTTGAAGGCGGCCAGGGCGTGTGCGAGGAAATAGTCGCCGCCCACGGAAACGGCTCGGTCGAAGGTCGCGACCGGAATCTCGAGGGGCATCGAGGCGAGGTCGAGTGCGTGATCGCCCACGTGCAAGACGGCGGCGAGCCGGCACACCGTGCCGGTCAATTTGCCGGCCCAATCGCGCACGGGCATGAGGTCGCCGTCGTCGCCGAGACGGGGCTCGATCGCGCCTTGAAAGTCGCACCGCGCGCGATGCGCTTCAGGGGTGAGGGTTAGAATTCGATCGCCGCCGGCCAACCGCAAAACGGCTGTAATCGCCGCGTGATAATGGCGCTCGACGGGCTCAGGGACTTCAGGGGCTTCGATGGCGCGGCGGCCCACGAGCGAACACGGCAACGAGTACAGAAAGCGCGCCAGCAACCCGAGTCCTCGGAACCCTTCCTTGGCGGCAAGCCCCTGAATCACCGCCGGCTGCACGGTCAGGGCGATGGCCACCAAAGGATGATCGAGCGTGACCGGCTCCCGCCGGATTCGATTGACCGCGTGCGGATCGCCCGGATGCGCCTTGAGAAACAGCTCGAAGTTGTTTCCCTTTTCGGAATAGCGCCCGTTCATGATCTCGAACGGTCCACCCTCGGCGGAAAAGAGACCGATCCGTTCGTGGCTTTGACCAAGCAAAACCGCGAGCGCTTCGGGCGTGCAGTCGTCGGCGAGCAGGCCGGGAACATGCATCTCGGGCAAGTCCGCCAAGCTCGCTGCGAGCTCCATGGCTTCGTTTCGGGCGTCGCCTGCCCCGTACGACTTGCCTTTGACCGCGGCTGCCATGGCGGCGTCGATTTGGCCCTGCAAAATTTTACGTTCGCTGGCTCGTCGCGCAATTTGCGGTGCGAGCTCTGCGGCGAGCTGTTTTTGGTACGCATGCAAAGGCGCCGTGGCCTTCGCAAAGACGGGGCTTTTGCGTTCCGCGGGGGGCAGCGCAGTGACGGTGTAGAGGTTCGTCGGCTCGTCCCATCCGGGAACGACGCGGACATGGAACCGGCGGCAGACCGCGAGGCTAAGGCGCCGTCCGTAAATAATGGAACGGATTGGGCGCGCGCCAATAGGCCTTTCCTCGATATGGGAGCGCGAGATTACTGGTCCGTAATTCATGGACGACGCCTAAGCGCCGCGAGCCCGACGACCGACGGGAGATCGACCGGAACCTGGCAGAAGTTGGCGATGGCGTGCGCCCAGTCGTCAAGCCACGGCGAAAGTGCCGCGATCGGAAACGAGGGCACGTCGATAACGTCGAACGGCTCGACCTCACCCCAGTCGCTGGGATCGTTCGCGGGCTTGACCTTGGGCTTGGTGAAATCGAGCGTCTGGACGGCCGTCATCCGGCACCTCCTTGCCGTGCGTGCACGGCATCGTGAATGGCGCGTTCGGCTTCGCGGCGCCGGCGCTCTCCGGCGACCGAAACGAACGCTTCAAGGAGCGCCTCGACGATGTGCCCTTCCGTCACGTCGAGCCGCGCAAGAAAAAACGCTTCTTTCAGAAGGGCCTCGTGTCGGCCGCCTTCACGCGCCGCCAAGACAGTTTCGCGGGCACGGGCGAGGGCGCCGGCAATGTACCGATCGCGATGCGCGGGTCGGACCGGACGAGAGGCCGCGCGGCTTCGGCGCGCTGCCCGATCGGCTCGAATGTCGTGACGCGCCACTTCAAGGACGGCGTCCATGGGCAGCGGCTCACCCGAAAGGACACGTGCCCCCATCCACGCCTCCGCGCGCGGCGTCACGCAGGCGAAGTACAAGCGGTTGAGGTTTTTGCACCCGCGGTCGACCACGACGCCGCCCTCTTCGAGCGTCGAGGCCATCTTCGACCAGGCGAGCGGGAACTCGTCGGGCGTGATCGCTCGGTCGGGCAACAAGACGATTCGGTGCTTCGGTTTCGCTGGCGTCGCATTGAATGTGGGAATCACGGCGCCGGCGTACCGGGCCAAGATGCGGGCCGAGTGCTCGATGCCCGTCGGGCCGCACTCGTCCACGTCGGCGACCAAGAGAGAGACCGCGCCTCGGCCTGCGCGGACGGCACCTTTCTCGAGAGCGGCTGGACACCAGGCGCCATGGGCCTGCTTCGTCTCCGCGACCGATGGCCAGGTCAGCCAGCGAAGTAGACCTTGCCACTCTTGCACGATGGGCAGTCCGATCTGCGGCTTGGCCGCGAACCGCGCCGGGGTCAGAAACGTCACGTCGAGCCGGCGATCGCCGTTTGGGAGGGGCAGGGGGAAGGGGGATGGTTTCATCGCGACACCGGCTCCCGCTCTCGTGGAGGCGGTTGGTTGGCGGTTCGTTCGCGGCGCTCCTCGGCCGTGGGCGTCGAGGGACTCGATGGCACCGGCGCTTTCGTGGCCTCACGCGCCGGCGCCGCATTCGCTCCGCGGGTGGCTCGGATCAGGGCATCTCGAATCGGCCCGAGCTCGCGGCCACGCAGCGAGATCCCTTTCTTTCCGGGCCGCCACTCGCCGCGCTCGTCTTTCCAAAACTCTCGCAAGTCGTGCCAGGCGACTTCGCGATCTCCGGCTCGGGCTTGGACGAAACGCAAGCGAAGCCTCTCGCGCCCGTCGCGCCCGCGCGGGAAGTCCACCAGGACGATCTCCCGAAGGATCTCGAGATCGCCGCGGTCGCCGCTATTGGTCCGCATGGCGGCCTCCCGTCTCGTGGGAAGGGCTCGGAGATGGCTCCTTCGAGAGCTCCCCTTCACCCCGTCCAACGTCGTCTGGAACCTGAAACCGCGCTCGGAGCCGAAAATCGTTTGCTGATGGTTGTTTCGGGTGGGCCGGACCAACCGTGAGTGTTCTGCACATCGCGCACTCTCTTTCCGCGCCCGATGCGGCGCGGGGAGGGCCCGAGGGGGCGCACGCCGTCGGTCGCGAGTTCGCGCGAATCGAAGGCCACGTCGCCTCGGGACGTTCGTACCGGGGCGCGAAGCGCGCCCGCACGCGCGGCCTCCAGTAGGGGCGCACGTGCTCTCGGAGTCCTCGCTCCGACCCGATTGAAGGTCTTGCGCGAAGACAAACGAACACCTACGATGGCCTCAGTCGGGTTTGGCGATTCGACTGAGACCAAGGCACTCGGCCTTGCTGATTCGGGTGATGCCGGTCAGCGAGGCCGTTTCGCTTTGTGGGTTATCGGCGCTACGTCATGGCCACCTCCGCGCGTGACGCCGAGGCGTCAGCCGAACCCGGGCGGCTCTCCCCCGCCAAGTCCAGCGAATCCGATTCAGCGGGCGCGCTGCGCGCGCCGCTGCCTAGCGACAGCGCTCGGGAGCGTTGGGCGAGCCACAGCCACGCGAGCGCCCAGAACGCCCGGCAGTCCGATTGGTCACCGCCGGTGACCAGTCGCGCCTTCGAGGATTCCTGCTCGCATTGCAAGTTCTCGAAATCACTCGCACGCCCGGCAGGACTCGAACCTGCGACCCGCGGCTTAGAAGTCCGTACGAAAGGGCCATTCGTGCAGCGTGGTGCAGCAAGGTGCAATCTGGCGCCGATTTTCGGGCAACTCGACTGCACCACGCTGCACCAGCGGCCCTGAAAGCCGCGGGCCACGACAGATTGGGGAGGCCTCCACGACAGATTGGAACGGGCAACACGACAGGTTGTTACGGTGCGACGACATGAAATGACGCGTCGCATCGTTTCGCGTCAAGTGACCTCTCTCGGCCTCGCCCGATGTTCCGAGCCACGTGCTTGAGCAAGGCCGGCCTTTCTGAGGTCGGCCCCGCCGTGGAGATGAATCTGTCGGCGGCGAAGAAGGCATGACGCTGGCGACCGCTGTGCGTTCTGCGGGGCATACCTGCACCATTTTTCTTCCGAGAATCAATCCCTCGTCTGTGCAGCGGCCAAGTGGAGCCCACTTCGGGCCGAGGCGAGAGCCGGATGACCCGCGCCCCCGGCGGGATGAAGATGAACATGAGCCCCAAGAATCGACAGAGAGACGGCCACCCCGAGCGCCCCGCCGGAGGTCCTCTACCACCACACAGCCGGGCCTGCCACGAGACGCATCCTCGTTCTCCAAGGAGACGAACCGGTACCTGCCGACGTGTCCGGCGTGGTTTGGGAACGGCTCGGAGTGAGCCCCCGCGGTCTCAAGCGGGTATGGCTCCGTGGTGATTGACAGCGCTCGGTGAACGGCATGGCGCGCGGCCAACTATATGTCCCCGGAGCTGCTCGGCGAGCGTTGGCGCTTCTGCGTGCGTCTGCCACTAGCGGACGGCGCGGTGCAGTCTCATCATCGGACCCGCGGCGCGTCGGGGGTGCAAAACCACGAGCGCTGTCGTCAGCCAGGCCTTCGCGGGTTCGGCGGACGAGGCTGCGGCCCCGCCCCGGCCTCCGCGCGTCCTGCCTGCTGTGCGCCCGCATCCCGCCCCCGTCCGTCAAAGTCGTCGGAACCTTTCGCAACCCGCCGAGTCTCGGGTTTGGCGAAGTACGCGAAAACGTTAGGGGAAATCTTGGTTATGCCGCTCATGGTTCAACCCGGCTGATATCGAGGAACCATAACGCTAGCACCGCTGACCAGTATAACCAGTGTCGCCAGTTCCGCGACCGCCTGCAAGGCCCTCTGAAGCGATCGCTGTGCCTCGCTTGGCGCTTCCTCGTTCCACGCCTCGCGAAGGAGGTTCGGCCCTGTATGGAAGACTCCCAGCACGCCGATAACGCGCAAGTCCGAGGAGCGATCTCGCAGCAGGTCCTCGTCCAGTTCCGTTCCCCAAGAACCGTAACGCGGCAGGCCCTCGGCGAAGAGCGGCAACGAGAGTCCACTCTGGAGCCTTGCGTGAAGCTCGCGCTCGCGAACCTGTGCGTACCAAGCAAGGTTCAGCACATCGTTGTGGATCCGAGTTAGGTCCTCGGCATATTGGAAGCGTCCCTTACGGACAGCCTCGCCATGGAGGAAGTCTCCAGGCCGGATGATCCAGGACTCCGGGTTCGCCATCCCGATCTCACCGGCCCAGAAATCATGCGCACGAACGAGCACAATGTCGTCGCGCCGTACCTCGAGCCCCTCCCATCGAAACTCACCTCCAGCCTCGACATGCGCCGGGCACTGTCCTGCGGCCATGGCATCTGTCAATTGCGCCGTTCGGAACACCGAGAAGAGGCGCGGGATGCCAGCGTTTGACATCGCCGGTGACATCAAGAGCGCAGCGGCAGCCGGCTCCATGACCTCAGAGAGACGCTGCTGAAAGTCAGCTTCCGTAGCCGGGGCCGCTCCCTGAGCGACCAAGGCACGAAAGCGCGCCATGCTGGCCCGATATCCGTCGACGAAGTTCCGGACCCAGCGGTCGACCTCCGGTGCTTGCTGGAGCGACTGCCACTCGTCGTACGCTTCCTCAAATGCCCGGAGCTTCTCGTCCGTTGCTCGAACAAGGTCGGCCATGGCAGGCGGCGTTGGTTCGAGCCACAGGTAGGCGAACGTCATGATCACGACCGCCAACACGAAAACTCCGATCGCGACCTTCCAAGCCCAGTGGCTGTTCTGCTCTTGCGCTCTCCAGATCGAGACCGTGATTCCCGCCGTCGCAAGTACAGAAAAAAAGTACGTCGCCCGGTGGAGCGATCGTCGTCGCCGATCGCGCGCTTCGGCGTCGACCTCGACGTCGACGACCTTGCGGACGAAGGTGTCTCGGAGGGCCCGATACCTTCTGAGCACTTCCGCTGCGCGCGCTTCCATGGATCTGCTCCCGCCTTAGCCGCCATGAGACCATCGCCGCAGACACTAGCCAAGTTAAGGTCCTCGCGTGCGGCGCCACCCACCGAGCGCACCAGGATTTTGGGCCTGAAAGCGGAGTGGGCGCATGGCGAGGTCGCCCGGCAGGGTGAGTTTCAGCCGGTTGCAGTGGGCGAACAAGTTGGCAATTGCGTCGCGCTCGGTGCGGTTGGCGGCCGGGGCAAGTCGGACGGTAATGACGGACTGGCCGACCACGACATGCCCTGGCGCCTGGAAGATGTTGGCCAACACCTTTTTGGCCTGTGCGGGCAGGACCATCGTCTCGGCGAGGATGGCAGCCAGATCTGACTCGACATTCGCGCAAGCGATGCGCACGGAGTCCAGGGCCATCTTGTAGTCGCCGGAGTGGCGCACCAGCTTGTCCGCCAACTCGGTCTCGCGCAGCGGCGCCCGTGTGGGTGTAGTTGGTCGCAGGGCGAGCAGGTCCTGTTCGCGAGTCGTGGCCCGCGTGAGGATCGCGTCCCAGCGGCCCCTTCGGGGGTCGTTTTTCGCGAGTACGGCGAGTTCGTTACGAGCCAGCCCC
>JBEKOY010000188.1:0-8049 GCA_049521295.1 Polyangiaceae bacterium | reverse complement strand
CGTGGTCGAGGTCGGGGTAGTTGGCGTCGAGGTCGAGGTTCCGCGCGGGCGAGTGTGTTCGGCCTTCCGCCTAGACCACCGCAGCGGGCGCAACGGGCCGGGGCAGTGGGATCCGCGGCGTCGCCGGCTTCGTCGCCGGGGGCTCACGGATGGCCCAGACCAGGCGAAGCCGCGCGAGCCCGCGGAGCACGTAATAGGTGACGTCGATCTCCCACCAGGTGATCCCCTGCCGCGCCGAGCTCATGCAGTAGTGGTGATTGTTGTGCCACCCTTCGCCGAGCGTCAGAATGGCCAGTAGCG
This sequence comes from Polyangiaceae bacterium, assembly GCA_049521295.1. Taxonomy (GTDB): domain Bacteria; phylum Myxococcota_A; class Polyangia; order Polyangiales; family Polyangiaceae; genus Palsa-1150. Next base: position 7,749 of record JBEKOY010000188.1, on the reverse strand, counting down.
CATTGTTCCGCGAGCCATCGTGGGTCTCGTACCGGCGCGTTCCCCAAGTGTGCGCGAGCGAGTTGATGAGCATGGTCGCGTGGAACACAGCGAGCGTGCTGACCACGAACCCCCAAACGATCCCGGACGCGCCCCCAATGGCGAAGCACGCCAGCGCGTAGGCGCTCAGAAACAACCAGTCGTGTCCATCGATCCAGACGAGCTCTGGATAGCGCAGCAAGTCGCGCACGTTTGAATCGTCGCGCGGCCGTGGCAACGTCAGGTCGAACACCCAGCCGACGTGCGCGTGCCAGAAGCCGCGTCGGACCGGTGAATGAGGGTCCTGCGGACCATCGGAATACTTATGGTGCCGGCGGTGCACGCTGGCCCACCAGATGGGTCCGTTTTGCATGGCCGTGGCGCCGAGGATCGCCAGCGCCAGCTGGAACGCTCGACTCGTCTTGTAGGTGCGGTGTGCAAAGTAGCGATGGTAACCGCCGGTGATCGCCCACATCCGCAGTCCGTATCCGCCCACGGCGAGCGCGGCGACCTTCCAGGACAGAGGCACGACAAACACGAAGAGCAGCGACAGGTGCATCGCTACGAACAGGGCGTTCGACACGTGCTCCATTGCGGTAAAGCGGCGCAGTGGCAATGCGATGCTCGACGACAAGATCGACTCCGGAGGCTCCGGTTGAAACGCTCCGGGCAACTCGATCGGCATGTTGCTCACGGCCCGTGACGAGGGCGAGGGCGAGCGTGTGGTTATGGGCCACGTATGACGCCTCCGTGACGATGGGCCGATAAGGTCGCTGTTCGATCCGCAATCGGATGGGTCAGCGGTCCGTCAACGCGCGTGCAGCCGCGCGCGTGGGGTCCGTGGGGAAGCGGCCCGCCAGAGCCCTTCGAAGCGCGTGAAGCGATCGCGGCGTGACAAAACGCGCGAGCGCCTCCGTGAGTGCCTCCCGCCCCGCTTCGAGGGCGGCGCTCAGATCCAAAGCGACGCCCGCTCGGGCCGCGAATGCGGCATCCTCGGCTTCGCGCACCGACTGCGGACAGACCGCGACCGGGCGTCCGAGAAAGCATGCCTCGTACATCGTCAAACCGCCGGCCGTGATGCATGCATCGCTGTCGGCGAAGCGATCCGCCAAATTCGGCAGTCGGCCAAACAGCCGCCCGCCGGACGGCCATCGCGCGAGGCGCTCGGCGACGCGACCATGGACCGGCGCGCTCTCGGACAGAACGACATCGACGTCCGGTGGCGTTGAAAGTGCGGCCAGCGCATCGACCACGGAGAGCGTGCGGCCAAACCGGTCGACCCCACCGAGCGCGACCAGACACCGCACGGTCGAGCGGCCCGAAGGCGGCTGCGGCGTTGCGCGCAGCGCGCGAAGGGCACGGCGCACCAGAAGGTACTCGGGTCCGGCAAAGACCGATAGCTCGTCGCCCCGATACGTCATGCCCTGGGCCTGCAGCGTCGAGTTGAGAATGCGAGCCCCGCGCGGATAGCGGTCGTGGTCCGCAAAATCGTCGATGATCATCAACCTGCGGCCGGTCCGGCCTTCCGCATGCGCCTCGAGAAAAGCCTCGCCGAAGCCGTAGCCGTCGAGCACGATGCCGAAGGCGTCCAGGGTCGCTGCGAGCCTCAGCGTCTCGTCCGCGTCGTCCATGGATCCCGCGATGTGCACGTGGGAACGTGCAACGTCGGCCCCACAAGACTCCAAAAGGCAAAGGGCGGCCGCGTTGTACTGCCCGTAGAACGTCGCCCGTATGCCGATTTCGTCGAACGCCTCCGCGAGGCCGGCGCACCGGCTGACGTGGCCCAGTCCGACGCTCGTGTCGCCGTCGCACCGGAAAAGCACGCGTGTCATGTCCGGGTCGGGTCCGGTCCCCCTTCGATCGATTCGCCGAGATGGGCCCAGCCGAGCGGCGTGCCGCGAGCGATCGCGCACGCGGCCCGGCGGCCGAGGGCGACCGAGAGATACTTGGGCTCGAGCCCGTCTGCCGGGCGCAGCGCGCGAACGCTGCGTGAATCGAGCACCTCGCCCTTGGCCACGTCCTTGACGACGAACAGAGACCGGCGATACGCGCGGCTTTTCTGTTCCGAGGCACTGAGCTCGTAGCTCACCCGCCCGAGTGCCGCCTCCGTGAGCCTCACGTCCCGCACGAGCGCGCGCATTTCGTCAGGCTCGAGCGAAAACGCCGAATCCGGTCCGCCTTCCGAACGGGAAAGGCAGAAGTGCTTTTCGATGATGCAAGCCCCGAGCGCCACCGACGCGATTGGGACCGCGGCCGACATCGTGTGATCGGAAAGCCCCGCTACGCAGTCGAACGTCTCGGCCAAATGAGCGATGGTTCGGAGATTGGCCTCCCGCGGATCGGCCGGATAGACGCTCGTGCACTTGAGAAGCGCGAGGCCGACTCCGGGTGCCGACTTTCGGATGACGCTCACGGCCTCGGCAATCTCGTCGAGCCGCGCCATGCCGGTCGAAGCGATGACCGGTTTACCCGTCTGCGCAATCCGGCGCAAAAGCGCATGATCCGTGAGCTCGAACGACGCGACCTTGTACGCGGGCACGTGCAGCTCTTCGAGCAGATCGACCGCCGTGCTGTCGAACGGCGAAGAGAAGAGCGGAATGCCGAGGTCGTCGGCGACCGACTTGAGTTTCGGATGCCACTCCCACGGGGTGTGCGCTTCCTGATAGAGGTCGTAGAGCGTTCGGCCCGCCCACGCGTCGAGCTTCACCACGAAGGGGGGCCGAGCGATGTTCAGGGTCATCGTGTCGGCCGTGTACGTTTGGATCTTTACGGCGTCGACACCGCATTCCTTCGCTGCCCGAAGGACGCGGATCGCGTGGTCGAGACTTCGCCCGTGGTTGGCGCTCATCTCCGCCACGATGAACACGGGTTGCCCGCGGCCGATCGTGCGGTTTCCGATGCAAAAATTCGAATTCACGGGCTCATCTCCGATAAGGGGTCATGCGGCGTCGATCGCTCGATCGCCGGCGCTCGCTGCTCGATGGCCGCCGTGGCGGCGTCCCAACTTCGAAATTCGCGGTTGCCTTCGCGGATAGCGGCCCGAGTGCCGTCGATGCCCACTTGCAGCAGGACGTCGAGAACCGACAAGTACGGGACGAATTGCGTCGTTTGCACCTGTGGATACGGCGCCGGAACGAAGTCTTGAAACCGGGTCTCCACGTCGGGCAACGGGAACACTCCGTCGTCCATCATGTATCCGGCCGATCCGGACGCCGCGTGGTATCGCCGCGCGCCGGTGCGGCGCAGAATGTCGGCGACCCGAGCCGATCGCTTTCCGGTCGACCCGATGAGCGAACTGCGTCCGAAATCCGCCGACAAGCCGATGAGCCGCGCTGTATTTTCGATGAAGGCGATGTTCACGCCCGCGAGATCGGCCGGCGGTGACGCGAAGCATGCTTGGAGGTGACCGAGAACCAGCGGAAGATAGGGCGCATCCGCGTAGGATCGTCGAATGTGCGAAATGAGCTTGTCGCAAAACCCATCGATCACGGGCCGTACGTCGCAGTAATTGGCCATCGTGCCCGAGTGTTTGACGGGCAGTGTGATCCAACCGGCGGCCGGTCCGCTGAAGAGGCGATTGCGCTGCCCCCAGGTTTGCCTGCAAAATTGAAAATCGTCCAAGAATACAAACCGATCGACCGAGTCGATCAGTGCGAAATACCCGATCCACGGGATGAACGTGGGCTGCATGAGCGCGACGGTCAGGGGGCCATCCATTTCAGACCTCGAGGCGTGGATCCCGCTGCACGATGTGGGCGTTGATGGCTCGAAGCGAAGGGCGCTTGCGCAGATGCGCAATCACGTCTCGGTAGCCGACGTGGCGGTGGGCGAGGTCGAGATCTTCGTAGAGAGCTCGCACGAGCGCCAGGTCCTGCGCTGTGTCCACGGTCCATCGCTCTCGGGAGTTGTCCTGGTCGTCGGCGATCGTGAACGTGCGGAAGAGCTCCGGCGCCTCGCCGTAGATGAAGAACGTGACGTGCTCGCGGGCCGGCGTCGACGTGGCCATCCGGTCGACTCTCGCCAGGGTGTCGGCATGAAGCGCCTCGACGTCGAGGCCCTTGGGGTACGTCGCCGGCGGTTCGGTCGTCACGTAGTCGAATTGGTTCGGATGATCCTCGAGCACGCGGACGACGTCGTCGACGATCGTCGGGTCGAGCAGCGGGCAGTCGGCCGCCAGGCGCACGACGAGGCCGGCGCCGGACTCGCGCGCGGCGCCGCTCATTCGAGCGAGCACGTCGTGCTCGCTTCCGCGGTACCAGCGCGCCCCGGCGGCGTCGGCAACGGCGACCACCGGGTCGTCGGCTCGTTGGTCGGTGGTCGCCACCACCACGTCGTCGACGCGCTTGGCGCGCCAGATTCGCTCCACGACGCGCGCGAGCAGCGGTGCCCCGCACACGTCCGCGAGCACCTTGCCGGGCAACCGGCTCGATCCGGTGCGTGCTTGTACAATCGCTACGCGCCGCACGAGTCCTCCATCGATGTCCGCAACGCCGCCATCACCCGATCGGCGTCATCGTCGCTCATGGCGGGAAAGAGCGGTAGCGAGAGGCTCGCCGCGTAGAACGCTTCGGCGCCAGGCCAGGGCCCCGACGGGGCGCGCGAAGCCCCCCTCCAGAACGGGTGCTCGGGGATGGGCACATAGTGGACCTGGGTCTGAATGCCTCGGGCGGCGAGTGCCTCATAGAGCGATCGTCGCCGTTGCGCGACGCTCGCGAGCGGTTCGTCCCGCTGGCGGCGCACCTGGACCACGTACAGGTGGCGCGCGTGTCGGTCGGGGTGCTCGCACGACAGCGGCTCGATCCGTTCGCGCATCCCGCCCTCGGAGAGCGCAAGGTCGTAGCGTGCCGACAGCGCACGGCGTCGCTCCAAGAAGCGCGGGAGCTTGCGCAGCTGGGAACTGCCGAGCGCGCACTGCATGTCGGTAAGCCGGTAGTTGTACCCAAGGGCTTGCTGCTCCTGGTACCACCCGCCGCGCATGGGATCGCTCTGCGGTCGTTCGAGACGCGTGGGGTCTCGAATGATGCCGTGGGACCGAAGGTCGCGCGCGGTTTGCGCCCGCGCTGGATCGTTCGTGAGCACGGCGCCGCCTTCGCCCGTCGTGATGTGCTTGACGGGGTGGAAGCTCAGAATGGCGAATTCGGCATGGGAGCAGCTGGCCGCCGCGTGTTCGACGCCGTCGACCGTGTAGCGAGCCCCGAGCGAGTGTGCGCAGTCTTCGATGACTCGAGCCCCGAATCGTTCGGCGATTTCGCGCACACGCGCGCGGTCCACCGCCTGCCCTGCAAAGTCGACGGGCACGATGGCCTTGGGGGGGTGGCCCGACCGCGCGAGCTTCGCGGCGAGTTCGGCAAGCGATCCGATGTCCATGAGGCCGGTGCGAGGATCCACGTCGCAGAAGGCGACGCGGGCGCCGCAATAGGCCATGGCGTTTGCGGTGGCCGCAAACGAAATGGGGCTCGTGATCACGACATCGCCGGGTCCTACCGTGGCTGCCAGCGCAGCCAGGTGCAGAGCCGCGGTGCCGCTGCTGACCACGGTGGCGAAACGCGCTCCGGTTGCGGCGGCGAGCCCGGCTTCGAATTCCGCGATGCGAGGACCCTGGGTGAGATTCGGATCGCGCAAACACCGAACGACCGCTGCGATGTCGTCCTCGTCGATCCACTGCCGTCCGTACGGGATCGCACGTGCGTCCGTCATCAGCCCACCCACGGCTCGAAATCGGGGTCGACGTGCAAGCGAATGAGATCACGGATCTGCGCCGGACGCAGCCACACGTCGTTGGTGGAGCTCTGGTAGTGAAAGTCCTCGGGGCAACGACGCCCACCCTCTCGCTCGATGAAGTCGCCCACAGACCAAGACGGAGTGCTCGGCAGGATCACATAGTGGCGCGCGAACTCGAGGGTGCCGAGGGCGTCGGTCGGGGTGACCATCTCCTCGTGGAGCTTTTCGCCGGGCCGTAGCCCGATGATCTCTTGGCGGCAGCCGGGGCCGATCGCGGTGGCGACGTCGGTGATTCGATAGCTCGCCAATTTGGGCACGAAAATCTCGCCGCCCCATTGGTGCTCGAGCGCCATCAAGCAGAGTCCGACGCCCTCGGACAGCGTGATGCTGAAGCGCGTCATGCGAGCGTCGGTGACGGGCAAGACGCCGGTGGGCGCCTTTCGCAGGTACAGGGGGATGACGCTTCCGCGGCTTCCCATGACGTTGCCGTAGCGTACGACTGCGAGCTTCAAGTCGCGACTGCCCCGGACGTTGTTTGCCGCGACGAAGAGCTTGTCGGAGCAGAGCTTGGTCGCGCCGTACAGATTGACGGGTGCGGAAGCCTTGTCGGTGCTGAGCGCGACGACCCGCCGCACACCGAGGTCGAGACAACAGTCGATCACGTTTTGGCCACCCAGAACGTTCGTCTTGATGGCTTCGAATGGGTTGTACTCGACCGCTGGAACCTGCTTCATCGCAGCGGCGTGGACCACGGCATCGACGCCTTCCATGGCTCGATTCAGGCGCTCTTTGTCGCGCACGTCTCCGATGAAAAAGCGCACCCGGCGATCTTGGAAGATGGGCTCTGCCGCCATCTCGGATTGTTTGAGTTCGTCGCGCGAGAAGACGACGACCCGGGTGACCTCAGGGTGCCGCTCGAGGACGGCGCGCACGAACGCTCGACCGAACGTACCGGTCCCGCCCGTGACCAGAATGCGCGAGACAGTGAGTCGACCCGGCTCGAAGCTCGCCGGCGGACACGTCGGCCGTCGCGGCTCGGTGCTCGGCTCGAGAGAGGAGGAAGTCGCCGGCGAGTCGATGGCCATCTCGTCCTTCGTAGCAACGTGCGTACCGCGCTCGTTCGTGGCGAGGATCCAGGCCGTGCCCCACAACAGGGCGATGGCCCAAGGTGGGTGCGAATCCGCCTCCGTCAGGACCGTGGCAGCGTCAAGGCGATGGCGCTGGGTCCGGAAACCTTTGCCCCGGAGCGGTTGCCTTGAGTAGCCTCGTCCCAGAGCGCGATGGTCCAGCCGTTCGATCTTTCGGGGATGGGCATCGGTGTGACGGGTGCCGGGGGGCATCTCGGCAGACCTATCGCTCTCGCCCTCGCGCAGGCCGGCGCGACGGTGATTGCGGTGGGTCGGCGTTTGGCCCCCCTGGAAGCGGTCGAACAGGAGGCCCGTGCGCTCGGGCTTCGGGGGCGCGTCGTTCCCCACGCGGCCGACGTATCGATCGACGATCAACTGGCGATGGCGATCGACCGCGCCGAAGCCGAAGCGACGCGGTTCGAGGGCTGGGTGAACAACGCCTATTCGGCGGATGGGGGAGGGCTCCTCGGTCATCTGACGCGCGATGCGGTGACGCGTACCCTCGCCGGGGGTCTCACGACGGTCATGCTGGCAACCGACGCAGTCGCCAAGCGATGGGTCGTTGGGGGGGTTCAGGGCGCCATCGTCAACATCGCCACCATGTACGGCATCGTCTCGCCGCATCCTTCCGTGTACCGACACGACCCCGATTTCCACAATCCGCCCGCCTACGGCGCGGCGAAAGCGGGGGTGGTGCAGTTCACGCGATATGCGGCCTGCCATCTCGCGGCCCACGGAATCCGCGTCAACTGCGTATCCCCCGGACCGTTCCCGTGGGGGGCGCCGGCCAACAGCACGTCGTTCATCGCCGGACTGCGTGCGCAAGTGCCGCTCGGACGCGTCGGCGAAGCGCACGAAGTCGCGGGAGCCGTGCACTTCTTGT
>JBEKOY010000187.1:0-8183 GCA_049521295.1 Polyangiaceae bacterium | reverse complement strand
ACCCGTGACCGAAGAGCCGGATGCGTGAATTGCGCACGTCCGGATCCGAAGGGGGGCCGGGGAGACAACCTCCCCGGCCTACCCGACTGACAACGAGCGCCCCAAAGGCCTTTTATGTGGCCGCGGCGGTTTCCACGTCTCTTCGTCGGCCGACAAGCTTTGCGCCGCCTACTCGCCTCACCCGCAAATTCTGCTGACGAGGCCATTTACAAGTCGCTCGAATCGTCGAATGTGATGATCGTCGGAAGCTCTGACGGCTTCCAGTCATTCTTTAGCAGAGATTCCGCAATCTCGCCGCGAACGGTGTCATTTGGCACGATTATTATGCGAACATCACTACGCTTGGGAAACGGCAGATAGTACGATTCCCCGATTTTTTTCACGAGGCCCGAGCCCTTCTCGTGATCGGCGTTCGCCGTATGTATGCCGTGCTGCACGACGCGCCACTCGCGTTCCATATAGTATCGATCTCGTCTAGCCGCTTCGGCGTCGTCTTCTAAATCAACGTCAGCGCCAAGGTCGAACATTTCCTTTACGTGGGATAAAACCCATCCGACGTCTGTTATAAAACCTGCCTTTTGTTTCTCGTTTAGTGACCGCGTCCAATGGTCCTCGGGCAACGTCTGGGGATACACCATAGCGCGAAACAGCGACGCAACGTGAACGCCAAAGATGCCGCGAAGGTCTGTCCGCTCGTGCGGGTTTCGGACCGCATCTGCTTCGACGCGATCAACGAGGTACAGGACCGGATTGCCTCCCCACCGCTTCACGAGCGACTTGCGTACTCCGATGGCACATTTGCCATATCTGGCAACGTGGCTTTGCGCAAGCCGTAAAGGAATATCAGTAAAACACACGGCGGAAATTGTGTGCACCGCGGGGTCTCCCCCGAGCGTCATCCCGAAACCCAGGCGTTGGGGACTAAACCGAAAGCCGTCGCGCACGATGGAAAGGCATGCTTCCCGTTGCGCCGACGGATCAGTACGGCTCGCACGGGCGACGAAATGCATCAGAATGTCGGACGAGTGTTTCACGATCTGGAATCGTATACCCTCGTTGGCTCGTTGGAGCCACGGCGACGGAACACCTGCTTCGGCCCCGGCCGCGCGACCCGCACCGGCGGAAAGCCCCCGGGCCGCCCAGTTGCACGCAGCAATAAACCCGGTCCCGTCCGTCAGCCACCTGTCCTGGCTACGTGCCGGGTCCGCTGCAGGACCGTTCAGAAATTCGGTATGCGCAAGACTTGAAGCCGGGCGCGACTTGGTAAAGAAGGGCCAGGTGTTCGCAGCGGTTAGTAGCCGGATTCGCGCGGCAGTCGCAGGCGTGGTCGGTTGCATCCCGTCCAAGTACCGCGCCGATGCAGGCTTTCGCTGGGCGAGGTTCGACGTACTCTGCTGCCGTGCCCTTCATGCACGGAACGTCGAGCCTTGCCGGCAACGCTCATGGGCCAGAGCGGCGCCATCGTGCGCTTTACGACCTCGCAGCTGCCAAACCTGCCCGGCGAGTAGCCGGTCGAAAGCGTATCGATCAACGAAGAGCCGCGGAAACCGCGGCGGTCAGGCGCCTTAGGCGTTGGAGCGCGAACGCGGAGCTCGTCAGGTAAGGGCTGCCGTACACTCCGCGCGATGGAGAACGCGTGTCGAACGAAGATGCCACGACTGATCCCGTAGGCGCTAAGCGCCCAGGTCTTCGCGACCGGTTCGCTTTCCTCGGCGCTGCAGTCTCCCCAGGAAATCCTGCGGCGCTCCAGTCTGCGATGTTCGAGGTCGACGACCGAGAGACAGGCGCCGAGCGGACGCTCAAGCTTTGGCGCAAGACCGGCAAGCCAGTCGATCACGATTTGCGGCAGCTTTGGCTGCACGACCTTCGGCAAGTGCAGCGTGTGATGTCGTACGCCGGAGCGCGCGAGCTCATCGTCGACCTCCTGGAGTTCGTCGAAGACGACGAGTACTTCGGCGTTGTCCTGGAGCGCGTCGGGCAACCGCTTTCGACGCAGCTCGCCGCCGTCCCACGTCAGCACTGGCTGCACAATCTAGGAGCACCACGCGCGCGACGGCTTCTTTGGCAGAACGCTCTTCGCCTCGTTCGCGCGCTCGGAATCGTGCACGCACAGGGGCTCGTCCACGGGCATTTCGGCGCCGAAGCCATCATGACCGAAGGAGCCGACGAGCCCGACTTCAAGCTGGGCGGTTTTGAGTGGAGCCTGTGGCTGAGCGCTGCCGAACCGCAAAGGACGCACGCCCGGCTCGGACCCCAGGGCACGCGAAGGCGGGCCGACCGTTATTCCTTCGCCGGGGACTGGCGAGCGCTGGGGGTGCTCTTGGCAAAGGCACTCCGCGTCGAGCTCAAGCGATCGGGCGAGGTCGCCGCGGCGTCGGCTGATGACGGGCCTGACCTTTCGATTGCAGAGCGCGTCCTGCTCAAGCGACTCGTGGCGCCATCGAAGCTCGACGCGGTCGACGCCCCCTCCGTCGCGCGCGCCGTCGAGGACATTCTCGCAAGCATCGCCCGCTCTGTCTCCATCCGCGCCGGCTCGTTCATCCTCATGTTCTTGGATCGAGCCAAGCTTGACGACCTCGTCTACACGGCGACGGACGGCGACGTGGCGATTGACGATCGCCCTGCTCAACTTGACTGGGCACGCGCCGATCTCGACGGGGGCGCCGCGCTTCTCGTTCCCCGGTCGTTCGACCCCGCAACAAGCCTCCTGCGCCTTGTGACGGAGTCGAGCGTCTATGAGCTGAGTGCCTTTCGCGACGCCGGCACTTCGGTCTGGGACATTGCCGCGTGCACGCGCGCGACCAAAAGGCCGGAGGCCCTGCGCCGCCCCGAGGACGATGCCCACACCGTCGTACAACCAATAACGGTCGCGCGCGGACACCAAGATGCTCGCGAGATTCGAGCCCGCGGGGGGCCAGACATCCTCGATTGGAGCGCCTTTGCGTCGGCGCGGCCCGCCGTGGCGCCGAAGCGCTCCGTAGCCGTCCGGCGGGCCTTGCTTCTCGTCCAGGCGGTGGAAGCGCTTGTCAAAGCGCTCGAGATCTTCCCCGTCGAAGTCCTTCATACCGAGCAGCGCGAGGGGCGCCGGTACGCAACGCTCCGAGCAAAGGTTCCGAACGACCGTGACCCGCTCGCACAGCGCGTGGGCCTCACAGAGACGGCCGACGCGCTCCGTCGCCTCTTTGAGGAGGAGCACCGCGATGCGGAGACCCCGTGGCGATTGAGCACGGCCAAGAGCTTGGGCGCGAAGCGCGCTCAGGATGTCGCAGCTCGCTATGTGGATGACGTCGAAGGCTACGGCGGCCCTGCCTACGAATTCGAGATCGACGACGACTTGCCGAACCGCGGGCCGTTCTTTCTCAGGCCGGAAAAGGACTCCGGCACCGAGCAAGTCATCCGTCGACGCCTCCGCAACATCGCCGAGCTTGAGACGCGCGTTGACTTAGCTGAGATGCTGGACGATCCGTGGCGACAGCGCCGTTCAAGCCGCGAGAGCTTGCAGGACGATTCAGAGTTGTTGGATCTCGACGCGCCGAAACAGAAGGCGCTCCGCGATCTATGGTCAACGCTTCCGTCGTTCTTTGTCGTCGGTCCTCCAGGCGTCGGCAAGACCATGCTTGCGACCGAGGTCCTGCGCCGTAGATTCGCGGCCGATCCGGCGACTCGCATGCTCCTCAGCGCGCAGGGTCATGACGCTCTCGAGAACCTCCAAGAACAAGTCAAGAAGACACTGCGGGAGAGCAAGCTCGACGACGTTATCGTTGTACGCTCGAAGACGCCGGACCATCGCGCCACGAGCGAAGACGAGGTCCATCGAGCGTCGCGACGGTACTTGGAGGCTCTTGCCGCAAGTGACCTTGCACGCGCGGCGCCGGCTCCACTGCGCGGGCGCGTCCAAGCGCTGGCGGCAAGTGGAGCGAAGGATGCGTCGGCCGTCAGTCGCGAGGATCACGCCGGACTGCGGGCGTTCTCGAACGTTGTGCTCGATGGCGCCAACGTCGTGATGTCCACGGCGAACTCGCCTGACATTGAGCGACTCGTCGACGCCCGGGAACAGTTCGACTGGGTCGTGATCGAGGAGGCGGCAAAGGCAACGGGGCCCGAGCTTGTCGGGCCGCTCATGCTGTCTGGCCGCCGCCTTCTCATCGGCGACCATCATCAGCTACCACCTTTCGACAGCGAACGGCTCGTGAAGATCCTGGCCGACCACGAGCTGGTCTTGCACGCACTTGGTCTGCTCGAGGGACTTGTAGGGCCATTGCTTCGCGAGGGCGAGCTTGATGAGCTTGTGGAACTCGCTGGCGATGCTGCCGGCTTGAGGGGTGCGAGCCAGCTCGGGCTACGGCTGCTCGAGCCGTTTCGAAGCTTCGTCGAGGAGGACGAGCAGCGCGGGCTGGGTCACTCCACACACCGCGCTCTTTCGGCCACCCTTACTGAGCAGCGGCGCATGGACCCCGCGATTGCGGAGGTCGTCTCTCAGTCGTTCTACCAAGCGAGACTAAAGACGGAGGAACGTCGAGCGGAGCGCGCTGAAACCGCCGCGCCCCCCTTTGCACAAGGGCCGCCACTGCCCTCCTCGCCCCTTGTGGTCGTCGATTTTCCTCACGTCAGCTCGACTGGCCGCGGGAGGCCCGCAGAAGTCGGACGCCCTCGATGGCACAACCCCGCGGAGGTCGATGCCGTGATCGATGTCCTTCGCCACGTTCGGGCCCTCGCGTCAGGCCCACCGCCGACACTGGCTGTCCTCACGCCCTACGCCGCACAAGTCGACAGGATTCGTGGCCGCGTGGCCGCTCTTCGTTCGGGCGTCCTGTCGCACCTCGGCGCGTTCGCCGCTGCGCGCCCGGGCATGGACCTCGTGGGCACGGTCGACTCCTTTCAGGGAAGCGAGGCGGACCTCGTTATCGTATCACTTGTGCGCAATAACCCCCGTACTGGCGTCGGCGCGCTCGGCTTCCTTCGCGACCGCAGACGTATGAACGTGCTGCTCAGCCGGGCAAAGTCTCAGCTCATCGTCGTCGGGAGTCTGGCGTTCTTGCGGGAGGCCGTGCTTGGCGTCGACCCTCGCTCAGAGCGTACGGACCTCGCATTCTTGAGGACGATGATCAGCACGATCGAACGACTGACAGGTGAGACACGGAAAGACGGAACGCCCCTCGCTCGGATCATCGCGCCCGACGTCTTGAGGGTCCGACGATGACGATACTCGTGGCGATCCCCGTCTATTGGATGAACTGCAAAGTCGGGATCGACACCGCAAGGCCGTGGAGCGTCGTAGACGAGCTCTTGCTGTGGGCGGTATCACGCGAGCCGGCGTCGATCGCGGCGCTCGCGGCAGGATCGAGTCTGCCCCGGCAGCTCGTTGTGGCATCTCTAGCCCGCATGATGCGTTTTCGGCTCGTTGAGGTTGCGATCACGCGCGAGGGCGACGCGGTCATCGGCGCAAGTGCGTACGGTGCGCGCGTCGTCTCGAGTGGTGAAGGTCTCCCTTTCTTTCCCAAGCGGCACACCCGTCGCGTGAGCTTCACGGTCGAGCGAGCGACTGGGCAACTCTTCATCCGCCGCGATGTGCAGCTCATGTCGCCAGAGAAGCTCGAAAGCGAGCGGAGAAACGGTGTGGATGTTCGCATCGTGAACGTCGAGGGCGGCCCGCCCGCAAGCCACGATGCGAACTTCGCTCGACTCGCAGAACTCGTTGCGCGCGGCTGGGATGAGCAGATCGCTTGCATCGACGGACTCACCGCTTCGTTGCGCGAGGACGAGTTCATCGGCATCCGCATCGTCGATGGCGCTACCCGCGGGCTCCCGGAGGATGCGGTCGAGGCGCTTCGCGCTGTCGTAGCGAAGGCTGCCGCCTTGAAAGACGGCGAACGAGTGCTCTCAGTGAAGTACGCTGGGCGCGCGAACGAAGCCGACGTGCCTCGGATGATCCAGTGCGCGTTCGATCCGAGCGATCTGGTTGTTGGGGGGCCGGCCCATCGCGAGTGCCTCGTTGCCCTGCTCGGAATGGCGGACCGTCGCGTCATTCTTCACTCGACATTCCTCGATCCCGTGCGCTTCGAGGACCTGTTCGACGAGTTTCGAGCGGCGTGTCGCCGCGGAGTCGCGATCGACATCCTTTGGGGCGCAGCCTACGACGAGGAGCCCGAGACTCGTCACGGAGGCGCCGCCGCGGCGATCATGCGGCGCGTGCAAGCGGACCCCGACACGCGCGGGCGTGTACGTGTCCAGATGACATCGACGGGGTCGCACTCGAAGATCATCCTGATCGATACCGATGAAGGCGGATGGATCGCCGCCGTGGGGTCCTGCAACTGGCTCTCGAGCCCCTTTCGGTCCGTCGAGCTGAGCGTTGTCTTGCGCGATCCTGCGGTCGTTGCCGAGCTGGCCACGGCGCTCGAGCGCGCGGTCGGCCGGCGAGGGCTCAGCGACACGGTCGCTACAGAGCTGGCATTGATTGCGCGATCGGAGCGAGCCCGTCCGAAGAGCGAGGGGGCCGCCCAAATCACGATCGTGCTCGGCGAAGCGCACGACGGCCTAATGCGAGCTGCAAGCGGAGCGGCGCGCAAGCAGTTCATCGTGGGCAGCCACCGGTTGGGGGCAACCGCCCGTCCCGGCGCCATCCTCCCGGGCGAGTTCGCCGCACGCGCCGGAGTCAAGACGTTGGTCCTGTACACGAGGCCGTCCGGCCCCGTGAAGTCGCGCGACGCGCGTGCGCTCACGGCGGACGCTGCAACCCACGGCGTTCAGCTCATCGAGACAAGCGTCCCGGTACATGGGAAATTTCTCGCATGGGATGATGACGATGTCGTCGTCACAAGCCTGAACTGGGCCTCGGCAGCAGGTGCTCCCGACTTCCCCGGAGCAGAGATCGGCGTCCACGTCCGGTCCAGTGGCGTCGCAGCGACCTTGCTCGCAAGGCTCGGACCGATTGTCCCGGAACTGGGCGAGCACGGTTCGACGTCCCGCCCGTCGTCGTGAACGCCGCACAGGGAATATCTGGCGCCCACTGCTCGTAGGCTTGATGCGGAGACCTGTTCGAGGCTTTCTCTTGGACTCGGGCGATCATAACTCGACGAAGCCGGGGTCCCCACACTCGGCGACCCAGGGCATTCGAGGGAGAGGCGTGCGCGAACGCCAGATCCTCGGGCGATCTACGTCCCCACGAGCGATCATCCAGGCGGCCGAGCGAGACGGCGACGTGGTGCTCTCAACGACTGGGGACGCGACGTTCGTGAGGGAGAGGCCTACAAGCCCGCCTCACCCGCGAGGTCTGCGGGAATCGACAGGTTCAGCCAGGTCATCAGCCTGTGCATGGTGGCCGCGGGAACCCTTTGGGGTCGAAGTTCCGTGTTCGGGAACGGTCCTCGGAAGACATCGCGGACGGCGTCGTCGTTCATGACACGACCGTCCTCGATGTCGCGGAAGAGCGCCTCGCACACTCGGACGTCCTGGCAACGCCCTCGCCGCTCGGCGTAGATCGCATCCCACTCGCGCACGACTCGCTCGTCGTCGTCCGGCCCCCGCGAGTAGACGCGGACCTCCTCGCCGTTCTGGTCCTCCCGTCGGTAGAACCCCTCCGTCTCACTAAGCGGTAGGGGCGGGTTGCCGGGTAGCATCAGGTTGCGGGGAAGCGGCTGCGAGCGCGCGCGGTACCAGTCGCCCGCGCCCGCATGGCTCCTGCACGACTCCAGCACGCGAAGCACCGCCGTCGAACGCCAGTGACTAGGCTCGCCAAAGTAAGGACGCTTCACGGTGAAGTACGCGATGAGGTCATCCTTGTTGAACTTCCTCAGCGCGTACGGTCGACATAGGCCGGTGATGGCGGGGAACTCGGCGCCAAGGTCTGGCTCGCGTCGGCAAGAGGCATCGGCAAACCTCGGGAGCGCCGGTTGCACATTGGCCCATGGGCCGTCCGGCGTATCTGCCAGCGGATGGTAGGCGTTCACCCAACACTGCACGATCAACCCCTCCTTTCTTCCGGGGACTTTCTACCGTGGGGCACCGGATGATGGCTCAAATCGGTTCGCCGATTCAGCCATAACGAACGCCCCTAAGACGCGATCATAGGTAGGATCTTTATTTCCCGAGTGATCTCGATCACTTACGTGCATAGTGCACGAATTGGATAGTCAAAGGCATCGGGGATTCTCTAGACGCTGTTGTGAGACAACGCGAAAGGA
>JBEKOY010000186.1:0-8209 GCA_049521295.1 Polyangiaceae bacterium | reverse complement strand
CGCGGCCGTCCCGGCCTGGGCGTTCGTGGAGCTCTGGAGCAGCTTCATGGAGACCATCGAGCCGTCGGCCCATACGCCTCCGGTCTTCGACGTCGTGGCGCCGCTGTCGGGTCCGTTCCCGCTCGATGAAATGCTGCTCGATCCGCTGCCATTCGATTGCCCGTTCGGCGCGCTACCGACGCTCGACCCCGAGCTGCCGCCCGTCAAGCCGGAGGCGAGGCTGCCCGTCGACGCCGTGGAGCTCGTCGCTCCCGCGCCGCCGTCGGCGGCTCCCGGGGGGGGACTTGCGGTAGACGACGTGCAGGCGTGAAAAAGAAGAAGCGAGCCGTAAAACGCGACTCTGATTTGCGCCATGATGGATGATGCAGTCCGGATCGATCGTCCGTCAAATCCCCGGTGGAGGCCGCGAGCTCAATGCGGACCGATCGCCATCCTCGGCGCCGAGCCGCAGGAATTGTCCGGAGATCGGGTCGTAATCGAACACGTCGCCGGTCGCTATGCGGAAAACCCAACCGCTCATCTTGAGCCGTCCGGCGTCGAGCCGGCGCGCGACGAAGTCGAACGAGCGCAGGTTTTCGAGCTGCACGAGCACATTCTCCTGCACTGCGGCGGTCATGCGCGCCTCGCCCTCGAGGTGGCCGTATCGTTCTTCGATGAGCGTCGGGATACGCGACGATTCGGCCAGCCACCGCGATACGAACCGCAGATGGCTGACGCGATTGGGGTTGAGGATCGCGTCGATGGCACCACAGTTGGCGTGACCACAGACGATGACGTGGTCCACTTCGAGCACCTCGACCGCGTACTCGATGGCCGCCGAGACGCCGCCCAGAACACCTCGTTCCACGGAGGGGACGATGTTTCCGACGTTGCGCACGATGAAAAGTTCACCCGGCGCCGCGCTGGTGATGAGGGTCGGCACGACACGCGAATCGCAGCACGTGATGAAGAGCGTCTCGGGGCGCTGCCCCTTCTCGGAGAGATGTTCGAAGAGTCTGCGGTTCGAAGCAAAGTAGTTGGCCTGAAACTGGTGAATCCCGGCTTCGAGCTTTTGCACGGGCCGACTCTACCCGACCCTGCGCGCGCGACGAAACGGGCCGTACTCTCCGCGCGGCGGGGCTCGCCGGCCGCGGCCTTCCGAAGCGAGCCCGACTCGAAGGATCGTGATGGCGCGCCCCTCAGACGAGACCCCGCACGATATCTGCCGTGTAGAGGGCACTTGGAATCACTTCGCATTCCGCCCAGCACCCCGCGCACGCGTCCACCCACGCCCGCGCGCTGTCGGCTTGAGGGGATCGCCAAACGTCGGCAAAAGCATCGGTGCTGAGGTTGCCGACGGTCTCGGTGTTGAATTGGCAGACCGGGACTCGGCCATCGGGCAGCAGACGCAAGTGGCTGCGCAGCGCGACGCAGCGCGGGTGCGGCTTCGGGTCCGCATCGCCTCGGAGGCGCGCGAGCAAGCCGCGCAGGTAGTACCGCTTGCCGACGCGCTCTCGGAGACGCAAGCGTTCGGCGGCCACGAGTTCACGCTCGACGAAACCAACGACGTCGGCGCCCTGCAGCGCGGGGTGCAGCGGGTAGCCGTTTCGCACGATCAAGTGTTCGGCACGCTTGCCGCGAAGCTTGATCGAGTACATGGCTGAATCCGAATAGGCGAGCACGGAGTGAACGTCGACGCCGAGCGGTTCGACCGCGCGGCGGATGGCGGCGTTGTCGTCCAGCGACCGCTTCGAGATGACTGTATGGTTGACTGACACGCGCACGCCCTGGGCGACGAGCACGCGCACCGTCTCGATCGCCCGGTCAAACGTCACGTCCTGCCCTCGGTTCTCGTCGTGTTCTGGGGGCATGCCATCGAGCGACACCATGAACGCCAGCCGGTCGATCTGGCGGATCTCGCCGAGTGCGTCGACGAACCGAGCGACCCGATCGGGAAACGAGCCATTGGTGGTGACGTGCAGCACCATGGGTTGTGCGTGCTCAACGACGGCTCGCGCAACGTCGACAAGATCTTCGCGGAGAAACGGCTCTCCCCCCGTGAGACGGACAACGTCGAGCTTGCCGATCTTGGCGAATACGTCGGCGATCTGTTTGGCCGTGAGCTCGCGGCCGGGCTTCACTCGCCACGAGTCGCACATCGTGCAGCGGGCATTGCAGCGGTACGTGACGAGGAATGTGCACCACGACGGCCGCGGGGGTGTGCTCCCCGTCCGGTTGTCGAGCACGGTGAGAGCGTAGCGGGCTGCCCGCGGCAGTCGGCGTTGGCTCGGCGGTTCGGGGGCTTCGAGCACCCGCGGCGGCAGCGTGTCCGCGAAGCCCGTCATGCCGGCCTCCATGCGCCGAGCGGCGCCCTCTGGCGCGCGCCGCCGAGCTCGCGGGCGAACGTCTCGAGCGCCGCGATCGACGCCTCGCGGCCATCCCGACGCAGGGTGCGCGCACGCTCGGCAAATCGCCGCTCCTCGGCAAGAAACCGACGGATCGCGCCTGCCGTGAACGATGAACGATCGATTCGCGCGCCGACGCCCAGCCGCTCGACGGCGAGGGCGTTCATGCGTTGCTCCGGGGTGTTTTCGGGTGCTACCAGGATCGGCTTGCCCAGATGCATCGTCTCGCCGACCAGCTGGTTGCCGGCCGTGCTCAACACCGCGCGGCAGCTGGCCAGGTCGTCGAGGAACGCGGGGTCGCCCACGCGCTTGTATACCAGATTCGCGTCGGTGCCGCGGTGGCGCTTGCCGTAAATGACGACCGGCAGTCGAAGCGCTCGGAGTTCCTCCATGACCCGGGGGGTGAGCTGGTGCTCGGACTGATTGAAGTAGACGAGCACGTGATCGCCCGGACGCGCGGTGGCACGGCGCACTTCGTCACGCAGCAGGGGGCCGACGACACGGACGCCGGGTCCCGGCGATTCGGGATCGAAAAAGCTCGAAACGACGACGCGCTGGGGGCGCCCATTGAGCGCGCGGTACGCGAAAACGTCGCGAAACACCTGCACCGTATCGCGCCAGGCGATGGGGGGCCGGCACCAGGCCATGATTCCGAAGTGGTCGAAGCCGATCCGAGGAACCCCGAGCGCTGCGGCGGCGCGGTGCGTCCACGGGTCGGCGTCGCAAATCGCGACATCGGGCTTGAAGTCGCGAACCCGTCGGACGACGTTGCGAAAGGTCTCGCCGCCGAAGACAAGATCGGCAACCTTGCGGAAGTTGCGTTGGAACGTGAGCCGTACCGACCGCTCGCCGCGCGCACCGTAGACGTAGCCGAGCGACGGTATGCGCTCGACCGGGAATCGCGAACAAAGTGCTTCGTGGGCGTCTCCTCCGACCAGGATCAGAACGTCGTGCCGTTGCCGAATCTCCGATAGGACCGCCTCGGCCCGCGTGGCGTGGCCGCGTCCGTATCCGAAGATGCCGTAAACGATGCGCATGCCGCGCTCCTTTCGACCCGCAACGCATCGAAGCTCAGTTGAGTGTCAACCGCGTGACATTCGAACGGTAAATCGCCGCCGCGGACCCGATCAGTGGTTGCTGCGAATCGTCACGATGGGACGGCGCCCCGTTCGGACAACATGCTCGGCAACGCTTCCGAGCAAAGCTCGCGCGAGCCCGCGCCGGCCATGGGTCCCGATCACGACCAGATCCGCGTCGATCTCGTCGGCGACGGCGTTAATCTCCTCCCACGCCACCCCCTCGCGGAGCAGACTATCGATGGGGATTCCGCGCCCCAGGCGCTGGTCGACGGTCTTCTTCAGCGCATGCTGCGATGCGTCGGAGATGCGCGCCGCCATCTCCGGTGTTGCCACGATCGTCGCGTCGGGAAAGCCGGCAATCGGAATTTCGTACGAGTGCATGACGGTAATGGACGCGCCGAGTCGCTCGGCTAGCGTCATCGCCCACTCGAGCGCATGGTCGGAGGTTTCAGTGAAGTCGGTCGGGACGAGGATTCGGCGGAGTTCGGCCATGCGGTCCTCGTAGGCTTCTACCACCTCGGCGCGTGCCCGCCGAAGCGTATCCACTATCCATCGGGATTGAGCCACCGCTCGGCCTCCAGCGAGGCGGCGGATTCGTTGTGCAGGGCTTCGAGCCATTGCGGGAGTCGAGCGGCCGGCCAGGCGGAAGGGGTCTGGTCGAGCGATCGTCGCGCGACAGCCGCTCCCAGCGCGCGTGCGAAGCTCCGATCGGTTGCCGACCGGGTCGGCGCAGTCGCTTCGGCGGGCATCGGATCCGTCGGCTGGCCGCCGCCCATCACTCGGGCGAGTGAGCGCTCCGCGAGGATGTCGAGGATCGCGGTCGCAGGCGGCAGCGATTGGAGACTCAACAGTTCGCGAGTGGCTCGCCCGAGCGCCGCGTCGACGTCGGCGGGCGTGCCTCGATCGAGGGCGCGCAGCCCGAGGGTTCGACCCGTCGGCTCGCCGATCAGGGCGAGCACGGACGCATTCCAGGCGAAAACGGGCGCTTTGCGGCCGCAGGTGGCCAGATCGGTCAGGGGCGATCGCGTTAGCAGCGAGCCGATCGCCCCTACCCAGATGGCCCGGTCGACCGCGATGGGAGCGAGATCGAGCAGCGCGGGTCGCGTGCGAAGGACCGTGACCCGTCGCAGGGCTGGCCAGGCCTGGACCCGAGCTGGGGGGTCGCGGCCCAAGAAGCGACGGGTCTCCGACCACCAGGAGACTTGGGTGTCGGTACGCCGAACCTCGAGAACGCGGGCGAGCCAGCTGTGGCGGGACAAGGCCTGCCTGGCGTTGGCCGGGACGGGTACGCTTTCCAAGATCGCGATGGCGCTCTCCAGAATCCGTCGCGCGGCGCCTCGCCGAAGCGGCGTAGAGAAGCCCGGGTTCGCGGCATGCAAGAGGTCGTGGAGCGCAGCCGCGAGGACCCAGTCGGAGGCAGCCAGCTCGGGCACGGTGTCGACGGGTGCGAGACTGCGCGCGCGACGTACGCGAGCCCCGGTGACTTCACGGACGAGAGGCCCCTCGCATGCGAGTCGCGCGTCGTGCAGGGCGCTGGCGGCGCGCGGTCCAATCGCGCCCGAGGGCACGACCTTGCCGCCCAGCACGAGCGGGGCGACGACCGCGGCGAACAATCGCTCGGCGAGGGCTGACGGAGGCACGCCGCGCTCGTCAGGCTCGGGGTGGGGAACGACCACTGCCTGGGAACCTGGGTAGCCCGATCGACTCGACACGCAGATCGATTGGGCGGTCATCGAGCGCAGGGTCGACCGCCTCCGCGGCGAGAGGCTGCGAGGGCGGCGCCTGGATCAGGGCCGATTCCAGCGAAGCAAACGCCGCTCGCTCAAGCGTCACGGCACGCCCGTCGGGGCACAGGAACAAGATTTGCCCGGGCGAAACGTTCAACGCACGCGCGAGGACATCGGCGGCGACGTCGGGGACCGACTCGTGCCCGGCCGGCACGTAGATGTCCGGATGGACTTCGCTGAAAAACGTGCCCATAGGCAATCCCTCGATGCCGGCGCTCGACCGGACGATGGCCCCCTCTCGAGTGAGTGCGATTTGCGTGCGTTCGATGGTCGAGCGGGGCAGCGCGTACGCCACCTGGCGCAGAATGCCGAGCTGCTCGGGAGCGATCCATGTCGCGGTCACCCTGCGCCAAGGCCGGGTCGACGGGGCAAGCCGTAGACGGACCCGCACCTCGTCGGGGGTGGCGTCGAGCGGTATGGTCTGCGAATCGCGCGCACCGCCCCCCAGATCGATTCGCGCCAGGGCGAGGACGTCCCCCATCGGTGGCAGGCGCTCGATGACCCATGGGTCGTCGCCCCGGCCGCGCCAAAGGACCAGTCCCGCGGCGTCGAAGATTGGGCAAGCCTTCAATTGGACCGGGTGGCGGAAGCCAACTTCGACCGCGACGCCGGGCGCGACCGGAACGAAAGAAGTGACGCCAGGAGTCGAGTTCAGCAGCGGTTGCATGCGATGGGGAGGGTCGGGCACCCGTAGGATGAAACGGCGTCTCGGCTCCTCGTCCAAGGCGCTTCGGGGTGGCCACTCCACCACGCAGACTTCTGCCCGAACGTCGGAGCGGACGAAGTAGTGGACGATCGCGGGGCCGAGCCCAGGCTCCGCGATCACGATTCGGGGACCCGGTTCGAGCCGCGTCGACGCGTCGGCACGCGGGATGACCCGGAGCAGCACAGAACGCAGGTCGGCTGGCTTCTCCCGATCGTACGTTTGGCAGAAGCGATCGTGATAGAGCGCCAGTGCCGCGTCCGATCCGGACAGCTGAGGCGCGTCGTACCCGAACGGGCCGGCCGCGTCGCGGTACTGAACGAAGTGGCGCGTGGTCCCAGTGAACGTCAGACCGCCGACCAGTCGCCCGGTTTCGGCGATTCGGTCCATTCGCTCGGTTGATTCGGCCGCGAATTCGAGGACAATCTCACGCTGACCGATCGCCGAGCGGGCGACGTAGAGATCGAGGCTCGGCAGCAGGTCCTCGAGCGACCGATCGCGCGTGTAGACCGCAAGCAAGGCCACGAGTCGATCGATCGACGGCAGCAACACGAGACCCTTCGCGCCGAGCGCGACTCCCTTCGAGTCGAGGCTCAGGCCCGGCGTGTGAAGGCGCGGCTGATAGAGAGCGATGCGTTCGAGCACGGACGGCCGTTGTCCCACTCAGCATAGCCGACCGGACGGGCCTCGACGTTTGCCGCTTTGGACGGGCCGTCACTCGGTCGCGTCTTCGAACCAGCGCGACCAGATCTCGACGGCGCCGAGCACCGCGGCCGCGATCGTTTCGGTTCGGAGAAGACGCGGGCCGAGCGAGACCGCGCGCCACCCATGCGCACGGGCGAGTGCGACCTCGGCCTCGTCAAGGCCGCCTTCCGGCCCGCACGCGAAGGCCAGGTCCGCGCCGCGCGCGAGGCTTTCGAAGAGGGGTTGGGCAAGCGGAACCGTCGCACCCTCCCAAAGGCAAAAACGCGCGTGTGCGGCGTCGGCCCGCGCGAGCGCCTCGCTCCAGTCGGCCGGGAACTCGACGAGCGGCGCATCGCTGCGTCCGCATTGCCGCGCAGCTTGTTCGGCGATGCGCGCCCAGCGGGCCGTACGCGCCGCGGCCCGCGGGGCATCGAGTCGTACGACGCTGCGCTGGGTAGCGGCGACGACGACATGGGTGGCCCCGAGCTCGGTCGCATCCCGCACGATGGCGTCGCATTTGTCGCCCTTGGCGATGGCTTGGACCCAGGTGAGACCCCGACGGACGATCGCGGCACCTTGCCGCAGCTCGGCGATGCGAACGACGACCGAACCGCGTTCGACCCGGACCGTCCGCGCATCGCCTTCGCGGCCGCTCTGGGGGTCGAATGCGGTGAAGACGTCGCCGGCGCGCAATCGCAGGACCCGCGCGAGATAGTGCCCGAGCGCTCCCTGCAGGCAACGTTCGCCCATGGACAGCCCGACGATGGGAATGCGCCGATCCATTACGACCGCAGGACCGCGGCGATCCATTCGCCCTTCTGCGTGATCTGTTCCACGTGCAGATCGGCATACGCGCGCCGGACGCTCTCCCATTGTGTCTGTGCGACGTCGGGTCCCAGAATGCCGCTCAGAACGAGGGTGCCGCGTGTCGTCAGTCGACTCGCGAGCGGCGCCGCGATGGCCATCAGCGTGGTGGCCTCGATGTTCGCCAGGACGATCGCGTAACGCTCCCGGAGCGCGTCGACCGGCGTGGAGTCAGCCCGAACACGGCCCGTGACGCCATTGTGCTCCGCGTTGTCGCGTGTGACGGCCACCGCTTCGGGATCCACGTCGATGGCGCGGACTGCGGCCGCCCCGAGCGCAACGGCGGCGAGAGCCAAGATGCCGCTGCCGCAGCCGACGTCGAGGACCTGCGAGCCGCAGACCCCCGGCCTTCGAGCGGCGAGGGCCTCGGCAACGAGCCGGGTGGTCTCGTGAAGCCCTGTGCCGAACGCCCGGCCGGGTTCGAGGGTGATGACGCGTTCGTCCGCGACCGGCGAATACGCGCGCCATGGGGGCCGGACGACGACGCCCTCGCAGAGAAGAAATGGTTCAAAGTGTCTTTTCCATTCGTCACGCCATCCGTCTCCTACGACGTAGTCGATGCGCGGGAACCATTCGCTCGGTAGTGACCCCAAGGCGCATCGTGCTTCGTGCTCTCCCGGGAATGCGGCAGCGAGGATCACCTTATCCCCCGGGGGCCGTACGAGCGTCTTGGCGTCGCGCTGCTCCACGCCGACCGCGCCCAGATCG
>JBEKOY010000185.1:0-8215 GCA_049521295.1 Polyangiaceae bacterium | reverse complement strand
CTCGAACCGGCGGAGCGCGCCCGTCTGGCGCCTCGGCTGCGCACCGTCGTCGGCAAGCTGCGACAGAACGGCGTTTTGCTCGCGCATGCTCGTAGCATTCTTCGGGACATCCTGCGCGTACGTGGGGGTCAGTTGGCGGTCTCCGCGCCGGGCTTTCCAGGGCGGCCGATTCTCGGCGCCGGCAACCGCCTGTCGGTCCGGGGCTAGGCCATGAATTCCACATCGCTATTCGGCCTGCTCAACATCGCGTCCGACGGGCTCGCGGCGCAAACCGCCGCCCTCGACGCCACGAGTCAAAACGTCTCGAACGCGAACACCCCCGGCTATTCCGAGGTCACCGCCAATCTGGAGACGACCGCCACCGGCGACACCTTCGCGGGAAGCGTCCAAGTCACCGGCGTCACCCGTTCGTACAATGCGCTCACGCAGACCAACATGCTCACCCAGCAAGGGCTCGGCGGAGCCGCGGATGCTCGCGACCAGGCCGTCGCCGCTCTGCAGAACGTCGTTGCGCCGACGAGCGGCACCATCGGCGACAGCGTCAATTCGTTTTTTGCGTCGCTCACCGCGCTCGAAAGCGCGCCCTCCGACACCGCGACGCGCGCCGCCGTCCTGCAGAACGCGACGAGCCTGGCGCAAAACATTTCGAGCACGGCGGCGGGATTGTCGACCCAGAGCAGCGCGCTGGTCACTCAGGCGCAGGGTGTTGCGACGACGCTCAACGGTCAGCTTTCGCAGATTGCTCAGCTGAACGGTTCGATCGCGCAAGCGAGTGCCGAGGGGTCGGATCCGAGCGACATGGAAGATCAGCGCGACGGGCTCGTCAGCCAAGTCAGCACCGAAATCGGCGCCCAAGTCATTCAGGGCTCGTCCGGCAGTTACACGTTGCTTTCCTCGGGCACGGCCCTGGTGACGGGAGACCAAGCGTCCTCGGTCAGCGTAGGACTCGACGGCAGCGGCAACATTCAAGTCCTGTCCCAGCAGCCGGGCGGCGGGTCGGTCGACATCACCGCCAATACGACCCAGGGGAGCCTCGGCGGCATCGTCGAAGCCCACAACAACGACATTCCCAGCGTCTCCAGTCAGCTCGACCAATTTGCCTACAATCTCGCCACGACCGTCAACGCCGTTCAGTCGAAGGGATACGGCCTCGACGGCGGCACGGGTCGAGACCTGTTTACGCCTCCGACGACGGTCGCCGGAGCGGCGGCGGCGTTTGCGGTCGATCCAGCCGTCGCGGGGCAACCGAGCTACATCGCGGCGTCGAGCACCGCCGCGGGCCTACCCGGGGGCAACGACGGCGCCGTGGCCCTGTCTCAGCTGAGCACGCAACCGCTCGCCGGCGGAGCGCCGCCCGCCCAGACCTTCGCCGCCATTGCGTCGAACGTGGGCGACATGGCCTCGGCGGCGGACACCGAGAGTCAGACCCGCGACCAGATGGTCCTGCAAGCGCAGAACCTCAACAGCAGTGTGAGCGGAGTCTCCCTCGACCAGGAGATGACGAACATGACCCAGTTCCAGAATGCCTACGAAGCTTCCACCAAAGTGATCCAGACAGCTCAGACCCTCTTCACTGATCTGATGGATATGATGCCGGCAAACTAAATGCGTATCACCGACAATATGCAACTGAACGACGCCCTCGCCAGCCAGGCGAGCGCGTCGAGCCAAATGTACACCCTGACCGCCGAGGCTTCCTCCGGGCTGAAAATCAACCAGCCCTCGGACGACCCGGCCGGCTACGCGACCGTCTCCTCCTTGAATTCCCAGATCTCGACTCTTCAGGCTCGAAGCACGGCGGTTACGGCCGTCGCGGGCGACCTGAACTTGGCCAACGGCGTGCTGTCGTCGGCGAGCGCCCTGCTCGTTCAGGCGCAGCAGATCGCGGTCGAGGCGTCGGACGGCAGCCAGAGTGCGTCGACGCGCGCCAACTCGGCGACGCAGGTGAACCAGATCGTGGAACAATTGATCGGACTCGCCAACACGCAGGGGGCCAATGGGTATCTCTTCGGCGGGACGAATACCACCACCCCGCCGTTCGACGCGAACGGCAATTTCAGCGGCAACGCGGGGACGACCCAAGTGGAGATTGCCAACGGCGTCACCGTGCAGAGCAACGCGAGCGGCGCGGCCGCCTTCACAGCGGCCGGGGGTCGGAACGTGATTGGCGATCTTCAAGCCCTGGCGACTGCCCTGTCGAGCAACGATGTCGCGACGGTTCAGTCGTCCGTCGGCAATCTGACGGCCGACAACAGCCAAGTCGTTGACGCTCAAGTCAACGTGAGCGTCAGCGCCGGAACGCTTCAGTCGAGCAGCGAGGTGATGGCGACTGCGCTCACGACCGCTCAAACGTCGCTCGCGAACGAACAGGATGCCGACGCGCCCACCGTTTACTCGGAACTCACGCAGGTTCAGACGAGTTACGAGAGCGCGATCAGCGTGAATCGCCAGATCCTGTCGATGTTTCAGACCGAGCAGCAGCAACTGGGCTAGCCGGTGGGCGCGCCGCGCGGTCGATGGCGCGCGGCGTGCAAGAACGTCGACATGCTCATCATCCAACGGCGTGTGGGTGAGCGGATCGTCATCTCGAATGGTGTCGAGATTACGATCGCGGAAGTCACGAAACGAGGTGTCCGTCTCGCCGTTCGAGCTCCGGACGGAATTGTCGTACTTCGTGGAGAAGTGCACGACGAGGTTGCGGCAGCCAACGCCGCAGCAGGCGACACTTCGCTCGAGGGTTCCGCGTCCGAAAACGCCCGTACAGACAAGGCAGAGTCATGCAGATCACCGGAACCAGATTTGGACAAATTGAAATCGACGACGCTCGCGTAATCACTCTCACGAGCGGCATCATCGGCTTTCCCCAGGAGGGACAGTTCGTCCTCTTGGCCCCCACCCCAGGCAGCCCCATCTCGTGGTTGCAATCGCTCTCGACTCCTTCGCTCGCCTTTCCGGTGATCGAGAGCAGCTCGGTGCTTCCTGGCTATACGGCGACGGACATCGAAGAGTGTGGGAGGCAGGCCGCCATCGCCCCCGCAGACCTGTCGGTGCTTGTCATCGTGCGCGTCAGCCGCAATGAGCCTCGGATGGTCGCGAACCTGGTCGCCCCCATCGCGGTCGACCGTCGGGCCCGAACGGGAACGCAAGTCGTACTGGACTGGAGCAAGTTTTCAGCGGCGACGCCGATTCAGCCTCCGGTCGTGACGGCGGCCCGTGGGGTGCACTCCCATGCGAACGGCAACACGGCAGCGGCCGCAGGCGCGAGCGCAGAGTAATCGCGATTCCAATTGGCCTGGGGGATGGGTCAACATCGTCCCACTGGGTCAAGCGAAGCGCGACGCGGTTCAAGCCATTTTCTCGAGCAAAGCCGCATGATCGGCCCGCGTGGAAGGGGTCGAATCGACCCCAGGCGCGTCCAAGAAGCGTCAAAATAGCCGCATTTATGAGCGGTCCACCCATTGCATTAGCGCCACTCCCGAGCCTGTCCGGCTCAAGGAGACCGCCAACTATGAGTGAGCCGTCCACTGCTGAAATATTTCCACTCGAGTCTACGGTCGTCGCTGTGATTCGACCGACGATGCGGCCCACGAGTCGTGGAAAGATCATCGGCCATCATCCCGCGATGCGGCGTGTGCTCGACACGATCGAGCGCGTGGCGTCGTCGTCCTGTACGGTGCTCGTCACCGGCGAGAGCGGGACCGGCAAAGAGCTGGTGGTCGCCGCGCTCCATGACGCGAGCCCGCGATCGAGCAAGCCGCTCGTGACCGTCAACTGCGGCGCGATTCCCGAGAACTTGATTGAAAGCGAGCTTTTTGGGCATGCGCGGGGAGCCTTCACGGGAGCCCACGCGGCCCGCCAAGGCGTGGTCGCCGCGGCGGAGGGCGGCACGTTGTTCCTGGATGAAGTGGGGGAGCTGCCCTTGAGCGTGCAGGTCAAACTGCTTCGCTTACTTCAGCAGCGCGAGTACGCGCCAGTGGGCGAAACGCGTGTGCTCAAGTGCGATGTACGCATTGTCGCGGCCACGAATCGAGACCTCGAAGTCGAGGTAGCCAATCGTCGCTTTCGTGAGGATTTGTTCTACCGACTGAACGTCATCCATATCGCGCTTCCGCCGCTCCGGGATCGAGGCGACGACGTCGAGGTGCTTGCGCAGCACTTTCTCCGGACCAGCGCAGCGCGCGCCGGGCGCAAGGACGGCATCGCGTTGGCGGCGGACGCCCTCGAAGCGATCCGTTCGTACGCGTGGCCAGGCAACGTACGGTCGCTCGAGAACGCCGTAGAGCGCGCCGTATTGCTTACCCAGGGCACGAGCATCACGGCGAACGATTTGCCGGAGCGAATTCGTGGCATGCCGGCGCCCGCGCCGTCGAGTGCCGCCGCGGCGCCGCTTCCCGACGGAGGGATTGACCTGCGCGCGGCGGTGGAACATTACGAAAATCGATTGATCGCGCAGGCGCTCGAGCGCACCGGTCGGAACAAGAATCGAGCGGCGCAGCTTCTAGGGCTCAATCGCACCACGCTGGTCGAGATGCTCAAACGAAAGGGCCTGTAATCTGTCTTCGCTCGGTCCGTCGCTGCGGTCCGGGTGCCTGGTGCCCTAAAGGCGTTGAATCGACGCGGTGTTGCCATGCAAACGTGCGATGCCGTTGGACGGACGGCTGAGCCCAGGGGCCGGCTTCCGCGCCGGCGCTCGGCGTCGCGCGACGCATCCCAGCGGATCGCGAACTTGAGGATGGCGGCGCCACGGTACGACGTTCCACGAATCCAGGAGGATCCGCGCGCCGCATCGACGCTGCGGACCCATTCGCCGCACACGATGGCAACCGCGCTTTTGCCAAATCGTCACGTGGTCCCTTCTTGCGATTGCTAGAAGCCGACCGTGGATGAAGACCCACAGAACCGCGTTGCTGCGAGTCGGCGCCGCAATCGCCGGCGGTCTCGTGGTCCTCGGCGCGATGTTTGGATTTCGGGCCGCTTCATCTGCGTTCGTGGCGGCCGCCCCGGCCGCGCAGCCTCGCGCCCCGGCTCCGGCAGTCGGCCATCCCAAGCCCAGTCCAGCGGCCGCCGTCTCGGCCGTTGCCGAGCGCACCCATTCGGCACAAGCCAGTGACGCGCTCGTCTCGTTGGGCCGCACCGTCTTCTTCGATCCGCGCCTTTCCGTTCCGGAAGGAACCAGTTGCGCCAGCTGCCACGATCCCAACCGCGCGTTTGCCGGCAATCATGGTTCGGCCCTCGGCGTCGCGTTGGGCAGTCGGCCGAATCATTTCGCGAAGCGAAACACGCCGTCGGTCTTGTATCTGCGATTCGTCCGCAAATTCCACCTTCACTGGGAGGAGGACGCTCCGCTCGTAGGCGCTTACGCGGGATTCTTTTGGGACGGACGGGTCGACTCCATCGTCGACCTGGTGAAGCAGCCGTTGCTGAACCCCGACGAGATGAACGCAGGCGACGCGGGGCGCATTGCCGCAACCATCGCCGCGGGCCCGTATGCCGCGGATTTCCGGAGGGAGTTCGGCTCGGCCTTGGACGACCTCGACCCGAACGCCGCCCTCAAAGCTCTCGGCGACGCGGTGAACGCCTACCTTTTGAGCCCGGAGATGTCGCCGTTTTCGTCGCGATACGACGATTACATTCGCGGCAAGGAGCAGCTCACGCCGCTCGAGGCGCAGGGCCTGAAGCTCTTTAAGGATCCGGCGAAAGGCGCATGCTCCGGATGCCACAAGCTCAACGACCGCTCCCCGGACCCGAAGGGGTCGCTCTTCACGGACTACGAATTCGACGCTGTAGCGGCGCCGCGCAATCGCGCGCTGCCGGCGACCCACGACCCGACGTACTTCGATCTGGGACTCTGCGAGCGCGGCGACGACGACTACAAGGCCAAGACCGCAGAGTTCTGCGGGCGGTTCCGAACACCGTCGCTGCGCAACGTGGCGGTCCGGCAACATTTCATGCATAACGGCGTTTTTTCCAAACTTCGGGACGTCATTGCCTTCTATGCGACGCGGGATACCAACCCCGAGCGCTGGTACAAATCCGGCGCGTTCGACGACATACCCGCCAAGTATCGAGACAACGTCAACGTGGATAAGGCTCCGTACAACCGGCGCCGAGGCGGAACCCCGGCGCTGGACGGTCCAGAGATCGACGCCATCGTCGCGTTCTTGGGGACTCTGACGGACGCGCAGTTCCGCTGAAGAGTCCGGCCGGCGCGATTCCGGAATTCGGAGGTCGCCATCTCAAATTCGGAGGTTCGTGGGTGGGCGCTTCCGGAGGTCGATATCGCTAATCAGCAGGATTCCAATACGAAATCGGCGGTGCGAATAGTCTGGCATGACGAGTGCCTCGTAGGCGACGCGGAGGCGCCAATTCGAGAAAGGCCGATCCCCGCAACTGGCATATTTATTTGTTAATTAAGGAGGACACCGAACCATGCGAAAGCAGACAGCTCTGTGGATTTTGACGGGCCTCGGATGGATCGGGGCTGCCGCCGCCCCGTCGGCGCCGGCCGCTGCCGACACATCCTTCGCCGAGACGGACTCGAAGAAGGGCACGAACGACGACAAGACCAAGACGCCCATCAAGCACGTGCTGGTCATCATCGGCGAGAACCGGTCGTTTGATCACGTCTTCGGGACCTACAAGCCGAAGAACGGGCAGCGCGTCGACAACATTCTCTCGAAGGGAATCGTCAAAGAGGACGGATCGCCGGGTCCGAACTTCTCTCTCGCGATCCAGAAGAGCGCGGTCGATTCGCCGCCGGACACCTTCGAGCTGAGCCCGCCGGATCAGACGCCGTACACGGTCCTGCCGCCCGTCACAGCCGGGGGCCCGACGACACCGTATGTGTCGTCGCTCGCCCAGGCGGAGTCGTCCGAAAGCCTCGCGCTGCCCGCCGATTACATTCCGAAGCTCCTCACCGGCGCCACGGGCCTGACGAGCGGCACGCCCGACACCCGCCTCGCGCAGAACCCGCTGACGGTTCCGCCCGGGCCGTTCCAGCTGTCGCCGGGCATCACGGGTGACGACTACTCTGCAAGCCCCGTTCACCGGTTCTACCAGATGTGGCAGCAGCTCGACTGCAGCGTCGATCACTCGACCCAGTGGAACCCGCCCGGGTGCGTCTCCGACCTGTTCCCCTGGGTCGAGGTCACCGTCGGCGCGGGCGCCAACGGCAGCCCCCCGCCGGACCTTCTCACCGACTTCACCACCAAGGAGGGGTCGGCGTCGATGGGGTTCTACAACATCGACAAGGGCGACGCTCCGTACTTCAAGTACCTCGCGGACACCTACGCGTTGAGCGACAACTTCCACCAGGCGATCGCGGGCGGCACGATGGCCAACCATATCGCCCTCGGCACCGGCGACGCCGCTTGGTACAGCGACGGCAATGGCCACCCGGCCGTTCCGCCCGCCCTCGACATCGAAGATCCCGATCCGCAGACCGGCACGAACAACTGGTACACGCAGGACGGCTACTCCGGCGGCTCCTACACCAACTGCGCCGACGAGACGCAACCCGGCGTGAAGGAAGTCGCCGCGTACTTGCACGAGCTTGGCGTCAAGCCGAATTGCGACAAGGACGACTACTACATCGTCAACAACTACAACCCCGGGTACTTCGGCGACGGCACACTCGACGCGGTCGACCCGTTCACCATGTCGCCGGCCACCACGCCCACGATCGGCAACGTCCTGATAGAGCACGACATCTCATGGCGCTATTACGGCGAGGACTTCAACGCCTACGTCGCGGACCCGGAGGGCTACGAGCCCGGCAACGAGTACTGCAACATCTGCAATCCGTTCCAGTATAACCAGGCGATCATGACGGATCCGACGGCTCGCGCGAACCTCAAGGATCTGGCCGATCTCTATTCGGATATCGGCAGCGGCTTCCTCCCGGCCTTCGCGATCGCCAAGCCGAGCGGTCTGCTCGACGGGCACCCGGCCTCGTCGAAG
Organism: Polyangiaceae bacterium; assembly: GCA_049521295.1. Lineage (GTDB taxonomy): Bacteria > Myxococcota_A > Polyangia > Polyangiales > Polyangiaceae > Palsa-1150. The sequence continues at coordinate 256 of JBEKOY010000185.1, read as the reverse complement.
CTCGACCTCTTCGAGGGCTTCACGAAGAAGATCGTCGACGCCATCCAGGCGCAGCCCGATCTCTGGAAAGACACCGCCATTTTCATCACGTTCGACGAGGGCGGCGGCTACTGGGACTCCGGCTACGTGCAGCCGCTCGACTTCTTCGGCGACGGCACGCGCATCCCGCTCATCACCGTGTCTCCGCACGCGACGGGTGGTCACATCAGCCACGACTACGGCGACCACGTGTCGATCCTGAAGTTCGTCGAAAAGA
>JBEKOY010000184.1:0-8274 GCA_049521295.1 Polyangiaceae bacterium | reverse complement strand
CGCATCGATTTGCTCAAGATGCAGCTTGATCAGGAAGCGGTGGTGTTCTCGGACGCTGCCACGCAGCGCCTCGACAAGTGCTGAGCGAGGCGCCTTCAGGCGGCCCTTGGTTCGCTCGACGAGCTTCTCCGGGTCAGTCTCGCCGCCGACCAAGGCGTCGAGCACGGCACGACCGCTCTTGCCGAGAATGTCGCTGACGACGCCGGTCAGCTTGATGTTGGCGTCTTCGAGCGCTTTCTGGATGCGCTGCGTATTGCGGGCCACCTCGCGAATCATCTGCTTGCGCGTGCGCATCAGCGCGCGCAAGTCCTGGATCGGCGTCGGTGGAACAAACCTGCCGCGGATGAGGCCATGCGCCAACAAGTCCGCGATCCAGGTCGCGTCGTTCACATCGGTCTTGCGTCCGGGCACGTTCTTGATGTGCGCCGCGTTCGCCAAAACCAGTTCGAACTTCGCTTCGAGAATGTGCCAGACCGGCTTCCAATACACGCCCGTCGCCTCCATCGCGACGTGCGTGCACTCCTGCGCCTCAAGCCATGCCGACAGCTCGAGCAGGCCCGTCGTCGTCGTCTCGAACGTGCGGACCTCCTCGGTGACCTTGCTGTCGTCCACGATCCGGACGCACGCGACGACCGTGCGTTGGTGAACATCGAGACCCGCGCACCGCTTGTATCTCAATTCCATGCTCGTTCCCTTGCTGCGCCGGCGTAGGATCCCCGACAGGGCGGAATCTAGGAAGCGTGCTCCGGAGCCTTGCGGCTCTTGGCAACAATTCGGTGTGCGCATGGAATCCCGGGTCCGACTAGCTAGCTAAGGCGTCGTCCATGAATTACGGACCAGTAATCTCGCGCTCCCATATCGAGGAAAGGCCTATTGGCGCGCGCCCAATCCGTTCCATTATTTACGGACGGCGCCTAAGACGCGATTAAGACGCGATACGTTTCCGCGGTGGCTTCCGCGGCTCTTCGTTGACCGATACCCTTTCGACGGGCTACTCGCTCGAACTAGCGCTGTTGGCCGCTGAGGATGAGCGGCCGTTGTCCTCGGTCACCGGCGTTTCGTCAAGCAGACCCGTTCTGCTGCCACACCCCTGCAGAACCGGGATCGCGGCCATGATCGCCCGAATCTGCGTTTCGAATCCGGCCGCGCTCATTTTCTCCCGAGACTATCCTGTGAGAGGAGAGCGAGGGCAAGAGCGCGTCCCTCCGACGGATGCAACAGCGTATCACGGGCTCCTCCGGCTCGATGCGTCGAGCACTTCGCGGACCTTCCGCAGGAAGGCATCCGGCGTGATCGGTTTCTGAAGGAACGCGACGCCCGCATCGAGTACCCCGTGGTGAACGATGGTGTTGTCGGTGTAGCCCGACATGAAGAGCACCCTCATGTCCGGGCGAACCACAGCGAGGCGCTCGGCCAGTTGCTTGCCGCTCATGCGCGGCATCACGACATCCGTCACGAGAAGGTGGATTCTGGCCTCGAATTGCTCGCAAATGAGGAACGCTTCGCCCCCGTTCTGGGCCTCGAGAACGTTGTATCCATTCTGGCCGAGGATCCGGCGTGCAAGCGCGCGCACCTGATCTTCATCCTCGACGAGCAGAACCGTCTCGGAGCCGCGGGGATCGGTCGTTGGGGCGACGGCCGGCACCTCATCGTCCGCGACTGGATCGCGCCTTGGGAAATAAATTTTGAAGGTCGTCCCCTTGCCGGGCTCGCTATAGACCCAGATGTGCCCGTGACTCTGCGTCACGATCCCAAAGACGGTGGCGAGTCCCAGACCTGTGCCCTTGCCCATCTCCTTGGTCGTGAAGAACGGTTCGAAGATCCGCGCTCGCGTGGCCGCATCCATTCCCGTTCCGGTGTCGGTCACAGCGAGCATCACGTAGGGGCCGGGCGTCAGTCCGTGATGCTGGGCTGCGTAGACTGCATCGAGATCGACGTTGCCGGTCTCGATGGAAAGCTTGCCGCCGCTCGGCATGGCATCGCGCGCGTTGACCGCGAGGTTCATGACGACCTGCTCGATTTGCCCCCGATCCACATAGACCCTGCCGATGTTCGTGAAGGTGAGGAGCGACAGCTGCACGGCCTCCCCGAGCAGGCGCCGAAGCATCTTTTCCATGCCCGCCAAAATGGCGTTGAGGTCCAGGATCTGCGGTTGAAGCAGCTGCTGCCGACTGAAAGCCAGGAGCTGCCGCGTCAGATCGCAGGACCGCTCGCCCGCTCGCTTCACTTGCTCGAGGTCCTCGCGCAGGGGATTGCCCGGCTTCAGATCGCCGAGAGCAAGCTCCGTGTAGCTGAGGATCACCGAAAGCAAGTTGTTGAAGTCGTGCGCAATGCCACCCGCCAGACTCCCGATGGCCTCCATTTTTTGCGCTTGACGGAACTGCTCCTCGAGGCGGAGTCGATCGGTCACGTCGCGACCAATCGAGAGGATGAATTTCTCACCCGCGATCTCGACGGCGGTCCGAGAGAGTTCGACTTGGATTTCGGTTCCGTCGGGTCGCCGAATCAGGCTGGGGGGCACCGAGCCCCCTCGCTGGGCGACGGCCTTGTCGTACTCGGACTGCAGCCCCGACTTCGGGTCGGGGGCGAAGTCCGCGACGTTGCGCCCGAGCGCGTGCTCTCGCGGCACGCCCAGCAAGCGCTCCCAGGCGCGGTTGGCTTCGAGGACCACGCCGCCGGGGGTCAACACGCTGATGGCGTCGCGGGCGTTGTCCAGAAGGGCGCGGTATCGCTGTTCGGCATTCGCCAGCTTCGAGAACGTGCGGCTCAAGGCCAGCGCTTGCCCGAGCTGCATCGAGACGGAGCGAGCGGCCCTCACAAAGGACTCACCGGCCGCACCGGCAAGATCCGCGCGGTTGGAGGCGAGCACGAGGACACCGAGCGGCTCGTCTCGCGCAACGATCGGGACGGCGAGCGCCGACGCCACGCCGAGAGCCGAAAGCAGATCCTGGCCCGGGCGCCCCACTTCGTCGGACGGGATCACGACACCGCCCCGTTGGATCGCGTCGAGCAGAACCCCCGAGTGCACCACCCAATCGCTCTCGGTCGGCCATCCGATCTGCGCCTTGGCCGTCAGGCGGCCGCCGGTTTCACGCAGCAGAATCGCTCCGACCGAAAGGCCAGCCGCATCGAGGCACTCGGCCAGTGTCTCGGCGAGGGCGTTCTCGGGGTCAAGCTGCCGCGCAAGCGACTCCGAGAGACCGTCGAGCACCGAGAGCGCAGTCGCCTGCAGGGAGACTTGGCGCGCGAGACCCGATCCAAGGCTTGCCTGCCGCTCGAGCTGGTGAGCGATGCGACGAAGATAGTCGGCCTGCAAGTCGTCCGGGGGCGGGGCCGCACGTTGGGCACCCGGCGATTCGATGGCGTCGAGCAGCGCTCGCATGGCCGCGTCATAGCCCCCCGTTCGGGAGACATACCGGCTCGCGCCGAATCGATCGGCCAGCGCGCGATCCGCATCCTCCACGTCGTGAGCCGACATGAGGACGATCGGAACGTTGGACAGGGTTGGATCGGCCCGCACCGCTTTGCAAAGCCCGAACCCATCCATTTTCGGCATGAGCACATCGCTCAGGATCGCATCCGGTCTGCGCTCCCGAGCGATTCGAAGCGCGGCCTCGCCATCTTCAGCGACGACGACCTCGAACCCGGCACTCCCCAACGCGAGTCGTCCGAGCTTGCGCTGAGTGGGATCGTCGTCCACGAGAAGGATCCTGGCGCCGGCCTTGGCCGCACGCGGCTGAGCGCGCCCCACGTAGCGTGCGACGATCTCGACGAGGCGGGACGGTTCGACGGGTTTCTGCAGAACGTCGAGGAAGCCAGCCGTCAACATACGAGCCTCGTCCGCTTGCGCCCAACCGGTGACCGCAAGCAGCGGCAGGTCGGGTGCCATCGCTCGAAGTCGGTGCGCGATCTCGAAGCCATCGAGGTCCGGCAGTTTGCAGTCGAGCAGCACGAGCGCAAGCGGCGCTTGCGCCGCAACCATACGCAAAGCCCCCTCACCCTCCTCGGCCTCGACGACCGAGTACCCCTCGGCCTGCAACGCGAGACGCATCATCTTTCGTGTCGCGGCGTTGTCCTCGACGATCAGGATCGGCGAGGCACTCACGGGGTCACCCGCCGCACTCCGAGGTGATGGGCGATGACGTCGGGCAAGGCGCCGACGTCGATCGGCTTGGTGATGTAACCGACGCATCCCGCTGCACGGGCCTTTTCCTCGTCGCCGTTCATCGCGTAGGCGGTGAGCGCGAGGATCGCGATGTCTTTCGTGGCGGCGTCGGCCTGCAAGCGTCGAGTCAGCTCCAGGCCGTCCATACCGGGCAGCTGGATGTCCATCAAGATGAGCCGCGGCCTGAACGACCGAAGCAAATCCAGAGCGTCCTCGGCGTCCTCTGCGGTCCGTACTTCATATCCCTCGCTTTGCAGGAGCACGCGCGCGAGCTTCAGGTTGGCCGCGTTGTCGTCCACGATGAGGATGGCTTCGCCAGACACGCTAAGCCCCTTCCGATCAGACCGCCGAGAGGTAAGGCTCGAGAGCGGCCAGGATCGCCTCGGTTCCGCCCTCTCTCTTGGACACGATGCCTTGCGCAGCTTCGAGCAGGCGCTTGCGCTCGGGCTGGGTGAGATCGTGTACGGTCCAGACAAGAACGGGCACGTCACGCATCCCCGGGAGAGCTCGCAGGTGCTCGAGGAGCTCGAACCCATCCATGTCGGGCATGAGCAGATCGAGCACCACGGCCGACGGGACCTTTTGTACGACAGCGAGCAGCGCATCCGAGGGCCGCGCGACGCACGTGACCCCGTGGCCGAGCAGCTTCAGTGTTGCCTCCATGAGTCGGAGCGCGGCGGAATCGTCGTCGACCACGAGCACCGAGGTTGGGCGGTCCGAACTTGGAGCGGGCAACGGTGCACTCGCCACGGGAAGCGCCGAGAAACCCGGCGTGCTCATTGGAAGGACGGCCGAGAACACGCTTCCTTTTCCGAGCTCGCTCCGGACCGCGACATGGCCTCCCTGCGCTTCGACGATGCGCCTGGTGAGCGCGAGACCGAGCCCCGTGCCGCCGTACTTCTTCGCGGTCCCCGCGTCGAGCTGTTGGAACTCCACGAACAGTCGGGGCAGATCCTCGGGGCGGATCCCGATGCCGCTGTCCTCCACCTCGATGCAAAACCGATCGGGAGCCTCGGGCACCAGGCGGACGCTCACTCGCCCCTCCTCGGGTGTGAACTTCAGCGCATTGGAAAGATAGTTGTAGAGCACCTGCTTGAGTCGGGCGGGGTCGAGCCTCGCCGCACCGAGCGTCGGATCGACCCGTGCGTCCATGCGGATGCGCTTGGTGGATGCGAGCCCGCGCAAGATGTCACGCACTTCCCCGACGACCTTGCCCAGATCCAAGTGCTCGGGCCGGAAATCCATTTTTCCCGACTCGACCTTCGAGAGGTCGAGTACGTCGTTGATGAGCTGAAGGAGGTGCCGGGAACTGTCGAGGATGTCGCCGAGGTATTCCTGGTGATTGGCCGAAACGGGACCGACTTTGCCCCTGAACATCAACTCCGCAAAGCCGATGATCGCGTTGAGCGGCGTGCGAAGCTCGTGGCTCATGTTTGCGAGAAACTCGCTCTTGAGTCGGTTCGCCTCCTGCATCCGGCGATTTTCCTCTTCGAGGTCGTGACTCTTTCGGCGGACCTCGAGCTCCTCGAGCCGTTTGCGTTCGGTGATGTCGCGAATGGCTGCCGTCGCCAGCGTCCCCTCCGGCGTCTCGATCGGGCTCAGGCTAATCTCGGCGGCGAACTCCGTGCCGTCCTTGCGCAGGCCGAAAAGGGACACGGCACTGCCGGCCATCGCTCGAACCGTCGGCGCCTCGAAGTAGCCCGCGCGATAGCCCGGATGCTTGCCCCGGTAGCGTTCGGGAACGAGTCTCTCGATGGGTTGCCCAAGCAGCTCCTCGCGTCCGTAGCCGAAGAGCTTCTCCGTCTGGCCGTTCACGAGCGCGATTCGGCCATCTTTTCCGACGATCACCATCGCGTCGGGGGCCGCTTCGAGCAAACCTCGGAATTTACTTTCGACAGCCCCGTCCCGGCGCAAGCGCGTCACGTCCTTTTTGTTGACGGCGATGAACGAAGGCCGCCCGGCGGCGTCCGTCACCAGACGCTTCGATACGTCCACGACGATGAAGGCACCGTCCTTCCGTCGGCGCGTCGTCTCGAAGACGAGCGACCCTTGCACCCGCACCTCGGCCAACTTGCAGCGAGCCTCTTCGCGCAGGTCGCCGGGGACGATGAGATCCTCGATGGAGTGTCCGATGGCGTCGTCCGCCGAGTACCCGAAAATCGTTTCGGCGCCCCGGCTCCAGAAGAGGACCTTGCCATCCAGCGCCAGGGCGATGAGCGCGTCCGGAGACTCCTCGACAAGAGTCTCTGCGAAGGCGATGGCCCCATCGCCAGCGAGCCCAGGCTCATGCGACATGACCGTGTCCAGTTGGGCACGTCGCGCCCGCCCCGACGGCGCGTGGAAACTCGTCGTTGATGCGACCAGCCATGGCCCGCCCCCTTTCCGCAGCGCAGTGAGCGCTCGAACGCTCGTAACACGAGCCGCATCACACGCCCAGGTCCGTCGAAGCCTGCCCGTGTTCCCCTCTGCCAGCGGACGGGACCGTAGTGTGACATGGGCGTCGCCGTCCTCGGTTCCAGTCGGTCTTGCCGAGAGTTCTGACGCCTAAAGCGCTCCGCAAGCGCCGGGATGTCCTCCCGGCGGTGGCGCAAGGGCGGCACGAGCACAGGCAGGACGTTCAGCCTGAAGAACAAGTCCTCGCGGAATCGCCCTTCTTTGACGAGGAGTGGAAGGTTCCGGTGAGTGGCCGCGATCACGCGAACGTCTACATGGTGCTCCCGTTCGCTGCCCACCGGGCGAATTGCGCCGGACTGAAGAACCCGCAGGAGCTTAGGCGCCGTCCGTAAATAATGGAACGGATTGGGCGCGCGCCAATAGGCCTTTCCTCGATATGGGAGCGCGAGATTACTGGTCCGTAATTCATGGACGACGCCTTAGCCTGCAACAAGAATGACATGTCGCCGATCTCGTCGAGCAGCAGCGTCCCGCCGTCGGCTTCCGTGAACAGACCTTTTCGCGGTTGCACCGCGCCGGTGAAAGCACCACGAACGTGGCCAAAAATCTCCGCCTCCATCAGCTCCTTTGGGACGGCCGACATGTTCACCGCGACAAAGGGGCGCCGGCTACGGTTGCTTCGCGCGTGGATGGCGCGTGCCACCAGCTCCTTGCCCGTTCCGGTTTCACCCGTGACGAGTACGGGGGCGCTCGATCGAGCGACTAGGTCGATGGTGGTGCGAAGGGCGGTCATGGCGGGACCGGAGCCGACGAGATCGAAGCCTCCGACCGGTGAGGGAGGGCGAGAAGGTCTCGCAGACTTGGTGCGGTGGCGCCGCGTCTCCAGCGCATCGCGTACGATCCGCTGCAGCCCGTTCGAGTCGCAAGGCTTTACGACATACTGGAAGGCGCCGCGTTTGATGGCGTCGACTGCATGGGGGACGGCACCGGCCGCGGTGATGAGGACAACGGGCAGCGCCGGGTGGGTCTGCTTGACCCGATCGAGCAGATCGAGCCCGCTCAAACCTTGCATGATCACGTCGGAAACGCACACATCGACGCGACGGCTGTCGAGGCAGGCCATGGCGGAAGCGGCGTCCGAAGCGAGTTCGCAAGCGTGCCCGTGCCCGTCGCTGGAGAGGAGGCTGTCGAGTAACAAGCGAGTGTCGCGGTCGTCGTCGACGATGAGCACGCGGGATTGCATGACCCTCCGAATGTAGTCACTTTCACCTCACTCCTGCTGCTCCGCATCGCGCAGGTCGTTCACGACTACGGAGACGTCTGTCAGGTGGTCACCGAGCTGGCGGTCGAGGAGCAGGCGCCGATCTCGGGCGAAGAGTTTCGGACGCTCAATCTCTGTCTTGACGATGCCATTGCGGGGGCGGTGACAGAGTACGCGCGTCAACGCGAGCAAACGATCGCGGATCAGGGGACTGAACAGCTAGGCGTCCTCGCCCACGAGCTGCGCAACGTGATCAACACGGCGATGCTTTCGTTTGAGGCTATCAAGAGCGGCCGCGTTGCCCTGGGCGGCAGCACGAGCCTCCTACACGGCCGTAGCCTGATGCGTCTACGTGATCTCGTCGATGGCTCACTCGCGGCCGTGCGTCTAGATGCTGGGACCGTTCGTCTCGAACGTATCTCCGTTGCGGACTTCATCGGAGAGATCGAGATCG
>JBEKOY010000183.1:0-8332 GCA_049521295.1 Polyangiaceae bacterium | reverse complement strand
CGCGCGCCGCGCTCATCCTGCTCGCGATCGAAAGCGCGGTCGTCTCGCTATGGGCCTCGAGCCACTCGCACTTGTGTGGTAGCGCGCCATCCCGAATCCCTAAGTACCAACTTATGAGCCAATTCTACGGAATGGAAGGGTACAGGCGGTGCAGCTTGATGCGTGCGTCTGTCGTGGTGAAGCGCCAGTTGACCTTGCGGTCGGGTCGCGGGGCCTGCCACTCGGAGACGTTTGTGTGGAGCGCGTCGATGCTGCCGATGCGCTGGTCCCGGTCAACGGTTCCACGGCAGCGAAGATGTTAGCTGTGCCGCACCGCTTGTATTCGTCATCGACGCTGGCCGGTGTGCCGGGGATCTCAGGAACGGGCTTGCGGGTGTGCTCGAGCAACTGCTTGCTGGTCTCGTCGAGGCAGACCTGCGGTCGGTCTGAGTCATACGAACGCCGCGTTTTTCTCTAGCGGAATGCAGAAGCGCTCTATAGGTAGCCACCATCCAATGACCCTCGGAGTCCCCGATGCCATGTCCCGAGCTCTCGACGAGGCGATAATCGGTCGTAGGGAGGGCCTTTTCGACTTCCTCGCGCGGGGCTCGCACTTGCCCGGTCCGCGCGCGAACGATGCCCTCGCCGAGGCTTTCGCGCTCGCCTGTCGGGCACACGGCGGCCGAGCTGACAGCGTCGTTCTCGCGATGGCGCGATTGTCAGCGGACGAAGCGCCCGGGGCCACGCCCCTCGAATTTCTCCCGGTGTGCGGAGTCCTGGCCCTAGGCGCGCGCGCCGCATCGGACGAGGCGGCGCGTTGGCGCTTGGTTGTCGAGATCCATTCGCACGCCGATGACCTGCGGTATCGGGTGCGTGACGCAGTCGTCGACGCGCTCGGGCGTGTCGGAGGCGCGTCGGGCGATATTCTGGTGGGCGAAACGGCGAAATGGATGGACGGATACTTTCATGCTGCGGCTGTCTTGCGGGCGATCGGACGCGAGCCATGGCTGCCACGAATTCACGGCGCTGCGGGTGCAGTCAGCCGGCTCGCCGACGCATTCGAACTCGCGCGCGCCGCCCCCCGAGCGGCGGCTCGCTATCCGGGCAGAAAGGCGCTCGTCGAAGCGCTTGGGCGCGCCCCAATCGCTGTCGCGCTTCGCTTCGGCGCTCCCGTCTTCGACCTCTTCGTTCAGTGGACAGCCAGCGAGGATCCCGAGCTACGCGACGTCATTTCCGCCATCAGTAGCGACAAGCGGCTCAACTCGCGCTTTGCCACCGATCTCGAGCGGGTGCGCAGCGCTCTAAAGGCTACTCGCGCGCCGCCGCGCAACCCAGATCATGACGTCGGTCCGACACGCGATCGCAGCGGCGCACGTCGCAGGGGCGGTCGGTGAAGTGCTTCAGCGGGCCGGCGAGTCGACGCCCTTCGTCTCACCGACGCGTCTATTGGAGAGTGGCACTGGGTCTCGGCTCGCCCGCTCGACCGCGACGCGTCCGTCCTTGGTTGTGACGATCGCGACGTCGCCCGCTTTGAGCTCGCCCCGTAAAAGCATCTCGGCGATGGGTGCTTCGACGAGCCGCGCAATCGCGCGCCGCATGGGTCGCGCGCCGAGCTCCGCGTCGAAACCTCCTTGGTCGAGGAGCGCTGTCACCGCGGTGTCGTTGATGTCGAGGCCCACGCCGCGCGCGCCCTTGAGGTCCGCGCCAAGTGCGCGCAGCATGCGCCACGCGACCTCCGCCACGTCCGCCCGGTCGAGGGGAGCGAAGGCGATCACCTCATCGATTCGGTTGTAGAACTCGGGCGTGAGCGCCGAGCGGGCGGCGGCGCAAACGGCTTCCTCATAGGCGCGTACATTCCTCCCCTCAAGTGCGCCGAAGCCGATGCGACCGCCCGTAGTCTGTCGCGAGAAATCGGCCCCCAAGTTCGAGGTCATCGCGATGACGACGTTCGTGAAGTCGACAACGCGTCCCCTGCCGTCGGTCAACCGCCCTTCGTCGAAAACCTGAAGGAACGCCTCCAGGACGTCGCGATGTGCCTTCTCGATCTCGTCAAGGAGAAGCACCTGATACGGCCGCCTGCGCACCGCCTCGGTTAGCTGACCGCCCACTTCGTGCCCCACATACCCTGGCGGCGCTCCAACCAGGCGCGAAATGGTATGCGCCTCCGCGTATTCGGACAAATCCAGGCGGGTCATCGCATGCGGCGAGTAGAACAGGCACTCGGCGATCGCCTTGGCAGTCTCCGTCTTGCCGACGCCCGTCGGGCCGAGCATAAGAAACGAGCCAATCGGCCTTTGTGAGTGAAAGCCGCCCGCATTGCGCCGCAGCACGCGGGCGATGCGTTCAAGCGCGTGTGCATGGCCGACGATGCGTGTGCCCATCGACTGCTCGAGGCGCAACATGCGCTCAGCGTCGGTCTCGAGAAGGCGTTCCAAGGGAACGCCCGTTGTTTCGCTGATGACCTCCGCGATCTGCGCGCGTGCGACCTCACGCTCACCACGACGTCGCGCACGTGCTCCTGCGAGGTCAAGAATGCCAACGGCCTTATCCGGCAACGCCCGGTCAGGAACGTACCTAGCGCTCCACGAGACGGCCGCCGCCATCGCGGTCGGCGCAAAGTGGACCCGGTGGTGTCGCTCAAACGCTGGAGCCACCCGCTCGAGGGCAAGCACCGCCTCGTCGGGCGCGAGCTCCGACACCTCGATGGCTGTCAGTCGCCGCGCGAGGGCTGGGTCAGCTAGGACCACGCGCTTATAGTGTTCGAGCGTCGTCGCGCCGATGCATGGCAAGTCGCCGCGAGTGAGCGCGGCTTTGAGTTCGGCGGTAGCCTCTTCGTCGGCCGCCAGAATCGCATGAATCTCCTCGAAGAATAATACAACACGCCCCTCGAAGCGGGACGCCTCGGCCTTGAGCTGGGCCATCCGCTCGGCGAGAGCACCGCGCACCCCCGTCCCGGCGAGCAATGACGCCGCGTCGATTTCGATGACGATGCGGTCGTCGAGCGACGTGGCGCCGTCCGCGTGGGCGATGCGTTGGGCAAGTCCGCGAACCACACTCGTCTTACCGACGCCCGCAGGACCGACGAGGCACGGGCAGTTGCCGTGACGTTTCGCAAGCACATCGAGTGTACGCTCGATCTCGATCTCCCGCCCAACGACGGGATCGAGCTCTCCGCGGACCGCCGCCAGCGTCAGATTGCGCCCGACAGACGTAAGCATTGGGGCGCTCTTCGAGTCAATTTCGAAGCGCGCGACGGGGGTTAGGCTCGACCGGATCGCCGACAGCGACGGCGACGACGAGCCTTGCCGAGGCCGCTTCGGCCGTGACGGGCTGGGAGCGACGGGTGCGGCTGCGGCGGCTTTCACGGCGGGCTGCGAGGAAGCGACCTGGCGTCCCCCCGGACGCGGCATCGCGCCGGATGCGGAAGGTTGCAGCGAAAGTTGGGTCACGCCTGACATTCGGCGCGGGCCGACAATCCCCATTGCAAGCTGCATGGTCGCCGTTCGTAGCTTGACAACGTCCGAGCCGCACTGCGAGATCGCGCGAAACGCGGCCGTCGCTCGCTCTTGACAAAGCGCGAATAGCACGTGAATCGCGCCGGCCTCGCGCAGTGGCGATCGGGCTGCGAGCTCTCGCGCGCGTTGAAGCGTGCGCGACATAGCGTCGGCGTGATCGTCGACGAGGACGCGTGCCGCCTTGAGCAGCACCTCCGAGTCTAGGCGTCGCTCCTTCAATAGTTCGGCCGCGCTTCCCCCATTTGACGCGATCGCCGCAAGCAAATGACCCGTAGTCGCCCGCTCACCGCGTTCTTTGGCCATTTCCTCAGCGAGCCTTCGCAACGAAGCCAGGTCCGATTCGTGCCCGCCGGTCATCGCACGACGGCTCTCACGAGCTCCGCGCGCGGGCCAAGAAACCGGCGCCTACGCGTCGACGCGATACCGGGCCATCCGTCGCTCGACACAAGTCAAGGGCCACGTGTACGGTTTCTCGTGCTCCAGTCTCGCTGCATGATGGCTCGGCGGCGCATCCTTAGCGAGCAGCACCCAAACGTCGCCCCCCGCTGCGACCAGGTTTGTGCCGAGGTCGAGCCATGCCTCCGGCGGCAGCGTCGCGCGAGAGATGGCGACGTCCCACTCACGGCGAGAGGATAGCGACTCGCCGCGCGCCCGCTCGACGCTGATGTCCCCCCGCCCCACGGCGCCGATCACCGTCCGAAGGAAGCTCGTGCGCTTTGCCAGCGGCTCGACAAGCGTTACCTGCAAGTCGTCGCGCAGCAAGGCTAGGGCGAGTCCGGGGGCGCCCGCCCCGGTGCCGACGTCGATGACGCGCACACCCCGCGGCAGCATCCCGGCAAGCACGAGTGCGTCCGCAAGCATGAGATCGATCAGCTCTTCCGGCGTGCGCGCGGCTGTGAGGTCGATGCGCGCATTCCAGTCCCGCAGCCGACCGAGCCACGTCTCGACTGCCGCGCGTGCCGTCGGCGCCACCGTTGCACCGAGGATGCGGGCAGCATGGTCCACGAGTACGGTCCAATTTCCCGCGACGAGCGCTCCGTCCGTGCCCGAACTCGACTTCGTCGGTGCATTGTCGGGTACGCGCTTGGCCGCCACCAAGACCCAGTGGTACCTCTCGGAGCCGCCCGCCGCGAGCCCTAACGCATGAACGTCGCCCTCCCGCAGCCGCAGCCTCTTCATACGCTCGATTTCACGCCGCTCGGGCCGCTGGTTGCGTGTGCCTTTCCTGAGAGCGATGGTCGGTTCGGGTGGCAGCCGATGCCGGGGGGCGCCTCGGCACGAAGATATTTTCGCTTGCGGGTCGGCGAGCATACGGCCGTGGCGATGTTCGTGCCGGATGGCGCGCGGCCGGAGGAATTTGCCAAAGCCAACACCGCGTCGACGCGCTGGCCCTTCCTCGAAGTGCGCGATCTGCTCGCGGCCCACGGAATAGATGTTCCTCTGCTGTACGGCCAGGCGACCGAGCATGGCTGGGTCCTCCTTGAGGACTTAGGCGATGTCACATTGGCCGCATTCCTTGCGGCACACGAGGATCGCAAAGAGGAGCTTTATGTGCGTGCGGTGAACGACCTCGCTCGGGCTCAAGCCTCGCTCCGACGGATGCCGCCGGGCAGTGTCGTGGCTTCACGCGCATTCGATGAAGACTTGCTACTCTGGGAGATACACCACTTTCGCGAGTGGGGCGTCGAGGCGCGCGGGATAGCCCTGTCGGGTGCGGACCGCGCGGACTTCGACAGGATCGCTGTCCGCCTGGCAAGACGCATCGCCTCCTGGCCGCGCGTATTCGTGCACCGCGATTACCAGTCACGGAATCTGATGGTGCGTCCGACCGGCGCGCTTTGCTGGATCGATTTCCAGGACGCGCTCCTCGGGCCGCGCATCTACGACCTGGTCGCTTTATTGAACGACAGCTATCAGAGTTTCGATAGGGCGTTCGTCGAAGCGCGTCTCGACGACTACGCGCGCGTTGCGCCGCTTGACGCCGGGGAACGCGCGACTCTCGGCCGCGAGTTTGATTTCGCGACTGTGCAGCGCAAGCTTAAGGATGCGGGCCGGTTTGTCTACATCGAGCGGGCCAAAGGTAATGCGTCGTTCTTGAGGTTTGTCGAGCCGACGATCGCAAGGGTGCGGTCGAGTCTGGCGCGGCTCGCTGAGGACGAAGACATGCGGGCGCTCTCCGATTTGCTCGGGCGTGTACTGCCAGGGTGAGTGCGCGTGCCGGTCCGACAGGTCGTCACATCCCGCCCGCCGGGTCCGCCTCCCCGCGTCGGCCTGACGGCCCACGGGCTCGACCTGGGAGACGGCAAAGTGTTGCCGCTCTGGGCGGGCGCGATGCACTACTGGCGCAACCGGCCTTCCGAATGGCGGACGGGTCTGGAAGCGATGCGCCGGATTGGTCTTCGGCTTGTTGATACCTACGTACCTTGGGGCATTCACGAGACTGCGCCGGGCGAGTACGACTTCGGGCAGCATGACCCAAGGCTCGACGTCGTCCAATTCCTAGAGATCGCACACGAAGTCGGCCTACGATGTCTGCTTCGGCCGGGACCGCACATTAACGCCGAACTTACGTTTTTCGGGTTGCCCGAGCGCATCGTTTGGGATCCGGAGTGTCAGGCGCGAACGCCGGGTGGGCATCCGGTGATGCTGCCGATGGTCCCGGTGGCGTTTCCCGTTCCGAGTTACGCGAGCGACGCGTTCCTCGAGGAGACTTCGCGCTGGTATCGGGCAGTTGGTCACCGCTTGTCGCGTCTGCGCTGGCCGGATGGGCCGATCGTCCTCGTGCAAGTTGACAACGAAGGGGCGCTCTACTTTCGGGACGGTCAGTATGACCAGGACTATCACCCCGACGCAGTGCACTCGTTTCGCGAATTCCTTCGGATCAAGTACCGGCGCAGCGTGCGCGCGCTCCGTTACTCTTGGAGTGACGAAACGCTCAGCTTCGCGACGGTTGAGCCACCCAAACGGTTCGACGCTCGGGAGACACGTGGACTCTCGAGGCATGTCGATTGGGCCGAATTTCACGAGCATCTCCTATCGACGGCGATGGATCGAATGGCTGCGTCGTTGGCAGACGCCGGGTTTGACGGGTTGCCGCTCACGCACAACCTGCCGCTTGGCGAGAGTGCGACTCCACTGAACCCTGCGCGGCTAACCGCAATCGACCTCGTCGGCCTCGACTATTACCATCGCGCCAGCCCTAACGATCACTGGGCGATCTTGCGTCGGACGACCGAGCTCGCCTGCCGGTGCGAAGGCCGACTGCGCCCCGCGTTTGGGGCCGAGGTCGGAGCGGGTTTCCCGCCTTTCTTTCCGCCGCTCGATGAGCACGACTCGATGTATGCACTAATGTGCGCACTGGCTTATGGGTTGCGTGGCTTCAACCTGTATATGGCTGTCGAGCGTGACCGTTGGGTGGGCGCGCCCATCGACGTACACGGGCGTCCGCGTCCTCTGGCCGAGCGCTACACACGCCTGCTGACGGCGCTGGACCGGGGCGCATTTCACACGCTGCGGCGCCGCTCGCCGGTCCGGCTCGTAGTGCCACGCGCGCTGCGGCGGCTGGCTCGCGTTACCCACGCGTTTGGCCCGCTCACCCCCGCGCTGTTTCACGTCGCCGGCGCAGGCTGGCGTGAGACCGTGCTTGAGCGCGACTTTGGTCTGGACGCACCTCCCGTGATGGCGGCCGAAGCATATCTAAGGGCGTTTGAGCGCGCGTTGCACGCGCGCGGGGTTCCGTTCGCATACGTGGGAGGCGAGACGGTCGAGCACTCGACCGCGGGGGCTCAATGGATCGTGTGCGCAAGCGCAGGCGGGCTCAAGCCGCATCTCGTAGACAGTCTGCACGCGGCAAGAGAGTCGGGGGTTCTCGTCACCTTAGGGCCGCGTCTCCCCGAGCTCGACGGCGCGATGCGGCCTCTGCGACGTCCGGTCGACGTTAGCGGTATCGAGATCGAGCCGCTCGAGGACCTGGCGGGCGCAGACGCGCTCGTGGCGAAGCGAATCGACGAACTGCGTTTGCCCACCTGGCCGGTCGATCCGGTCGACGCCTACGTTGCTGTCCACGAGGACGACTCCGGCGCCGTCCGCATCGTCTTCGTCATGAATCCCACGACCGGAGACGCCACCGCCCGATTTTCTCTTACGGGCGTCGCTGCACTGGTTGATGCTCTCGACGGTCGCCGTGTTGCACGAACCGCCGGCGCGCTCGAAGTGAGCGTGCCGGCACGTGCAGTCCGTATGATGGTCGTAGAGGCATCGTGATTGCGCAGCTCCCCCTCACACACGTTATTGTCCATGCGAGGTCCACCGTCTTCGAGAAAGCGGCGGAGTTCTTCACGTGGATTGTCGGCATAGGTGATCGCCGCGCGCAGCGGACTGCGCGGATCGACGTGGGCGTGGTGGCGGTCGAGCCAGTCATCGAAAAGCTTCAAGTTGAGAGTCGCGAGCTCCGCGGGCTTATGCGATTTATCGGGGGGGGCGGGGAGGCTGGAGAGTCGGTGGACGCGGGGGGCGGCGTGTGCATCCGCGGACGCGGCGTCATGGCTGCCGGAAGCGAGGTCGCAAGCGTGGGCCGCTCGACGTGATCCCGCAAGAGCGAGCCCATCATTTTGCTTGTTGCGGTCACTTCGGGCACTCTTAGGATTCAACGGACTCCAATACGGCTCAGAGATCGACGATGCAAAAAGCGCGGCTCGAGGCGTTTAGCGACGGGGTGATCGCCATCATTGTGACCATCACCGTGCTCGAGATAAAAGTCCCGCGCGGCGCGGACTTAGGCGCCCTGGCCTCGTTGGTGCCTACGCTCCTGAGCTACGCGCTGAGTTTTGTGTTCATCG
>JBEKOY010000182.1:0-8372 GCA_049521295.1 Polyangiaceae bacterium | reverse complement strand
CCAATCGGGCACCATGACGATGGGGTTCTCCTCCGGCAGCTCGGCAACGCGGTCGACCCGCCATCCGGCCAGGTCCGGGTCGAACAGCCGTTCGCCAAAGCGGACCTCGGGCTCGAGCTCGATCCACCAACCGGTCCCGCCCACGTTCGCGTCCAAACCGGCGAGCCCGACATAAAGCGCCTGCGCCGCACGCCGGTGCTTTCTGCCCGGCCGGCCCATGGTCAGGTGGATCTCGCCGGGTGTGAGGATCTCTCCGCGCTGGCCCTGGGGCAGATCTCGGACTGCTCGATAAAGCTCCTCGAAGCTCTTCGGACGGACAGCCGCGACCATGGTCCGCACACGCTAGCGCGTCTGCCGCGCACTCGCGCGCCCGTCTAGCGCGGTTCGCCTCTGCGCCCGACACGACCGGTCAGCGTGAGTTGCGGCCCGCACAGGCCCCGCTCACCCACTTTTGTCGGTGACGCTACAATGCAGCCGATGGAACCAGCCATGCCGACGCTCTTCGAACACGAGCATTCGGCCTTGCAAGAATTTTGCGCGGCAGTTCGCGTCCAGTTTGGCCCGCGGCTGCGCGAACTTGCGCTTTTTGGTTCGCGAGCGCGGGGGGAGGGAAGCGAGGAGTCGGACGTCGATGTCCTGGTCGTCATCGACGACATGACCCACGCGGAGGGGCGCTCGGTGGCGCACCTGGCGGGCGACGCGCTCACGCACCACGACGTGCTGGTCTCTCCATTCGCGGTGAGCACCGCGAGGATGACCGAACTTCGGGACCGTGAACGACTCATTGCGCGCGAGATTGCGCGCGACGCGGTGCCACTGTGACCGAGGAGAATCGGCGCCGCGACAGCGGAGGTTTGCAGCATCAAGGGAGAAGGTCGTTCGGCTCGCTCGGCAGGGAGGCGTTTCGGAATCGCTCGGCCAACTCGTCACGAAAGCGTAAGACCTCATTCTCGCTCAGCGGGACGAGCATGCGGGGAAGCGGCGAAGTCGGGAAGTCGCGCAATAGCCACGCCATAACGGCCGGGTCGATGCCCGCGTCCTTCTTCAAGGCGAGTGGCAGGCGTCCGTCCACCAAAGGAAGTAAGGCCGCGACGACGAGTCGGCCAGGTCGTCGCTGGTGGGAGGAAGAACCAGCGGCATGGGATTGAGCTTAGCACGCGCCTGCCCGAGGCGAAGGTCGAGTGCGCAGAAGGTGGGGGCAGTGGGATGATTCATCATGGTCCCCGAGTCATTCATCGACCTTTGAGTACAAAACGGTCGCCCCGAAGAAACACGAAAGCGACTTCGCAACAGCCATGTTCGCCGTCGTGACCGTGCTCGCCGCCGCGAAAGTCGTCCGCATTCGCGCATGAACGAGAAGGCCGAAAGCGGCCCACTCCGCGCCTACCTCGCTTCGGGCCGGATGACGAGAGGAGAGCCAGTGGGATAGGGCATTGCCCCGAGCGTGGGTGGGGCCGAGGGGCTTGGGGCTGCTTGGAGCCCGCTTCGCTCGGCGGCCGCTCGCTTCATGGGGCCCCGCGCGAGCGCTGCAGCTCTCTCACGCGTTCGAGCTTGACGACGTCCGCGCGATCCAGGGGTCGCCCGGCCGAGCGCTTATTGGCGATGAGGTCGTCCAGTGAGATGACTCGAATGGGTAGCCCGTCCCAGGTTGCCGCAATCGCGTTTCGGAGCACATCGGCCGCCGCGACGCCGTCGATGGTTCGTAGGAGATCGATTCGAAGCGGAGGCCGACCGAGATAGGCGATCTCGTTGTCCGCCAGGTTGCGCGTCGCCTCGACGACGTTCTGAGGAGCTCCGTAGCGGGCGAGAGCGCGCGCGGCGCGATCCAGGTTCTCCCGGCTCCCGCCGAGCAACACGTCGAGGTCCTTCGTCGCGCGCGGCTCGGCGTGGTAGGCGAACGCATAGCCGCCGATCACGGCATGCTCAACCCCTTCTCGAGCGAACTCCTGCAGCAGGTCCTTGAAGTCGCTCGGCAGCTTCATCGTCGGGTTCCTGAAGGCGCGTCTGCTCGTCGTACATGTCGAAGACGCATTCGATGCGCTCCTCTCCGGTCATAGCGAGCCAGAATTCGCTCGAAAGCAAGTCCATCTCCGCATGACTGCGAGCCACACCTCCGGTCCACGTTCGGCGGCGTTCTTCGGCGCGACGAGCGGAGTCCGACACGGCGTTCAGTCTAGCAGGGATGCCACCGGCCACGGGTACGCCGATGAGTTGAACCGCGAGCCCGAACCAGTTCGGACTCAGCTCCGGGATCTCGAGATCATCGTTCTCGACGTTTGGCATGCGGTGAACAGGCTATCCTTTGCGCGTGGACCGGCTCGACCGCGACGACCTGGAGCGCGCCCGTCGAACCTCGCCGGAGGAGCGAGCCGTACAGCTCATCCAAGTGATTCGCGCCGGGTTCGCGCTCAAGCGCTCGGCGCTGCGCGCCCGATCGCCCGGGGCGTCCCAAGAGGAGCTCGACCGGAGATTCGCGCGGTGGCTCGAGCGCCAGGATGACGGCTGACCCGCTCGCGGCGCTCCGGTGCGCGACCGCTGACCTGACCGCGCGGTCGGTAGGTTACGCGGTCGTAGGTGGTTTCGGCGTAAAGCGCGTCGTGCTGCGCTCGTTGGAGGACTGGACCACTGGCCTGCCGAGTCGATGGTCCGGGCCTCTTGTTCCCGTTCTCCGGATGGGTCTTCCCGTCGCCGTTCCGATCGGTTACCTGTCGGCCTCATGTCGGCGATCGTGCTTTGGGCGGCCGATGCCGCCGCCCCGGTAGTGAGTCTCGAAGAGACGCGTCGGACGCTCGTCGATTCGGCGCGTCGCCGCTTCGGATCGATCGGCCCCGACGCGCTGGTCGAACACCTCTTGACTCGCACCGCCGGGTCGGATTTCGCGGTCCGCGAGGCGGCCCTCGAAGCTCTCGTGCGGCGCTGGGCGTTCGCCGAGCGGGACGGACTGGTGGTCGCGCGCCGGCCCGACGGCGGGAGCGTGCTCGGGATGTACGCGACGGGGCGGCGCAAAGGTCGCGCTCGTGAGAAGCGCCCCTACGCGACCCTGCTCGAGAGCCTCAGCCCTCTCGTGACGAGCTGCGATTGTCCGGATTTCCTTCGCAGCTCGCTCGGCCTGTGCAAGCACGGTCTCGTCGTGCTGGACCACGTGTTTCGCAGTCGCCGTCGCCTTGCGCGCGGCGTGCGCCAGAGCGCCGAGATCATCGATCGCGGGCCGAGGATCCGCTGGGAGCCCGACCTGCCTCTCGCCGGCGAGATCGATCGCTTGGTCGGCCTTCGCCTCGACATGCCGACGCCCGGCCCTCTCCCGGTCGGTGCGAAGACCGTCGCGGACGGGCACATGACCCGGGCCTTGCGGGCATTTTCGGGCGGAGCCTTGAATTCTGAGGTGCGTCTCGATCCGGAACGTCGTCGCCCGCTGCTTTCTTCGCTTCGGGCGCTGGTCGGACAGGACTCGCCCGGGCCCCTCGACGCGACGCCGGCCGCCCGGGCCATCGTCGTCGAAGAGCTCGACCGCGCCGAGAGACAAGCGCGCAATGTCCGGTTGGCCCCCAGGGCGCTTTCCACCCTGGGCACGCTCGAGCGGCGCTTGTATCCGTACCAGCAGCAAGGCGTAGAACGCTTCCTGGCGGCGGGGCGGCTGCTGCTGGCCGATGACATGGGGTTGGGCAAGACCATCCAAGCCATCGCGGCGTGCCACGCCCTCTTCGAGTCGAAGCGTGTGCGCCGAGGTCTGGTCATCGTGCCGTCGAGCCTCAAAGGGCAGTGGCTGCGCGAGTGGCAGGAGACGACCCACGTTCCCGCCGCGATCGTCGAGGGGACGGCCGCCGATCGCGTCCGCCAATATCGTGCGCTTCGGGACGGGTTTCTCATTGTCAACTACGAGCAGCTGCTGCGCGACGGCGCGCACGTCTACGAGGTCGAACCCGAGATGGTGGTGCTCGACGAGGCTCAGCGCATCAAGAACTACGCGACCAAGTCGGCCGTCTACGTGAAGGCGCTGCGTCCCGAATACCGTCTTGTTCTGACGGGTACGCCGATGGAGAACCGTCTCGAGGAGCTCGCGTCGATCCTCGATTGGGTCGACGACGTCGCGCTCTCGCCCAAGTGGCGTCTCGTGCCCTGGTACACGAAGTGGGAGGGCGACGGCAGCCGCACGGGCAAGGCGGGTGCGCGTAACCTCGACACCCTTCGCTCGCGGCTGGGCCCGTGCCTGGTCCGCCGTTTGAGAAAAGACGTCCTCGGCCAGCTGCCGCCACGCACCGATACGCGCGTGCCCGTGGAGCTCACCGCCGAGCAGGCGATCGAGCACGACGAGCTCGCACAACCCATTAAGCGGCTCGTGCAAATAGGCAAGCATCGCCCGCTGCTGCAGGCGGAGTTTCTCAAGCTCATGCAGCTTCTCACACAGCAGCGCATCATCGCCAACGGCCTGGGCCAGTTGCGCTTCGAGGCGATCTGGCCGGACCTCAGCACGGTGCGTCCCGACGCGTCGCGGCTCGAGGGGCTCTTTTCGCCCAAGCTCGTCGAGCTGCGGCGCCTCATCGCGGACCTGGCCGTCAGCCAGGGCCGCAAAATCGTCGTCTTCAGCCAATGGCGCCGCATGCTGCGGTTGGCGGAGTGGAGCGTGCGCGACGTGCTGGGCGACGAGGGGCTGCGCGCGGTGTTCTTCACGGGCGCCGAGAAGCTGTCGCAGCGCACGCGCAGCGTGGTCGATTTTCACGACGATCCGCGAGTGCGGGTGATGTTTCTGAGCGATGCGGGCGGCGTGGGCCTCAATCTGCAGAAGGCGGGCAGCGCGTGCATCAATCTGGAACTGCCGTGGAATCCGGCCGTGCTCGAACAGCGCATCGCCCGCATTCATCGACACGGACAGAGGCGGCCCATCGACGTCTACAATCTCGTGTCGGAGGGGTCGATCGAAGCGCGCATCGCCGGGCTGGTGGGCGCCAAGCAGGCGCTCTTCTCGGGCCTCTTCGATGGGTCGAGCGACGAGATTGCCTTCGACGCGGCGGCCTCTTTTCTCACGCGTGTCGAGCGCATCGTCGATCCGGGCGCGCTGGCCGAAGCGCCGCCGAGGCCTGCGCCCCGCGAGGTCGATGACGCAAGCGGAACGAACGGGGGCGCCCCCGCGGGGGCCGGTGACGGGGCAGGGGCCGACCCCTTTTTGGGCGAGGCCGACTCCGCGGTCGACGATGAGGACGCGCCGACCGATCCCCTCGACCTGCGTCCCGCCGAACCGACTCCGGACGAGGCCGATCGCACGGAGGCGCCGGAGCCCCTTCCGAGGACGACCCCCTCAAAGCCCGCGGCCACGGCCGGCAACGGACCGTCGGCCCCTTGGAGCGAATCGGCCGAGAATCTGCTCAAGGCCGTCGCCGCTGAGGTGGGACTCGGGCGCGCCATCGAGCTGCTTCAGGCAGAGCGCGTTTGGGTCACATCGATCCTCGGCGCTGAGTGAGACTGCGCCCGACGCGATCGCCGACAAGCTTCCAGAGCATTGAGCCGGCGAAGTTCGCGCGTCAGATGTTGCGCTGCGCATTGCGCGTTGACTTGCGCAAGTTTCAATCCGCCCGGCCGCAGCACGTCCCCGAGGATCATACCGAGACGATGCGGACCGAACGGAAGTGACCTCGAAGCCTGGACAGGTCATCAAAATCGGACGTGTAGACCACGTCACCGCGCGAGGCGGCCGACGCCATGACGATCGCGTCACCACGGAGGCCTGATCCACCGAGGCGATCGCCTCGCCGGCCGTCTTGGCGAGTCTTTCGTTCATCGCCTCCACGTTGAAGCCCAACTTTAGGATCTGTGCGTGCTGCTGACTCCCACGCCACCATTCTGCGAGGGCCGCGACGGGGACCACGATGCGTTGGCGTTTATCCTTGGACGCCTTGAGCAAGAGAATCGCGCGAGCCTTCGAGCGCTCGAGGCCGATCAGGAAGCCCGAGTCAGCCGTTATCCCGGGCAGGCTCACCGAAGCGCTTCGAGCTCAGCGACGATCGCGGCAACGTCCTCCGGCGTAACTTTGACGCCGCTCTCGAGAACGAAACGCTCGCGCGCCGCTAACTGAGCCTTCGTCGGCTTGGCGAGCACGGTGCGACGCTTCTTCGCCGTCTCCCCCTGCCCGTTGCCGTTGCGCCCGTTCATGCCACTGAACCTATCACGTCAGCTCGAAACGGCACCTCCGCCTTCGCGTGTGGCTTTCGGCGTGGAGCGATTGCTCCCTTTCGTCGTGGTCCGCTTGCTTCCGTTCACGGCATCGCTCAAAGAACGTATTCGTCGGGCGGACCCCCCCCTCCGCGACCGCCCGAGCGTCGTAGAGCTCGGGGGCTTCGACGTGGACCGATCCGACTCCGCATCCGCCTTGGATATCGAACCCGGTCGTGGCACCGGCTCCCTGCTCGAGGGCTGCGACCAGGCTTTCCAGGCGAGGCGCGAGCGCTGCCGCGGCCGCGGCGAAGTCCGTTCCGCTCAGCGTGGGGTCCGCGATGACCGATGCCGCCGAGGGCCCATTGGTCTGCGCCGGTGCGTACGGAAGATGAGTTCGGATGTAATTCAAGATCGACTGGCAAGTGGCATCGCGAGCCGCGAGCTGGTCGAGCACGCCGCCTTGGCCCCGGAGAATCGATGAGTCAATCGGCGCGGTGAACCCCATCTTGAGGACCACCGCCGTTACGTTGGGGTCCTCGGGGAGTAGGGCGATCGTGCTCAAGGCGTAGGCGAGCGCGAAGTCGCCGCGGGCAGGATCGAGATTGTGGGCACTCGCAAAATCCTGGCTGGCGCTTCGAAGGTCACAGCTCTCGAACGCCTGCAGCCCCTTTTCGGCCTCTTGCTCGGCAGGCGTTGCGCATCCGCCGAGCGCCGCCATCGCAACACACCCGAGCACCGCCGAACCGATCGATTGTCGCATTGCCATGGCTCCCCTCAGGCTCGTGCCCGCATTTGAATTTCGACGACGGCGAGCCCCACCTCGCCCGGTCGGCGCAGAACCCGTGCGGTGCTGCACATCGCAGGCCAGCGGCTCGGTCGCGCCACGTTGGGCGCCGTTGGCGCACCGTGAAAATCTTGGTTTGACGTGCCGTTCCCGGCGCTTTCGCCGGCCAAGAATGCGTCGCTTGGCATCGGCGGGTGATGGGTCGGCGCTCGAAAGTGCATGAGCCGCCGGCGGCGGGGTTCCCTCGTACCTCGCAGTCCGCGTAGTCTCGGCGAATGGACGGTGTGCGTGCGTGGCAGACCTTCGCCCCGAGCCCAGGGTGACGATGAAGACCAGCGCGAGCCCGAACGAGAACATCCAGGTGATCGACGTCATTCGGGGCGTGTCCATCCTGCAGGTTCTCGTCGCTCATTTCTTCAATTCCGGCTTGCATCCGCAAATCCCTTCGGCCGGACCGCCGGACCTCGGCACCCGAATCTTCCGGCACCTGTTCGAGAGCGGGCGTTATGGCGTCACGATGTTTTTCGTCATCTCGGGCTTCTTGATCACCCGACTCATCGCGACCCAACCCGAGGGCCTCTTCAATCCCCACTTCAGGTCCTTTTACGCGCGCCGAGCGGGTCGAATCTTCCCGTTGTTTGTTCTCTGCGTCGCTCTCGGTCTGACGCTCATTGCCTTGGCGCACCCTTCGGAGCCGCGAACGCTCTATTGCCTGAAGGGCGCCGAAACGAAGCTCACGCCGGGCTTCTGGCTCTCGCTCGGTACGTTCACGTTCAATTGGTACAAGATCATCGCGCCCGTCTCGGGGCTGCACTGGGAGGTGCTCTGGTCGCTGTCGGTCGAAGAGCAATTTTATCTCTTCTACCCGCTGGCTCTCGCGTGGATCGGGTCCGAGAAGCGCTTGGTCCGCTTTCTTTTGTTCTTCGTCGTCTTGGGCCCGCTCTACCGCATGCTCTGGCGCGATCCGTCGCCCGCGGTCAACGGCTCGTTCGGCAATTTCGATGCGATTGCGTTGGGCGCGCTGCTCTTTGTCGCGTCATCCCGCTATGGGCTTCGCTTGTCGAAGAGCCAAGGCGGGCGCGCTCTTCTTTGCGTGAGTGGCGGGTTGCTGCTGGCGGCGGCGAACCTATTGACCAGTCCCTATCGCGACAAGAACCTGGGATCGACCGGCGTGGCGCTCGGATTGTTTCTATTTTTGATGGGGGCGCTGAATGCTCCGCTCTTTGCGCACCCAGTCTTTCGGGTTTTGGCGTCTCCGGGGCGCCTCAGTTACGGTGGCTATCTTCTCCACTCGAGCGTCCTCTATCTGGCGTGGCCTTTCTTGGCTCGCGTGCCGTTCGCGGCGTCGCTCCTCCTTTTCGTGTCGCTCGTGTTCGGGGTCGCGTGGCTGTCCAATCACTTTTTCGAAAAGCCCGCGAATCTCGCCATCCGGCGGCTCTTG
>JBEKOY010000181.1:0-8536 GCA_049521295.1 Polyangiaceae bacterium | reverse complement strand
AGCGCGCCGTGATGCGTGCATGGATCGCAGGTGCGCCGCAGACCGACGAATTGCAAGCGTGTCTGAGCGCGCTCGGCTACGACGTGGGTCCGATCGACGGAATCGACGGCCCGAAGACGACGTCAGCCCTCAAAGCTTTCGTCGCGGGCGGCGAGCCGTCCGACGAACGCACCCGAGTCTGTTGGCGGGCCATCGAAACGAGACGAGCCTTCGATGCTATCGCTGTGCAGACTGCGCCGCCCGCGGTCGCCCCTGCGCCGACGTACCTACCGGCCTCTCAACAGGCGGCAACGGCTGCCCGGCAGACGGGTCCGGGGGCAGAACTGCCCGGACTGCCCGCCGCGGGCTACGGCGACGTCTCGAACACGACGGGCCTGCCGCGGACCCAGTGCGTGAACGGCTACACGCGGAAAGACGGGACCTACGTTGCCCCGTATTATCGGAGTCACCGCTAGGCTCCACGAACGGACGTCGGCCCGCGAACGGGGCTTCGGCCGGTCGACCGGAAACGCGGGGGAACGTTCAAACGGTCGGCATGGTGAGGGAATGCTACTTCGGGGCGAAGCGCAAGGTCATGGGCGCGGGACGTTATAATAAAAGGTGGACACTGCCAGTCGGTTCAGTATGCTCTTGAGCATGCACGAGTCCATCCCGGTTGCTGTCCTGGTCGGCGCGACGTGTCAGATCTGCGGGCGCTACCTAACAGCCGAAGACGCCGCCGATGCTTCCCATCAAGAGACGGTGATTTGCATGTGCGGGAGCCGAGAGTTTCGCTTGCTGAATGGCGAGTGTTTGATGGACTGTCCAGACGCATAGCTGCGGCGTAAACCCGCGACCGCCGGCCCCGGCGTCCTACTCACTCCGCCACCCCGGCCAAATGAAAGATGAGCGCCACGACCAGCTCGCCCTTGGCGTTGGTCTTGATCCCCGAGCGGCAGGCGTAGCCGAGGGCGTGCGCGGCGGCCTTGAAGGCTTCAAGGGCAGAGACGAGGGCGATCAGGATGCCTTCCCATCGGGTGGCGCTCATACCTGAACGTATGATCGGTACCGGCACGGCGTCAAGGACCGCTTCCCGCGCATCGCTGAGAGTGCGGCAATCGTAGCGCCCGGCGAAATTGGCACGGGTAAGTCCCTCAGCGGCGGCAGGACTGCGGAACGTCTCCTTCTAGTCTCTTTGACAGTTTGTTTGGCCAAATTGTGGCGTTGGCCCGGTTGATCGCGTAGTCCGCGCCGTGTGGAACTGTTCAAACGTTCCGGTTACTTGGACGAGTTGCTATCACTTCAGAGCCGGCAGACCGCGAAAAAACAGCGATTTTGCAGCACGGCGCGGCGTGCGTATAACATCCAAAGTGTTGGACGGGCGCGTGGACTCGCCCTTGGCCAACCGGAGTACATGGGGCATGGCTGAAATTGCTGACATGGAGCAAGCGTTTCTGCGCGCACTCGAGGCCCTCAAGCAGATCCAGAACGCACCACGGCGCCAGATCGTTTACGCGCAAGAGGGCCCGCGGGTGTACGCGTTCACGAAGCGGGATGACCTTGCGGATCAGGTGCCGGCCGCTCGCGAGTTTGCTCGCAGATAACCGCGCGTGTCCTTTTCGAGCCGCCTCCGGGGCGTCTTCGCCGGCCACCTGTTTGCCGGCTTCGTGGCGGCGGCCCTGCTGGTGGCCGGAATTGTGGGCGCTCCACTTCTGGGCGCCACTTCACCGGCATACGCTTGGGCGTTCGTCGGAGTCGTAGCCTTCACATTTGTTGTCACGGCGGCACAGCAATTCGCGATTGCCGTTGAACGGCGCGAAGAGCAAGCACGCCTAACGCTTCAGCTCTCTTCTGCGGAAGCCCACCTCCAGGGCTTGGAGGCGGCTCATCGGCGTCTACCTGACCTTATTCGCACAATGCCCGAAGAGGACTTTCTCCATCGGTTGGGGGGCACCGTCGAACAAGTCTTCCTCTTCGACGGACAGGCTGTGTCGAAAGCTGACATGCTAAAATCTCTTGGACTAAGACTCCATGGGATATCGCGTCTTGCTGCTATGTTCGACAGGGCCGGCGATGGATTCTGTGCCAACGCTATGCTTTTCGTGGAAGGTGACGAAGCGATTCCATGGTGGTCAAACGTTCTCTTCGATAGTGAAGGGGTCGCTTTGGCCGGACTCAGGGGACTACTAGTTCTTCCTCACGAAATAACGTCGACGTCGGATGCCGTTCTAGATCCAAATGTAGCAGAAATAGCGCTACCCGTGCCTTTAGATCCAGGATCGGCCCGAAGTACCGGTGGTAGCGGCTGGAAAGTACTTCCCGGGGCGCCATTCGTATTCAGCGTTGATACAAGGTTCGAATTATTCGAAGGTTCAAAGGATATCGACGATTGGTGCGAGCGCGAAGGCGACCATCCCGCTCACGTTCGCAGGAAACTCAGAGAATACTTCGAGAAGGCGCCATTTAGCGGCTTTCTCTCAATGCCATTGTACCCGCCGAGTGCGGATTATAATGTAAAACGCACCCCAATAGGTGTAGTCAACATCCATTGGGGGAAAATCGACCGACTGCGTCAACGCGAAGCCGTCGCGAACTTCGTCGCTGGACTCTCGCCTCTACGAATTCTACTTGCCAACCGGCTTACCCGCCTGCGTGCGGAGCACGGTCCACCTAAGCCGACGGCAGGCAGGGAACCGCCGCGGGCGTCGGCTCCGCCTCAATCGAAGAAGACATCATGACTCTCCTTATCGTTGACGATACGCTTTTCGATTGGCTCAATATGTGGCACAATTCCTACGCTTGCCATGACTTAAGGGCAGAGATCCATACTCTGCCGTTTCAACGCCCCCCGCCACCGCGGCGCTGAAATCTATAGTCATTTCTTCACTGACTTCGGGACATGACCCGTTTGAAACGCATGGCGCCACGCGGCCCTTTGGCTCTGTTCGACTATTGACAGGCGTAGATGGGAGGGATGACATGCCGGCAAAGCGGTCTGGGGTCGACGCCCGAGCCGTGGCCTCAACGTTCGGAAGGGGGCGAGTGCGTGGCAGAGGGCGGTTCCCAGCATCTAGCCGGTGTTCGTGAGGGGGACATCCTCGCGGGCAAGTACCGCGTCGAACGCGTGCTCGGCGTGGGCGGCATGGGGGTCGTCGTGGCCGCGCACCACCTCCATCTCGACGAGCGGGTGGCTATCAAGTTCCTCTTGCCCGCGATGTTGGACCACGCCGAGTCTGTGGGCCGCTTCGCGCGGGAAGCCCGAGCCGCGGTGAAGATCAAGAGCGAGCACGTGGCGCGCGTCTTGGATGTCGGCACGCTCGAAACGGGCGCTCCGTACATGGTCATGGAATATCTCGACGGCCAAGACCTGGGGACCTGGATCAAGCAGCGGGGGCCACTGCCGTTCGATCAGGCCGCCGATTTCCTCATTCAGGCGTGCGTGGCCATCGCCGAGGCCCACGGCTTGGGCATCGTGCACCGCGACATCAAGCCGTCGAATCTCTTTTGCGTGCGAGGTGCGGACGGGCGACTGGTCATCAAGGTGCTCGACTTCGGCATCTCCAAGATGGCGAGCTTCAATGCGGCCGGACCGAGCATCGCCACCCGGACGAGCGCCATCATGGGCTCGCCGCTGTACATGTCGCCCGAGCAAATGCAGTCCGCCAAGGACGCGGACACCCGCGCCGACATCTGGGCTCTCGGCATCGTGCTCTACGAGCTTTTGACCGGCCGGGTTCCGTTCAAGGGCGACACGGTGGCCGAGCTCATCGTCAAGATCGCCACCGAGACGCCCGAGCCCCTGCGCACCTTCCAGCCCCACGTCGCCGACGGGCTCGAAACCGCGTTTCGCCGGTGCACGGCGAAAGATCGCGATCGGCGCTACCGCAACGTCGGCGAGCTCGCGCTCGCCTTGCTGCCGTACGCTCCGCGGTCGTCGAAAGGGGCGGTGGAGAAGATCGCGGCGATCGTCCAATCGGCAGGGCTTTCGCCCAAGGCGGTTTCGGAGCCGCCGTCGGCTCTCGCCGCGGAGACGCAGGCGGTCCCGACGACGGAGGCGGGACTGGGCCACACCGCGCAGCCCTCGGTGCGGGGGCGGGGCCGCGCCGTGGCGGCGATCGCAGGGGCGAGTGCCCTGGTCATCGCTCTGGGGGCGGGTTGGCGCATCTCGCGACCGGGGCAAGGCTCGGAGGCGCCGGCGGCCGCCCGAGCTTCCTCGACTCCGGCCGTGGCGACCGTGGCTCCCGTGTCCGAGACAACGGCCCACGAAGGGCTCGTCCCTCTGCCAGAGCCGGAGCGTCTCGCAGAAGCGCCCGCCGAAAGCGCGGTCTCGGCCGCGATCCATCCGTCCCCGAGCGGCGCCACTCGATCGACGGGGCCTCCCAAGAGTGCCGGTGCGCCCCATGGGACCGCACCGACGACCGCGCCAGCCTCCTCGCGCGAGCCCGCGGCCTCTGTGGCCCCTGCGTCGGCTGCGCCTGCGCCGCCGCCGGCCCCGCCTACCCCCATCCGTGCGAACCAGGCCCCTTCGAATCCGTCGATCGCCGACCCGCTTTCCGCCCTCCGACCCAAGTGAGCCTGACGATGAAGCGCCCCCTCGACGGCTTGTGTCTCGCCCTGGCGCTCGCTCTCGCCTCGCCGCTCACCTCGGCGCAGACCGCGCCGGCGGGCCCCTCCGCGCACGATCGGCCCCTTGACAGCGTGCTTCAAGGGGCGGCGAAGGATGCGTACGTTTCGGCCCGGATCCTCTTCAACAACGGCGACTTCGCGGGTGCGGCCACCAAGTACGCCCAGGCGTACGATCTGTCGAGGGATCCGCGGCTGATCTTCAATCTCGCCATCTGCGAGAAAAACGCTCGCCACTACGCCCGAACGCAAGACTTGCTCGAGCAGTACGAGCGCGCGCTGGGCGCGCGGATCACGGCGGACGACCGAGCGACGGTCGACGCGGCGCTGGCGGCGCTTCGGAACCTGGTCGGAACGGTGCGGCTTGCGGTGACCGAGGCGGGGGCGTCGGTCTCGGTCGACGGCAAGTCTGTGGGCACGACGCCGCTCGACGCTCCGCTGCGGCTCGATCTCGGCGAGCACGCGCTCCGCGTGAAGAAGGCGGGGTTCGCGACGCACGATCAGACGGTGGAGGTCTCGGGGGGCAGCGAGACCGCCATGGCCATCACGCTGATGGCGGAGGCGCACGGGGCTCACCTCTTGGTCGTGGGCGAAGAGGACGCGACGGTGGCGATCGACGACAGGACCGTGGCCCAGGGGCGCTTCGACGGCCGAGTTGCGCCGGGCGTGCACACCGTGATCGTGACGGCGCCGGGCAAGGTCGCATACAAGGCGGAGGTCGACCTGAAAGACGGCGAGACGCGCAGCGTGAACGTGACGCTCGAGAGCGACAACCACGGGGCCGCGGTCTGGCCGTGGATCGTGGGCGGGGTGGTGGTGGCGGCTGCCGGAGCGGCCGTCGGCGGGTACTTTTTGTTCCGGCAGCAGCCCGCGCAGGCGTCGGATCCGCCGGACAACCTGGGGTCGGCTCAACTTCCGCTCTCGGTGTGGGGGCGGCGATGATCGGGTCGACCCGGTCGAACGACCGAAGCCGCCGATCCGCCAGGTCGCGTGGGATCGGGTGGGCGCGTGCCCTACCATTGGCCGCGTGCATAGTGACCGTGGGGTCGGCGACGGGCGGATGCTCGAAACCCCCCGCGAAGCCCGTGGACGGCCTCGAGCTCGTCGTCTCGACCGAGGGGCTGAACGCCCCGCAAGACTTCGACGACATCAAGCTCGAGGTGAGCGACCAGGCGGACGGGGGAGGCTGGAACAAGATCTGGGACAACGACTACACGCTGCCCTCGACGGAGGTAACGCTGCCGGCGACCTTCACGCTGTTTGCGGGGCAAAGCCCCGACGAGGTGCTCATCGCCGTGACGGCATATCAGCACGGCCAGGGTGGGACCCCGGTGGTGCAGCGAGTCGCGCAAGTGCAGGTCCCGACCGACCGCCTTGCAGTGCTGTACCTCGTCCTGGCGCAGCAGTGCGAGGGGCAAGTGGTCGAGGCCGGCGACGGGGGCGAGCCGATGTCCCTATGCGCGAGCGGAGAGAGCTGCCAGCCGAGCACGGGCGTGTGCGGGTCGAATATCATCCCGCCATCGGCGCTGCCGACGTATACGCAAGGGCAGAGTCTCGACGCGGGGCCCGACGGCGGGTTGGGCAGCGTGGTGGCCAGCATGCCGCCGAGTTCGGGCAGCTCAGCAACCAGCAGTTCGGCGTCAAGCAGCTCGGGAGCGGGGGGGACGAGCACATCCACGAGTACGGGCACCGGCACGTCCACCGGCACGGGCGCGGACGCGGGGCCGAGCGTCACCGGTACCGCCACGGGCACCGGTACCGGGTGCACGGATGCGTGCACCGCGGGTTTGACCGAATGTATCGACGCGGGCGTGCAGACCTGTCAGACCCAAGGCGGCTGCACGCAGTGGGTCGCGACGGTCACGTGCGGCAGTCACCAGACGTGCGCGGTCACTGGCGACATTGCCGCATGCGGTTGCACTTCGACGATCTGCACCACGACGGGAGCGGTGTGCCAGGACGCCCAGACGGTTGCGACATGCGCGAAGGACGCAAACGGTTGCCTCGACGTCGCGTCGACCGTGACCTGCACGTCTCCGGAGACCTGCGCAGCAGGCGATGGTGGCCTCGGCGCCGCGTGCTCGCTGACGTGCAGCAGTAGCTGCACCAAAGGGCAGGCGTCGTGCGTCTCGGGCGATCTGGCCACCTGTACGCAGGGGATCAACGGTTGCTCGGCTCTCGGCACGCCGGTCGCGTGCGGCGCCCACCAGAGCTGCACGGGAAGCGCTTTGGCGGCGACGTGCACGTGCAACCCGTCAACCGTTTGCATCGAGATCGGGACCGCGTGCGACGGGACCGGGACCGTCGCGACATGCGACAAGGACGCGAACGGTTGTTTCTTCGCTGCATCGACGCAAGCATGCGCGTCACCGGAGTCGTGCGTGGGGGCCCCGCCGAATGCGAAGTGCGCGCTCACTTGCACCAATAGCTGCACGTCGGGCCAGACGTTATGCGTCACGGGCGGCCTCGAGACGTGCACGCTGGGTACCGACGGCTGCTGGGCGTACGCGCCGGCGGTGGCGTGCGGGGCGCACCAAAGCTGCACGACGAGCGCCGAGGTGGCGGCATGCACGTGCAACGTTAGCTCGACGTGCACGGTCGTGGGGAACGCGTGTGAGTCCACATCCACGTTGGCAACGTGCGCACAGGACGCGCAGGGGTGTTTCTTCGAATCGCAATTGACGACGTGCACCAACGGCGCGTGCAGCGCTGGAGCGTGTTGCAGCAACGCGTGCACGATCGGAGCCGGTCAGTGTGTTCCGGGTGGGCTGGAGACGTGCACGCAGCAGCCGAATGGGTGCGCGGCATGGGGAAGTACTGAAGCCTGCCCGGCAGCGATGCCGAATTGCACCGCAGGAGCCTGCGATGCGCCGCCGAGTTGCCAAGTGAGTGCGGTGGGCACGACGAATTGCGGAACGGCCAGCGAAAGCTGTTGCACGAGTCTAGAGGTGACGGGCGGGACGTACGATCGGACGTACGCGAACAGCGGCACCGGACCGACGGGCGTAGCCGATCCGGCGATGGTGAGCGGGTTGCGCATGGACAAGTATTTGGTGACGGTGGGTCGTTTTCGGCAGTACGTGAACTACCTTACGGGCAACACGGGCGCGCCGCCGGCGAACGGCAGCGGTATCCATACGCATTTGAATGGGGGGCGGGGACTGGCCAATAGCGGAGCTGCGGGGGCGTTCGAGACGGGCTGGGACGCGACGGACTGGGACACGTACATCGCCACGGGGGCTGGCGCGCCTAGCACGTGGAATACGTACCTGTCCGATTGCGGCCTATCGAGCACGTGGACGATTTCCGCGGGCACTCATGAGAACCTGCCAATTAATTGCTTGGATTGGTACCAGGCCTATGCATTCTGTATTTGGGACGGGGGCTTTTTGCCCAGCGAGGCCGAATGGGAATACGTGGCGGCAGGCGGTAGCCAGGAGTTAGAATATCCGTGGGGTTCTACGGATCCCGGGACCAGCAGCCTGTACGCAATTTACGAGAACGACGACATGACCGCGGCGGTTGGCTCAGCGAGCCTCGGCGCTGCCACTTGGGGCCAGCTAGATATGGCGGGCAATGTCGACGAGTGGAACCTCGATTGGTATGCAACCTACGTCGATCCGTGCGCAGATTGTGCCTACCTTTCCTCAACCTCCAATCGCGTGATCCGGGGCGGCAGTTGCGAGTCTACCGGCACGTCGCTGTTGCAGCCGCCCAGCCGCAGCGACGACTTTCCTGCAGATATCGAGGAGTGGATCGGGTTCCGGTGCGCCAGAAGGCCCTGATCGCAGCCGGAAACGGCTTTGGTGGCACTGGCGCGGGCATTCTTGATCGGTGAAGTGCGAGTGCCGGCACGTGCGTGGACGCGGTCGTCTCGGAGCGCAGCCCACAGGAACCCGACGAGCTCGCGTGCGATCGCGATGACGATCTTGTT
>JBEKOY010000180.1:0-8609 GCA_049521295.1 Polyangiaceae bacterium | reverse complement strand
GCCGGATCCCAGGATCGCTTCGCGTCTCCGTCGTAGAGCGAGAGCATCGCGTCTTGCACCAAGTCTTCGATGCCTTGCCCACGGGCGAGCGCTCGGTCCTTCGTCTTCCACCCGACGCTCGCCGCATAGCGGTGTGCGTAGGCGAGAAGCATCACGCCGAGCTTCGCGGGGTCCTTCTCGATCGGTTGCGTGGGGGGCCTAGAACTAGAACTAGATTGGCCCCTTCGACCCTTCCCCATACGTCCCCCAGAGGGATCGCACTGTCGCGCGGATCACTTCGTTGCCGCAAGTTTCGCAACCAGCGCGTGGCGACCGGATCACTCGCAAATCAAAAACCGGGGATGTCCAAGGGCTCGCTCGCCAGTAATTGAACGGCGGGACGATCTCGGTCGAGCCTGTTCGGCATACGAATTCGAGCGCGAGGTATGCGCCCGCGAGGACCGATACGAATGCGAGGGGCGCGAGGACCGTCCGGGCCTCGTCCACCCCAAGCTGGCCCGTGGCGCACATCGTCTTGAACAACGTGTCGTACGCAAGCCGGACGATGTTCTCGTGGACGAGGTGCGGATGCCGTAGGGCGATCCGACGCGCGGCACTCTCAGAAACGTAGTGCTGCCGCACGTCGGCGATCTCGACCCCCAACATGCTCGCTACGTGCTGCTCGTGCGCCGCTTCGGCGACGTCCTCGTGGTAGATGCAAGAGAGACACGCGCCGCTCTCGCGCGCCGAGTTGACGTGCACGACGACCTCCTCGATGCCAGTCGTCGAGGCATCGAAAACCTCTCCCGGAAGCTCCTCCTGAAGGCGGCGACGTGCGCGCCGGCTGTCAACGCCGACGACGAGCCGCCCGAGCCAAGGACCCTCATTCCGTTCCGCAAGCGTTTGCACGGTCGCGACCCGTGGGACGAGCTTGAGCCTTGGCAACGAGGCCCGCGCTCGCTCAGCGAGGCGCTCGGCCTTCGGCTGTTCGACGTCCGCGGCCTCGAACCAAAGGCAGCGTCCAAGATTGCCACTCGACACGTTCTTCGGATCGACGACGTGGAGCTCACCTCGAGCGTCGAACGTTGCGAGCGCCCAGATGAATCCGTTGCTAACGGCGCCCGCTCCGGCGAGGTACGCCCTGCCGATCTCGATCGGCCCTTCGGCAACGTGTCGGCGCCCCCCGAGCAAGAGATCCATGGGAAGACGGATCGTGTTGTGGTGGGGGAAAGAGAAGGCCGCGCCGATGCTGATACGGACCGCCATCGCCGCCGCGTAACAAGCGGCTAGAAGCAGTACGATCTCGGGCACGTTCGCGGCATGGTCGTGCGCAGGCTCCGTCTCGGACGAGATCACGACCTCCGCGGTGGTGATGCCCACGCGGACGGACGCCGCGTTCGCCACCGGCATGACCGGGCCGATAACGATCTCGATGGCTACCGCGCCGTGGTCCTGCTCTTCGATCCTACTGACCGTGCGCCCAAGGATGGCGACGACGTGGCGGCGGACGGCCTGAGATCGCGCGTCCGTGGCCGCCCGAACCCCCACACGGACGTCGAGCAGCGTCCACGCCTCGTCCTCGTCAAGCCCGAAGACGCTGGCGAGCGTCTTCGCGTTCTCCTCGCGCGCCGAGAGGCTCACGGTGCACCGCGGACGCGGGCGTCAATATCGCTAGGGCCGATCCGTGACCACTCGTTGCGGGGCGACAGGCTGAATATGGCCGCGTCCTCGAAGAATGTCTGGGGGGTCGTCCGTTGCGCGAAGTGCGGAAGCACGAGGGAGAGCGCCCCGACGTGGCGGACGATTGCCCACCGATCGTCGGCAGCCGAGTGGAACGCGCGCTCGGGATGCGTATGCACTTGCGCGGCGACCATGAGCCCGCGACCCCGAAGAACTTCGAAGAGCGCCGCGATGGACTCGCGCGGGATGCGGAAGAAATCTTCGGCGGCGATCTGTGCCGGCTTGTAGACGTCGACGACGTTGATCTCGTCGGGTGAGCGCTTGGCAAGCCAGAGGACCACGCATTCGCTGCCTTCGCGGCCGACACTTTGAAGAACGTCAAGGGACGCGACGAGCACGCGGGCTGAAACGAGCACGGGAGTCGTCATGGCTTCGCCTGCTGCCATGCGCGCCAAACCTGCGTGATAATGCCGCCGAGGTCATAGCCCGGTCGGCCCATGTAGTTTTCCCAAACGTCCCCCGTGTGGCTGGAGTGCGTGTGGTACTCGCGTATGCCCGCCATGCAGACGAAGGGACGCCCCGTTTTGGGGTGCGCGCTATTGTTCAGTTGCCCTCCCGGTCCTTGAGGGATCGAACTCAGAAGGTTGCCAGCGTCATCGAGCCACTCGATCGATGGCGGGATCCCGTTCCAGCCGTCGCAACGCACACGGATGCGGACGGTCTGGCGGTCGACGGCCGCGAACCCGACTTCCAGGACCGGGTAGACTGCCGAGTGCACGGTCCATGCGCGCTCCGCGCAGAGGTCCGGCCCGATGCCCTTCACGGCGTGGTCGAAGAGCTGCCGCGACACGGCCTCATGCACAACCGCCCCCGGCCTGGCGCGGCCCGAAATCGATCACGACATCCCCCCTCGTGAAGCCGTTCGCCTTGAAGGATTCGTCGGCGTTCAGCGTCTTCGTGCCGATCGTCGCGATCCAGTCGTGCGTGCCGGCGAGGTCCAGCCTTTTCGCCGCCTCATCGAGGAGCTTGCGGACCTTTTCGTGGTCGGGCACGTTCTCGAAGCCGCTTGCTGGCCAGCGCCCGCTGGTCGTCACGACTGCCGCCCCCAAGTGCTTATCTTGCTGCTCACTCATCTGCTGCTCCTTGGCGGCGCAGGTGCCGCCGATCACAGGAGCGGGCCTGGATCACGATCGCGCCGTCATTGCGGCAAATTGGTATGCACATGTGCGCCCCCTGCGATGTCGCCAGTGATGACTCGATGACCAGCTCAACGAGTTCGAAGGCGCGGCGCAACGCGAACGGCCCAATTTTGCGCAGACCTCAAGCGCCCGCTGTGCGGTGGGGCGTCAGAGGTGCTTGCATCAAGACCAAGCGCTGGAACGATCTCGTCGAACCGGGCGACGGCCACCGCCTGCTTGTCTGCCGGTACCGCCCCCGGGGCGTCCGCAAGGACGCCGAGACCTGGGACGCGTGGTCGCCTCAGCTCGGTCCGAGCTGCGAGCTGCACGCCGCCCTTTACGGCAAGCACGGACCGGCGATCGACTGGTCCGAATTCCGCCGACGTTACCTCGCAGAGATGGACGAGCAGGGCGAATCGATCGCGATCCTTGCTGCCCGCGTTGCCGCCGGTGAGACGATCACCTGCTCTGCTCGTCGGCATGCTCGGACCCCGAGCGATGTCACCGGAGCTTGCTCTGGGGGCTCTGCGCGGAAGCCTTGGAAGCGGCGACCCGCCGCCAGCCGGCCAAAGAGCCCAACGTCGATCCGTTGGCGCCTCAGAAATCTTCCTCGGGTTCGGGCGGCAGCTTCGAGAAGTCGTAGGCCGCCCACCATTCGCGACACGTCATATGGGTCGCGCCCACGCGGTGATGCCAGGCGACCTGCGACCCGGCCTGAATGACTTCCGAGCAGCTCATGCACCACGTTGCGGAGGACACCTGTTTCGGAATGACCCCGTGCTCGTCGAAAGCGGCAACCAGCGGATGCACGGTCCCCCGTGGCGGGCGGCCTGGATCGAAGGCGACATGTTCCTGATGCCGCCGGAGCAACTCGCATGCCTTCATGGCCGCGTTCCTCGCCTCGTTCTCGTTCGGAGACTTTGCCGGATCGGCTAGCGCAACGAGCTGAAATAGACGCTCAAGCAAGCTATCCCCGTCGTCGTGAACCATGGGCGCCAGTTTATCCGCGTCCACGCGCCGGAGTACGACGTTCCCCGGGTCCCGCTCGCCGTCTTCTGTCGGCTTGGTTGGGCGCCTGCTCATGGTCGAGGGGCGGAGCAAGAAAGACTGTGAACCTCAACCTCGTGCAGATGATGCGAAGCGGAGTCGGCCGAAGTGCGAGAGAGCTGCCTCCACGACGCGGGCGCAGTCCTCGGGACCGGTGTCGCGGTAAACGCGATCTTGCCCAAGGCGCGGCTGCCCCGCTCAGCGGCCTTTGCGGACGAGAGTCATCGCCGCCACTTGAATGGACAGAGCGCCGCGCATGACGGCCTCGCGCTCCTCAGAGGTCGGCGGGTGTGTAGTCCAGTGCTTGATTTCGTGTCGCAGTCGTTCGGCACGTTCGACAAGGTCGCGAACGTCCTTTGCCGGCTCGATGCCGCCGAGGCAGCGGAGTGCGAGGTCGACGGCGTATCGGGCGCGGTCGACGCCCGGCCTGTGCGCGGGCAGAGGGAACAGCCGCGAGGGGGCCTCGGGGGTTCCAGTTTCTTGTGTGGTCATGCACTGGCCTCAACCAACGCGGCAAGGGCGTTGGATTTCGAAATTCGTACAAACAAAGCATCGATTCGTGAGGCAAGGTTCGTCAACGCCCGTGCGCCGCAGTTGGAGATGGGGCGAGGAGTCGCGCTGACATTTGGCCAAAGAGGCGTCGTGCCCCGCTCGTGTCGGCAAGCCCGTCAACGGAGCATCGACGCCGCTTGAAAATTCCGCACAACCTGAATTACGCGTCGGACGCGACGAGGTCCCTGGGGAAGCGGGTCTCCCAGAAGGGCCATGGCGTCTGCGAATTCGTCCCCCGTGAAGAACCCGTGAAGTAGGAGGAAACGTAACGCGCCCTCGAGCGGCGCTTTCTCGTCGTACTCGGGCAAGGTCATGTCGTAGGTCGAGACGGACGCCACTTCGGTCACGGTGACGTAGAACCCGCGCTCAAGGCTGAATCCGTAGACGGCCCGTTTCGATCGTTCTTTGGGATGACGGAGGGTGAATTGCACATCTCTCGTACCGGCGAGGGAAGCGTCGATCAAAGAAATCCGAGGGATTTGGACGGCAGACACTTCAAGAGAACGCAGCGGCGGCCAGGCGCACGTCGTCGTAGACGAGAGAAGCCTCGAGCCCATCGCTTGTGCCAATCGCATGGCGACGGCTCACGGCTCACCCCCGACAACGTTCATCCAATTGGCGACACGGTTGCAGCGTCGCGAACGCTCTGCCGAGGGCGGCGTCGGCTTGCCCGAGGTGATGGCTTGTCTCCCTCGCGCGCTCGATTCGGGCCCGCAGCGTGTTCTCGCGAGCGACCACGAATGCGGCAGGTACGCGGTGCTGCACGCCCGTGGGTCCCGGCTCCGGCCTTGTCCG
Source organism: Polyangiaceae bacterium (assembly GCA_049521295.1). GTDB lineage: Bacteria > Myxococcota_A > Polyangia > Polyangiales > Polyangiaceae > Palsa-1150. The sequence continues at coordinate 3,378 of JBEKOY010000180.1, read as the reverse complement.
TGGGGCGTTTCGCGTCGGGCTCATGTGCCCTCTACAAGCCGCGGGCGCCCCGATCAAAACGATCTGTGCTGATTCTCGTCGGTTCAATACGGCGTCATTGGACGCACATACCCACCGACCGGAGCGCACCAGGTAGTCAGGAGATGGACTTCTCCGGGGAAATGAAGCGGGGGGCAAACCCGGATTCTCGGCAATCATCGAAGTCGCGTGTACCCCCGGCGCCCATGCCAACCTCATTCCGCTCGTCGCTCGATACCCTCGCCTCTTCTTTTGCCGACTCGGTCCTTGCCGCCATCCGGGGGGCCAGCCTCGACGAGCTGCTCGCCGAAGGCGCGGGGGGGCGCGGGCCGCGCCGTCCGAACGGGGCGAGCGCCACCCCGACGGACGGCCGTGGCGCGACCTCCGGCCGCCTTCCCCGCCGCTCCGACGAGGACATTGCCGCTGCGCTCGATAAGGTCGTGGCGCTCGTGAAGAAGAACAAGAACGGTCTGCGCGCCGAGCAGATCCGCGGGGAATTGAAGATGCAGGCGAAAGAGATGCCCCGCATTCTGAAAGAAGGACTTTCGACGAAGAACCTCAAGGCGAAGGGACAGAAGCGGGCGACGACGTACACCGCGGCGTGAGCTCAGTGGCCACGAGTGCTGTTGCACAAGGCAGCGATCTTGGACCACGGAAACGGCGTGCGCGGCACCCGGGCCAACGCGAGCTCCGAGATCCCGGCGCAGGGGGCAAGGCCTCGATCAAGAAGCGCGGGCGCCGAAGCCCACACCCGCTCAGCAGCGGGCTCGGCGCGATAGGCCCGGCCGACCGGGCACAAGTCGGCGCGTGCTGCGTGCTACCGTTGAGGTGAAGGCGCCGGGGCCGCTTGGTCCCGCGGGAGGGGCCCATGAACTTTCCATCTCTCGCACTCATCGCCTATTCCGTCGTTGTCTTCGCGTCTCGGACCGGCTCCTCCGAAACGGTTCTCGTCGAGGGCGGAGGGGCTACGTCGACGCCGAGTTTCATCCCAACCGTCGACCACGCGGCGCCACGTCTTAGGCTCGACGCTACCGGCAACCTGACGATCGGCGTTGCCAGCTCTCCGCCGTATCGTCCCGGCCGTGGGTACCCGTCCAGCCTCTCGGGGGTGGTGGGCGGTCCGGGGTTCACGGTCGATGCGGGAGTCCAAGTGCGAGACCTCGTGGCCATCTATGTGCGCGCGGAAGCAAGCGGTTTCGGATCCTCCGGATCCCCCTTTGTATCTATGGCGGCGGGGTACGCCGTGGCGGAGTGGACGCCTCTCCGCTCGATCTCGCTCGGGACAGGCCTCGGATACGAAATGTTGGCGCCATCCTCGACTTGCAACGGCATGGGCCCATGTCCTGACGGCCCCCACTGGTCTGGGCTATCGGTGCCACTCATCGTAGGCTTCAACCTTTTTGAATCAGGCGATCCGAACCGCGTTCGGCGGACGGCTCTTCGCGTCGGTCTTGAAGGGGCGGGGGGCGTCGAGCCCTCGACGGACGCGTTCGGCTGGCACCTTGCGTTGGGCCTCGGGGTCGCGTGGATGTAAACGGAACGCTATCGAGCCCGCGGTGGGTACCGCTGAGCGCCAGGGTTCGTGCAGGCCGTCTCAAACATTAGCTCGCGCTCAAATTCGACCGTCAAGCTCCGTCCGAGCCGCCGTTGGCCGTCTTTATCGGCGAGCCGGGCTTTGCAGAACGCGATGAACGCTTCGCCGAGCGCGCTTTCGACCTCATTGATCCACTCAGCGCGGGTCCACCCGACGGCTCTGCGCATCGCGAGGACAGCTTTGCCTTTGGCGACGATTTGCTTCCGCGTTTTGACCGTCATCTCAGTTCCGCCTCGAACCGCTTCTCCGGCGCGGTCACGGTGTCCCGGAAGCACGCTACCTGGATGTAGGCCGACGACGTGCTCATCGAAGGAACTACCGCCGACGGCCCGTCCGATCAAAGGCCTTTCCATGGACGGGCGCTCCGGATACGGGAGCGCGTATCGCGTTCCGTACGACGATCAGCCGATGGCGCGGGGGCTGGCCGAAGTAGCCGGCGGTGGCGCCAGTTTGGCCCGTGCCGTTCGTGGGCCCCTTCGGCTACTCTCGTCGTCGCTACTCATGGCCTTCACCCGCGAGCCGCCCTACTGGGCCGTGATCTTCAGTTCGGACCGGACCGCTGAGGACCCGGCCGGTTACGCCTATACGGCCGACGAAATGGTCGCGTTGGCGTCAAGCCAACCGGGCTTCCTTGGGGTCGAGACGGCGCGCGGGCCCGACGGGTTCGGCATCACGGTTTCCTACTGGGAAAGTCTTGAGGCCATCGCTGAGTGGCGTCAGCATGTCGATCATCAAGCTGCGCAGAGCCTCGGCAGAGAAAAGTGGTACCGGGCGTACAAATTGCGAGTCGCCCGTGTCGAACGAGCTTACAGCTTCGAGCGATAGCGAGCCGCTCGTGGCCCAGTCTTCAGATCCGATCGGCGCGCATGGACACTCGCCACCGGGGTCGGAAACAATGCGAGAGCTCGCCGGACGACGACGAGAGGTCACGTTCATCTCCCTACACCGACCGGATCTTAGAGGGCGCTCTCTCCCTCGCGTAAAGCAACGGCCGGGACCAAGCTGGATCCGGCTCTCCGGCCTCGGCCTGACGCGAGAGGTCGAGCAGACCTCACAATCGTGGTCGGCGGGTTGAAGCCGCGACTTTGAGCCGGGCTTAATGTGGATCACAGGCCCCCGCGTCGTTGGGGAGCTCCGAAATGCGAGATTGCCCGCGCGCCCCATGTCGTGCTGAACTCTCGCCCCGACCATGGCCCCGACAACCACCAGCACCTCCGACAAGAAACCACTCACCAAGTCCGACTTCATCCGCCAGCAGGCGGCTACGCTCTCCGCCACCGAAGTCGTGGCGAAAGCGAAGGCCCAGGGGATCGAATTCAGTCCGGGCCTTGTCTATGAGGTCCGGCGGCTTGGTAAATCGAAGAAGGGCACGGCCCCGAAGAAGACGGCGGCGGTCGCGAAGAAGGCACCGGCGGCCACGAATGGTGCTGCGAAGAAACCCGCGCAAAGCAAGGCGGAATTCGTCCGGAAGTTCCCGAGCCTTTCGCCCAAAGACGTGGCGGCAAAGGGCAAATCCGCGGGCATCTTGTTTGACGTGGGCTACGTCTACAACATCCGGTCGGCGGACAAGGCGAGCGCGAAGAAGAAGGCGACTACGACGAAGGCTGTGTCCAAACCACTCCCCCTCGCGAACGTCAGCGGACGATCGGCCCCTGCGAACGCCGAGACTTTGCTCAAAGCCGTGGCCGCCGAGCTGGGCTTGGGCCAGGCGGTCCTGATCCTGGCCGCCGAGAGGGTACGGGTCCGCGCGATCATCGGCGGGTGAA
>JBEKOY010000179.1:0-8693 GCA_049521295.1 Polyangiaceae bacterium | reverse complement strand
CCCGACCCCGACCCCGACCCTCGACCGCGACCCCGACCCCGACCCCGACCTACCGCGACCTCGACCCGCGACCCCGAGCCCCCGACCGGACCGACGAGGTCTGTTTCCCTCATTGACTCCGCCGTTCATGTCGATTCTGGTGTGGTCCCCCCGTGAGTCATATTCATTTCGTTGGCGGTGAAAAAGGTGGCGTCGGCAAGAGTCTGGTCGCGCGGCTGCTGTGCCAGTGGTTCATCGATCGCTCTGCGCCGTTCGCGGCGATCGACGCGGATGTTTCGCATGCGACTCTCCGTCGCGCCTATGGGAGTTATGCCCAGCCGGCCGACCTCGACGACTTCGCCAGCGCCGACGAGATCATCGATCGCGCTTTCGCAGCCGACCGCGCCGTGGTCGTCGATCTTCCGGCGCAAAGCAAGCGAGCCCTTGACCGCTGGCTCGCCAGTGCCGATGTGCTTCGGTTCGCCCGTGAAGCCGGCATACGCTTGACGCTTTGGCACGTCAGCGACGGGACGGTCGACTCCGTCAATGACCTCGAGCGCACGTTGGAGCGTTACGGAGACGCGCTCGCGTACATCGCCGTCAGAAACCACGGTCGTGGCAAGGACTTCACCCTTTTCGATGAGAGCGACGCGCGCCGGCGGTTGTTGGAGCGCGGCGGCCGCGTCATTGACCTACCGGAGCTCGACGCCGTGACGATGACACGTGTCGATCGAACAGGGGTGAGCCTCTGGGCTGCGGCGAACAACACGGAAGGCGATCAGACACTGGCCCCGCTGCAGAGGCAGCGGGCTCGCATGTGGCTGGAACGCTCTTATGCCGCATTGGGGTCTCTCGGCGACGCGCTGTGAGCGCTCGCTCGACGTCGTAGGGCGGCTACGCCGTGGCAAAGTCGCTCTTTCCGGGCGGGGCGGATCGCTATGTCCATGCTGTGGCCCAGCCCCCCGGCGAAGTCGTCACCGTTCTGAAACGAGATCGTCGTCTTGCCTGGGGGCAACGAGACCTAGAGTCGCGCGTAGAGGCCCACGAATGCTTCAGCCCAGAGTCGTTTTTGCCCCGATCGATTTCAGCGATCCAGCACGCGACGCGGCGGATACCGCGGCGGATCTCGCCTCCCGATATGGCGCCGCTCTCGTGCTCCTTCACGTCGTCCCCGCGTTGCCGAAGCTGCCTGCGGGCGTCTCGGTCTTCGTCTCGGTCTTCAAGGAGGGCGAATACGAACGCCGACTTCACGAGGACGCCGTGAGGCGAATCGCCGAGGTGGCCGACAAATACGCCCAGACCGGAATTTCCGTGCGATCGGAAGTCGGGGTGGCGAACGATGTGGGGATGGAAATTGTCCGGATCGCGGAGCGCAACAAAGCCGATCTCATCGTCATCGCCACCCACGGTCTCACAGGTTGGAACAAAATCGTCTTTGGCTCGGTGGCCGAGAAGGTCGTGCGCTTGGCCGAGAGCCCCGTGTTGCTGCTGAAAGCCCCACCGACGAACAAGCGCTGAGTCCGGCTTTCCTGAAAAGCGGCCCGCGGACGCCGTCCACCGCAGCGGCGCGGTCCACGAGCTCATCTCGGTGTAATCTAAAGCCATGCGGCTGGTTTCTGCGGGTGCCGCCGTCGTTGCGTGGGCGTGCGTTGCGTGCGGCGCCGGGATCAACCAAAGTAATGGTTCGAAGCTCGGCGAGGCGCTCGCCTTCGCGGCTGTTGCGGGTGCCACGCAGCTGGCGCTGTCGGCGGCGGAGCAGCAAGCTCGCAACAACGCCCCCGTGACTCACGCGTCGAGTGGTTTGGGTGTTGCGCCCGGATGCGATAACGACGACGAGTACGCATGCCTGAGCGTAAGGGCCGCGTCGTCCGCCCGCAGCGCTCCCGAGCCGGAGATGGACGAGGACGAAGCGCGCGCGTACGTGCTCGGTTACGTCAACGGTGTTCGCAGGCTCAATGGCGTGGGCCCCCTGCTCCGGGACGAATCGCTCGATGCATTCGCTCAAGCGGGCAGCGTGGAGCTTGCACGGGACCCTCGGCCGAACCGTCCCATGCCCGAACATGCCGCAGATCTTCACGCCGTAAGCGGCGAGGTCCAAGGCTCCCCGAACGGATCGCGCCCGATAGCTCTGCAGGATCGGATCGCCGAAATTCTCGTCCGCTGGATGAGCGAGGGACCCGGTGGCGCCGACCACGACACCCTGCTGCGCCCCGGGTGGCGCAACCTCGGCGTCGGCATCGCGAACCGCGACGGTCGTACGTTCTTTACAGTCGATTTCTCGGCCGCCAATTAGTCGAGTCCTCTAGCGCGTGAGGCCCGGGTCGGCGGGCGGAATGTCGACCGCGAGGGCTGCGTCCTCGAGCGAGGGGTAACGGTCGACCAACGAAAGGTGGTACGCGAGCAGGCGAAGCTGATAACGGAGCATCGCCGCCAGCCAATCGGCGATGGCTGCCGGGATGCGCCCGCCCACGAGGATCACGGCCGCACCCACCAGCCACGCCAACCCCGAGGCCGTCGCCAAGACGGCCCACAGCAGGAGTGCCGGAACGCTGTACACGAGACGCAGCAGCGCCGAACTCGCGGTCGGTGAGCCGCCCGCCTCGATTTCGACCTCCACAGCGGACACCTGCTCGTGGTTCGGCCACTGGTCGGTGAGAAGCCACAAGTAGGCGCTTGCCGCGGCGAACCAGCGAAGGAAGTGGACGATGCGCGGCGCATCTTCCGCGAGGTATCGCTCCGGCCCGTGCTGAGAAATGAGCAGCGCTGCGGCGGCGGGGAGCACCAGATAGAGGAGCCAATAGACCGATGAGCAGCCGATCATCCCGATCGCGCAAAGCAGCACCAAGCGGATGACGACCTGGGTGCGATTCATGGGTCGTGAGAGTCGGACGCGGAAGCGCACGGGATGGGCGGCCGAATTCAATCGCGCGGGTGAAGTCATGGGAGGCGGCGCCCAAAGGGTTCGGATGGGCAGGCGATCCTAGGTTGCGGAGAGTCTGGCCCACCGACGCCCCCACCGCCAGTGGCGTTGGGCGTGGTGCGGAGCCGGCCCCATCCACGCGAGGCATGGTTTCGAATTCGAATGAGCGCGGCCGCCTGAGCGGCGGGCGCTCGGTGGTGATCGCTCAGTCGTATTGAACGGTGTCGACGTACAGACCAAAGGGCGCGGTCCCCAATAGCTCGAAGCCAAGTCGGATCACCTGCGTCGGATCGTAGTCGGCTTGGTTGTAAGCCGGCATCGAGACGTCGAGAGAAACACACGTCCACGTATGAGGAGTGAGAAATACGGTGCCGCCGTCGGCCCATGAATAGTCGGTTCCTGTTTGGACAAACACCTTCAGATGAGGACTGGGCCCGCCGTCGAGCCAGACCCAAGCCGACAAAATGCGCCCCGCCAGATCGGCGGGGGACGTCTCCTCGAGAACGAGCCACGCCCCGCTGAGCGCCGCCGCATCCGTCGGGCTCACCTCGACCTGCACGGCGCCCGCCGTGGGGTGGCCCGTGCTGCCGGTCCACGCGAGCGTTGACGCGACGCCGGGATCGGTCAAGAGGATCCAGCCCTCGATACCGGTGTCGAACGTCCATTGCTCGACCGCAGGGTTGGTGCTGGTGCATGGCGTGGAAGGCCCGGAGGCGGCATCGGCCGAGCCGTCCGACGCGTCGGTCGCTTCGAGGTCGCCGTCCTCCGTGGGTGCGCCATCCGTGGCTCCAAGAGTGGTCGCCCCGACATCGCTCGCTCCGACTTCGCTCGCTCCCACACCCTGGATGGCAAGGGGAGCGATCGCGTCGAGGTTTACCCAGTCACACGCCCAAAGCGCACTCGCGCCGGCGATAGCCATCGCGGCCACTTCCGTCGTGCCGCGCCTTGTCAAATCCACCCCGCGACTGTGAACAGGACCAAGAGCGTCGGGCGGCCGAGGCTTGCAGCCACCCCGTCGATGAACCGGACCCTAATCCCCGGTTCGGTCACAAGCGCATGCGCCTCAAGCGATAACTGGACGTTCGACGTGACCGACGTGGCGGCTCCGACAGCGCCGTCGAACGCCAGAGCCAAAGCACTGCCGCTACGGCCTTGAAAGGACTCGGCGCCGGTCCCATTCACCGACACATCATAAGCTCCCGCTCCGATGGCGACGAGCGGTTGGAGCCAGCGGGCATGGCCGAGCACCGCCGCGCCATCCGCGAGAACGACACCTTGCTGGATGGTTGCCGTCCCGCCCGCGCCTTTGACGGTGGGAGTCGACCCGAGCCCTGCCCCGATCAGGCGTATCTGGAACGTTCGATTCGCGGCGAGGCGCAGCCCCAAGGTCGGCACGACGGCGGCCCCAACGCCCGCGAAGCTGCCTAGGACACCAAGTCCGCCTTCGATGGCCCATCGAGCGAGGGTGGGTCGTTCAACGGGCTCGCGGTGCGGGGGGCTGGGCGCACTCGGCTCTCTTGTGGGCTCGTTTTGGGCCGCCGGCCGAAGAGATGCGATGGCGAAATCGAGGAGGTTTGCGCGCATGACGTCGACCGCGTGGCGCGCTACCACCTCCGGCCGCGCATCGGACGAGCTAGCCACGTCCACGTGCCGCACGTCGAGCCGGTCCGATCGGGTGTCCAGCAGAACGATATCTACGCTGCTTGGGTCGTCGTCGACAAAAAAGCCCGCGACGATCGGTTCACCCGCCGTACGCCCCGCTTGCCGGAGCGCGGACTCGCGGTCGGCTTCACGCACAGGGGCGAGCGGCTCGACGCGAAAGCCGTCGGCGATCAGTTCGCCCCGAACCCGGTTCACGACCTCGTTCTTCGCGGCGCTTGTTTGCGCGGGCTCGCCGAGCATCACGAGGACGGAGTCGGCTTGGCCGATCCGCGACGATGCGACGACGACGAGTGCCGTGAGCGCAGCGTGCCCGACGCGGCGAGCGCTCACGGCACGCGGGTGAGTGCCCGCGCCTTCGCGCTGTAGGGGCCATCGGGAAAATGGCTCAAGTAGTCCGCCGCCGCGGCACGTGCCTCCGGCGCTCCGGAGACCTGTTCGATGAGCATCATCTTCCGTCCCATCGCCTCGGAACCGTACGTGCCGCCGGGATTCTCCCGCACGTAGCGATCGTACCAGTCGATCGCGGCGCTCGCGTTCTTTAGGGTCTCTTCGAGCCGTCCGAGAAGAAATGCTGCGTCGTGCGCAGCGGAAGAGGATGGGAAGCGAGCCCGCTGCGCGAGCAGTGCGCGGCGGGCGACGTCATCGTGTCGGCTGTAGCGCGCGGCATCTGCGAGCGTGGCGATCTCGGTACTATTGGCCGTTGCAATGCACTCGTCGAGCCCGCGGCGATCGGCTTGTCGGACGATGGCCTCGAACTCGCCGTCGGCCAACATCGCCGCCCAGTCCGGATTGGCCGCGCCGTCGTTCGTCGGTGGCCGATGGGACGCCCCGGCGTGCGTCAGGAGCGTACCGCCCATCAGCGCTGGGGAGCTGACCGACGGGATCGGGGCAGGGGTCGGCGTTTCCGCCGGCGGATCCTGCCCGAGGCCGTCACGATCGCGGATGAGCGTTTCTCGCTCGCGCACCCGCACGTCCAGCTGCTGGCCGGCGCGTAACGCGAGTTCCCCATCGGAAAGCGGCCCGCTGACCTCGACGGCCCCGCGATCCATCTGCACGTGTAGCTCCTCCTGGGCGGCGTTCCAGCCGACTCGGAAGGCGGTTCCCGTCACGGCGATGGCGAACGGGCCCGCCTCGAATGACCAGTGCGACCCCGGCCGATGAGCGATGTCGACGTAGACGTTGCCACCAGTCAAGGTCACCCGGGCTCCGAGCGCGTCCACCTGGCGCAAGGAAGCCTGCGTTCCAGGCGAAAGAGATACATCGCTGCCGTCCGAAAAATGCAATGTCGTTGCGGCTCCCGGGTCGGCCTCGATGAATCCGCCGCGCGCGATATGGCCACCTTCGACGGTGCACGACAACGGCCGCGCCCCGCGATGACTGAATTCACGGACGCCTACGCCGGCAGCGACGAGCGCGACCACGCCAACCGCCGCGGCAAGGGGCCAGTGCAATGGCAAAGGCCGCCTGCGCCTCAGCCGGTCCAGGAGCAGATCGGCTCCTTCGATGCGCTGGCGCGCGGACATCCGACCGCGCCGATCATGGATGAGCGTCACGAAGGCAGCGACCGGGGCGGCCGGCCCATCCGGTTCTCGCCGACGAGTCATCGTCGCACCCCTCTCGCCCGCACGACGTATTCGGCGAAATCGGGGTCTTGCCTGGCGAACCCTTCCACTTGCTCGGACGCTCTCCGGATCCGTCGTTTGACGGTCGCCAGGGAGGCCCCCGTGGCTTGCGCTACGCCATCGAGGCTGAGTCCCTCGATTTGGCGCAACACGAACGCCGTCCTGTCGTCCGCGCTGAGCGTGTCGAGCATCGAGTAGAAGCGGCGAAGAAGATCGCGTCCCTCGCCATCCGATGCGTGGGAGGCGGATTCGGGGACATCGCCCGACTCGGAGAGCGAGAAGAGGCGGCGAACGCGCTTGGCGCGCAGATGTCCCCGCAACATACGGATCGCCGTCGAATAGATGAAACTCCGCAGCGCAGCCGGGTCACGCAGTCGCCCGACAGCGGCAAAGATTCTCCAGAAGACTTCTTGAGTCAGGTCCTCACTCTCCGCCGAGGATCCGAGCGCGCGGTCCAGCACACCGTAGACGAAGGGCGCGTAGCGGTTCCACATAGCCCTCGCAGCCCATTCTTCGCCGCCGAGCAGTCCACGCACCAGTTCGGCGTCGTCGGCCTCGTTGGGCTCCCGTCTCGCGAGCAGCCGCAACGGGGGGCGGTTCGACCGGCTTTCCCACGGCCGCAGCGAATGGCTCACGCCCACACCGAGCGGCGAGGATGAACTCGCCCGAGCGCATGCGCAAATCCAAGCATCGACCCCTATGCAACCTGCGCCAACACCAGGGACCTGTCAACGCGTTTGGGCCTTGTCCGGTCTGGCTGCCGATGAGCGTCGCCGGCAGGGGGGCGAGTGCCCTCGCATCGGTGCCGGATGTGCCGGTGCGCCGCGCATGGGTCGTGCTTGAATGCTCGTCGTGACGGTGCGGTTGTCGGTTGGTTGGGTGGTCGTTGTCGTCGCCGCTTGCCCAGCCGCTTGTGGGGGCGGGCACTCCGCCCTCCGGGATGCCTCTGCCGCGGAGGCTGGCGAGGACGCCCGGCCAGCCGAAGCGGGCCCGCAAGGGGAGGCGGACGCCCCGGTCAACCACCGGGCCGCCGGCCCATCGTGCCCGGTGCTGCGTGGGGCAAGCTGTCCCCAGGCACCGATCTGCCAACTCGCGGGCGGGTGCGACGCGGATTCGGAATGCGATGCGGGGACGAATGGCCGCTGTACCGGCACGTTGCCTGCCCCCCTATCGTGCACCTACGACGAGTGCTTCGACGATTTGGACTGCCCGCCCGCGACCCCGTGCGATTGTCGTTCCTCGTCGTCCGACACCGCCGCAAATATCTGCCTGACCGGAAGCCACTGCGCCATCGACTCGGACTGTGGTCCGGGCGGCTACTGTTCGCCGTCGCCGTCGGCCGACGATTGCAATCCGCTCTACTATTGCCACACGTCGGCGGACACGTGTGTGAACGCCGCGGACTGCCCGGTGGCCGCTCCGTGCGACTCCTCGGACGCATCCGATTGTGGTCAAACCGAGACATGCAACTACGACGTCCAGGCGGGGCACTGGGCCTGTGCGGCGGAGTGCTTGAGGGCTCTGTGAAAGCGACCTTCGTTGCTGCAATTTTGCCGTCGGATTGGACGTCATGCTCGCCACTTCAAAAAAAGGCAGGTCGCGGACGGAGACTGTTGCACTCGATTTGCGCGCGACGCGCGACTTCGTGATCGAACTGCAGACTTCGCGCATTTACGGGCGTGCTCTCGCTGATTCAGGAGACCCCACGGTCCACAGCCGGCGCGGCGGACCCCGCCCGTGACGAGCTCGCGGGACTCGCCGCCGCGGTCGGTCGTCACGAAGCGCACGCCGTCCGCACCTTTCTCCTCACGATCGCCGGAACCGTTCGCGGTGCCGTCCGGACGGTGCTGGGTCCGCGGCACAGCGACATCGACGACGTGACGCAAGAAGCCACCCTCGGCTTGCTCGATGCGCTCGCCCGTTTCCGCGGCGAATGCACCGTCGCCCAGTTCGCGGGTCGTGTTGCCGTGTTTACGGCAAGGGCCGCGCGGCGGCGCCAGCAGACCCAGGAGCGGTGGGTCGTCGCCGACGATGCGGTGGGCGAGGCCACCGCTTCCGACCCGGACTCGTCGCCCCTCGTTCAAGTCGAAGCCTCGCGCCGGCGCGAGGAGGTGCGGAGGCTTCTGGACCATCTTTCTCCGGTCCTTGGCGAAGCCATGGTGCTCTATTTCGTATTGGGACACACGGCCGAAGAGATTGCGGCCATGACGCAGGTCCCGATCAATACCGTCTGGAGTCGGCTGCGACTCGGCAAGGCTCGCCTTCGCCGCAAGCTTGCGGGCGATGCCTCGGTCCGCGAGACGCGAGACGGCTGAAGCACCCCGCCGCGAGAGTGCGGGTCGAGGAATTTCGGCCGGCAGTCTGCCCCGCGCCACTTGGCCCGTGCCTTTCTAGGTCTGGGGCAGCGATCGCTCGACGACGCGGTTGCGGCCGCCGCGCTTGGCTTCATAGAGCGCCGCATCGGCGGCCGAGATCAGCTGGGCGGGCGTCTCGGCATCGAGATCGGGAAA
>JBEKOY010000178.1:0-8801 GCA_049521295.1 Polyangiaceae bacterium | reverse complement strand
CGATCTTGCCCTCGGCTATCTGGCCTCGTCGAGCGCCTTCGACGTCCACCCCATTCCCGCGCTCGACTATTGCGAGGTCGCTCCGAATCCCCTCGTGCTGATCCGCCAGGCGCGTTTCTGGTACGCAGGCTCGGCGCGCTTCTGGAAGGACATCGTTGAATTCCGGCGCACGTTTCCGGTCAAAAGGAACGTTCTGCAGGACATCGTCCTCTGGTCGTCGGGTCACGGCCGGCGGATCGCGTGGGCATGGCGCGCCGCTCTCTGGACCTTCGCCCTCGTCGCCGCGGGTCGTGCGCAGGCGTGGTCGCTCATCATCGCTCTCGTCGTCCTCCACGCCCTCTACGTCCACGCGGGCTTCTTGCAGACCATCTTCGCTCTTCGCGAGATTCCGTGCGCTGCCGACGTCATCGGGCTCCGCCGCGTACGCGCGTCGCAATGGCTCCTGGCGTTCGCGCTCGCAAGCTTCGTATTCGTCATTCGGAGCCTGGGACCTCTCTCTGCGGCGCTCGTGGGTCCTGCCCGCGGAGCATTCAAGACGGAACGCTGAACACGATGACCACCACCATGGATCCCAGTCTCGACGTCCTGGCCATGAACGGCGGACGCGCCGTCCGCACCACGAAGTTCCCCGTCGTCTACGACGGAAGCGGGCGGCTATTCGACGACCTCGAACTCGGTTACCTGCGTGAAGTGCTCGCATCGGGCGCGCTCGGACGATGGGGGGGGACCAAGACGCTCGCGCTCGAGAAAGCGTGGGCCGAGCGCGCGGGGTGCCGGCACGCGCTCGCGGTCTCCTCGGGTTCGGCCAGCATCCACGTGGCGCTGCGGGCGCTGCAGCTGCCGCGCGGGAGCCATGTCATCACGTCACCCATCACGGACATCGGAACGGTGCTCGGCATCTTCAACTCCGGCCTCGTCCCGCGCTTCGTCGACGTGGACCCGTCGACTGGCCTGATCGACCCGGATGCCATCGATCGTCGCGGCGCCGCCGCCATCCTCCCCGTTCATCTCTTCGGACAGACGGACGGCATCGAACGCATCCACTCGCTGGGCCTGCCGGTCATCGAAGACGCCTCGCAGGCGCACTTCTCGACGTTCGCGGGTCAATGCGCCGGGAGCACCGGCGCCTTCGGCTGCTTCAGCCTGCAGCAGTCGAAGGTCGTGAGCTGCGGGGAGGGCGGCATCGTCGTTACGAACGACGACGGCCTGGAGGCCTTGGCCCGGCTCGCCCACAACAAGGGCTGGGACAAGGACGTCGCGGGGCCACGCGCTTATCGTTTCATCGGCTCGAACTACCGAATGTCCGAGCTCCAGGCCGCGGTGGCGCTGGCCCAGCTCTCGAAGGCGAACGAGATCATCGCGCGTCGTCGCACGTCCTTCGCCGCGCTCACCGGAGCACTCCGGGGCATACCCGGCATCCGCCTCCCCGTCGAGACGCCGGGCCGCGTCAACAGCTGGTGGTCGTTCTGGATGCGGATCGACGAATCGAAATTCACGACCACGCCGGGCAGGATGGTCGCGGCTCTCCGGGCGGAGGGCATCCCGTTTGCTCTCGGCTACATCGGCCATCCGCTCTACCGGACGGAGGCCGTCGTCGCCGAGCTCGGGAATACGCGACCGCTCCCCGGCGCGGAGGACTTCTGCCGGACGGTGGCGACGCTCAGCTGGAACGAGCGGATCGAACGTCGTGACGCGGACGACGTGGCCGCGGCCGTCCAGAAGGTCGTCGACGCTTTCGCGAGGAGGGGAGTATGAGCCGACATCTCCTGTCGCTCGATCCGGGAACGCTTGGGTTCCATCTGCCCTTCCACAATTTCGCCGGACACGCCGCGGCGGCAGGGTTCGATGGGATCGAGTCTCCTTGCAAGGATGCGCGGGCGTTCGGGTCGCCGTCGGCGCTCCGCGCGTTCCTCGACGGGCATGGGCTCGACTCGAAGATCCATTCGTGTCCGTGGGCTTTGCCTGCGAACGGCGCTGTCCCCGAATCGGTCTTTTTGGCCCGGCTCGAGGCCATTCCGGAAATCGCACGCTTCGCGAGGGACTCGGGCGCCGACGCGCTGTCGGTCTTCCTCCGCTGCTCGGCCGAAGGGATGGCGCGCCTCTCGCTCGAGCAGGTCGTCGCGCGCATCGGGGCGCTGGCCTCCGCGGCGGGAGAGACGGCGATCACCGTCGAGCTGAACGACCCAACTTATCTCCGGCAAGCAGCGACGATCGTGCAGTCGGTGCCGAACTGTCGTCTGCTCGTCGATGTCTTCCACGTCATCCGGTCCGGACTCGACGCGACCTGGATCGCGTCGTTGCCGCGGAATGCCATCGGCTGGGTGCACCTCTCCGACGCCGGGGCGGAGATCTACGAGCGAAGGCCCGACGACGTCCCTCGCGAGATGCCAGGCGACGGCGTTCTGCCGTTGCGCGAGTTGATCGCGGCGATCGAAGAGACGGGCTACCTCGGCCCGTTCTCCGTCGAAGTGCTGAACGATCGCCTGCTATGCGGAGATCCTGCGGATATTGCCCGAGAAGCCTTCGACAAAGCGAGACGGGCCGTCCCATGATGCGATCATTCACCCCGAAGACCACGTCGGAGCTCGAGCTGCCGCCGGCGCCCATCGCCGACTTCCGAAGCGGTCGTCCGAACTGGCGTCCTCGCGTTGGCATCATGGGAGTTGGCGGCGTGACGCGCTATGCCCACATGCCACATTACCGCCGCTTCGGAGTCGAGGTCGTCGCTCTCTTCGACAATGATGCGGCGAAACTCGCCGCGGCCGTCGCGGCGCTCCCATCTCCTCCGGCGGTCGCGACGAACGATCTCGGCGAGTTTCTCCGCGCGGCTCCTGCGCTGGACCTCGTGGACATCGCGACGCCGTCGGAGACCCACTACGCGGTCACGCGCCCGCTGGTCGACGTCGTCGAGCGGACCGCTCTTCTGGTCCAGAAGCCGCTCGCGACGACCGTCGATGACGCGAGGAGCCTGGTCGCCGCAGCCGAGAAGAAGGACATCACGCTCGCGGTGAACGTCAACGCCCGCTGGGTCGCGACGTTCGCAAAGCTCCGGGAGCTCGTAGCACAGGGCTCCGTCGGGCCGCCCTTCTTTATCTCGATCGTCAATCGCGGGCTGAACGTGAAGAGGCCGGACGAATGGCGCGCCGGACTGGGACGGCTCATCATCGCCGAAATGGCGGTCCACTACCTCGACTGGCTGGTGTGGACCTTCGGGAGACCCTCTCGAGTCTACGGGCGCACGCGCACGATTCCGGGCGCCGGCGTCCGCGGCGACAACCTCGCGGTCGTGACCTTCGACTGGACGTCGGGGTTACTCGGCTCAATGACGCAGGACTGGTGCTGCGTGGATACGTCAGCGTGGACGTACCATCCGGCAGGCGAAGCCATCTTGATCGAGGGACCTGAGGGCGCCATCCAGGCGACGCCCCGGGAGCTTCGATTGACGCGCCACGACGAAGCGACAATCTGGAAGACGAGCGAATCATGGTTCCCCGACGCGTTCGCGGGACCGATCGCCGAGACGCTCGCTCACGCGCATGGCGGAAAGGCGCTCTCGATCTCCGGTCGTCAGCACATCGACGTACTCGAACTGGTCGACGCGGTCTACGCCTCGGCGCGGTCCGGCGAGTCCGTCGTCCTCTGACGACGACTCAACTCGCCTGGAGCGCTTCCACGAACGTGTCGAGGGCGGCATCGAGCTTCATTGGATTCTTGCCGCCGGCTTGCGCCGTCTCGGCTTTGCCTCCGCCCTTTCCACCGACCACCTGCGCAGGGGTTCGAATCAGGTCGCCGGCGTTGTATCGGGTGACGAGGTCGGGCGTGACCATGCAGAGGAGCGACACGGTCTCCCCGTCGACGCCGCCAATGAGGACGATTCCGCTCTTCAGCTTCTCGCGCCACCGGTCTCCCATTTCCCGAAGGCTCTTGGGATCGCCGAAGGGGGCGCGAGCGACGAGCACCTTGACACCATCCGGCGTCGTCCTGATGGTCTCCTTCGAGTCGGCCCCTTGGCCGAACGCGAGGCGGTGCTTGAGATCGGCGATGATGCCGTCGCGTGCCCCGAGTTCCCGTAGCAGGCCCTCGACCTTCGTCGGGAGCTCGCTCGCCGGAACCTTCAGCGAAGACGCCGCTTTTTGCAGGAGTCGCTCCTCGTCCCGGAGGTAGCCAAGGGCCGCCGCCCCGGTGAGCGCCTCGATCCGGCGGACGCCCGAACCGAGCGGCGTGGACGAGACGACCTTGACGAGACCGATGTCCCCGGTCGCGCTCACGTGCGTCCCGCCGCAAAGCTCGTAGCTGTCGTGGATCTTGATCGCCCGGACGCTCGAACCGTACTTCTCGCCGAAGAACGCGATCGCCCCGCGGCTCTTTGCCTCCGCGATCGGGAGGACCTCCGTGTTTGAGCGAACGTTGTCGCGCACCATCCGATTGACGATGTCCTCAACGCTCTGCAGGCTCTCAAGCGGAGGCGCCCCGTCATGAGAGAAGTCGAACCGGAGACGGTCGGCTTCGACCCGGGACCCTTTCTGGGCCACGTGCGTTCCGAGGACGGCTCGAAGCGCGTGATGCAGCAGGTGGGTCGCCGAGTGGGCAGCGCGAATCCGCCGCCGCCGCTCGTCGTCGATCCGCAGGGTTGCCGGATCGCCGACCTTCAGGACCCCGGACAGCACGACCCCGGAATGAACGATGACATCGCCGAATGGCTTCGTCGTGTCCGTCACGTCGACGGTGCCGGCCGGGGCGGTCATGGACCCGATGTCGCCGACCTGTCCACCCGCTTCGGCATAGAACGGAGTTCGTTCCAGCACGACGTCCACTTCGTCACCCTCGGCCGCCGAGTCGACGCGAACCGGAACCCCCTCGCCGTTTCGCTTCAGGAGCGCGAGGATCTTCGACGTCACCTCGTTCTCCGTGTATCCAACGAACGACGTGGGGGGCAGGGTCTCGGTGAGAGCCTTGTAGGCGTCCTCGACGATCTTCCCACCGAGCTTCTGCCGCTTGCGGCCACGCTGCTGCTGCTCCTCGAGAAGATGCTCGTAACGTTCCTCGTCGATCTCCCAGCCGCGTCGCTTGCCGACCGCGCTGATGAGTTCAACGGGGCATCCATACGTGTCCTTCAGGCGGAACACCGCCTCGCCGCGCAGGGTCCTGACGCCGGCGGGGTCGACGACCCAGATGGCGGAATTGTTTAGGTCATCTTCCATCTTGTCGAGACGCGCGAGGCTCATCTCGATCGTGGCCCGGAAGGCTTCTTCCTCACGGCGAGTCTGGGAAAGGATGGTGTCGCGGTGCTCGCGGAGCTCCGGATACGCCGGCGACATCACGCCGATGACGGCGTCGACGATCTTGTGGAAGAAGACGTCCTTGATACCGAGCAACTCGCCGTGGCTGATCCCGCGACGCATGAGCCGTCGCAGTACGTACTCACGGCGCGTGTTCGCCGGGAACACGCCTTCCGCCATGCAGAACGCCGTCGCGCGCGCGTGGTCCGCGATCACGCGCATCGAGATGTTGTCGTCGCTGCTCCAATCGGCCGAGTCGGCGCGGTATTGCTTTCCGGAAAGGGACCCGACCGCGTCGAGCAGAGGGAGGAAGAGATCCGTGTGATAGTTCGACGTCTGTCCGTTCAGGATGGCGGAGACGCGCTCGAGGCCGACGCCGATGTCGATGCTGGGGGCGGGAAGGGGCGTCAGCCCCCCGCCTTCATGCATCTCATATTGCATGAAGACAGTATTCCAGAACTCAAGCCAGCGGTCGCAATCACACGCGGGGCCCTTGCACGAGCGGCCCGCGCGCTCCTCGGCGCACGGGAAGTCGGGCCCTTGATAGTAGTGAATTTCGGAGTTCGAGCCGCACGGGCCCACGGGACCCATCTGCCAGAAATTGTCCTTCGCTCCGAGACCGATGATCCGGTCGTCACTCACGCCGGATACCTTCCGCCACATCTCGCGGGCCTCGTCGTCCGGAGCTAATTTCAGCGACGGATCGCCGCCGAACACGGTGAACGCGAGGCGCCTCGTGTCCATGCCCCATACCTTCGTGACGACGTCGTGGACCATCGGGATCGCTTCCTTCCGGAAGTAGTCGCCGAACGAAAAAGACCCGAGCATCTCGAAGAACGTGTGGTGTCGCGCCGTCCGCCCGACCTCGTCCAGGTCGTTGTGTTTGCCGGAGACGCGGAGGCATTTTTGCAGCGAAGCGGCGCGCTTGTACTCGCGAGTTTCCTTTCCCAGGAAGAGATCCTTGAACGGCACCATTCCCGAGTTGACGAAGAGTAACGTCGCGTCGTTCACCGGGACGAGCGGCGCCGAGGGAACAGTCACATGCCCGTTCCGCGCGTAAAAATCGAGATAGCCGCTCCGGATCCTCTGCGAGATCATTGGCGGCCCCGCATAGTCCAGATTGGCCCGGCCCGCAACCGCGGTACCTCCGAGCTCTCCGATCGGTGCCCGTTCGCGGCCACTCGGGTCCACTCTCTCGCCCGCGTTTCAGGCAGGACCGCATTGTCGAAGATGGTCCAGGTACCAGTCTTCGAACCCGGCCTGACGTCGGACCGTCTCGTTCACCGGACCGGGCGGGACTCGCACCACCTCGTCTGCGCGCGCGACCGCCGCTGCATAGCGGTCCCGCGATCCTTGACAAAGATAGCGCAGCCACCGGTTGCCGATGGATACGTGCAAGATCTCGTCGGCGATGATCCAGTCCATGGCGTCCGCCTCCTCCCACCAGCCGAACTCGCGCATCTCCCTCGTCGTCTCGATGACCTTGTCGAGCGAATTGCCCTCCTGCACCACCTGCTCGATGGCCAGCTGCTCGCAGAGGTCACGGCCGGCGGCGTAGCGGTCCCAGACCAGGCTTGTATACGGATAGAAGCCCTCGGGCGCGCCGTGCTTCGACGCGAGGACGCCCGCCACCACCGCGTGACGGGCCTCGTCCCAGGCTTGTCGGGCCATGTCCAGCTTGAAGGCGAGCGGCATATCGCGATAGGCGACAATGTTCCGGGCGCAAATCTCGACCGCTGGAATTTCGACGTCGGCGTACATGAAATAAAATAGTTTGCTCATTCCCCGGGCGCTCTCGAGGCGGTCCTCCACCGTCATCCCCGCGATGATGGGGGTGCACGAGCGACTCAGCGCCGGATCGCGGGCGGGCGAGTCGACCAGCGGAGGGAGGCGCTCGTGCCCGTCATAGGCCGTCGTCGCTTCCGCCCCGCCGTCGTCCAAACCCCGGATCGCGCGCTCCCCACCGCCTGCCTCCTGTAGAGCGCGGCGAGCAGCCTCCAGATCGGCCACCGCAGCGGCCAGACAGCTGCCGGTAGGCTCGTCGCGGACGTCCGCCTGGTCCGCGAGGACCGCCCGCATGCTCCTTTGCAGATCCCCGAGGATCGCGACCGCGAAGCTCGTGACGTTGGCGCTCGTGGTCAAGACGCAAGCGTCGACGAAGTTCCGAGCGTAACTCTCCGGTGCGCGAGGCACCGCGCTGCCCGGCGCGAGCTCCTCGAATCGCCCGGAGAGTTTGCCCAGCCCGAGCGCACAATGGCCAATCGCGCGCCCGAGCGCGATCTTGGTGGCGCTCTCCGGGACGATCGCCGCCCAGGCGCTCTCGAGCTCCACGAGCCTGAGAAGACCGTACGAGTACTCGGCTAGCTTCTTCGCCCGAGCGCTAACAGTGTTTCTCATTTCATACACATCCATCCTTGGACTCGAAAGCGTCCGTGCGAGCTCCAGTCACGTACGTTCGTTTTTCGTGAGTTCTTCCCTCCCGGCGACCGCGCTCTCCGATGCCGGACGCGGGCGTTCGTCCCGCGGGATGCGGGTGACCGCTCCATGCCCGACGAAAATTCGTCCCTCGCACACACCTCATGCGGTCGCCGAGCATGCCAGTCAGACGTTTACTATACAAGACAAACATTTTGTTTGGTGGACGTCAGACTAGGTTGACTGGGTCGGCTCGGTCGGCGTAGGACCGACCAAGGCGGGTGGCCGACATGAATCCGGACCAATACTTGACGATTGCGCCCGAAAAAGCCGCAGTCATAATGGCCGAAACGGGCGATGTCTTGACGTATCGCGAATTGGTCCTCCGCTCGCGGCGCCTGGCCCATGCGTTGCGAAGCGGCGGCGTCGTCGCCGGCGACCACCTCGTCGCTCTCGTCGATACGCCGTTTCGCGTATTCGAGATTGCGTGGGCCGCTCACCGGCTGGGCCTTTACTATACGTTCCTGAGCTGGCACTGGGGAGCCGAGACGCTCGAGCAGATCGTCCGCGATCTGTCGCCCAGGGTGTTCATCGCCACCGCCCCGATGATCGCCGCGCATCGACTCCCGTCCGAGCTCGCGGATCGGGCGGTTCGACGCCTCGTCGTGGATACTCCCGTCGATGGGTACGCGTCGTACGAGGGAGTACTGCTCGGCGCTGCGGACGGCCCCGTGCCCGACGAGGTGGAAGGACAGTGGCTCTTCTATTCTTCCGGAAGCTCCGGTCGCCCGAAGGGCGTGAAGCTCGTGCGTCCGCCGTGCGCGTTCGGGACGCGTCCGCACTTCAACGCCTACGGGCTCGACGGGAATACCGTTTATCTGTCGCCGAGCGCCCTGTTCTTCGGGGGAGGACTGCGGCCGGCCATGCTCACGCTCGGCGAAGGCGGAATCGTCGTTCTCCCCGAACGCTTCGTGTCGGCCGGGGCCAGCGGGAAGACGGAGTCGCCGCAGGACGGCGGCGCCGGCATGATCGCTCTCCTCGAGCACATTGCAAAGTACCGGGTCACGGCGGCGTCGCTGCGGCCAGAGCACCTCGTGACGATGGCCA
>JBEKOY010000177.1:0-8956 GCA_049521295.1 Polyangiaceae bacterium | reverse complement strand
TTCTGTGGCCTTTGCCTCGTCCCAATAGGCGTCGAGAACGGCGAGCGGCAAGGAATCCTTTTCGCCCGACTCGCCCCACCCTCCGTGATCCTCGCGCACGCGTCGCTCGACGTGCGCGAACCGCGTCGAAAACTTGTCGATCGTGCGCCGAAGCGCGCCCTCGGCGTCGACGCCGAGATGGCGAGCGAAGTTCACCAAAGCGAAGAGAACGTCGCCCATCTCGGCTTCGATCGCGTCCGAATCGCCGCGCGCGACCGCCTCGTCGAGCTCGCCCATCTCTTCGCTCACTTTGGCGCGTGACCCTCGTGGGTCCTGCCAATCGAAGCCCACCCGGGCGACCTTCTCGCCGATTCTCTGGGCGCGAGTGAGCGCCGGCATGCTGCGAGGAACCCCGGACAGGATGCCCTTGTCGCCCTTTTCCTTGGCCTTGATTTTCTCCCAATTGCGGAGCACTTCGTCGGCGTCCTTCGCCTCCGCGTGTCCGAAGACGTGAGGGTGACGGTGGACCAGCTTGTCGACGATTCCGGCGACGACGTCGTCGATGGCAAAGCAGCCCTCCCGCCGTGCGAGCTCGCCCTGGAACACGACCTGGAGCAAAAGATCGCCGAGCTCTTCGCGCAGGGCGCTGCGGCTTCCCGAGTCGATCGCGTCGATGACTTCGCAGGCCTCTTCGAGCACGTACTTGCGAAGTGTCTCGAACGACTGATCGCGGTCCCATGGGCAGCCGTCCGGCGCCAAGAGCCGGCGCATCACACCCACCAGGCGGACCAACGTCGACCCGTCCTGCAGGTCCATCGGGGGCACCGGACGAGGCTCATCGGCGTCGAAGCGACGCAGCCGCTGGGAGTCCGCTTCAGGCATGGGGCCAGCCAGGCTACATTGACTCCGGCGAATGTCGACCCTGTCTGCGCCGCCACCGTCGACGCCGCCGCTCGTCGGTTTTGCGTACCGACGGGCGGTCCCGTTCGCCGCCGCCAGCGCGGTATTGGCGCTGGCGTACCTCTTGCGGGGCGTGCTCATTCCGCTTCTTTTCGCATTCTTGCTTGCGTACGTCCTCGACCCGTTCGTCGACTGGTTCGAAGCGCGCAAGGTGCCCCGGTCAATCGCCGCCCCAACCGTGATGTTGGGCATCGCCGGATTGCTCGCGCTGATGGTGATCTTCGCGATTCCGATGTTCGTCGACGAGCTGCGATCGGTCGCAACGGACCTGCCGGCGCAAGCACGGGGCCTCGAAGTGCGCATCGAGCCGTGGCTTTGGCGCAACCTGCATTTCCGGCCCCCGCACACGATGGACGAGCTCGGCACGGATCTGCAGGCCAAACTCCACGAACAATTCCCGAGCATCCTCACGGCGGCGACCGTCGCGCTTTTTGGAACGCTCAGCTACCTCGCCGTCGTTCTGAGCGCGCTCATCGTTCCGGTGTTCGCGCTTTACCTGTTGATCGACTTCGACCGAATCGTGCGGCGCACCGCTCAGCTCATCCCTCGGCGCTGGTACCCCCCGGTCGCGAGCGTCGCGAGGCAGATTCACCGCACCCTCGGCGGCTACGTGCGGGGCCAACTGACGGCGAACATCGTGCTCGGAGCGCTCTACGCCGCAGGGCTACGCTTCGTCGACGTCCGCCTTGCGGTGCCGATCGGGGTGCTCACCGGCATGCTCGCGTTCGTGCCGTACATCGGCTTCGGCTGCGGTCTGTTCCTCGCCCTCTCGATGGCGACGCTCGATTGGCAAGGGCCCGGACGCTTGGCCGGCGTCCTGGCGGTGATGCTCGGAGTGCAGGTCCTCGACGGCCTCGTCGTTACGCCGCGCATCGTCGGCCGATCGGTGGGTCTGGCCCCGCTCGAGGTGCTGCTTACGATGATGGCGGCCGGAACGCTGTTCGGATTTGTCGGAGTCCTCTTGGCCGTGCCGCTCGGCGCCGTCGTGAAGATTCTCGTGCAGCGCATCGTGAAGGCCTACCTCGCTTCCGACTTCTACGGTCAGAACGTCGCGCCGCCTGCGGTGACGCAGTCGGCGACCCAACGTGAGTGACGACATCCTCGTCGAGACCGTCGGCGCGACCCGAGTCGTGACCATCCACCGCCCACAGGCCAGGAATGCTCTGACCCCTGCGGTGCTCACGGGGCTACGGGACGCGTTCCGCCAGGCCTCGGCCGACCGCGCCGTGCGATGCGTGGTCCTCACAGGGGCCGGCGAGCACTTCTGCGCCGGGGCCGACCTCAATATCCTCCTGGCCGATCCCGAAATCGATCGTCACCTCGAAGGGTACCTGGACGCGTTCCACGATCTGGTCAAAAGCGTCGTCCACTGCGACAAGCCCACGATCGCAATGGTGGATGGAGCGGCGGTGGGCTTCGGCGCCGACCTCGCTTTTGCCTGCGATCTGCGGGTGCTCACGACTCGGGCGTATACCCAGGAGAAGTTCGTCCAGATCGGACTGATTCCGGACGGCGGGGGTAGCTTTTGGCTGCCGCGCCTGGTCGGCACGGCCAAAGCGATGCACATGATCCTGCTCGCAGAGCGCGTCGACGCGTCGGCGTTGCGCGACCTCGGCGTCGCAAGTGCCGTGGTCGATGCCGACCGTCTGCGCGAAGCCACGATCGCGATCGCTCGACAGATCGAGTCCGGCCCTCCCCTCGCCTTTGCGGCCGTCAAGCGCACCGTCTACGCCAACTGGGGATCGCTCGACGACGCGCTACGGCGCGAGCGCGAAGAGCAATTGAAACTCCTGCGAAGCGCCGACTTCGCGGAAGGAGTCGCCGCCTGGAGGGAGCGCCGCAAAGCGCGGTTCGAAGGCCGATAAGCCCCGACCGCGAGCGCGACTACCCCGACCGCGACCTCGACCCCGACCGCGACCCCGACCGCGACCGCGACCGCGACCGCGACCGCGACCGCGACCTCGACCTCGACCCCGACCCCGGAACCGCTTGGCGCGGCTCGGCCGAACGCGCGGTCAGAAGAGATACCGCTCTCCCGTGTCGCATAAAACAGTCAGCACGATGCCCTGTCGCTCACGGCCCGACGCGAGGTCGACGCCGGCGGCTCCCCCCGGTCGGGACTCTATTTGAGCCGCGACTTCGCACGCCGCATGGACGTTTGCACCGGACGATGGGCCAACGAGCAGGCCTTCTTCTCTGGCCAGTCGGGTGGCCATGCGTTCCGCGGCGACGTCGGACACGGTCACCACCCGGTCGATGACGCTGCGATCGAGGACACCCGGCACGAAGCCCGCGCCGATCCCCTGAATGCCGTGCAGCCCGGGCGGGCCCCCGCTGAGCACGGCGCTCGCGGCCGGCTCGACGGCCACGATCTGCACGCCCGGTCGCTCCCGCTTGATCACCCGGCCCACCCCCGACAGGGTCCCTCCGGTTCCGACACCCGCGACGAAGGCCACCAGATCGTCGCCCACGGCGTCGAGAATCTCTCGGGCCGTCGTTCGCTCATGCGCCTCGGGATTCGCCGGATTTTCGAACTGGCAGGGCATGAACGCACGATCGGTCTGCCGCGCGATAGCCCTGGCGCGATCGACCGCCCCCGCCATTCCGGCGTCCGCGGGGGTCAGCTCGATCGTCGCGCCGTAGGCCCGCAGCACCTGCCGCCGTTCGAGGCTCATGTCTTCGGGCATGACGAGAATGCAACGATAGCCACGGACCGCGGCGATCATGGCCAGTGAGATCCCCGTATTGCCGCTCGTGGCTTCGACGACGACGGCGCCCGGACCCAGGTGGCCTGCCCTCTCGGCGGCTTCGATCATCGCGAGCGCGGGGCGATCCTTCACACTGGCACCCGGATTTTTCACTTCGAGCTTGCCGACGACGGACGCCCCTCGGGTCGGCCCGATTCTCGAGAGTCGCACGAGCGGAGTGCGCCCGATGAGGTCGAGAACGCTCCCCGCGATGGCATCGGGCGGACGAGACATCCGCCGAACGGTATCAGAACATGCGCTGACTGATCTTGATGGTGTCGCCCGCCTGCAGGGGAATATCGGATAGCTTGCCGTCGGTGATGTCGTCGACGTTGATCGTCGCCGTCACCGTTCGTTTCGGGCCGACGATGCGCGTCAGCCGCACGTGATCGCCGTCGGCCAGAGGGGTCAACCCACCCGAGATCCAGATGGCGTCGATGAGCTTCATGCCCTCGGACCACGGAATGACTCCGGGCTTGGCCACAGCGCCAATGATGCTGACTTTTTTGGAGTTGTACTGTTTGACGATGAGCGTCACCTGAGGATTGACCAGGATCTTCCTCTCGATGAGCTGTTTCTTGATGAGCTCTTCGATTTCCTGCGGCTCCAAGCCGGCCACCGTGACGCGGTCGAGATACGGAAAATCAACCGTGCCGTCGGGTTGGATGCGAAACTCGGAAGGCAAATCCTTCTCACCAAGGATCGAGACGGAAAACGTATCGCCCGGCCCGACGGTGGTGCTCTGCGTCGGTGGCGGCAAGTTCACCGCCGAGGCACGCCCCGACCGTGCGCATGCGACGGCAAGCGCCGACACCACGAGAAGCCACACCCAGCGACCGAACAAGAAGTCCTCCATGCGTTACGCCGCCAGCATGCCGCAACCGGTGCGCCGACGCCATGCGTCGAGGTGCCCCCCGCGGGATCAGAGAAACAGGCGCAGCCCGAGGTACGCCTCGACGCGCTGCCAAGCCATTCCGTAGTAGCCGGTCGTGCCCGGCGGGGGCCCTATCCCGGGGACCGGGACGACGTCTTCGACTTTCGTGTTGCTGAACGTCTCGCTGTATCGAACCGTCGCGTTCAGACCGAACGTGTTGGTGAACCGGTACTCGCCAAAGACACTCGCATCGGCCACGACGTCGGTGAATGCTGCGCCGCGCTGCTCGGCCACGAGCGGGGCATTGGGAGTGGCGCCCGCAACCAGCCAATACAACGTCGGATATTGCACCGCACCGACGCCGCCCTGAACCGAAATGATGGCGCGCCCCGCAAACATGTAATCGAATTTGAGATATCCGCGATCGAGGATGTCGTAATTTCCCAAATAACTGTTCTGAAAATCGCGCGTGAAGCCCAGTGAGATCGACGAAAGCGCTAGCCCGATGTCGGTCGCACGCGCGATTCCGGGGCTCGCGGCGAGATACCACTTGAGCTCCGCCTGCGCGATCAGGCTGTCGAACTGCTGCACTTCGGGAATTTTGTTGTCGTAAAAGCTGGCTCCCCACCCCAGCATGGCCAAAACCGCGAAGCGCTCGGTGATCAGGCCGTTCAAGCCGAGTCGCGCGCGCACCGGCGTCGAGCTAACCAAGCCCTGCGCGCGCGCCTCATCGGCGTTGGTGTACGTGAGAAAGTCGAGCGTCCCGTCGTACAGCATTGCCGTCCGCGGGCGGAACCGCCAACGGCCACGCAGGTACGCTTCGTTCGTATAGTTCGTAAACGGCTGAGCGACGCTTTGTTCAAATAGCGTGGTCGCGAACCGGTACCCGAGGTGCCAGTCGAGAGTGCCTGCGCCCGGAAGAATCGCGATTTCGGCGCCGGCTGTGATCGTATCCTGATTGAACGAAACGTTCGGATCCGCGTTGCCCTCATTGGGCAAGATGGTGCGTCCGTAGCTCGCGAAAATCGCGCCTCCGACGGGACGATTCGGCAAGATGTCGAGACGCGCGTCCGCAGCGCCCCCCACGTTGGCTTGCCCCGCGATGTCGTTTTGCGGCTGCGACGCATCGCTCGTCACGCCAAAATAGGCTCGGTACGTCGCATTGACGCCGGCTCGAAAGGCGACCGCCGGTGTCTCAAGGGGTCCTTCGTCTTGCCGTCGCTGCACACCGACCGTCGAGAGGTACAAGGAGGGGGTCACCCGCAATTCGAGCGCAGGAACGACCGGCGCGAGCGGCGGACCGTTGTCGACGTTCTGCTGGTTGCTCCGTTGAAACCAGTTCGAGTCGTAGCCGAACTCGCCCGCGATACCCGGGTGGATCTCGAGATCGCCGGCCTGAATGCCGCTGCCTTCGGCATAGCGCCGATCCTTCAGCCACGTCGGCGTATCCGGCTGGGAGGTGTACTGCGGCTGCGCGATCGCCGCCGCCCCCGACAGGAGCAGCGAAAGCGCGACAGCGGACGATACGAGGCCTCTCATGATCATCGGTTGGGACGAAAGGTACACCACTCTACGGCAGAGCTACCGCGAAACGTACATTCGCATTTTGCGAATCGCTCGCGAGGCACAGAACGTCTTTGCGTGGGCCACGGAGAGCGCCGTCGGCCCCGGCCTCAAAGTACGCAGGAGGTGCAGGGGGGCGGGGTCGTGACGATGGCTGGGGGCGCACCCAAGGGTGGAAACTCAGTGTTGTCTTCGCCGGTGCCCGGCAAATTCGGGTTGATCTCGGTGATGATCTGGGTCTGCCCGGTGAAGGCGACCTCGGCACCCAGACACTGGTTCGCCTCCGCAGTCAGCTGCTCGACGCGCTGACGCAGAACACTCATGATCGTGAATTCGTGGTTCGCCAACTCCGTATCGCCCCGTTGCACCGCGGCCTGGAGCGACGCCTGGCGGTCCTTCGTGGACCGTCCGGCGACGTCGACCTGCGAGAGCTTGTCGCTCAAGCACAACGACTTGACGACGTCGCGGGCCTGACGAGCCGCATCGAGCTGCCGGCGAACGACGCCCGCCGCTTGATCGATGCGAGCGATGATGGCATTCGATTGCACCAGCTCGTCTTGCAGAGACAAGCGAGGATGTGCCTCGAACCCCACCTGCGCCGACGGGGCGGTTCCGTTTTGCGCGGCCGCCGTTCCCGCGGCCAAGACGAGCAACGCGACTGCTCCCCACCGTATACCCGCCCCAAGTCGTATCGCCAAGATCGCCTCCGATCGCTCGCGTGTGTCAGTAACCGACTTTAACGGTCGAGGTGGACAGTGTCAACGTGGCATGATGCGACATTCCGAACGTGTCCGGAGCCATCGATGGACTCGACCCGAGTCGTACGTTGCGCCGGCGGCCACCGGCATTCAGGGCGAGCGCCCCAGCCCACGTGGGTTTTAGCTGCCTTGCCTGACGAAATTGAACGGCACGCTGATGGTCGATCCATTCGCGCCCGGCGGGTCGAACTTGGCTCGCCTCGCCACGGACGCGATGCAACCCGCGACTTGGGCCGACAGCCCACTATTGCTCGCGACGTTCGTCGAATCGACCTCGCCGCTCGGGGCCACTTTGATCAAGAGGACCAGTTTGCCGGCCTGGCTCGGATCCGTTTCAAGCCCCCTTTGGTAGCAGCGCTTCGCGCCGGGGTGAATTTGGCTTCGAATGACCGCTTCGGCGTTGCTCACGGGGACGCTCATCGACGATCCGGCATATTGCACGTCGCCGACCGGCACGACTTTGGTTGCCTGACCCGCGCCCGTCGACGCGCCCCCCGTATCGCCGCCGTGCAGCCCTTGCAGCCCGCCGCTGCCGCGCCCGGGTTGAATCGGACCCCCGGCACCCCCCGGCATATTCAAGCCGTTGGCCCCTTGATTGCTGATCCCGCCCATGCTGCGGGCCAGCTGATTCAAGTCGACGGGAGCGCCGTTGTCGTCCTTCATCGCGCCGTTGATGTTGGGTCCACCGTTGAGCGCGGCGAGGATGGCGATGCGCGCCTGATCCGCCTCGTTCAGCAGCCCCGAGACCACCCGGGCGTCGGGCGCAGTCGGCCCCGCTTTCGCGGCCTTTCCTTCCGCCTGGGCTTTCGGCGCCTGCGTCGGGGAGGGTGCCGTGTCCGTCGACGACGCGCTCGATGTCGGGGTTTCGGCCGTTTCGACGGGAGGCGGCACCGTTCGTTGCACCATGTCGATGAGCCCCGCCGTGATGTCGTCGTTGACGACGGGGTCCATCCAGTCGCTGTACATCGCGCCGACGAGGCCAAAGTGCACGAGGAAGCTGAACGCCGCGATGACCGTCAGGTTCCAGTCGATCTGATTGGCGAGCCCCCCCTTGACCGACAACGGCAACTGCGGTCGAGGCTGCACGGGCGGCGGCGCCACGAACTGGAAGAGAAACGTCGTCTCGCCGAGCACGATCTTGCCGCGAGCCTCCTCGGTTAGGCGAACCTGGTACGCGGGGCCCACGCGCCGAGCTTGCCCCTTGAGTCCCGCGAGGTCGGAGATGCCCGTCGCCAGCGCGATGCGACCGGTCATGCCGTCCAAGAAGTTCAGGTAGTAGTCGCCGCCGATGAGCTCGAAGAGCTTGAACTGCGGAGGGACGTTCGCTTGCACGACGAAGGTCGACCTCTCGCTCGGTCCGACCGTCACGCTCGTGCGCTGCTTGACGATGCGTTCTTCGACGATGCGCCCGGAGGCCACGAGCCCGATGCGCAGCACCTTCGGACCGCTCGCCTGCTGCATCGCCCGCATCACGGCGGTCATCTGGCCGGGACGCCCCGAATGCACCTGCGGTCCCACGCCCGGCCCCATGCCCTGATTCATCTCTGAAACGCCTTTCTCGGAGACATCGTACCCGTGGCCCGCGTTACCCCACTGCGCTCGCTTTCGATTCGCCGGCGTAGCCCACCCAATCCCCCGCCAACCCTGCCACGTTACACGAACGCGACCCGCGGCCCAAACGGCTGACGGCGCGACCCCACACCCACACGCACACCCGATGGGGCGGGCCCGAGGCCCCCCTCAAAATGGATCGTTGTGAACGGCGGCTTCAATTCGATCGAGAAACGGCTGGCGCAACTCGGCCAGCGTCAGCTTGGGCTGAATCTTGGCGACGTCCACCGCGGCCACGGGCTTTTGCACGCGGCCCACGATCGTGATTTCGCCAATCTGCAGAACCCCTTGCTGCGGCTTCGGCGCGCGCGGAGCGGCGTTGGCCGTCCGATCCTGGGCGTGGACGGAGACTGTGGACAAGACGGCCGCAACAAGGACGGCCCCTCGGATGGCGATGCGATGCATGGATGGTTCTCCTCGTCGTCAATGCTTGCCGCTCGGGGCACCCGGGGCCGACGCGGGCG
>JBEKOY010000176.1:0-13583 GCA_049521295.1 Polyangiaceae bacterium | reverse complement strand
CAGAGACCAGCGCTTGTCCTGGGTCCAATCCCAGCGGGCGAAGTGCCTCGCCCCCAAGACGTCGACGACCGCGCCGAGCACGACGGCCGCCACGATGCCCAGAAGTTGAAGGGCCTGAGAGCCGTCCACCGGAATGCGGAGCGCCTTCATCCCCACCTCCATGCATCGACCGCTCGTGTGGCGACGAACAGCGGCAGGGCGATGAGCGTCACGTAAAAGACCACGTGGCGCGAATCGACCACGCCGCTCGCAAAGTCGTTCATGTGCGCCCACACCGACACGTAGGCGCAGACGTCGTGCATCACCGATCCTTGCCGAGTCGCGAACTCGCCGATGCCCAGAATGAAAAGCACCAGAAGAACGAGCGCCGTCCAGATCATGGCCAGAAACTGGGACCGCGTGAGCGCGCTTGCGCAGCAGCCGAGTGCCAGATACGCGGCGCCCACGAGCAATACTCCCGTGTAGGCGCTCGCCGCGGTGTGCCAGTCGAGGGTGCCAGTGCGGCCGAGGATCACCAGGTACAGCACCGTGGGCAGCCACATTGCGACGTAGGTCGTCAGGACGGCCGCGTACTTCGCGAGCACGACCGCAGCACTCGAGACCGGCGCGGTCATCAACGTCTCGATGGTGCCGCTCCGGCGCTCCTCGGCGAATAGGCGCATGGTCATCGGGGGCACGAGCAAGAAAACAACGAGGTAGAGCAGGACGGTGTTCCCGAAGAATGCCGACAGAGGCGTCTCGTCGCCGGTCACGTCCGCCTGGTGCGCGAAGTGATCGACAAGCAAAAAGAAATGCATTCCCTGCACGATCAAAAATACGACGATGAGCACCCACGCGAGCGGGGTCACGAAGAACGCAAAGAGCTCGCGTTTGTAGATCGGCCAGAAGGATTTCATGGGCCTTCTGGCATGGCTTCTTTCGTGAGGGCTTCGAACACGTCCTCCAACGATCCGCCGGTCGTGCGAACGCCGCGAACGCCAAGACCCGCCGCGACGAGGGCCGCCACCGCCTGCTCGATGGCACGGGCTCGTCCCTCGCCCGCCATGGCCTCGGCGAAGATCGCGTGCAAGCGCACCCCATGCCCGCCCGATCCGTGTAGATGAACCACCCGACCGATGCCGTCGACGTTGCCGAGGCACCTTTCGGCGATTTCGGGGTTGCCCCGCACTTCGATTTCGACTGCGGTCGGATTCCGCAGGGTGCGGATCGCTTCGGTCGGACCCTGCGCGACGAGCTTGCCGCGATGGATGAGCAGCACCCGTGTCGCGCACGCTTCAACCTCGCTTAGAATGTGCGTCGACAGCACGACCGTGTGGTCGCTGCCAAGTGCGCGAATGAGGGCCCTGGCGTCGCGGATCTGGTTCGGATCCAGCCCTGCGGTCGGCTCGTCGAGGATCACGATGGGGGGCTTGCCGACGATGGCATCGGCGAGGCCGACCCTCTGGCGATAGCCTTTTGACAGATGGCCGATGCGCTTGTTGGCGACTTCGACGATTCCGGACAGACGCAACGCGTCGTCCACGTAGGCGCCGCGCCGCGCCCGTGGAACACGCTTGAGCTCAGCGCGAAAACGGAGGTACTCGAGGACGCGCATTTCAGGGTAGAGCGGAACGGACTCGGGCATGTACCCGATGCAGCGGCGAGCCTCGAGTGAGTCTTCGACCACGTCGTGGTCGGCGATTGTGACCTTGCCGTTCGTCGGGCCAACGAAGCCGGCGAGGATGCGAAGGGTGGTGCTCTTGCCGGCGCCGTTCGGACCGAGGAAACCGACGACTTCGCCCCGGCCGACGGCAAACGATACGTCGTCCACGGCCACGCGGGCGCCGTAGCGCTTCGTGAGGTGGGACACGCGGATCACGGTGGGGCGTTGTAGCGCGGCGAGCACGCAGACAGGGAGCGGAAGCGACACGGGCGCGAAAGGACGGGCGCCGCGCGGATCGCTTCGACGCGGGGCGGCGTGCTACCAGGCGCTCTGCGGGTCCGTGAAGAGCCTCAGCTGGATGATCGTGGCCTGGCGCCTGGTGGCGTGCGGGCGAAGTGAAGCTGTGACGGTAGCGACCGCTGCGGCTTCGTTGACCGCGACCGCGACCGCGACCGCGACCCCGACCGCGACCGCGACCGCGACCCCGACCGCGACCGCGGCTCCGACCGCCACCGCGACCCCGACCGCGATCTCGGACATGATTCTCGTACCCGCCGGTTCGTTCACGATGGGCGCCGACAGCGGCGGGCAAGAGGATGAGCGACCTGCCCACACGGTGAGCCTTGCGGCGTTCTGGCTCGACAAGACGGAGGTCACCAACGCACACTGGGACGAGTGCGTCGCAGCGCGCGTATGCCGGCCCAAGTCCGATGCGGTGCGCGCGCAGCATCCTGACTTCAACGGGCCGAATCAGCCCGTGAGCGGCATCTCATGGGAGGATGCGCGCACGTTCTGTGGCTGGCGCGGCAAACGGTTGCCGCGGGAGGCCGAGTACGAGAAGGCGGTGCGCGATTCGGACAACCGGCGTTTCGCATGGGGCAACGAGGCTCCGACACACGACCGGACGGTCTTTGCCAGCGGCCACCCGGAGGACGTGGGAACCCATCCGGCCGGGCGAGGGCCGTACGGGCACGACGACGTCGCCGGCAACGTGTGGGAGTGGATGGAGGACGAATACGACCCGTACGCGTACCGGCGGGTGACGGCCGGCGAAGGAAAGCCCGGCAACTGTGCCGCGATCCAGGTGGCTTTGGACGAGTTGCGCCGCGAGCACAGACAGGGATTTACGGGAAGTAACCCCATTCCTGACGAGTGCGAGCACGCGATCCGAGGCGGTGCCTACAACTACGACCCCGAGGGTCTACGCGCGACGAATCGTGTGCATCATCCCGCCCGTTACCGCATCCCCATGCTGGGCGTGCGCTGCGCGCTTGGTGCGGACGAGCCACAGGCGACTCACCCGTAACTTCGGGACGCCCGAAATGCGCATCCGTCTGTAGCCCAAGCGTCGTTAGGGGGGCTGCGGCTGGAAGCGCTTCCTAGTTGCCGGCGACGCGGAACGAGGCGCTCACATCGATGTCGGGCTTGACCGTTACGCCCAGATAACTCGGCACGGTGATGCCGAAGTCATTCATATTGAGCCGGAATTTCCCTTGGGTCGAGTTCACCGTGCCGTCGCTCTTGGCCGTGTAATGGACCGATACGGGATGCGTTTGACCGTGGAGGGCAAGGGACCCAGCCACGTCGGCGTCGACCTGACTGCCGCCAGCGGGAACTTTCAATGCGCTTTTGGCAACGGTGAGAACCGCCGCAGGATACTTGGCGACCTCCAAATACTTTTCCCGCATGTGATGGTCGCGAAGCGAGATGCCCGTCACCAGGTTCGCCAGGGGCACCGAAATGACGACGTTGCCGTTCGCCTCGGAGACGGAAAGATCGGGCGTTGTCCCTTCGATCTTGAAGCCTGCGGGTCCCGAAGCGTCGAATGTGACGTGTGCATCGCTCGCGGACGACAGAGCCGCATGGCCCATGGCACTGACGCTCGCGAGACCAAAAGAGCTTGTAACGAGCCAGAGACGCAAATCTCGCCGCATGGTTTGCCTCCGCGCCGCGTGGGCTTGCGACGCATGGGCGAAATACTAGCAGCGTCGACGTCGCTGCAAGTCATTTGGGGCGCGTCCGCCACCTTAAACTGTGGGAAGAAGTACGAGTGCCCATGTAACCCGGTCGCGACCGGAGCGTATGCTGGTCGAGGTGCCGTCATGAAGCCCGCCCTGATCTTGCTGGTTGCCCTTGCCCTCTCATGCCAGACGGCCACGGCCACGACGGGCGCGTCGGCTCAGCCGCCGTCCGCGAAGCTCAGCCCTGCTTCTTCCGCAGTTCCGGCTGTCGACCACGTGGGCACAAACCCAGGCCGCGCCGGCAACGGGACACCGCTCGTGCCGACGGGTCATGATGCGCTCGCGGCCTTCGCCGCGGGCTGCTTTTGGGGCATCGAGGACGCGTACCGTCACGTGCCCGGCGTCGTCGCCACGGCGGTCGGCTACGCGGGCGGACACACGAGCGATCCGGACTACGAAAAGGTCTGCACGCATTCGACGGGCCACGCCGAAACCGTTCTTGTCGAATACGATCCGACCCGGATTCCGTACGAGCAGTTGCTCCGCGTATTCTGGAAAATTCATGACCCAACGCAAGTCGGCGGTCAGGGTCCCGACTTGGGCGATAACTATCGGAGCATCGTTTTCACGTTCGACGCGGCGCAGGCCGCCGCCGCGCGCGCGTCGATGCAGGCCGAGCAGAAGCTCAACGACAACCCCATCGTGACCGAAGTCCGCCCGATGGGGACGTTCTATAAGGCCGAGGCGTACCACCAACAGTATGCCGAACGAACGGGACACCACGGCTGCCCGATCCGAGTGCCGGTCGAGGCGCTTTGAATTGCACGACGCGGGGGTGGCCCCCCGCTTTGCGTTGAAGCCACGCGAGGTAGACCAGCATCCCGACGATGCCGACTGCAAAGAGCGCGAGTCCCGCGTTCATCCACCGGGGCCAATAGCGAACGTGCACCTGATGACGGCCCGCGGGCAGTGCGATGACGAGCTGCTTGCTTAGCTCGGCCGTCGTGCCGATGTCGGTCTGCCAACCGCGGTCGTAACCGCTGTTCAAGAGGATGAGGCTTGGGCGACTCACTTCGGCGTCGAACGCGAACGTATTCTGAGTTCGACGGACATTGTGCACGACGGCCCCGTCGTCCTTCGCGCGGGCTTGCGGCAGATCGCCCTCCCACAACGGCGCGCCCGCGGAAAAAGCCCATTCTTCCCAGCAGTCGAGTCGGCCTCGATTCTGCTGCGGTTGATCGATGAACGAGGCCAGCCCGGCGCCTCCGATGTAGAGCCGCGATGACGGGGGCACGGCGCGGCTCGGCGGTTCGTGGAAAAAACGCTCGCACCAGTCGGTCTGGACGCTGATCATGTCGCCGACGCCAATGAAGGCCAACCCGCAAAGCGCGGTCCAAACCGCGTCCGGCCAGGACGGATCGCGCGCCCGACGTCGCGCCAGGCTGTCCAGCCGGTCGAGCGCGATTCCGGAGAAGGCAGCCAGGAACACGGTCGCCCAAGCCGCGAAGCGCGACGGCACTCGCAGCTCCTTGAACGGGAAAACGTGCCCCTTGAGGATCGACCAGGGGGCTGCCTTGGCGAAGTGACCGAGCATGAGGCTGAACGCGAGGAGGAAGAGCACGACGAGCCATGCGCCTTGTCCGGCGGACAACAGCAATCCGACCGTGGCGAGCGCGAGCACAAAAGGACCGAGATAGTCGGCGTACTCGGTCCAGACGTATTGCTGGCCTTCGACCGGACGATCATGATCGCGCCTCAAAAAAATATCCTTGAGGGTGTCCCAGTGCATCCGATCGGTTTCAGCGCCCAGGTTGCGAGTGTGCCAGCGGAGTTGATCGATGACCGGCAAGAAGCGAGTCGCTCCGACCGTCATTGCGACGGCGATCACGATGATTCCTGCCGTCGCGATGTGCGGGAGGCGTCGCAAAGGCCAAGCTCGGGTCAGCGTTTCGGCTCCGAGTAGAAGGAGAGCGTGGGCGAGGGGGTATACACCTCCTTCGTGAATCATCACGGCGACGACCAGGCCGAGGCCGACGGCCGCGCGATGGTCGTCCTCCGCGCGCCGCCACAAGAGGAGCATCAGCGGCGCGTAGAAAAACGGTACCCAGTTGACCCCACCGCCCGTCGTGTGGTGCCAATGAACGCCGGCAAAGGCCCAAACGGCTGCGGCTACGAATGTCGATGGGCCCGACAATCGAAGCTCGTACCGAGCGAATAGCCACATGCAGGCGAAACCGATCGCCGTGTGTACGACGTACCAAATCTCGATCGCGCGCGTCGTACCGACCCACGGCATGATCCAGAGGAGTGGCGCTGCGATCGGTGACTGCGGATTGTCCCAGAGCGGAACGCCGCCGCATTCGTATGGGTTCCAGAGCGGCAATTCGTGATAGCGCGTGACGCTGACGCGTCCCGCCTCAATCATTTTCTCGAAGAACTGACCGTCTCCCCACTGGGTGTTCGGGTAGAGCTCGAGCATCGGATGCCAGGCCGCGAGACTCAGGAGGAGGCCCAACGCGCCGATGCCCGCAAGGCGGACCCACGGGCGGGAGCTCAGCGCGCGCACGGACGAGCCAGGATTCATGGAGTGGGCGGGGTGAGTTGGCGAAGCGCTCTTTCCGACGCGGTCGATGATCGCAAAGCACACAAGTGCGCCGGTCCTCGCTATTCGAGCATGACCTTACCGAGCATCCGCGCGGTGTTCCACATCGCCCTTGTCCGCCTAGAGCAGCCCTAGAGCGCATTCGTTCGGCACTTCGACAAGGCCGACGGCCGCTGACGTCCGGGGCTGCAAGCGAGCGGGGGGCAAGAGCGGTCGGGTGGCGCGCAGTCGAACGCGGTACTAATCGCTACGACGGCGCAACGGTCGAGCAAGCCCGCTATGAACGAGACGCTTCAGGGTGGACGGTTCTTCCTGACCGGGCTGCTCGGCGAAGGGGCGCAAGGTCGTACGTTCGATGCCATCGATCGTCGCGACGGACGCGGCGTCGCTGTCAAGCGCTTCGACGTGCGTGGCGCGAGCCGCTGGAAGGACGCCGAGCTTGCGGAGCGCGAGGCGCGTGTCCTTCAGTCGCTGTGCCACCCAAAGCTCCCCCGGTACATCGACCACTTCGAGGAGCAGGGATCTCTCTATCTTGTGATGGAAAAGATCGAGGGCGAAACGCTAGCGAGCTTGCGCGCTCGCGGTAGGACGCTCGCGCCGGCCGAGATTCTTCGCTTCCTCGATGACGCCGCCGACGTGCTCGACTACCTGCACCGACGGCCCGTCCCGGTCATTCACCGCGATCTCAAGCCCGGCAACGTGCTGCGACGGTCGGATGGGTCATTCGCGTTCGTCGACTTCGGTGCCGTCCGCGACAAGCTGCGTCCTGAAGGCGGGTCGACCGTCGTGGGGACGTTTGGGTACATGGCTCCCGAGCAGTTCCAGGGGCGTGCGCTGCCCGCGTCGGACGTGTACGCCGTCGGGGCTACGGCGCTTTCGCTGCTCATCGGTTGTGAGCCCGAGACGCTGCCGCATCGAGGGCTGGCGATCGACGTTCGAGCGTCGGTCGAGCAGCGTGTCGACGGGGCCCTCGCCGATCTGTTGGCGCGCATGCTCGAGCCCGACCCGGATCGGCGGCCCGGGCGCCTACGCGCGCTCCTCGATGCGCTGCGCGCCGGTAGCGCCGATCGGCCCCATCCGTTCGACGGGCGAGCGCCCGAACATTGGGGCATCACCGAGCACATCGAGCGTCGCGTTCGGGAGTACGAACGTCGTGTGATCGAGTTCACGCGACGCGCGGTCGACGGGGGCGACGGTGCCGACCGATGGCATCGCAAGGCAGAGAAATGGCGCAAGGGCGAGGAGAAGTGGCGAGCGGCCCTCGTCCGCCACCTCGGCGGATGGGCAATGGAGGCTGACCGACGCACGCTGCGACGCGAGCGACGCGCCATACGCAAGGCGGCACGCCGGCGTCGTGGGCGCCTGCCGTGGCCCGTTGCGTTGCTCGTTGGGATCGGTCTCACAGTCGCCATCGTGTCCGTGTTCGTGGCGACGCAAGTCCTCGTCCCCGTGGCTCTGCTCGTTCTGTCGCGCATGTTATCCAGCGCGGGGCTCTCGCGGGCGGCGGTCTCCGTTCGAAAGGGCGGCGGGGTGGCGCGCGCGAACATGGCCGCTGCGCGTCGGTGGCTGGTGCGCGGCGGGGACAGTCCCGACGAAACTCCCGCCGGCCTTGGACAAGACGCGAAGCTGGCTGCCGTCGGTCGCGTGCGGATCGATCCAGTGCCGTCGCCGGAGTCTCAAGGCGAGGCAGGAGAGCCGTCCAACGACCGCGACGGCGGCGAACCGGCGGCGCGCGACGTGGCGCGCACGAAAGGCGCCTAGAGAGCGCTCTTCTGCGTCGCAAACGTCGCGCCGCATCTCGCGCCGCATCGGAGCACGCGCTCGCGTCAAAATTCGGATGCTTTCCTTGAACGGGAAAGCGCTAGTGCCTGTGTGTAGCCGCCGTTTCGACGGCCTTTTTGACGTCCTCGTACTTCGGCTCGTTTCGCGGCTCGGTGCTCACCCACGCCCACGACACGTTGCCGTGCGGCTCGATCACGAATACCGAGCGCGCCGCAGCAGTGATCCCGATGTTCGCCAGGTTCTCGAAGACGACGCCGTATGCCTGGATGGCCTGGTGCTTGTGATCGGACAAGAGCGGAAAGGGCAGCTGTTGCTGCTTTTTGAACTCAGCGAGTGAAAACGGCGAATCGACGCTGATTCCCAACACGGTGGCATTGAGCTTTTGATAGTCGGCAATCGCGTCGCGGAAGGTGCAAAGCTCGGTCGTGCACACGCTCGTGAACGCAGCGGGGAAGAAGGCGAGGACCGTGACGTAGCCGTGTTCTGGGAAGCTCACGGCCTTTCGCTCCGTATCGAACAGCGTGACGTGTGGCGCGTGGGTTCCGATCTTGATGGCCATGTGCGGCCTCCTTCCTGGATGACGGCGACGCATGTTGCCACGAACGAAGACGTGAGCCCAGAGCTCTCGTCCGCCTTCGCGCGTGAGCGAGGGACGCATCGTTCTGTTCGCGCTATGTTTTTGTCCATGGGGCGGCCCGGACGTTTCAAAATCTTGCGTCCGGGGTTGGCCCCGATCGGCCTGAGCGCATCACGCGCGCAGATCGGAGGCGAGGAGCTCGCGGTCTTCAGCTTTCCGGTTCCAGCGCCCACACTGCCCGAGACATTGAGTGCGGCTGAACGCGAGGTCGCTGTGGCGTTGCTCGAAGGCTTGTCAAACTCAGAGATCGCGGTCGCCCGACGCACATCGGATCGAACAGTCGCCAACCAAGTCGGGTCACTGTTTCGAAAGCTGGGCGTACGTTCCCGTGCCGAAGCGGTGGCCGCACTCGGTCGCCTTCAGCGCGTTTGACGGCGCTCAGCCCCTCGGCGCGGAGCGTTGCCCAGATCCATGTAGAGTGCAACACTGTGGGTGGTCCGCAGGGGCCTTCGCGCGCGTCACGGGCTGTCGGTCGGTTGCGATCTCGGCTTTCAACTGGGCGATTAGCCGCTCAGCGATTGACCCCAATGGAACGACTCGACTTTTCGACCCCAATCAAGCTCCGGCTGCTGGACTCGAACCAGCGACCCGGCGGTTAACAGCCGCCTGCTCTACCAACTGAGCTAAGCCGGAAAACTGTGGCACGCGCTTGTACCGTTCGCGGCCCCAAGCCGTCAAGAAGGGGCCTCATACCGTAGCGAATGCGGCGTCGGAGATGTCGATGGGCGTCCGGTCCTCCTCGGCCATAAGCGTGGCTTTGAGCGCGACCGCCGGAAGAACGTTTCGTGAGAAGTAGAGGGCGGCGGCCACTTTGCCCTCGTAGAACGCTGCGTCGGGGTGGCCCGCAGCGACTGTGTTCTTCTTGTCGAGCGCGATCGCCGCTCCATCCAGCAGCATCCACGCCACCGCCGTCTCGGCCATCATCTCGAGAAACCGATTCGCGTGAAGGGGCACCAGCGACACGTTGCCCGTTTGGAACCACGTGAGCATTCGCATTGCGCTGGCGCCGAGGGCCTCCTGAGCGAGCGACAAGGTCTTCGCCGCCGGGCCGAGCGTCGGATGCGTGCCCGTCTGGAGCACAAACTGCCCAATGTCGGTCAAGAAGGCGCGCAGATTGGCCCCGCCGGCCTGACCGAGCTTGCGGCCGACGAGGTCCATCGCCTGGATATGATTGGTCCCTTCGTAGATGCTAAAAATCTTGGCGTCCCGGCAATATTGCTCCACCGGGAAATCCCGCGTGTAGCCAACGCCTCCGTACGTTTGGATGGCGGTCTCGCAGACGCGGAAGCCCTGGTCGCTGCCGTATGCCTTGACGAGCGGAACGAGCAGGTCGACCTGTCCTTGGTGATAGGCGGCCTTCGCCTCGTCACGGTCGCTCAACGCTCGCGCGCAATCCGTATGGTGTGCGAGCTTGACGGCGAGTGCGCGAACGCCTTCGACGCGCGACTTCATGTCGATCAGCATCCGGCGAACGTCGGCGTGTTCGATGATCGAGACACGAGGGGCGGTCGGATCCTTCCAGTGCTTCATGCTGGAGCCCTGCTTGCGCTCTTTGGCGTACTCGAGCGCATTGAGGAATGCGCTCGAAGCGACGCTGATCCCTTGAATGCCAACGGCGATTCGCGCGCTGTTCATCAGTCTGAACATCTGCGGCATGCCCTGGTTCAGCTTTGCGTCACCGCCCACGGGCCATCCGACACACTTTCCTGCGTCGCCGAAATTGAGCAGACACGTCGCCGAGCCGTTGATCCC
This sequence comes from Polyangiaceae bacterium, assembly GCA_049521295.1. Taxonomy (GTDB): domain Bacteria; phylum Myxococcota_A; class Polyangia; order Polyangiales; family Polyangiaceae; genus Palsa-1150. Next base: position 3,207 of record JBEKOY010000176.1, on the reverse strand, counting down.
CATTTTGTGCTCGATGCCGGCGACTTGGACATCGTTCGGCTCCAAGAGCGTTCCGTCGTCGCTTGCACGGATCTTGGGCACAATGAAGAGCGTCAAGCCTTTGGTCCCCGAGGGCGCACCCTCGACCCGTGCCAGCACGAGGTGGACGATGTTGGTCGTCAGATCATGGTCTCCGGCCGAGATGAAGATCTTCGTGCCGCGAATCGAATAGCTGCCGTCGCCGTTGCGCGAGGCGCTCGTCTTCGCGCTGCCGACGTCGCTACCCGCCTGGGGCTCGGTAAGGCACATCGTTCCGCCCCAATGTCCGCCGAACATGCGGGGGCAGTAGATCCGCTTCTGATCGTCGGTGCCGAATGCATGAATCACCTCGGCAGCGCCAATGGTCAGGCCCGAGTACATCTGAAACGCGGTGTTGGCGCCGCTGAGCATCTCTTCGACGAGCACTTGCAACGCGCTCGGGGCGCCCGCTCCGCCCCACTCGGGATCGACGCCGATCTGCTTCCATCCCGCTTCGTACAGGCTCTGCCAAGCGCGTTTGAAGCCATCGGGGGTGACGACCTTGCCCCCCTCGAGCCGACAACCTTGCGCGTCGCCGAGCGCGTTGAGCGGTCCGATGACCTCGCGGACCCACCGGTAGCATTCCGAAAGCGTCGACCTGCACTCATCGGGGCCCCAGGCCTCGAAAGGAGGCTGTCCGAGCAGTTCGTCCAGACGAAACTGCTCGAGCAAGAGGAAGTTCAACTCGCGGATGTCGGCCTTGTACCGGTTGATCGTCGGAATGGGCTTGGACACGGCAGCGGCCTCCTCACGGTCGTTCACTCCCCAATGAATCGCCATTCAGTTTAATGCCACCCGCGGCTTGGCGCTAGCTCGGTCACCGGGACGTGTCTCACGCGAGCGGGCGGGATTCGGAGCCCAGGGGCCGGCGGCGTCACAGCTGCGCGCGAACGAGGACGAACTTGTTGCAGAGTGTCCTATCGGTGACCTCGCGGTACGACTTGGCCGCGACCTCGTTTTTCAGACCCCCGATACGACCGTGCTCCGTGATAAAGTAGAGCACCTTGACGCCGGCTTCGCGCTGCTTTTTCAGCCATGCAGTGAACGGCGCTCCGGTCGACACGAACGCCGGGATGCGATTGCCCGTGTAGAAGTTCTCGCCCTTCCAGTTCATCTGGTAGGCGACGAGCACCTCGTCGCGCGACGCTCGATCCGCGTAGTAGGCAGCGATGATCTCGTGCTGGCCCCAGTGCTGGGCCGTACGCTGCATGTATACGTCGAGCCCCCATAGGCCCCAAACGAAGCCGAGGACGCACACAGCGGCGACGGCGTGGCGGCGAATGGCCCGCACCGCGAGCGCCAAGCACACTAAAGTGGCTGCGGCGCTAAACCCGACCAAGGCAGCTGAGAAATCGAGCGCCTCTGGCCACGGGCGCCGGTAGTTGTACGTGAACAGATGCAGGAGCCGAATGGCGCCAGGTTGGTCGGCCGACTCGCCGCGGAAGATCAGGTCGCGGGCGACCACGACGAGCAGCAGGGCGGCGGCGACCGCACCTCCGGCCAGCATGCGCGAAGCGTGCGCACTCGGCTCGTCGTCTCGCTCCAGGTTGCGGTCGTCGGCGGGTCGCAGCAGGAATACAACGAGCCCGACGAGCGCCGCGCCCGCCATGAACAATGTGCCGCCCAGGACCGGGGACCCGGGCGATAGCGGGCTCTCGGGCTGCTTGAAGCCCATAAAGGACCCAGGTTGAGTGCGCGCAATGCCGACGACCATCAGCGTCACCCCGGCGAGCAGGCCGGATAGGTAAACCGGCAGTGTCCCTCGCTGCGCGAGAGCACGTTGCCCCATCATGTCGTCGAGCGCGAGGCCGATGAGCATGGCCACCGGTGGAACTGCGGGAAAGATGTAGTGGTGAAACTTCGTGCCCATGTACGAAAAGAGCGCGAAGCCGAAAACGAACCAAAGACAGAGGAGCACCGCCGCGTCCGACCGGGCCTTGTCCTGCTCCGAGTCTCCGCACCGAAGCCACCAGAGCAAGCCGATGGGCGCGAGCCCCGTCCACGGGAACAAGGCGTAGCCAAGCTGCCAAACGTAGAAGCGGAAACTCGTGTCATCGCCTTCGTTCGTGTCGTGAACGTGGTGGAACGCCCGATTGAACATGTCGTGAAATATCAAGCGATCGGTAAATGGTGCTCCATGACGCACGTACATCGCGACATACCAAGGCATTCCCACAGCGAGCAGCAGAAGCAGCCCAGTGACGATCTCGAATTGAGGAATCTCCCGCACGATGCGCACGACGCGCGTCACGAATTCTTCGCCGGGGCGCGACGCCGCCAGATAGGCGAGCGTGACCAAGACGGGAATCCCGAACCCCGCAGGGCCCTTGCCGAGCGTGGAGATGGCCGCGAAAAGCCAGCCGGCCAGATAGCAAAGACGTCGAACGCGGCGCTCTCCCCAGCTCATGTACAACGAAACGCCCAGCGCAATGGCCCAGATGCCGCCTTGAACGATGGGCTCGAATGCGCCGAACAGCCGCCAGACGACCTGATTGAATCCGGTTGGGTTGCCGGTCGGATGGGGGATGAAGGCAGGTAGCGCGGAGTGACATTCTTCGTTGCCCGGCAAGCCGCAATTGCCGAGACCGGACCCGCTTCGAAACTCGTCCCAATGCCAGTGGAACCCGCGCGCGCCGGGCCGCCAGAGAAACTCGATGTTGCGAGAGCACAGATACAGAATCTGCGGCAAGGCGCAGAAGAGGATCGCGCCGAAGACGAGGTGCCACGCCGTGAGTCGAAATCGAGCGCGGCCGACTATGACTTCGTAGGCGCGAGCCTCGGTTTCCCCAGAAGCGTTGAGCCCCATCATCACGAATCCGATGCTTGCCGTCATGGTGGCGACGAACGGCATGTCGGTCATGGTTTGATGTGCAAGAAAGTACCAGTCGGGCATCGTGGCGAGGACGACGCTCCCGAGGAACGCGGCGCGCCGCCCGAACGCCTTGGCGACCGCCTTGTACAGGACGTACATCGCAAGAATCGTCACGAGCACGACGGGAGCGCGCACCGCCCACTCGGGGTGCATGATCGGTTGTGTCCCGTTGCCAATGAGCATCTTGTCCGGCTGATAGTGGACTCCGAGCGTCGCCATCGCGATCGCCTGCATCCACATGTCGAGCACAGGCTTGCTCCAGAACCAGCCGTCCTGAG
>JBEKOY010000175.1:0-9348 GCA_049521295.1 Polyangiaceae bacterium | reverse complement strand
GTCGTTTCGCGTGCGCAAGGGCAAAGGCGAGACGGAGCCTCTCGTGCTCACCGCCGAGTACAAGTACGAGCAACCCGGCCACTACCAGATCGCCGCGCGCGTTACCGACGTGTTCGGCAACGACGGCATCGCCACCGTTACCGCCGAGGTGAAGTAATGGCACCTTCATCGGGCGCGCCGCCGTCAAAAATGGCGGAGGGCGAAGCTCGAGGTCAGTGGAGGGTCATCTCGGAGGTCCGGCGCCTCGTCGACGAGTGGCGTGGGTTCGAATTGGGCCGCGCGTCGGAGCCTTACTCGAACGACCCGCCACGCTACGAGCCGGTGAAGGATGGCGAGAATAGGCTCACGGAGACCACGCTCTCTCTCCTGCTCCACTGGTTCCGGCATGAGCCGCATATGGTCGGCTCGGCGCCGAACAGCTTCGCCTTCAAGTATTGGCCCCATCAGCGGCGTCTGGTTGAGACGTTCATCTACCTCTACGAGGTCAGGGCCATTCGCCGTACGGAGCAGCTCTACGCGCTCACGGGTGTTAACTCGCTCGGCCCGCAACGTGATCCATGGACGAAGCTCGGCGGTCAGCTCGCGACCGGCTCGGGCAAGACGAAGATGATGAGCCTCCTCGTCGCATGGGCGTACCTCAACGCCGTCCGTGAGCCTGGCGCGGGCCTGGGGTTCGGGCGGCACTCCATCCTGATCGCTCCCGGCCTTTTCGTCCGCGACCGCCTCCTCATCGACTTTGCGCCGCCGAACAAGAAGCCGTCCGTGTTCTTCGCCGATCCGGTGATTCCGCCCGAGTACGAATCGCTTTGGAACCTGAAAGTCTACTCGCCGGAAACCTGCCCACGAACCCTTGATCCTGCCGAGGGGGCACTGGTCGTGACGAACTACCACCAGCTCCTGCGCAAGCGCGAAGACATGGTCGACATGAGGACGCTAACGCCGGAGGAGCGCCAGCTCGGCCTCCTCTTCGAGTCAGGCGATCCCGACCGGCTTGAGGCCATCGATACGCCGCTGATGGATCGATTCTCTCGGTCGCGTGGGCTCCTGGTCTTGAACGACGAAGCGCACCACGTCTGGGACGAAACGGGCCACGTCAAGTTCGAGCAAAAGGCCAAGGACAAGGCCAAGGTCTCGGGTGACGCCGATGCCGAGACTGCCATGGCGTGGATTCGGTGCATCCGTCGCCTCAACGGCCGCGACACCGCCGAGGGTCGGGTCGCCTTGCAGGCCGACCTGTCCGCGACGCTCTTCGAAGAGCAAGGAGCACGGCAGAAAGGCGACAAGACCGAGTTCAAGCAGACCGACCCATTCCGCCACACCGCCGTCCACTACGGGCTCGCCGAGGCGATCACGGACGGCATCGTCAAGAAGCCGATCCTCGAGCGCGTCGAAGCGCGCGACAAGAAGACCGGGGCCCCACTACCTCCCGTGAACACCGCCGCGCCCAATGCCTGGGACAAGTACAAGCACCTTCTCGTGACGGGGATCGAGCGGTGGAAGAAGGTGCGCGACCAACTCGCCGAGGAAGGCGATGCCCGAAAGCCAATTCTCTTCCTTCTCTGTAACGACCGCAAAGAGGCCCGCGAGGTCGCCAACTACCTGAGCTACGGCGAACCCGTTCACGAAGACCTCTCGAACCAGAAGGCGAAGGGCTACCTCGACCCGCAGACGAACAAGCCCCTATTTCTCACCGACGACGGCGAGTCCACCGTCGTTGAGATCCACATCGGCCAGAAGGAAGAGTCGAGTGAGGACGCATGGGAAAAAGTTCGCCAGGCCGTCAACGCTATCGACTTGGGCGAGATCCCTGACGGCGAGAAGACCGACGACGAAGGTCGTCCGCTGATGCGCCCCAACCCGTACAACGTCGTCGTCTCCGTGATGATGCTCAAGGAGGGGTGGGACGTTCGCAACGTCAAGGTCATCGTCCCTCTCCGCCCCTGCGACTCGCGTACGTTGACTGAGCAGACCCTCGGACGTGGCCTTCGTAAGATGCACGCGCCCGTCCTCGACGATGACGGTGGCGCCGACCTGCGCTCCGAAGAGCTGTACGTCATCGAGCATCCGTCGTTCCGCTCGATCATCGAGCAGATCCGCGACATCGTCGAAGAGAAGTCGAGCGACGAGATCGAGCACACGCGAGAGTACGAGCCGATCTTGCAGAACGAAGACGAGTCGGCCCGTGAAGAGGTCGATGTACGGCTCGTGCGCTTCGAGGGGCTCACGCAAGCACAGGGCGACTGGCGCAAGTCGTTCGATCTCAACAAGGTGCCGGCGCTGTCGCCGAAGATCCCGTGGATGGAGGAGATCCCGAAGACGGAGATCCACACGTACTTGAAAAAGGCGCTCGAGCACGCCGAGGAAGAAGGCCAAGAGTTCGAGATCCCGGCGAGCCCGTCGTACCGCGACTTCGACCACGTCCTCGAAGTGGCCTTCGCCATTCCCCTCCTTAAAGAGATGCGTACGGGCTACCAACACAAGAACGCCGTAAAGGACATTGTTCGGGAGTTTCTCGAGCGAAAGACGTTCAACCTGCCCGCAGGCATCCCGCTCTCCTTCGCCAAAATCATCGAGTCGAGCGATGAGGGAGGCCAAATTGCTCTCGGCAACCTCGCGCGACCCGAGGTCATTGAAGGTGTTCGCAAGCAGCTTCTTCAGCCGATCCACGAGGCGATGACCACGGAGCGTCCGTCCGCCGAGGCGCAGATGTCGGTGCGCAAGGCGTCCGAGCTCTCGAGCTACCAGGCCGTCAAGAAGAACGTGATGAACGCTCGCAAGTCGAGCTTCACGAAGGTCGCCGTTGACTCTCCCGAGGAGCTGCGTGTGGCCGCCCTGCTCGAACGCACCGCTGACGTCGTCGGCTGGGTCTACAACCACCGCTCCGGCGTCGGGTACTACATCGAGTACGACTGGCAGGGCTACACCGCCCGCTACTATCCCGACTTCATCGTCCGCGCGAAGCTCGGCGAGGTCTTCCACAACTTCATCATCGAGGTGAAGGGGCGAATGGACGATCGCGATAAAAGGAAGGCCAGGCGCGCCGTGGCGTACTGCGAGATGCTGACCGAGTTTGACCAGGAGCCTTGGCACTACTTGCTCCTCATCGAGAACAAAGGCGAGAAGCGCAGCGACATTACGTGGTGGGAGCAGCGCGCGGGGGCCACCCTGGCAGACCTTCTCAAGCACCACGAGAACGTCCCTCTCTACAACGAGGCCAAGTCCCAACCGCCGCCGCCGATGAACTTTCTCGTTTTGCCGTCGGTACCCAAGGCCGACGAGTATCAAAAGGCCGTTCCTGTCTACGACCTCGCCGTGGCAGCAGGGCAGTTCGGTGCGTCGCAATCACCGGAGCCGGTCGGGTGGATGCAGGTGAAGCCGTCGAGGCCGATGGACAAGAGGATGTTCGTTGCCCAAATCGTCGGTCGCTCCATGGAGGACGACATCCCCCACGGGAGCTGGGCGCTCTTTCGCCTATTCACGTCGCCGCCATCGCCTACCGCCATTGACGGTAGGCGCGTCATTGTGCAACTCCGAGAAGACGACCCCGACACGGGCGGGCGGTACACGCTGAAGCGCTGGCGGGTGAGCAAGTACACGGGCGACGGCGGCATCGAGAGCGTCGAGTTGCGGCCCGACAACCCCGACTTCAAGACCATCAAGCTCTCTGCCAAGGATGGCGAGATCCGGCCCATCGCCGAGTTCCTCGAGATCGTGTCATGAATGTGGGCGACCCTGATCGAGTGGAAGCCGGGGGCGCGTGAAGGTCGAGCACGGCCAGCTTCGACTGGCGGCGACGGACGTCTCGAAGTTCACGGCGTGCGTCCACGCGACCGCGCAGGATCTCGCCGTCCAGAAGGGAGCACGCAAGCCTCCCCCCTACTTCCCCGACCCGGCGGCCGAGCTGCTGCGCAAGCGCGGGTACGATCACGAGGCCGCGTATCTGTCGACGCTCCGGACCTCGTGCAGCGTTGAGGCGATCTCCGATCACTCCCCCGATGCCGTTGCGATCACGCTCGACGCGATGAAGCGCGGCGTCGACGTCGTCTACCAGGGCACGCTGCAGCACACGTCGCGGTGGTTCGGTCGTCCGGACTTTCTCCGCCGTGTCGACGCACCCTCGCAGCTGGGGACCTGGTCCTACGAGCCGGTTGATGCAAAGCTGGCCCGCTCGGCGAAGGCGACGGCGCTGCTACAGCTCTGCTTCTACTCGGAGCTGCTGCTGCACGCCCAAGGCGTGCTTCCCATCCGCATGGCGCTCGTCCTGGGCGACCTGCGCGAGGAGCAGTTCGAGACTTCGCGGTACGCGGCATACTTCCGCCACGTGCGAAAGGCGCTCGAAGCGGCCGTCGCGTCGCCGCCCGTCACCTACCCTGAGCCCGTGGCCCATTGCGACGTGTGCGACTACGCCGCCGAGTGCGACGCACGCCGCAGAGCTGACGACCACCTCTCGCTCGTTGCGGGCATCACCAGATCGCAGCGCCGTGCCCTCGAGCTCGCGTCGGTTCGCACGATGCACCAGCTCGCTGCGACGCCCCTGCCGCGTCCGGCCGCCCTGGACGGCATCGGCCAGGCCGCGTTCATGCGCATCCGAGAACAGGCGCGCATCCAAGTCGAGGGCGCAGACGCCGGATCGCTGCGCTACGAGCTGCTGCGCGACGTAGAGCCGGGCCGCGGGCTCGCAATGCTGCCCGAGGCGTCGTCCGGCGACATCTTCCTCGACTTCGAGGGCGATCCCTATGCGCTCGGCGACGGCGTCGAATACTTGCTCGGGTTTGTGGAGCCGCCGAGCGCGGGATCGTCTGAGCCACCGTACACGGCGCTCTGGGCGTTCGACCGCGACGGGGAACGCGCGGCTTTCGAGCGTCTGATTGCAATCATCATGGAGCGGCGGGCCCGGGACCCGGGCATGCACGTCTACCACTATAACCACTACGAGCCGACCGCCCTCAAGCGCCTCGCGGGGCGCTACGCGGCGTGCGTCGACGAGCTCGACGTGCTCCTGCGAGGACAGGTCTTCGTCGACCTGTACCGCGCCGTCCGGCAGGGCGTCCGTGCGTCGGTCGAGAGCTACTCCATCAAACGGCTCGAGCCGCTCTTCGGCTTCACGCGCTCGGTGCCGCTGCGGGACGCCAACCGGTGCCTGGCGGCCTTCGAGGCCTGGATGGAGCTACGCGACACGCAGGCGCCCGGCGACGAGCTGCGCGACGCGATCCAGGGCTACAACCGCGACGACTGCCTTTCGGCCATGCGCCTGCGCGGCTGGCTCGAGGACCGGAGGCGGGAGCTCGAGCAATCGGGGGTGTCAGTGACGCGGCCGACCTTGCAGAGCGGCGAGGCCAGTGAAGACCTTGCGGAGCAACTGCAGCGCGTTCGCGCTGTCGAGAGCGCCCTGCTCGAGGGCGTTCCTGACGACCCCGATCAGCGGAACCCGGAGCAGCAAACCCGGTACGTGCTCGCGCACCTGCTCGAATGGCACCGGCGGGAGGACAAGTCGTCGCACTGGGAGTACTTCCGCCTCTGCGAGCTCACGGACGAGGAGCTCCGAGAGGACAGCTCGGCCATCGGAGGTCTCACCTACGAGGGAGTGGTGGGCACCGAGAAGAAATCACTCATTCATCGCCACCGGTTCCCTCCGCAGGACCACGCGCTCGACCGCGCCATGAGCATCGAGGATCCCGCAACCAAGAGTTCCGCAGGAAAACGCTACCGGATCGACGACGAGGCCGGGTTCATCGACCTGAAGCGCGGCGCGAAGTCGGCCGTGCCGCAGCCCACAGCGCTCATCCCGGGCAAGCCGCTCCGGAATAGCGATCAACGCGCGAGCCTTCTGCGGCTCGGCGAGCACGTGATGGCGAACGGATTGACGAAGATGGCGCCGCTCGCGGCGGCGATCGCCCTCTTACGGCGCGAACCGCCCTTGCCGAGCGAGGAGGGCGCGACCCAAGACGAGACGGCAGTGAATCGCGCGCTCGCCATCGAGGGCTCCGTGCTCGCCGTGCAGGGACCGCCGGGCACGGGCAAGACCCATGATGGCGCACGGATGATCATCGCCCTCGTAAAGGCGGGCAAGCGCGTCGGCATCACCGCCAACAGCCACAAGGTCATCACGAATCTCCTGAATCACGTCTGCGATGCCGCGAGAGACGCCGGTCTGCAATTGCAGGCTGTCCAGAAGAACGACGGCGAGGACGGGTCCAGGGACCCGCTCGTCAGGCTCACGGACGACAACGACGAGGTGTTGCGCGCGCTCACTGGCGGCGAAGCGAAGGTCGCCGCCGGGACGCACTGGCTATGGTCCCGCCCCGCGATGGTCGGGGCGATTGACGTCCTATTCGTGGATGAGGCAGGTCAGATGTCCCTCGCGAACGTTCTCGCTGCCGCACCCTCATGCAATGGCATCGCGCTTCTGGGCGATCCACGGCAGCTCGACCAGCCGATCAAGGGCGTTCACGCTGCGGGGACGGCCGTCTCCGTCCTCGGACACATCCTCGGTGACCGCGTCACCATCGCTGCCGACCAGGGGCTGTTTCTCGAGGAGACCTGGCGGATGCACCCCGACGTGTGCGCCTTCATCTCGGAGACTTTCTACGAGGGCCGTCTCCGGTCTCGCACCGACCTTTCCCGCATCCGCCTGGACGCGCCCGATCCGCTCGGGGGCACCGGCCTGCGCTTCGTGCCGGTCGAGCACACTGGCAACCAGAGCGCGTCACCCGAGGAGGTGGAGGTGGTGGCGAGGCTCGTCCGGACGTTCGTCGGCGGAGGATCAAGCTGGACGGACCGGCATGGCGTCACGCAACCGATCGGCCTGGACGACGTGTTGATCGTCGCTCCCTACAACGCGCACGTCGGCCTGCTTCGCAAGCAGCTCCCGGCCGGAGCTCGCATCGGCACTGTCGACAAGTTCCAGGGGCAGCAAGCGCCCGTCGTCATCTATACGATGGCCACGTCTTCGCCCGAGAATGCGCCACGAGGCATGGAGTTCTTGTACAGCGCGAACCGCTTCAACGTGGCGATCTCGCGGGCGCGGTGCGCGGCGTTCTTGGTCGCGAACCCGGCACTGTTCGACGTGCGCTGCAGTTCCGAACGGCAGATGGCACTCGCGAACACCTTCTGCCGGTACCTGGAATTGGCGCGAGAGATCAGGGGATTCTGAGAATCGAGCAGTCGCGCATCGGAGAAGGAGGCCTCGTGAAGATTATCTCGTGGAACATGGGCCGCGGCTTCGACACGGGCGGTTACCGCAAGCAGCACCAGGCGGCTCTTGATTGGGTGCGCGAGCAGAAGCCGGACGTCGCGCTCCTGCAGGAGGTACAACTCGCAAGGCTTGCTTGCTTCGAGGGCATGGCGATGCATTGCGTCCCGACGTCGACAGGGGCGACAACCGGCAACGCAATCGTGACCACTGCCTCCGTCAGATCGCGATCAATTACACGCCGTCAACGGCTGCCTGGTGGACCCTACGCGCGTGTTCCCGCTGGCTCCAAAGTTCAACGCGGTCAAGGCAACGGGTTACGACGATGACGCCGGGGGGGGAGGGTGCCCCCTCAGACACGAGCGTGCGAGCTTCGAAATGCAACGCGATGTCGAGGGGAAGTTCGACGCGGCATGCCGACCCTGAACGCTCAACGCTAAGGATTCTGTGGCGAGCATGCCAGAGTATGAGTGCGTCCGTGCCATTTTCTCCGCTACCGAGTGCCTCGAGCAGGGACCGTCTCTCCTCCCCCAAGCGCGTGCCCTCGGACGCGGGGAGGAGCTGGGCATAACCACGGCGGCCAAGGACCACGATCGGATGCTGCCCTGCGTCGAGCCATTTGAGCCCTTTCCGCACTTCGGCGGGAATGGTGAACCTCCCGCGGTCGTCTACATCCCGAGCCTCTACGTGAATGGCAGGCTCTGACTGCAACCAAGCGTCTCGAGAGTCCTCACCCACGCCGACCATAATGGGGCGTTTTGGGAGCTAGCTCGACATGAAAATGCCGAGAAAAAGGCATAGACACGGGATCAGTGGGTAGCTATACTGGGCGGGTGTTGAGGATAGGATCGGACGGCCGTCGTACAATGGGGCTCGCCGACTCGTCCCTAGAACGCGTCCAGGGTTGCGCTTCAGCCCCGAATGCGCCAGCCTGCCGAGTTGGGCGTTTGTGGTACTCAGATGTTCAGTGGAACCATCCCATTGACCGGCAGAGGCTGCTATGAACGATGCAGAGCGTCTACGGGCTACACGCGTGTTTGTTGCTGCTCTCAAGGACCTCCTGGCAAAGCAGGCGCGCGCAAATGCCGCCGTACCGTTTGATCCACGAACCTTCGCTGTCGTTGTGAAGGAGCTCGGCGAGGGCGGTAATACGTTCGCAAGACGTTTTCAGGTCTTCGAGACAGTCGCCGGTAAGAGCTGCCCCGATTTCCTGCAGGGCATGACTGCCGCACAGTCGGCCGGCTTGATCTCTCGATTGAACCCCACCTATCAGTTCTTCGCCGTCAGCATGTCGCCCTACCTCGTAGAGGAGGCGCTGGGGGCGACAGAAGCGAACGACGCGCGCCAACTTGCAGAGCGGTATTCATCGCAGGTTCTAGGTGGCTAGGTTTCACGCGGTGACACACTTGCGCAGGACCTACGCCAAGACGCCAACAGCCTGGACCTTGAGGCTGTTGAACGTAAAGAGCAACGGACTGCGTCGAGGACACGTCCCTTCGTCTCGGACCCTTGGGAGCGCAACGGCGGTGCGTGATGCGACGCTCGCGGACTACGCTCCGGGCGCAGGTGCCCTCGCCCATGGTGGTCGGCATATCGTGCCACGAGTGAGCGACCGCTAGTTCATCGACATTCGTACGGATCTCCTCTACGGATCGGCGAATGGCCGGGTGGGAAGATCTCGTGCAAGCGGTCCAGTCATGGGCCGATGCGAGGACGAGCGCTTACAGGAAGTATCTGAGACCGGCGACGAAGAAGCGCCAGTACTCCATCCTTAATTGAGCACGGCCACGTGAATCGATGGTCGATCGTTCGCGCAATTCGATGGACGGGGGGAAAGGTCGCCCGGGCAGAAATTGTGCGCAGTAGGGGGACGGAAGGGACGTCTGCGAGCGGACGTTTCAGAATGGGAAGTCGTCGTCGCCCAGAGTGGTTGTGTCCTTGAGCGCGCGACGATACTGGCGAAGCGCCGCGGACAGGTCCAGGGCGCGGTCGTGCAGCTCGATGGCGCACCGGACGACCGGATCGCTGTCGTGCCCGCGCGATGCGCGATCGTGACCCAGCAGGTGCGGGTGCTGGACGACGAGAGCCAGGCGCGCGACGCGCGCCGCGTGCGCCAGGACATCGAGCACGGCAAGCTCGGGGGCGTTCAGGAGGTC
>JBEKOY010000174.1:0-9415 GCA_049521295.1 Polyangiaceae bacterium | reverse complement strand
GCTGCCTTCGACGCATTCGTTCGCCGGTCCGAATGGGGATGAAGGTGCGCACCACCCCGTCGAGGTCCTTGCGACATCGGGCGTAGGGGTGCCAGGCGCATGGGCAACGCGTGGTCAAAACGCGACCAAGGCTACTCAAGCGTCGGTCGTCCTTGCAGTCTTCTTGCCTCGAACGCTCCCGCGGACGAGTCCGGCTCGCCCCGCGGGTTGACCCGTTTTCGGAGGCCAAGGATACAGAACCCGACCGCGATGGGGTTTCTTGCACACCTAGGGCATCGGGCGCTCGGCCGAAGCGGCAAGAAAGCGCATGGACTCCGAGGACCTGGCGATCGCGCCGGGCTGCCCCTGGGGTCCCATCCACGGATTCGCATGCCGCCGTCAGGTGGGGTCGTCGCGTTCGCGATCGCCGCCGGCGCCGCCGTATGCAACGCGGCGTCCCCCGCGCTCGCGCAAACGGCCACGGCCGTGACCATTTCGGTGGACGCGACCGCGGCGGGGACCCCGCTCGAGCGGATTTGGGCATTCCACGGGTTCGACGAAGTCAACTACACGACCACCGCGGAAGGTCAGGCGCTGCTCCAAACGCTCGGACAGACCGCGCCGAGCCCCCACATTCGGTCGCATTTCCTGCTCAATACGGGAGACGGAGTGCCCTCGTTCAAGTGGGGCTCGACCAACGTCTACACCGTCGACGCAACGGGTACTCCGATTTACGACTGGACCTTGATGGACGGGATCATGGATACCGTCACCGGCGCGGGCGCCCTGCCGTTTGCGGAGATCGGCTTCATGCCCGAAGCTCTGTCGACGCACCCCACCCCCTACCAGAACTCGGGCATTTACACGCTCGACGGCGGTTGTTTCTATCCACCGACCGATTACACGAAATGGGGGGCACTGATTCAAGCCTGGGCGACGCACTCGAATACCCGTTATCCATCCGTCGCAAGCACCTGGCAATGGGAACTGTGGAACGAGCCCGACATCGGTTATTGGCAAGGCACGTCCGCGGAATACGATGAGCTCTTTGATTATACCGAGTCCGCATTGCATCAGGTGATGCCCACCGCACCTCTTGGAGGTCCCGCGACGTCGGGGGCGGGAGCGTTTTTGACCCAGTTTCTTCAACACTGCGCGACGGGAACCGATGCGGTGACGGGCCAGACGGGCGTACGCCTCGACATGGTGACCTTCCACGCCAAGGGGGGCGTGGCCGTGGCCGGCGGGAACGTCGAGATGAACCTGGGCCACCAGCTCCAACTCCACAGCAACGGCTTCAGCATCGTCGCCGGGTTTCCGCAGTACAAGCAAACGCCCATCGTCATCAGCGAAGCCGATCCCGACGGCTGTGCCGCGTGTCCCGAAAGTCAGGACGCGGCGTATGCCTACCGCACCTCGCCTGCCTACGGCGCGTACGAGGTGGCGATGATGAAGCACACGCTCGAGCTCGAGTCGAGCCTGGGCGTCAACGTCCGAGGGGTTCTCGCCTGGGCCTTTCTTTTCGAGAATCAACCGTATTTTGCCGGCTATCGCGTGCTTTCGAGCAACGGAATCGACCTGCCTGTGCTCAATGCATTCAAGCTCTTGGGGGGCTTGAGCGGCATGAGCATCCCGGCCACGAGCACCGGTGCTCTGACGGTCGCCGACATTCTCGCCAACGGCGTCCGCGGGCAGGCCGACATCAACGCGATGGCGACTCTCAACGGGCAGCAGGTTCAGGTTCTCATTTGGAACTACCACGATGACATCGTGACGGTCCCTGCGTCCGCGGTGCACTTGAGCGTTCAACTGCCTGCCGCCTTCGGCCCACTCGCCATCGTCGACCACCTGCGCGTCGACGACACACACGGCGATGCGTACACGACGTGGGTTGCGCAAGGCAGCCCGGCCAGTCCGTCCGCCGCGCAGTTGACGGCGCTGCAGCAAGCCATGACGCCGCAGCCTCTGCAACCAGAGCAAATGGTGGCTGTGACCGCCGGTACGGTCAGTCTCGATTTCGACTTGCCTCGCTTCGGGATCTCGCTCGTAAGTCTGTATCCCCCCGGCGATGCGCCCGATGCGTCGATCGGAACCGCCGCTCCTGACGCCGGGTTGGCGAACGGCTCATTGCCGGACGCCACCGCCACCGCCCTGGCGCAGGACGCCAGCGTCACGAGCGGAGGCGACGGGGCCTCGAGCGCAGCGTCATCGTCCTTCGCGGGGCCATCCTCGTCGAGCAGTCCAGCCCCCACGCCGACCGGGACCGCACCGGCATCCGGTGGATCCGCGTCTTCGTCGGCCAAGCCGATCGAGGCCAACCGCGGGAACACCGGATGCGGCTGTCGCGTCCTTGCCGACCCAGGCGAACCGGCGGCGTCGCTGGCTGGGCTCCCGCTGGTGGTCTTGCTGATCCTCCGACGCCGTACGCAAAAACGCGAAGGGCGCCAGCACGCCGGCGGCGAATGAGGGCGTTCTTCGCTCGCGGCAAGCGGTCTGGCTGTGCCTATGCGGGCCAAGCGGCGATCGTTTCGTCGCAGATGGCGCTTGGCTGCGTGCCGATGAACGCGAAACGGCGGCTGTGCCCCACGAGGATCGTCGAGGGCACATTGCGTGCATGACCGGGAAGGAGAGCGTATGCAGCCGCGCGTCGCGCTTCGCTGGTGGATCATCCTGGGAGCGTTCTGGGGCATCGCGCTTGCGGTTCGCACGGCACAGGCCCGATCGTGCGCCGGCACCGGGGACTGCCCGACGGGCTTCGTGTGCGTACCCGACGGGACGGCGGCGGACGGAGGGGGCGCGGGCCTGTGCGCGTCGGTCGATTGCCAGAGCGATTCGGATTGTGGGCCGGCGCTGCGCTGCGATTTCGACGTCGGCACGATGTGCACGACCGATTCGGACGACGCGTCATCGTGCGTTGCGGACAATGCCTGCGTTCCGCAGTGGCAGGCGCCCTGCTTGACCGACGGCGACTGCGGTCCGGGGTTCGCCTGCTCCGGGAGCGACAGCATCTACGACTGCGGCCCGAGCCCGTACGACGCCGCCGTGCCTCCGTATGCGACCGCAACGAGCGTTCCATGCGCCGATGTGCCGATGCCAGCTTCTCCCGCGTGCGACGCGGACGCGCAGGCGAACGCGTGCCCGCGGATGCCTGCGATCTGCGACGCGGCCAGCAGCTGTCTCGCCGTCACGTGGAAAACGTGCGTCGCGCCGCCGACGATTTCCTGCACGGCAGAGTCGGACTGTCCTTCGACCTGGACGTGCCAATGCCCGAACGACTTGTCGGTGGCTACCGTCGCCAATGGCCCGGCCATCCTCGCCGACGCCGACGTGGGCCCGAGCGACAGCGACGTGACCCCGAGCGACTCGGCGTGCGCCGCGGTCTGCGCCCCACCCAACGCGGACCTATCGCTCGGCTACGGCATCATCAACGGGGGAAACGCAAACGCTCCGGCTGCACTCGCAGGCGCCGCAGATGCCTCGGCCACGCCCGCAGCAACGACCGGAACGGCCCGTACCCCCGGTGAGCAAGCGGCAGGAAACACGACGGGGGGATGCCAGTTGGCGTTCGGGGTTGCGCAGGCGGGCTTGGCGCACGGGGCCACGCTTTCGATCTTCGGGCTTGGCTTGGCTTGCCTTCGAAGCTGCCGGCGCGCGCAACGTTTGCGTCGCCTCGGTGGGAAGTATTCCCCTACCCCAAAGCCTGCTGCATGACCCAGGTTGTGCGAATCGCAGTTTGGCCGTTGCTGGGAGACACGGGCCCGACGCCGCGTAGCTCGTCGACGATCGCCTGAATGAGGGGCTGCTGGACGTGCTCGGGGTGCCTGATCGCCTCTTGCCGCGTTTCGCCCGACGCGAGTCGCACGCGGATCGGATCGTCGGCGAAGGTGGCAAAGCGCAGCTCGCCTTCGCTTCCGGTCACCACGACCTCGTCGGCCACGTTGCCGGCGGCAAAGCAGAAACGCCCCACCCCGAGAATCCCAGACGCAAATTGAAAGACCATGCCGACCGCGTCCTCGGCGGGATACAAGGCCGCCTGACGGCCCGCGATGCCGCTCACCTTCACGATGGGCCCGAGCGCGAAATCGAAAAAGTCCAAGATGTGAGACGCCAGATCGACGAAATGGCCGCCGCCCGCGATCTCCGGGCGCACGCGCCACGGCAGGGTGTTCGGGTCGCGCTCCGCCGGGGTCACCAAGCGCTGCAACGCAATGGAAATGAAGCGGATCGCACCGATTTCGCCGCTTTGCAGGATCCGTCGAACCGCCAGGAACCGCGGCAATGCGCGACGATAGTACGCGACGAAGAGCGGGGTGTCCGCGGCGCGAAAGGCGTCAATCATCGCCTGGCATTCCGCCACTGTGCACGCCATCGGCTTTTCGACGTAGCAGGGCTTCTTCGCGCGTGCACAGCGCAGCGCGAGATCGGCGTGGCTTTCCGGCGGCGTCGCGACGTAAACGGCGTCGACGTCCGGATCCGCGATGAGTGAGTCGGCGTCGTCGTACCAGCGACTGACACCGTGGCGCGCCGCGTAGTCGCGCGCGAGTCCCGGGCTTCGACGCATCACCGCCACGAGGCGCGAGCCCTGCGCCTTCTGAAATGCGGGACCGCTCTTTTTTTCCGTCACGTCGCCGCACCCGAGGATGCCCCATCCAATGGGTCGTGGCCGCCCCGGATCGTGTCCATTTGCACCGTCCACGCGTCGAGAATATCGCAAAGCGGCCGCCTCGCTGGGCACTCGCGTCGGGAACGAACCCGAAAGCTTTGTGGATGTCTCTTGGGGGTGGCCCGAGATCGGCAACCCGATCCCCCGAAGCGGACGCGGCCCCCGGCCATAGAACCCGCTCGCATACTCAAGGAGTCCTGGCCCCGCGTGTCGGTCCAAGTCCGACCTTAATGCTTGCTTGAGTGATGGAAATGCTTGCCCAAGTGATGGAACCGGCGCGCTCACGTCACATTCGTATGGGATGCCCGCGATGTGTCGACTTCGTCTGAGCGAGCGCGCACCCTCGAAATAATGGGCAGGCGGCACCATCGAGCGGAAACCAAGCGGGCGGCCGATCCCTCCGGCGCAGCGTGCTGGCGACTCGACGTCGTTCTCGCTGTCCTTTTGAGCTTTGCTTCGTGGGTCGTCGGCTGCGGAGGCGGCGAAGGTCCCGCCGGCGCGCCCGACTCGGGCGGAGCAAACTCCGGGGAGGCGTCGATGCGCCTCTCCGATGCCGCGTGGTGTACGGCGCTGACCTGTCCTATCGGGTGTTGCGACACGATGGGGCGCTGTCAGTCGGGCAGCAGCGCAAACGCCTGCGGAACGCAGGGCCAGGCTTGTCAGGATTGCGTGGGCTTGGGTTTCCCGTCGTGCGACCCCGCACTCCACGACTGCTCCACGAACGTGGGCCCGTGCAGCGCGAGCAATTGCATGGGATGCTGCGCGCAAGACCTCTGCTACCCCGGCAACTCCTTGGCGACATGCGGATCGGGGGGCCAGGTGTGCGAGTCGTGCGCGTCGAACGGCCTCGCATGCCTCGGGCAGCAGTGCGCCGAGCCTTGCGGACAAGGAACCTGCGCGGGATGCTGCGCCGGCAATGCATGCGTCTTGGGGGACGCTCCCAACGCGTGCGGCCAATATGGGCGCCCGTGCACCGATTGCACTGCCCTCGGTGCGATCTGCGTGTCCGAAGCCGGTCTGGGGGGCGCGTGCGAAGTGGTCACCTCGTGCACATCCGGCACCTGTCCGATGGGGTGTTGCGATGCGAACGGCGCCTGTCAACCAGGAACCGGCAACGGCGTCTGCGGGAGCGGAGGTGCCGCCTGCCAGAGCTGCCCGGCGACCGCGACGTGCCTCGCACAACAATGCGTTCCGGTGTGCAATGCGCAGACGTGCCCGTCGGGATGCTGCGACACGTATATCCAAGGGCCTTGCAAAACGGGGACTTCCGACTCGGAGTGTGGGCAGAACGGCCAAATTTGCGACGACTGCCTTTCCAACGGCCTGCAGTGCACGAATCAGTTCTGCATCATGCCCACATGCAGTTCGTGTCCCAACGGCTGCTGCGACGATCTCGGCCAATGCCAGCCAGGGACCTCCAACGTACTGTGCGGCGCCGGCGGCGCTCTCTGCCAGAATTGCTCCCTATCGGGCGACGAATGCTCGGATCAGGCGTGCGGGCCTTCGCTCGGGGCCGTGTGCAATCTGCAGACGTGCCCGTCCGGATGCTGCGATTCGGCCGGCCACTGCCAGCAGGGCGTGACCAGCACGGTGTGCGGCAGCTCCGGCAGCGCGTGCCAGAACTGCCTGCAATCCGACCAGATCTGCGCGGGTCAGCAGTGCGTGGGCGGGGTGGATGCCGGGCTGCCATGCGCATCGTGCCTCAACGGCTGTTGCGACGTCTCCGGGGTGTGTGAGCCCGGCACGATGGACACACAGTGCGGCAGCGATGGAACTCCGTGCGTCGACTGCGCACAGTCCGGCGGAGTATGCGACTACCTCGGCCAGTGCACCGAGCCCGATGGGTCCGTCTTCTGTCCGCAGAGCTGCTCGGGGTGCTGCGACGCGAATGGCCATTGTCAACTCGGCTATGCCGATGACCAATGTGGACAACAAGGAGCCAACTGCGAGGACTGCACGGCTCTCGTTCCGCCTTCGACGTGCGACCTGAGCGTCGCCCCGCGCGTTTGCACGAGCCAGCAGACGCAGTGCCCCGCGGCCTACCCGAGCTGCCCGTCCGGTCTCGAGCAAGCGGTGTTCGCCGCGCCGAACTCGTGCTCGACCGGCGAGCTTGCCGACGCCGCAGCGGCATGCGCCGGCGGTCCGAGCACGCAAGCCTGCGATGCATTCTTCGAGTTCGAACTTGCTTCGAACGCTGCGTGCGCGCAATGCCTGCAACCGTTCGACGTTGCCTTCGCGGCGCAATCCGGGATTCGCGCCTGCGTCGCACCGTATGTGGACGCGCCCTGCAACCATAACAGTGCGTGCATCGTCGACTGCACGACACAGAGCTGTACCGGCTGCGTCGATGACGAGTCGACTGTCCAGTGCGACACGCAAGTGCAGTCGGGAGTGTGCTCGGCGTTTGCCCCGATGGATTCGTGTGTCACGCAAGCCCTCCAGGGGCCGGCCATATTGTGCAACCCCAGCACATATCAAGGAAACTTCGGCGCATGGCTACAAGCAGTTGGCGCACAAACCTGCGGACCGTGAGTGGTCCGAGAGCCGCCTTTCCGGCGCTGCTCATCGTGTTGCTCGCCGCCGCGGCCTGTGGTGGCGGGGTTGCGCCCGGGGTCCCCACGGACGGCGGAGCCCCCACGGGCGCCGATGGGACGCCGGATTGCAACGCGAGCACCTGCGCGAGCGGTTGCTGCGACATCCAGGGACGGTGCCAACCGGGTGATACCGTTACGGCGTGTGGCACTTCAGGCCAAGCGTGCCAGGACTGCCCGGCATCGGCCTATGAGTCGTGCGACGCCGTGCAACACGTTTGCCTGACGGAGCTGGAGCAGTGCGGCCCGAGCAACTGCGTCGGTTGCTGCGTCCAAAACGTCTGCTATCCAGGGATCGATTCGCCCGCTTGCGGATCGGGGGGGCAAGCATGCGCTTCGTGCACGGCCGCCGGCCTCGCGTGCGCGGGACAGCAATGCGTCACCCCCTGTGGCCCGGGCACGTGCGCGGGGTGCTGTGCGGGCAACCAGTGTCTCGCTGGCACGGCTTCGACCGCGTGCGGGGCACTGGGAGGCGCGTGCGCCAACTGTGCTATGGTGGGCGCCGCCTGCACTTCGTCCGAGGCCGCAACGGGCGGGGTTTGCACTTCCTCAGCCGCGAACTGTGGGCCGAATACCTGCCCGGCAGGGTGCTGCGGAGCGAACGGCGTCTGTCTGGACGGGGCATCCGTCGACGGTTGCGGCGGGCGCGGCACTGCGTGCCGGACCTGTCCATTGGGTGACTCGTGCGTCAATCAGGCGTGCACGGCGCCTCCGTGCACCGTGACGTGTCCCAACGGGTGCTGCGACCTGTCCGGGTGTGAGCCGGGCAACTCTCTGACCGTCTGCGGCGGTGGCGGCACGTCGTGCGAGGACTGTTCAATTGCAGGTACGCAGTGCGTCGATCAGGTATGTCGCTTGCAGCCGCTTCTGTGCGCGTGTCCCCTGGGTTGTTGCGATGCGCTGAACGAGTGCCAACCCGGCGCTTCGAACACGCAGTGCGGCACGGGTGGAGACACGTGCCAGGACTGTGCATCTTATGGGATGGGATGTGCCATGCAATCGTGCATCGAGGCTCTCGATGCCGCAGTGTGCAACGCACAGTCCTGCCCGGACGGCTGCTGCGACGTGGCTGGCTTCTGCCAAGGTGGCGTTGCGAGCACGGCCTGCGGGGGCTTCGGGACGACGTGCCAAGACTGCCTTGCGTTCGATGCGGTTTGCTTGCAGCAACAGTGTGCGAGTCCCGACGGCGGACCTTTCTGCAATTCGCTCAACTGCACAGGTTGCTGCGACGCGCTGGGCCGATGCCAACGAGGCTCAGCCAACACGATCTGCGGTGAAAACGGAGGCCAGTGCATCGATTGCACCAGCGTCGGCGACACCTGCGTCAACAGCGAGTGTGTTGCGTTCGATGGTGGCACGATTTGTTCTCAGAGCTGTTCCGGATGCTGCGATCTGCAGGGCGACTGTTGGGCTGGTTTCGCCGATACGCGATGCGGCGCGTCGGGCACCCCGTGCCAGGATTGCACCGCGCTGGTCCCGGCATCGACGTGCGATGGCAATATTTCACAGCGTGCGTGCACGAGCCAGCAGATGCAATGCCCGGCGCCTTACGCGGGCTGCTCGACCGCCGTCGCGCTGCCGGCACCGGTACGACAGCACGCGTGCTCGACCGGCGACCTTCAAAGCGCCGCGACGGCCTGCTCGGGGGGAGCGCACACCTCGGATTGCGACGCGTTTCTCAGCGACGAGTCCAACGCGAACGGCTCTTGCTATGACTGCTTGCAAGCCTTCGACTACGACTTCGTCGAACAAACGGGCGTTCGAAGTTGCGTCGTGCCGTACATCGACGCCACGTGCAACCACAACAGCGCATGCATCGTCGACTGCGTCACGCAGGGCTGCTTTGCGTGCCTGGACTGGCCGTCGACAGAGCTGTGCGATGCCCAGGTGCAGGCCAGCTCGTGCCTGAGCTACTTCGAGGCCGACTCGTGCGTCACACAGGCCCTCGATGGCCCCGGAGCGGTGTGCAATCCAAGTACGTACCAGGAGAGTTTCGGCGGCTGGCTGCAAGCGGTTGGTGCCGCCAACTGCGCCGAGTGAGCGACCGCGGGCTCGGCTGCAGTTGCGCGCGCTACGGCATGCGCACGTCAGGCGAACGCGCCCGCCAAGGGAGGAGTGCTCGCCGCCAAGCGGCGGCGACCATGGAAGGCCCGACCCCGACCCCGACCCCGACCCCGACCCC
>JBEKOY010000173.1:0-18225 GCA_049521295.1 Polyangiaceae bacterium | reverse complement strand
GTTCCGCATCCGCAGCCCACATCGAGCACGCATGCGCCCGGGCGGAGCGTTGCGCGCTCGAAGAGCTTCGCGGTGAACGCCGCGAACGCTCGATCGATCGCTTCTTGCTCGCGCGCCCAGCGCTCGCCCGCGGGTCCGTTCCAATACGCGATCTGGTCGGCGTTCTCATCCACGTGCGCACCATACCGTACGAGGCGATCCACCTTCGAGCCGTGAGGATTTCGTTTCTCGTCGAGCCTGGCGGCGATGGATCGAGATCCAGTTCTGAAGTTCGAGCCCACGGCGCATCAGGTGAGGGTGGCTGTTCGAGATTGCGATGGGTGCGCGCCCTCCATGACTGGCTGGGCTGGTGGATGCGGATGAGGCTCTCCTCTGCAGGGACGCCGAGCCGCAACGGAAAACCGTAATGACCGGTGCCCTTATCGACGTACAGGCGATCGGTGTCGCGTGCCCAAAAGCCGTGGTCTGGAATGCGGATGCCGAACAAGCGCAGCATCGTAAAACGAGAGTCCCAGGCTCCCGAGCCCAACTTGGCCGCCATGCGTATGGCCCGAGAGCACGAGATCGCCGGTTCCCTCGGGAAGATGCCGGAACGCGCCCGGATCGTGGAGCAACACGATCCGAAGGGCCGCGTTCTCGCGCGGATGCGCGGCCGAGACCGCGGCGAGATGGCTTTGCCGATCCCGCCGGACGAAGTTCATCCCCACGATCTGCACGAGCCCCGCCTGAGTTTCGATCTCGGTCGAGGCATCGACGAGGAGCCGAATACCGTTTTCGCGGAGAGCACACTCGACGATGGCCGGTGCCTCGTGATCGTGATTGCCAAGGCACGCGAAGACCCGCCCTTGGAGCGCCTGCAGCGGACGTAGTGCCTCGAGCAAGAGGTGGGGATCCTGCTGCGACTCCATCGTGAGAAAATCGCCGGTGAGGAACACCAAATCGGGCTGCGCTTCGACGGCTCGCCCGGCGATCGCGCGGAGTCGCGCCACGCTCATGAAAGGGCCGAGGTGGGGATCCGTAATCTGCACGACCCTGAGCGGTCGCGCCTGCCGGTGCGTGCCTCGGGGATGGGGAAGGAGCATCATCGGCGCTCGGGGGCCGGTCGGCCCGGCGATGACCAGGTCCACGTCCTCGCGTCGCGTCGAGAGGGACTGGAACACGCCGAATGCGGCGAGGGCGTAGGGAAGCCACGGCACCCAGGGATGCAGGCGGAAGGCGATGGCGATCGCCCAAGGCAGCGATAGCAACGTACCCCCGACCATGGCGGCCGACGGCCAGCTCAGCAGGAGCCGGAAGGGCAGGCTGCGCATGCGTGGCCGCGACAGAAAGACGAAGTTCGCGTACGCGGCGATGTGGAACGCCGTGAACATCCAGAGCAGCGGGCCTGTGTGCGGTGCCATCGCCCAGGCGAGCAGAGAATAGACCCCGCCGAGCACGCTCACGAAAATCGCGAACGTTCGCCCGCGACGCAAGAGCGCGACGAGGACTACGACGGCGAAGGCCACGAGCGTGAGCAGAGGAAACCAGACCATGTGCGGAACCTATCCCAGGTTCACCCGGCGCCGAATCATCCGCATAGGGGGTCACGGCAAGCCCGTGTCGAGCGCGGCTGCGCCTCACGATCCGATCTCCCACCGGACGCCCGGTCCGTTGCACTGCGGAGCGCGAAACCGTCAAAACCGTGATCTGGCTCTCTCGAACTCCACCGATGAGTACCTCCGCTTGGCTCCAAAAAAAGCCGCGTCCGCGCATATTTCTCTCGCGCCATCGCAGTTTCGTGTGGTGCATGACTCGGTCGACAGCTACAGAGGCGTGCAAGGAGATCGAACATGACAGCCAAAACAGCCCCCAAGCAGAGCAAAGCCGACTTTGTACGTTCCGTGGATCCCCGGTTGTCCGCCAAAGGCGTGGTCGCCAAGGCCAAAGCGGCCGGCATGGCTCTCACGGACACCTATGTCTACAACGTTCGCGGTGCGGCCAAAGCGACCGCGAGCAAGGCGGCCGCGAAGCCAGCCGTACCCATCAAGGCACCGGTCGCGCACGCTACGGCGACGAGTGGCGTAAGCGCGGGGTCCGTCGAGTCCCTGCTCAAGGCGGTCGCGGCCGAGATCGGTCTCGGCCGCGCGTTCGAGATTCTGGTGGGCGAGAGGGCCAGGGTGCAAGCCGTCCTCGGGGCTTGAGCGGGGTTCCGAGCGGAATCCGTGCGCTGCGTGGGAGAAACGACACCGCGCTGAAGACGCACCCGTAGCGGTCGGCTATCGAGCCGAGCCTCGCTTCCGTCCTTGCGCTCGATCCCCGCTCACGGGACAGTTCTCGGGAGGGCAATGGGCGGGGCAGGATTCCAACGGGTGTCCACGATGTGCGGCTGGCAGGAGCCTGCACCTACTCCAACCTGCGCCCTTAGGTCGTCGACGCTCTCGATAGCGACGATGACATTCAGGATTCAGGGACGCGCCGCATAGTACGCCCCGTACACGTTGGCGATATCCGTCGCGCCAGCCGTCGTGTACTGAGGGGCATTGGCAACGAAGTCCGAGCAGCTCGGAACGTAGAAGGGGGGTAGTGCGAACGCGAGTCCGGCGAACGCAGGGTTCGCCGCAACTGCTGCGATAGCCTGATCCTCCTGAGCCGGAATGGACTGTTCGTTGTTCGGCTGGCTGCTGCAGGTGCCGACGTTGCCGGGAGATCGGATTAGGGTCATAAGCTCGATCCGCTTGACCGTGGGATACTTTGCTATGATGTTGTCCACGACGCTCGTCGTATTGGCCTGATACGTGGCCTCCGTGGGATAGGGCGGTGCGTAAGTCACGATGAAGATTACGCGATCGGGCGTTGCCGAATCGGTGGCGCAAGTGTGGCCCATGTCGAAAGGTGTTGCCCATCCCGCATCGTCCGGATTGGCCCACAAGTCGATGTAGTGATGCGCGACCCAGTAAAGCTCCCAATGCGTCGGGTCGATTCCTGAATAGGTAAGAAAGCCACCATCGAACCACTGCTGCGTGGTGGAGTTGCCAATCAGCAAATTGCACGTAAAGGCCGTCGGCGGCGCTATTGCATCTCCGCTTGCCTCCCCGCCGCTACTCGTGTCACCGGGACCGTCGAAGACGCCGGGGGCGGCATCTTCGCTGCCCGTGGCAGCCGGACTGGCCGGCCCCTCTCCGGCGCCGTCTAAACGCCCGTTGCCGGTGGCACCTCCGGCGCCATCGCTGGCGGCGCTGCTTGCGCCTTCGTCTTCGACGCGGCCGGCAGCATCGCCGGCGGCGCTGCTTGCGC
The DNA here is from genome assembly GCA_049521295.1 of Polyangiaceae bacterium. Classification (GTDB taxonomy): domain Bacteria; phylum Myxococcota_A; class Polyangia; order Polyangiales; family Polyangiaceae; genus Palsa-1150. The sequence continues at coordinate 14,952 of JBEKOY010000173.1, read as the reverse complement.
CGTCGCCTTCGACGCGGCCGGCAGCATCGCCGGCGGCGCTGCTTGCGCCGTCGCCTTCGACGGTGGAGCCGCCAGCGGCGCTTCCGCCATCAGCGAGGCCAGTTCTGTCCGATCCGATGCTGCTCGTCGCGCCACTTCCACCCGCGATCCATTGCGAGGAGGACGAGGAGGTGCTCCCACAGGCGGAGGCGCTGCCAACGAGCACGGCAGAGCCCAGCGCAACGAGCTTGGTCGGACACAAAGTCCCAGAGGTACGCACCCTTCCTCCTTGACGACGCTCGGATCGAGCTCTTCGATACTCCCACGCACCCCGGCCGAGCGCGAGTCTCTATCGGGCGGCCGTGGGATCGGCGGTCGCCAGCCCGGGCCCTTTTTGCGGCTGCGTGTCTCTTGTCGCGCGCGCTCTCTTTCAATCAAAATCCCAAGGCGCGGTGACCAGACAGGAAGATCAGCGGAAAAAACGAGAGGATCTCTCACGTTTCGGCGACGAACGCGCCTTACTGAAGGTTCGCGATTTGGCTGCCCGCGAGGAGAAAGGCTCCCACGCCGTAGTCGTTGGTATCGGTGATGGTTGCCGCCGCGGGGGCGCTGCCAGTCGGCTGAACATATTCCAGCATTCCTCCCGAGTTCACGTTGGCGACAAGCCCGCTCCACGCCTTGGTGACCACGGGAAGATACGTAGCATGATCCAAGATACCGTTGCTGATCCCCCATGCGATCGCAAACGTCATGAGGCCGGTGCCGCTCGTCTCCGGATTTGGGAACTCGCTCGCGTCGAGCAGGTTGGAGCGCCAGAGGCCGTCACTACCCTGCAGCGGCGCCACCGCCCCGGCCATGTTCGTCAACAGTGTGGTGAGGACGCTGTACAGGGAATCGGTCTCGGGCAGGTACTCCAAAACACGAACAGCCCCGGCCATCACCCAGCCGTTTCCGCGCGCCCAGTACGTGTCGGAATTGACAAAGGTCGAATCCCGCCAAAAAAGCTTGCGAGTGGGATCGTAAAGCGCATTTTGAGTGGTGATCCACTCCGTGTCGAGAAAGGTGAGGTACTTCCCGCCCCCGGTTCCGGCGGCCGCACCGAGGCGCGCGACCAGGCCCGGCGCCATGAAAAGCGCGTCGGCCCACCACCACGTATTGGCGAATGATGGCAGCGGAGTGGTGTCTACGGCGGCAAAGCTCGCCTCGCAACTCGTCATGTCGCTCGCATTGACCGTGGGATCGAGAAAGTACAAATCGGCATACACCTGCCCGGGGCTCCACGAGTTGTAGTCGGGCGCTGTCCCAGACACCGTGACCGCGTACTGGTTCTTGGTCGCCCAGGTCGTCGCATCCGTCAAATACTGCGAATCATGCGTCGCGGTGTAGGCCTCCATGACGCCGATGTAAAAGGTGCCCTCGGTCCACTTGTCCGTCCAGGTGGGATTGGACGGGCCCACGCCGACTTGGTAGGTCTCCGCCTTCTTCATGATGGAAAGGATGGCGGTCTGGTCGAGCAAGCCAGACGAGGAGCCCGAGGAGCCTCCAGACAAGCTCCCGCTCGGCGTTCCCGAGGAACCAGCCCCCGACGACGAGCTGGCCGAGCTGCCCGAGGACGATTGGACACCGGAGGACGAAGCACTTCCCAAGGACGATGAGCCCATCGATGAAATCGAAGACCCCACTCCGGACGAGGCCGATCCGTCTCCGGAGGAGGCACCCCAGTACGACCCGCTGCTCGAGCTCGAGGAGGACATGGCCCCCGAAGCCGACCCGGCGCTCGTGCCCGAGGAGAAGGACGCTCCACTCGAGCTCAATGGCGACCCGGCGTTGGACCCGGAAGAGGATGACCCTTGCTCCGAGATCGAACTGCCAGGCTGACGTTGAGTCGCGTCAGGGCACCCGACCGCAAGGCTGCCGACCCAAGCGCTCGCCAACAACCGGGGGACATTGAGTCGCCGCGAAATACCCATGCGTCACCGCCTCAGCTCGACCTTCTAGTGCGCTTTCAATTCGTTCCACTTGCAAGTCAGTTCGACTCGAAACCACGGCCGCATGCGCATAGTCGCCGCAATCCGGACTGCGCACGGGCTCCTTGGACGCATCGCCTCGCCGAGCATTCTTGAGCCTCCCGTGCAGAACGTCAATCAATCGAGCGCCTCAGCGAGGGTTAAACGCGGTGCCTCCGCCAATCTGCTATCGGCGTGATAGGGAAGGCGCGCCAGCGCCTCTCTCGCCGAATTCAGCGACTGGAAGGAATCCGACGCCGCCACATCGTGCAATGACGCTCCGGGTGTGCGGTTCAGTTGGCTTCGAGGCGCAGATAGTCCCATTCGAGCGGCGCGCCGGAGCCGGTGATGGTGAGCGTGTTCGCGCCGACCTTGAGGGCGCTTGCGCTAAATACGACCTGTCCGTCCCAGAAGTAGCCGTGGCTGCCCAGGCGGGTAACCGCATCGCTCGGATTCTGCGGCGCGAGGGTGCCGACCTGTGTGCCGTTGACGGTCACCGACAGGGTGCCTCCTTCATTCGCCGCTACAGCCACGTAAAGGCGCGCCTGGCCGGTCGGGGCGCTCGCCATGCTGAAGTGCACGGTCCAGGGCGACGTGTCCATGTACGAGTAGTTCCAGACCTGGGCATAGTCGTCTGTGCCCACCGTATAGGTCACACCGTTGCCGAAGTTCTTCGCATAACTCTCGAACGAGGTTGCCCAATTGGTGTAGTTGATCGCGCCATTGAAAAACTCATGCGAGTCGCGATCGGGAACGCCGATCTCCCAAACGGTTGCCGCCGTGCGCGGCGGCGTGATGGTCACGGTGCCGAGATTCTGCGTTTGCCCGGCGGTGACGGTGACGCTGGTGGTCGGTGCCGTGAACGGGGTCAACATGCTCGAGTTGGGGATGTTTCCGGCAGCGGTAGTGAAGGTGCCCGCCGCACCGCGTCCGAACGCCCACAGGGCGTACGTGCCCGGAATGACGTGAGAAAGAGTGAACGACCCCTCACATCCGGTCTTGACCCAGTACTGGTAGGTAAAAAACTGGGCTTGGGGATCCAGGCCATCGTCAGGGGCCAAGCCGATCCACATGTCTCCAGGCGACGCGTCGGGCGCCCCCGTATCGGCAATGGCTAGCGTGCCGGTCACTGTGGCACGTCCGGACTCCGGCACATAGTTGCCGTCGCCGCCCGCCGGATTCACGAACCAGGAGTAAGGCCATGCGGCCTGCTCGGCCTTGGCCTGCGCGATGGCGTCAGCGAAGAGCACACTATTTGCGTTGGCAGTCCCCGCCGAGACACTGTTGTTGTAGTAGAAAAACGGACCGTAGACCTTGCTGAGCTGCGTTCCTGCCGGGATCAGCTCGGAAACCTCGTTCTGTGTGTAGTGGCTGCCGCCGAGCATGTTGAGCAGGTCCGGTCCGTTCAGCATGCTCCCCATGAGCTCACGCTTCTTGGGGCCGCCGTTGTAATATTCGTTGCTGCCGAGGGCGATGAACATTCCGATGTTCATCGTGCTGGAGCTCCATCCCCACGCATCGGTGTCGCCGAAGTCCGCGGTCCAGCTGTATTTGCAAGCGTAGACGCCGTCTGGCGCCTGCTCCACTTCCTTGGGAGCGCCCGGGACCGCCGTGCCGTTGACCCAGTCGGCCTCGGTGGTATCCAACCAGCCCGTCGCGCCTCCAGCACTGTCCGCCCCGTTGCGCAGGGCATCGAGGCTATTCCAGTCGAAGATGGACCCGTTGTAGACGTTGGATCGCCACTCGCCGCCGTTGGTGGCCGCGTACGACGCTGCGTGCGTGAGAATGCCGGTGGCGTAGAAACCGCTGCTACCGCGCAGCATCGCGTAGTCGATGTCCACATCCAGGTTGTTGGTGCTGCCCGTCGTGTGAACACGGACCTCCGCTTGGTCCCCGCCGTTGGTCGTGGGATCGGAAGTCAGGGTGCAGGTGCCGTTGCCCGCTTCCAGCTCCCAGTAAACCATCCCACCTTCATCGCCTCCGGCGAGCACGTTCGTCCCATGATAGGTCCAGGTACTGATGGTCGCGTCCGCACAGGTAATGACGATCGACACGATCCCGTTCGACAGCGTGTATGTACCGTTGCCTTGCGTTGCCGTGACATTGGCTCCGCCTGGCGTGAGCGCCCCTGCCACGTGCGTGCTCGTGGCAGGGCAGGCCGTCAGATACATTCCCGGGTAATCCGTCCCCTGTGCGATGAGGGAGCAGGCTCCCCCGTCACCCGGCGGCAGGCAGCCTCCCAAGTGGCTCGACGTGTCACCGGACGTGGACATCCCGCTGGAGCTAGAAGAGCCGGAGGGGGTAGCTCCGGAGCTGGAGGAACCAGAGCCGGAGGAGCCGGAAGGAGTAGCTCCGGAGCTGGAGGAACCAGAGCCGGAGGAGCCGGAGGGGGTGGCTCCGGAGCTGGAGGAGCCGGAGCCGGAGGAGCCGGAGGGGGTGGCTCCGGAGCTGGAGGAGCCAGAGCCGGAGGAGCCGGAAGGAGTAGCTCCGGAGCTGGAGGAGCCGGAGCCCTCGCTGGTTGTGCCGGAGCCCATGCTCGACGAGGATGCGCCGCTTGAGCTCTCAGCGCGGCTCGTTCCGCACCCTTGCGAAGTCACAGCAAAGAGAGTCCACAAAGCCGCGGCGGGCCAGACGCAATGCATTCGGACTCGAGGCGAACCTTCAGCGCTGGCGCAGCGCGCGCCGTCGTGTCGACGCAGAGCGTCAGTCGTGGTCGGTTTATGCATGCTCGTGTCAACGCTCCCACAGTATTGCACGCCTGGGTGTTAATGCCTGGGCGAGACAAATCGATCCGCTTTTCCATTTCGAGCTGCAGAGGTGGTTTCGATCGGCCAAGCGGTGCTCTGAAAGTCACATCAGCATCTTCATGTGTGGAGCTCGATAGAAGCTGCTAACGTTCTGCGTATTTGTCGGCGGCGAATCGCCGGAGGGGATACCCACGGCGGAGCGAAGCTCCCGAGGACGCGCGGATCGAGATACGGAGTCGCCGCACGGATGCGGTCGCCGGCTGGCGAGAGGAAGTGCAGGACCATCGTCTCGAGGCCGCATCGCCGCGGCGGTCCGCGGCGAGGGCGGGGAGGCCGTTCGCTTTTGTCGTGATCAATCGAAACCGCCCGCGCACCTCCGGAAACGCAGACCATTGCGCCGACCGATTCGCCGATGCCCCGGGCGCCAAACAGCCGGAATGGCAACGGAATCACCGCAAGCGTCGCGTTGTGGAGGAGCGCGACCGAGCGCGGGCACATCGGCGCGCTCCCAAACCTGGCAGCTTCCACAGAGCTAGTGCACCGTGCGTGAGATACCGTCAACAATCAAGAAGCTCGATCCGCTTGGCCAGCGCGCCGATCATTGCGCGGGTATGCGTGACCCTACCTCGCGCACGGTGCACTAGTCGTTCGACCGCTTTGGATCGGCAAGGACGGAGCGCATCTCGACCAAACTTTCACCAAGGACTTCTCTCGCTCTTGGCTCCACGAAGTGACGGACCCAGCGATGGCAGTATCCAGGCACCGATTCAGCGTGTGAAACTCCGCGGCGGTGACCGTGGCGCCTTCGTCGTCGGCCAGCTCGGTCACCGCCTGGCACACATCTCCATAGTCGCGGACGACCCGTTCGATACTGAATCCAAACCTGCCCAGGTTCTGACCGTGCAAGGCGCCGCTCCGCGCGATACTTGCCTCGGACGGAAGGCGAGGCGCCCTCCTCTGCGCAGGATCCCGCGCCTCCTCATCGCGAAGCGCCGTGGCGAGTTGAGCCAAGAGTTCAGACAAGAAGAGTGGAACCCCGTGCTCCATCTCTGCCTCGTTTGGCCGCGGAGACGAGTGCGCGGCGATCCTCGCCCTGGTGCGCTTGATGAGCTCCGGTCGATTGTCGGCAAGAAACTGCTGTAGTGACATCGATTCTTCCTCCCACCCACGCAAAGGCGTTGCAGTGCGCAACCGCGCACACAATCCGAATCACAACCCCGATGCAAGAATCGACGCCAGCGCCAGGCCTGCTGACGTGCTCGCCGGTCTGCCCGATCCCCGGAATTTTGGTGCCGCCGAACGGATGCGAAACCGGCCTATTAGCACGCTGCCAATCGTGCAAAGCAGATTCCACAGACGGACCGCTGCAGCGCGGGCTCGGATCTCACTGCGCCAACCGCAGAACCCCGACGGTACGGCCAGACACGAAGCTGGCCGCGGGGTAGTTCGCGTTTGAAAGCAAAACGCAGCGGCGGGTTGCTCCCGGGGTTGCCCTCGCGGTCGTTGCTTCTTACGTATTTACTTCATGTCCACGACGACGCTCACGGACCCGGAAAGACGGCAACGGCTGAAAGAACTCATGGGCGATTTCGACACGGCCATGTTGGTCACTCGCACTGGGGGTGGCGGCTTGCGATCGCGGCCGCTATCCCTTGTCCACAACGAGGACGACCAGGAGAGGTTGTATTTTTCGACTGCGATCGATTCGCCCAAGGCGCGCGAGCTGGAGGCCGACCCGCGCGTCAACGTCTGCATGCAGGACAAGCGGCGATTCGTCTCGGTGACGGGCGTCGCGCACCTCGTGAGGGATCGGGCGCTGATCGACAAGTTGTGGTCCGAAGCCTGGAAAATTTGGTTTCCCAAGGGAAAGGAGGACCCCTCGTTGTGCATCCTGATTGTCGAGCCCGGCGAGGCCGCCTATTGGGATGCGTCCGGCCTCGAGGGCGTGATATATCTGTTGGAAATGGCCAAGGCGTACGTGACCGGCACCAAGGCGGAGTCGGACGACGACGAACGACACATGGCCCGGGTGAAGTTGTAGCCATGCGCTGCGCGCAGACGGCATCCTGGATGAGTTGCGTCCTCGTAAGCGGGACGAGGTGGCGCGGCGGTTGCAGCGACCAGGTCGAGCTTGTCCTTGCACCTCGGCGCAAGCTTCCTCCGAAATCCACCAGCGTACGCGGGTAGCCACGCGCGGAAGGGGGGGCACGCCATCCGATGGGCTGGGCTTAGGCGTCGTCCATGAATTACGGACCAGTAATCTCGCGCTCCCATATCGAGGAAAGGCCTATTGGCGCGCGCCCAATCCGTTCCATTATTTACGGACGGCGCCTTAGTGCAGGTGGAGCGAAGCGAACAGCCTCCAAAAAGCAGATCATCGGAGGCGACGCGAAAGCCGGGCTGCCCGACCCGCAATTCGAGGGCGAGCCCGACCGCCGATCGCGACGGGCGCGATGTTTTTGGATACGGTGAAGGCGTGCTTGGCCCAGATGCTTCCGTAGGTCCGCTGCTGTAGGCGTCCTCAATTGTCACATTCAGCGCGACGCGTCCGCGCGCGCCAAATCTGTGCGACCGCGTGGGGTGCGCGAGTGCGCCCTCGCCTGCGCACGTCTCCCGCCTTCTGCGGCTTGAGCCTACAAGGGGATGAAGCCACCAGGTTCGCGCGGCGCGCTTCGTTCGCGCAAGTGTCCGCGCGCTGATGTTAATCGGCGCTGCGCAGACGCGCGGCGCGTTTGCTGCACGGCCACATGTCGAACCGGGGACACGATGCGCTGCCCCGTTGGCAACAACCAAAACCAATTACCCGCGAGTACGGAATCGGCTCGCGAGGCAGGGGTGATTCATGGGCGAAGGACGTGGAAGTAGGTCCTGGGAGATCCTTTCCCAGGACCAGGCGCTCGTCGACACCCTGCAACAGGTCCTCAACGCCATCACGGACATGGTGCTCGTCAAAGGACCCGAGTCGCGCGTCGTGTGGGCCAATCGGTCGTTTCTGGAGGCCTACGGCATGACCAACGCGCAGCTGCAAGGACTCGTCGACGCGCCGTTCGTTCAACCGGATTTCACCCAGAAGTATGTCAGGGACGACCACACCGTCTTTACCACCGGACGCTCCCTGGACATTCCCGAGGAGCCCATCGTCCGGCACGACGGGCGCGTCACTCTCGCGCATACCGTCAAATCGCCCATCTTCGATGGGGCCGGCAAGGTCATCCGGACTGTCGGCGTCAGTCGCGACGTCACCGAACGAAAAAAAGGCGAGAACGAGGTGCGCGCTGCTCGAGCGGCGGCGGAGACGGCCGTCTCCCGTCTCGAACTCGAGATCGCCCGCGCCAACGCGCTCAAGTTGGAGGCCGAGTTCGCCAATCGTGCGCGGGGCGAGTTTCTGGCCAACATGAGCCACGAGGTGCGCACCCCGATGAGCGGCGTCATCGGTCTGATCCATCTCTTGCTCGATACAAAGCTCGATCCCGAGCAACGCGAGATTGCCAACACTATCCGGCAGGCGAGCGAGTCGCTCCTGACCATCCTCAACGATATCCTCGATCTCTCCAAACTCGAGGCGGGAAGGGTCAAGCTGGAAAGTCGCCGCTTTTCCATGCGAAGCCTCCTGCGGGAAGCACAGACCCTCTTCGGACCAGGCGCCAAAGCCAAGGGGCTCGAGTTTGAGGTCGAGCTCGAGCCCTCACTGCCTGAGGCTCTGCTCGGCGACCCTACGCGAATTCGGCAGGTGCTCTTCAATCTGGTCGGCAACGCGGTGAAGTTCACCCATGCTGGTTCGGTTCGCCTGCGTGCCCGCGTGGGGAGCTCGCCCGCGGGGCTCGCTCGGCTTCGCGTCGAGGTCGATGACACGGGGATCGGCATTGCCGAGGAAGCGCGCGACCGCCTGTTTCAAAAGTTCTCCCAAGCGGACGGATCGATGTCGCGGCGCTTCGGAGGCACGGGGCTGGGCCTTGCCATCAGCCGTCAGCTCATCGAACTCATGCAAGGAGAGATAGGCCTCCATAGCGCGAAGGCCGCAGGGTCGAGGTTCTTCTTCGAGGTGCCTCTCGTGAGCGCGGAGGACGCCAAAGCCGCCGACTCCGCTCCAAGCATGGTGGCGTCCGACGTGCCCGCAGGCTCAAGAGTCCTGGTCGCCGAGGACAACTTGATCAATCGGAGGCTGGCGACAACGGTCCTCGAAAAGCTCGGCTTCGCGCCGGAGATCGCGGAAAACGGAGCGCGGGCCGTTGAGCTCCACCGCGCCGCGCCGTACGACGTCATCCTCATGGACTGCCAGATGCCCGAGATGGATGGCTACCAGGCCACCGCCATGATCCGCGCCGACGAGCGCCAATCGAACTGCCATGTTCCTATCATCGCGATGACGGCGCACGCCATGGTGGGGGACCGGGAAGCCTGCATGGCAGCCGGCATGGACGATTACCTGACCAAGCCCGTCGCGCCGAAGACGCTCCGGGAGATTCTCGGCAAGTGGCTCACGCCGCCCGCCGCCAAGTAGCGCGGTTTCCCGCTTCGTGTCCGACCGCCCTTGACCATTCGCAACGTCCGCCTTCTCCAGGCGCCAGTGCGCGGTTGCCGTCTATGAAATCCGCGACGCTTCGGACGCGAAAGCGACCTTCCACGCCTCGAGCGACAGGTCCACGGGCGGCTCGACGGCGGACCCGGCGACCACTCCGTCCATGAAGTCGAGGAACCGTCCGCCAAAGTTAGGCCGCGCGATCCTCCAGGCAGCTCGCAAGCCGGGGCTTCTCGCTAAGAGCCGAGCGCCAGCAACAACGGTTTCGAACGCATCGTCGTTCAACAGTCCTTCTTCACGTTGATAGAACGAGTCTTCGAAATGGAAGAAGAGCGCGCGGCAGAGGTTGGTGAACTGGCTTAGCTCAGTTTGAGTGATCTCCTGAGGGCTCCCCGAACCGCGAAGCCACGCATCCGCCACGGCGGGGTCCGCGAGCGCCAGCTGCAGCTCAACGATGCGCGAGACGCGGCTATGCCTGATCGAGATTTGCTGATTGCGTTCTGTCTGCCTAACTTGAAGCGCGAGGTAGATTAGTGACATCAGCACAGCAAAGCCGCTAACGAAGCTTCCCAAAGACGCAAGATCGGAAAGTGACATGGTGTCCCCACCGTTGGGTTGATCGGGGAGACTAGCACCACCTCGCCAGAAAATTTGGCTCTCCGGCGCGCGATGGATTTGAAGGACGGGCATGAAAAGCGCCGCTGGTGGCGGGGCCGTCTGGATCGTTGGCTGGTGCCGTTCCTTGATGCCTTGGGCGATAAGCGACGGCGTTCCCCGGGCTCCGCTCTACAATCATGGGTCTTCTTTTGCCCGGTGACCGCAAAAGCATGCAGCCGAATAGCTCGCGCAGGGCGCCCGGGATGGCCGAACCGATTGGTTCAATTCACGATTTTCAATTCGAGGGCGATCTCGAGTTTGAGGACCTTCGAGATAGGGCATCCGGCTTTGGCGGCGGCGGCCGCCTCCTCGATCTTCGCCTTGTCGGCGCCGCGCGCCGTGACCTTCGTGGTGAGCGCGCTCTTCGTCAGCGTGAGGCTCTCGAAGGTGATGTCGCAGGTCGTCTCGATCGACTCCGCGGTGATGCCGCGCTCACCGAGCTGAGCCCCGACCGCCATGCTGAAGCAGCTCGCGTGGGCGGCTGCGATGAGCTCCTCCGGGTTCGCGCCCGGCGTCCCCTCGAAGCGGGTCTTGAAACTGTACGGCGTCGCCTTGATCGCGCCGCTGGCGACAGCGAACGTCCCCTTGCCTTCCTTGAGGCTCCCTTCCCATATGGCGTTGGCGCTGCGCTTCATGATTGGTTCTCCCTTCGCTTCCGTCGTCATTTATCGGCGCTCGCCGCGATGTCAAGCGGGTGTCCGCTCGGAGCCTGCGCGACCGCGATGCGGAAGCATAGACATCCAGGCGCGTGGTCCGCGCCGACCACGAGCCGGAGGCTCAAACCGCACAGGCAGCCTCATCGCGTTGGTCGCGCGGGACCCCAAGCTCGGTGGAGATCGCGGGAACGGAAGCATCGTGTGATGCAACCGCGAGGTTGCCGGCCGCTCTCCGCGCGGACCGGACGGTGGCGATGGGGTCCCGATCGCGCGGGCAAGCTGTACGGGGCAATCATGGGCCCGATCGAAGGCGTGCTGCGTTCTTCCACGGCGCCACGTTCGCGGTGACGCACCTGCTGTCGCTGGGTACATGCTGACCGGCGGTTCCCGCGGCGCCCGGAGGTTTTCTCGCACCGGCAGTTGCCCGTCAAAACGCTGTGCGCCCGCCGGGGCAGAAGGTGATCGCATACCCCATCGCGTTCGGCGTCGCAGCGCTCGCGTCGGGGATCGCGCAGGTGAAGGTGCTCGTCGCGTCGTCGAAGGGAAAGCTGTAGGCGGTGGGGCAGGCGTCCTTCGCGAACGCCGCCCAAGGCTCCGCGATGGATTGCCACTCGGGATTCGTTGCGTTGCACGAGAAGCCCGGGGCGACTGGGACCGTGCCTCCGTCGACCGCCCAGTCCGGGCAACCGCAGCACGTCGTGCTGGCGCTGGTGCCGTAGCACGAGGTCGCGTTCGCGCCGTCGCAGCCGTAGAGGTTCGCGGCGGTGCCCTGGCCCGAGACGGACTGATTGCACGCGATGGAAGCAGCGGCGACGTTGCCGGTGTAGGCGCAGAGCTCGTCGGCCGTCCACCAGGCGATCTGTGCTCCACAGGTCTGCGCCGCGGTGGTGGAGCCGAACGTGAGCGCCGTGCCGCAGACTGCGCCGACCGTGCAGTCGCCATCGCCGGTGCACGTCGCGCCGCCGGGAGCCACGGCGCGGAGGACCGTGGACTCGTCGGTCGCGCCGCTGCTGCCGAGAGCGATCGACGGATCGAACGTCCAGGAGCATGCGGCGAGGCCGGCCGAGGGTGTGACGGCGCCCGGAGTCGCACAGGTGTACGGGTTCGACGGATCCGCGGTGCCGCCGATGGGCGCCATCGACACGGGGACGTTCACGCCGTTGATGGCCGACACGTCGTAGAAGTCGGGGCCGTCCGCCGCGAGCGTCAACTCGGCGAGCGTGGCGGTGTGGTGGCCAAATACTCGTTCGGAAGTCACGCAGCCCTCGAGTAACGGTGGTGGAGCCCACCGACGCGCGGAAGCGCGACGACCCGGCCACGGCTCGGCGGTTGGACGGCGCGCGAGAGCGGCGCGTCGCGACCGAGCGACATGTGAGGTCGGTCCTCGTTATAATAGGCGACATACTGGCGGAGCAGGCGCAGCAGATGCCGCTCCCCAAGCACGATGACGTGATCGAGCAGCTCGCGACGTAACGTGCCGATCCATCTTTCCGCGTAGCCGTTTTGCCACGGAGAACGCGGCGAAGTGCGCACCTGCCGGACGCCGAGGTTGTCGACCCGTGCGTCGAATGCCGCGCCGAAGATGGCATCCCGATCTCGGATCAGCCGCGCCGGCACGCTCTGGGCGCCGATGGCATTTACGATCTGCTGCGCGGTCCACGCGGCGTACGGGTGCGCCGTCACGTTGACGTGCAGCACACGGCGCCGGTCGAGCGAGAGGACGAAAAAGACGTAGAGGACGTTGAACGTGACCGTTGGCACGGTCAGAAAGTCGATCGCAATCGTTGCCTCGAGATGGTTGCCGAGAAAGGTCTTCCACGTTTGCGACGGGGACGGCCGGGTCGCGCAGGTGGCTTCGGCATGTACTTCGCAACCGTGTCCTTGTCGACGGCATGACCGAGCTTGGCCAGCTCGCTGGCGATTCTCCGGCGGCTCCAAAGCGGATTCTCTCGCGACATCTGCTCGATGAGGCTCACCAGCTCCGGAGCCAAGGGCGGCCGACCCACGGGGCGAGACCTCCACGCCCACCACCGAGCGAAGCCCCGCCTATGCCATGCGATCACGGTCGCCGGTTCGACAATCGCGAGGCACTCCGCCGACCGCGACCACGCACGGGCGACCATGACCCAAAACGCGCGGTCGATCGGCCGGAGCCGCGGCCGAGGAGTTGCCCGACGAAGAATCGCAAGCTGCTGGCGGAGCACGAGGTTCTCCGCAACGAGGCTCGCACGAGGCCGCAGTGCGGAGCGCAGCGTGCCGATAACGGCTTGCAGGATGGCGAGCATCGTGGCGAGGTTCGCGCCTGCCGCGCTCCCTGTCACCCGCGAATCGCTGTGGCCGACGCGGTATGCTGCGCGTTGGCCCCGCACGCGCTGCGTCCGAAGGAATCCGGAGAAAATGCATTCTTCGTCACCACAGCGCCGCCCCCTCGCTCCCTTCTTCCTTGCCCCCCCGGCCCGGTATCGCTACGACCGTCACCGACGCCAGCGACACGGCGTCGTTTCGCTGAGCGGCCAAGCGCGGGACCATCGTTACGCTCGCAGCTCCGTCTGCCTGGCCTGTCGCCCCTTCGCGGCCCGACGTGGTTGCCTCCCTCGCAGACCGGGAGACCCGAAGCCGAGCTGCAGCGGCACCCCGAGCGCCCCCGCCAAGCGAAAAAGCACTTTCAGCGTGATGCCGGCGTCCTCTTTATCGAGGATGCGGTGAATCTGGTTGCGGCTCGTGCCCATCCGCTTGGCGAGAGCGGTCGTCGTGAGGCCGAGCTTCTTCATCCGCCGCTCGGTCTCGATGACAAGGATCTTCTTGGCCGCCCTCGCGTTGACCTCTTCCAATTCGCCCAACTCCTCAAAGAGGGAGTCGAGCGTCGAACCGTCGTGCTTGTTCATCGTACTTTCTCCCGAATGGCTTTCCGCCCCAGCGCGATGTCGATGTCGGATTTTCTGGTTTTCTTGGTCGTCTTGACGAACCCGTGCAAGAGAACCATCGTGCTCTCGTTGAGCGCGAAGATGACCCGATACTCGACCTTGTCGTGGGTACTCCGTACCTCCCGCAGTCCGTGCCCGAGGAAGTCAACGAGCGGCTTATCGATGGGCCAGGTCGCCTGAACTGTCTTGATGTCTGTCCCAATCGTCTTACGTGCCCCTGCCGGGATGTCGTCCTTGAGCCAATCCCGAACGGGCTCGCTGCCTCTGTCGGTCTTGAAGAAGACGCATGACAACTTGAGAGGCGCAGCAGCCTTCGTCGTGCCCTTGGTGCGATGCGCCCGGGGCTCCGACGGCACCCCTTACGCGTACCATTTTTAGTACGTCCCGCAAGGTCCGTCGCGTGCCGAACGAGTTTTTGGCCACCGCCGGCTCTCGCGGCAACCTCGACGGTACGCATGCGGCGTGCTGGCGCTCTTCAAGCCGCTAGCGGGGCCAACTCTTCGGGCTCGAGCCGGGAGATACCGAGAGGAGCGAGCACGGCATTCAGCTGAGCGATCGTCACGATCGCCGGGGCTGTGATCTCGACCCCAATCGGTGTCCCCTCGGCATCAAAGTCGAGTCGCAAGCCATTCCCCGGGTTGGACGTTCGGGCGACCTTTGCGCCGCGCGGCCGCGGCAAGTAGAGGTACGCGGCCAGTGGCTTTCCCTTTCGGAAAGTGACCTCGAGGTAGCGATGCTTCATAGGCTCACCGGATAGGCCGTAACGACCACCAGAAGATGGTCCATTTCGTCGGGTTCGACAACGATCTCCCACGCCACGCGCTTGTGCACGGTCTCGATCACGAACCGACCCTCGATGACGTCAGGTCTGTGCGCACTGGCGCGTGCGAGCATCTCGCGAAGATCGACCTCATTGAAGTCCCGGTCTTCCATACGCTTTTCGAGATGAGGCGTGAGCTCGATCTCCCATTCCCACCAATCAGGCCACTCCACGCGCCGACCGTACCATGGCGTTCATTGGCCCTTCAGTGGCCGCGCCCCGAACGGGTCGCGTTCATGGGCGCGGACCACTGCTGCGGATCGCGCTTCCGGGCATGACTCCACCAGCTTCGAGAAGGTCGACAAGGTCGGCCAGGAGTCCCCGTACGCGAACTGCGTCGACGTCGACCAAAGCGAGCGCGGCACGGGCGAGCGCAAGCGCGCGGAGACGATGCATCGAATCGTCTGGCGAATCGTCCGGGTGATCTGAGCGACTAGGATTCGCGGGGTTACGCACGGGCTCGGGAGTGACCTCCGAGGACCCATCCGTGACGATCCGCTGCAAATCAGGCCGAATCGGTGATTCCGAGGGTGGCTCATAACCCGAAGGTCGCAGGTTCAAATCCTGCCCGCGCAACTAATAAAATCAAGCACTTACGTTGCAGTTCCCAAGTGCTCGCCGGCGTCCGTTGACGCCACGTTGCC
>JBEKOY010000172.1:0-9605 GCA_049521295.1 Polyangiaceae bacterium | reverse complement strand
GCTGTGATTTCTGCGGGTCCCCACCGCGACGACTGGCTCGGCTCCGAAACATGGGGCGACGATCTATGGCCAGCCGAAAGCGCGCTGGTTCACTTCGATTTCGCCATCCCACCGTCGCGCGCGCATCGCCCCCTTCGCGGCGTGGGCGACTTTCGCGACGTACGCCGACAGCTTCGCTTGGTCCGATCCAAATGAAGCCGATTGATGGTTCCGGTCGCGTCGCGGAGGTGCTCCGTCTCGGCCTCGTCGAGGGCATCGGCGTACGGGCGATCGCCAAACGTCTCAACATGGCACGCAAGACCGTCCGCAAGATCCTCGGCCGGCATCGCGCGCCGCCGAAGCCCGCCGAGCCGAGAGCCTCGATCCTCGACCCGTACGAGCCCGCGATCCGCGCGGTCCTCAACGACGCGCCCGAGATGCTCGCGCCCGCCGTGCTCGAGCGACTGCGGCCCCTGGGGTACACAGGCGGCGTCACGATCCTGCGCGACCGTCTGCGGGGTCTTCGCCCACACGGACATCGCGAGGCGTTCCTGACGCTTCACTTCGCGCCGGCCGAGGCCATGCAGGTGGATTGGGCCGACTTCGGTTTCGCGTTGCCCGGCGTGGCCCGGCGTGTCAGCGCGTTCGTCGCCGTTCTCTGCCACTCGCGGTATCTCTACATCGAATTCACAGTCAGCCAGGCCATGGGCTCGTTTTTGCGATGCATGGACCGCTGCCTGCGCTTCTACGGGGGCACCACCGCCGCCGACATCTTCGACAACATGAAGACCGTCGTGCTCTCGCACTCCGCCACGGCGACCGTGTTCAATCCCAGGTTTCTCGAATACGCGCGCGCTCGCGGGGCGTTCGCCGTGCGGGCCTGCAACGTCCGCAAGGGCAACGAAAAAGGACGCGTCGAGCGCCCGATCGGCTTCGTCCGCCGACGCTTCTGGCCCGGTCGCCGACTCCGCGATCTGCTCGATCTCAATACGCAGGCCTTCGCTTGGCGGGACGACTTCGCCAACGGGCGCGTTCACGAGGAGACCGGAAAAGTCCCCGCCCTCGTCTTCGCTCACCAGGAACAACGTCTGCTCAAGCCACTGCCGGCCACCGCGTTCAATACCGACGACGTCGAGGGGTGCGGAATCACCAAGATGTTTCGCGTCCCCTTCGATCGAAACAAGTACTCCGTGCCCTGGAGGCTCGTCAGTCAGCAGGTGACCGTCCGCGCCAACGACGACGAGGTCGCCGTCTTTCTAGGCCCCAAGCAAGTCGCGACCCATTCGCGCTGCTGGAACGTCGGACAAGACATCGAGCATCCTTCGCACAAGAAGGCGTTGCTCGACCACAAGCCTCGCGCCGCCGCCGGCGCCTTGCCGCCCGCCCTCGATGCGCTCGCGGAGACCGGAAAGAAGTACTTCAAGCTGCTCGCCGCGGGTTCCCGCTCCATCCACCAAGAAATCGTCCGCCTCACCTTGCTCGTCGAGTTGTTCGGGGCCGTCGCCACGTCGAGCGCCATCGACGAGGTGATGCAGACCGGCCACGTCGGCGCCGAGTACGTCGAGTACGTTTTGCGCCACAAGCGCCAACTCGTTCCCGACCCGCGTCCGCTTCGCCTCGGCAACGAAGAATTCGACGCCATATCGCTCCCCGAGCCCGACCTGTCGATCTACGACCAACTTCTGCCCGCCAGGATGACGCTCGATCCGGGATCGCCCCCGTCCGATGACGGAGACTCTTCCTCATGAAAGAAGGCGACGACCTGCTCGACTTGCTCGTCCAAAAGATGCGCTGGTTGCGACTGCCCGGCATGGCCAAGTTCGTCGCCGCGTTGCTCGACCGCGCCGCGAAGGACAACCTCTCCACACTCGATGTCATCCATCGTCTCTGCGATGAGGAAAAGCAGAGCCGCATGAAGAGCGCCATCGAACGACGCCTACGAGACGCTCGCTTCCCCGAGATCAACACCATCGACGCCTTCAACTTCGACTTCGCACCCGAACGAAAGAAGATGCGCGCTCGATATCTGGGACTGCATGATCTGGCCTTCCTCGAAAAGGGGATCAACCCCCTCTTCATCGGCACCCCGGGGACCGGAAAGACCTTTCTCGCACGAGCGCTCGCCTACCAAGCGTGCCAAGCCGCACGCCGCGTCGTCTTCGTCTCCGCTCCCCGCATGCTCAACGATCTGCATGGTGCCGAGCTCCACGGCGCCCTCGAACGAACCCTGCGACGCTACGTCCGCGCGGAGTTCCTCGTCATCGACGACTTTGCCGTGCTCGCGATGGATCCCGCCCAGGCCAAGCTCGCCTTTCAGGTGATCTCCGAACGCTACGACTATCGACGCTCCACTTGCATCACGACCAACCGCGCCTTCAAGGACTGGACCAAGGTCTTCCCGGACGCCCTCAATGCGCAGGTCATCGCCGAGCGCCTCACCGAACGCGCCGAGCACTTCGTTCTCGAGAAAGGCTTCCGCACCGCGCGCCCTTGACCGACCTTGACGCCCTCGACGGAGAGGACCCCCACTCCGCAGCGCCGTCCACGTGCGCTCTCGCCCACGCGCGCCTCAGGCCGCGGCTGGAAAAGGCGAAGAACCGCCCTTTCGTCAACGGGTGGGTCCCTGGGTACCGGTGATGCCGCTGATAATGGGACCCTCCGAGCCCGGTGGTGACACTCATGACCGATCGCGCGCAGATCGATCGCCTCTTGCAGGAAGGGGCCGAGAAGGCGCGCGCGATCGCGATTCCGCTGATGAACCGTGTACGCCGCGCGATCGGCAAGCTCGCGGATTGAGCTTCGCTCGCCAACGTCCGATGCATCTCGACGCTGTTCGAGCGAGTAGGCGCCGAAATTGGTTCGCCGTTGCACGGACCACGAACGCCCCAAACGCGTTATATGTGACCCTGGCGGTTTTCGCGTCTCTTCGTCGCCCGACACGCTTTGGAGCGCTTACTCGCAACTTCACCTGCGGTCTCGGGACTCTGCTCCTTGTCTTCCGAGGCATGCGGGGGCTTCAGTCCTTGTCAGCGCGCCGCCAGCGATAGAGAGTGGAGACGTCGATTCCCAGGATTTCGGCAGCGCGTTCCTTGTTTCCGCCCGTCTCCGCCAGCACCCACTCGGTGTAGGCGCGGCTCAGGCGCCGCAGCGTCCACGGTGAGTTGCTAGGGAACGGCCATCCTAGCGTTGGCTCGTCGCTTCGAAACCGAACGCTCTCCACGTCAAGGATCGCCTCGACCCCAAATACGACGGCGCGCTCGATGCAGCTTGCCAGCTCGCGAACATTGCCCGGCCACGGCGCCTCCGACAACATGCGAAGTACATCCGGCCGCAGCGATCGGACGGGCGAGTGAGGGGCACGCTGGCGGGCCTCCGCCAGAAAGCGCTCCGCAAGCGCCGGGATGTCCTCCCGGCGGTGGCGCAACGGCGGCACGAGCACCGGCAGGACGTTCAGCCTGAAGAACAAATCCTCGCGGAATCGCCCTTCCGTGACGAGGGCTGGAAGGTTCCGGTGAGTGGCCGCGATCACGCGAACGTCTACATGGTGCTCCCGTTCGCTGCCCACCGGGCGAATTGCGCCAGACTGAAGAACCCGCAGAAGCTTAGCCTGCAACAAGAAGGAAATGTCGCCGATCTCGTCGAGCAGCAGCGTCCCGCCGTCGGCTTCCGTGAACAGACCCTTTCGCGGTTGCACTGCGCCGGTGAAAGCACCACGAACGTGGCCAAAAATCTCCGCCTCCATCAGCTCCTTCGGGATGGCCGACATATTCACCGCGACGAAGGGGCGCCGGCTACGGTTGCTTCGCGCGTGGATGGCGCGCGCCACCAGCTCCTTGCCCGCTCCGGTTTCACCCGTGACGAGCACTGGAGCGCTCGATCGAGCGACTAGATCGATGTTGGTGCGAAGGGCGGTCATGGCGGGACCGGAGCCGACGAGATCGAAGCCTCCGAATGGTAAGGGAGGGGGAGAAGGTCTCGGGGACTCGGTCCGGTGACGCCGCGTCTCCAACGCATCGCGTACGATCCGCTGCAGCCCCTTCGAGTCGCAAGGCTTTACGACATACTGGAAGGCGCCGCGCTTGATGGCGTCGACTGCATGGGGGACGGCGCCGGCCGCGGTGATGAGGACAACGGGCAGCGCCGGGTGGCTCTGCTTGAACCGATCGAGCAGATCGAGCCCGCTCATTCCTTCCATGATCACGTCGGAAACGACAACATCGACGCGACGGCTGTCGACGAGGGCCATGGCGGAAGCGGCGTCTGAAGCGAGTTCGCAAGCGTGCCCGTCGCTGGAGAGGAGGCTGTCGAGTAACAGGCGAGTGTCGCGGTCGTCGTCGACGATGAGCACGCGGGATTGCATGACCCTCCGAATATAGTCACTTTCACCTCCTGCTGCGCCACCGGTGCGAGTCGCCTCTCTACGCAGCAAGCGGTTGAGTCCGGGGGGGTCGTCGTTCTTGGCTAGCGCTGCTTGCCAGCCGTCGCGAGCGTTCTCACACGCTTTCGAGTGGCCTACTGGGAGGCAAACTGCAGAACGATTCGCAAATTGCAAACGCCTGGGGCTCGCGTGGGGTCGGCGGAGGGCGGATCGGCGACGCGGTTTGCGTTGCATTAGCCAGCGCAGCTGAGGCAGTATTCTCTGGGTGCTCGATCAATTTCTAGTTTCAAGGCGCGATGTAATCATCGCTCGGACACGCGCGCGGGTCGCTTCGCGAACGAGTCCGAGATCAACCGACGTGGAGCTCGCGAACGGGATTCCGCTGTTCTTGGACCAGCTCGGAGCCGCGCTCCGTTTGGCAAAGTCGAGCGATGTGGTCGACCACGAGCAGATCGGCAAGAGCGCCGGCCAACACGGCCACGACCTGCTCCGCTTGGGACTCAGCATCGCGCAGGTCGTTCACGACTACGGAGACGTCTGTCAGGTGGTCACCGAGCTGGCCGTCGACGAGCAGGCGCCGATCTCGGGCGAAGAGTTTCGGACGCTCAACCTCTGCCTTGACGATGCCATCGCGGGGGCGGTGACAGAGTACGCGCGTCAACGCGAGCAAACGATCGCGGATCAGGGGACTGAGCAGCTAGGCGTCCTCGCCCACGAGCTGCGTAACGTCGTCAACACGGCGATGCTTTCGTTTGATGCCATCAAGAGCGGCCGCGTTGCCCCGGGCGGCAGCACGAGCCTCCTACACGGCCGTAGCCTGATGCGTCTACGCGATCTCGTCGATGGCTCACTCGCGGCCGTGCGTCTCGATGCTGGGAAAGTTTGTCTCGAACGCATTTCCGTTGCGGACTTCATCGGAGAGATCGAGATCGGCGCGGCGTTGCAGGCGCAGGCTCTCGGTGTCCACCTTATGGTGACGTCCGTCGATCCTACGGTGACCGTCGAGGGCGATCGACAGACCCTCGCCGCGCTCATTTCGAATCTGCTTCAGAATGCTTTCAAGTTCACGCGCGACCACGGCGACGTTGCCCTGACGGCTCGTGCGACCGCCGACCGCGTTCTCTTCGAGGTTGAGGACGAATGCGGCGGCCTCCCGCCCGGAAAGACCGACGATCTGTTCCGCCCGTTCGAACAGCGAGGCTCCGATCGCAGTGGAGTGGGGCTTGGCCTCTCCATTTGTTTCAAGGCCGCCAAGGCGAACGGCGGCGAGATCCGCGTTCGCGACCTCCCCGGCAAGGGATGCGTCTTCACCCTTGATCTCCCAAGGAAACCGCCGCCTCCGTTGTCGGCAGTTGGTGGTGGAGCGAAGCGGACGGCAGGCTCTGGGGTCGCTGGCGCCGACGCGCGATCCACCGGGACGAGGAAGAAGGCCCGCGGTCGCTGAATGGCCTGCCGAAGGTCCGGGTTATAGTGTCCCGGTCCATCAGCCCCTTAACCTAGGGACAGCCGACGGGACTTTTACTCCCAGGCTTTCGCCGATCCGATCGTTCTTCACGGCGCCGGGTATAACTACGATGGTAACGGGTTGATTCCATTGGCAAGTCTCTCACTTGCCAGAACGACAGCTACTTCGCCGCACTTGCAGTGTAAGCCGTTCACCAACGACGTCCGGGACGGGATTGAGCTGGGAACGGCTTCGTGACAGGCGACCGCCTGGCGCGGACCTCGGCGGGTGGCTCAGCGGACGAGAGCGCGCGTGGCAGCGGGCATGGGCAACGCGTCCGGATGGCCGACGTAGCGACAGACTCTTCGGGGTGCGCCGATCCGCTGCCAGTGCAGCATGCGCTGCTCGCCGTCGCGCAGTCCTAGATACACGGCGATCGCGAGACTCGGAGCGCGTCTTCGGGAGCGTGGAGTGAGCATCGAGTCGACGACGAACGCGTTCGAAGGGGAGCCGCAACTGAGCCTCGTGTCCGGCAGAAGGCCGCAGGCGGTCCTTCAGGAAGGCGATCACTCGGTCGAGCGCCTCGCGGGTCGGGTGCCCGGGCCGATCGACGAGGTGCATGGTCAGGACCGAGTGCGACTTCGGATCGATGCCGGCGGCGTTGCCCGGCGACGAATCGATCTCGATCGCGATGAACGCGTCGCCCAGCTCGCGTCGCAGCTTCGCGAAGCGTTCCGCCGGGACGCCGTTGTCGCTCGTGAAGCGGAGCCCCATCACGCAAAGCCCGTCGCGTGTGCGCGTGCGCTGCTTGATGCGCGCAAGGTCCGCAGCATCGACGCTGACTGCCGCGCGCTTGCGCGCCGAGATGGGCGCAGGCAGGCCCGGCTGGCTCATCACGGGGGCGAGGACTGACGGGTCGACGGCCATCGCAAGCGCGTAGCTGCCCGTGAAGCACATGCCTACCGCCCCCACGCCCGGGCCACCGCACTCGGCGCGCGCTCGCGTGGCGAGCGCGCGCAGCCACGAAATGATGCGCGGCGCGCGATCGGCCAACAGCGTGAACTCGCGCGCCACGCAAACCTCGGCTATCGCACGCATCACGGCGCCCGTCGTGAACGGCCGACCCGGTCGGCCGAAGAGAGAGGGCATGTAAACGGTGAAGCCGGCGTCGACGAGCCGCTGGCCGAACTGCGTGACGAGCGGATGCAGCCCGGGCATTTCGTGAATGACGACGACGGCCGGACCCGAGCGCGATAGACCTCACGCGTCGTGCCGTCGTGCTGAAGGTTCACGACCTCGAATCCGGGGACCTGGTCAGTCATGCGGCGCGCAACCTACCGCTGGAGACGCCGCAGTTCGAGAGCCTCGTGGCTTTCTCGCTCATCGCGGGCCTGATTGAGCGTATCGACAAGCGGCCCGGAGCTGGCAAAATCGAAGCCTCCCGTCGCTCCGCCGAGACACATCGAGTCCTTCCGCAGGGTCGACCGGGTCGCGCCCGGCGAGTGGACTGTTCGCTGGACTGCCCCCCTACTCCGGGGTCGCATCCTGCGACGTACCGTTCTTCTCGCCGACCCCAGAGTCTCGCTGACCAAAGCGCCGCTTTGGAGGGCTGCAGCGATGAGTCACGGCCGTTTCGAGATGTGCGTCGTCGCAGGGAAGGTGCAGAACGGACGGGCAGCGACAGGCCGCTTCGTGAATCTACCAGGCTCCCGGCAATCCCTATCAGGGATGCTCGACCAGCTCCCGGCGCGCCGCCTCGGCTTCGAAGCCGCTTATGGGCACCGTGGCGAGGCCGTCAGCTACTCGTGGGGGAGCCACGTCCGACCGAGCGCCGCGCGGACGATGGTTACCGCGTACGCGTGGTCGACATCCACCGGCGTCGTAAAGGACAGCCCGCGCCGCCAGCTCGCGGGAGCTTCCGGATGAACGCCGATAAGGATTACCCAGCCACGTCCGGACGTCCCTTCGACGATGGCCGGCGTCCCGTCAGGGTACTTGCCGATCACCGCGCCCCAGCCTCCAAGCTGCGGGCCGTCCTCCCAGTACTGCTCGAGCGTCGGTGTCCCAGGGCCGGCGATCACCACGGCAGCCTTGTGAACGCGGTAAATCGGCGTAAAACCCGAACTGCACGTCCGCGAGGTCGAGGCTCGCATAGTGGGTGGAGCGTCCCGCGAGGAATGCGCCCGCACAGATGCCCAAGTAGCCGAGACCGCTCTGGACCGCGTCGTGGATGCGCATGATGGCGCTGGGCTCGACGTTCCTGCCGATCTTCAAGAAGTTCCCGCCGGGAACGATGAGCAGCTGGTACGACCGGAGCTCGGGCTCGGTCATGGCATTCAGCTGCGAGGTGCTCACGAGGGAGTAGCCGAGGTGGATCTCCCTCAGGATCGTCTCGACGG
The DNA here is from genome assembly GCA_049521295.1 of Polyangiaceae bacterium. GTDB lineage: Bacteria > Myxococcota_A > Polyangia > Polyangiales > Polyangiaceae > Palsa-1150. Next base: position 1,405 of record JBEKOY010000172.1, on the reverse strand, counting down.
TTGCAACGTCTTCTGCCGATGTACCGGCTCCAGCGAAGAGCAGGATGGGCGCGTCGCTCGGGGGATTCAGGGCCGCGCCGCGGTTTTCGCAACCAGGAAGGGCGGCGACGCTAGTAGCTAGCCCCCCACCCGGCGGGGCGCCGGACACGCGATGCGGGAAACGGGCGGCGAGCGTTGTGGCATGCTGGGGGGCGCGTCGGCACAGAGGTCGGGTTTTCTATGGTGTTACGAGCCCGTTAGCTACGTTGCAGTGCGATTTCGGCGTTGAGGTGACGCGTGGCTTCGAAAGTGCAGGCGAGGTCTACGCAACCGAAACGCCTGCCGGCGAAGCCGCCATTGCCGTCCACCGCGGCCCCTACAACCGCATGAGCGAAGCGTACGACGCGATCGAAAAATGGATGGCGGCGAATGGGAGGGAGTCCGCCGGCAACACATGGGAGATCTATGGAGACCCGACGCCAGATCCGTCCGAGACCGAAACCACGGTCGTGCATCTCCTGAAGTAGTGACGTCTCGCTGCGCCGCGATCTACTGCGGGTGAGCTGCGACGAGCAGAGGTGCTAGAAGCAGCGCCCCCGACGTCGCATCGTGCGCGTGTACTCGGACCGCGTACGAGCGAGCGGTTCAGCGTTGGCCGTATCAGGTTCTCACAGCCGGCTTCTGCCGCCGCCTGCGCCGCCGCTCGCACCACGCGTGACTGGTTGATTGCTTCGCCCGTGGATGATGCTTCCCCACATGCGACACGAACGGCGCGGAGCGAACAAATAGAGGGATGTGCCGAACCGAACCCGAAGGGCAAAGCCCTCTTCGCTCTCATGGTTTGCCGTGCCGGGCGGCTTGGGTAAGCAGGACTCGGGAGAGCCCGGCTCCAAGGCTAGACGGCTCCGGTTCACCGTCAAGGCCCTGTCGGTCGACACGCGCGTTGCCGGCGAGCAGCGCGTCGACCGCCTCAGTCGATCCTGCCGATACGGCGAGGTGCAGCGGGGTCTCTCCGTCGTCGTCTGAGACATCGGGGTTGAGCCCGTTCGCCAGTAGCGCCGGGATCGCAGCGATGTGGTGGGTCCGCACGGCCCAGCACACGTGCCGGTGGTCGCCGCGCCCCCAGCGCGCCGTGCCGGTCGGGCGAGCACCCCGCACGCACGCGCCGATCAGGCGATCCGCGTCGCTCGCCTCGGTGTCATGTGCGCCGCGGCTACGGAACAGCGCCGCGGCATCGTCGCGGGCGACGCGCACCGCGATTGCGAGCGGCGTGTGCCCCTCGATGTCGCGCGTGGCGATCGACGCGCCGCCGTCGAGCAGCACTTCGAGCATGGGCACGCTGCGCCCGAGCAACAGTACCGCGTGCAGCGCGCCGCCGCGCCGGCCCCATCGCCGGCCGGCATGATCCACCCACGCGCCGTGCGCG
>JBEKOY010000171.1:9891-15497 GCA_049521295.1 Polyangiaceae bacterium | reverse complement strand
CGAAGAGCCCTTTTCGGGCGCTGACGGCGCCGGTGAACGACCCCTTTGCATGACCGAACAGCTCGCTCTCGAGCAACGTCTCCGTGATGGCCGCGCAGTTGACCGGTACGAAGGGACGCTCGCCGCGCTTGCTGTTGGCGTGAATCGCCTTCGCTACGAGCTCCTTGCCGGTTCCGCTCTCGCCCGTGATGAGGACGATGGCATCGGTCGGCGCCACCCGTACGATGCGTCCGAGTACCTCCCGGACGGCGCGCGACTGTCCGATGATGTTTTCGAACTTGTAGCGGTCCCTGAACTCCCGGGCGAGAAACGTCACTTCGCCCGCGAGACGGCGGTTGTCCACAGCCTTGGTGACCTTCACGAGCAGCTCTTGCTCCGTGAACGGTTTCTGAATGTAGTCGTACGCGCCGACGCGCATGGCTTCGACGGCGCTCTCGATCGTGCCGTACGCCGTCATCACGATCACTTCCGTAAGCGGGTGTGCGTCCTTGGTCGAACGCAAGACGTCGATCCCGTCTTTGTTTCCCATGCGCAAGTCGGTGAGCACCACATCGTAAGCGCCCGTCGCGCCTCGATCGGTTCCTTCTTCGCCGTCCGCAGCTTCGTCGACTTCGTAGCCGGCTTCGCGCAGCATGATCGCGAGTGTCGTGCGCATGTTGCGCTGGTCGTCGACGATGAGAATCTTCGCCATTCCTCTTCCCGCCCCCAAGTGATTCAACGGCTCGCCCGTCGGACGAGCTCGCCGTGGCTCGCCGACCCGTCCGGCGATTCACCTCGGGTCACCCGCGATGCGCTTCTTATAGCGCGCGATCGAGCGTCCGTCGGGTCAGAAGACGATGCCGAGGAAAAGGCGCGCGATTTGTGCCGCGGAAAGGCTTGCGTTGAACGGTTGGCTGCCGAGATAGGCCAGTCCACCGAAGGGAAAGAAGACGCCGTACTGCAGCATGGCGTAGAAGCCGCCGATTTTGCTGGGATCGTCGTTGAGCGACCCATCCTTCGACTGGTAGTAGAGCTGGCCGTCGAACTCGATCCCGAGGTCGCTCTGATGACCGGGCGTTTGGACGAACTCACTGGCTCGGCTGTAGATGGCCGCGAGGCCGCCGCCGACCTTCTCGCCATCCGAGTGCCGAATGAAGTCGTAGTCGACGCTCGGGCGGAAGTAGTAGGCGCCTTCGACCCGCGTGAGGATGTTGCGAAAAAAGATGAGATCGATGCGGTAATCGGGATGGAATCGGAACGTCGACATCGGTCCGTTGTTGAACTCATCCTGCACACCGGCTCCGTTTGGTTGCAGCGCACCCTGACCTTGCACACCCGATCCCGCGGAGTTGTATGCCCAGGGATCGCCGCTCGCGTAGCCGAAGCCGAATTGGAGATCGAGCTTGTCGTCGATCGCGCGGTACTCGGTCTGCGTCACGACACCGAACTCGCGAATGTCGACGGGGTTGGCGACCGTGGCCTCTTCGAGACCGGGAAGGGACCCGATCTCGCCCCAGATCATCGCAGCCTCGGCCTCGAATCGCAATTTGCGCCAAAGCATTTGCACCCACAGGTCCGGCGTGAACGCCCAGGCCTTGCGCGCCTCGAGGTCGTTCGGGTTCGTGGCGTCGACCGTTTGCGGGATCTCGCCGCTTCCCGAGGCGACGTCGATGTCCTGACGCCGGAACTTGGCATAGAGTCCTCCGTTGATCACCACGTCGCCGCGCGTCAGCGACAATCGCTGAAGGTCGGGGTTGGTGCGGTGCGCAACCCATGCGGCCCATTCGCCCACGTTGCAGCGGTTGCACGTGTTGTACGGCTGTCCGCCGTAAACGTCCCAAAGGGCCGAGGTGCTGGCTCCGGGAAGCGCCGTCGGACCGGTGGAAATGAAGTCCCACGCGCCGCCGAAGAACACATCCATCGACTTGATCCCGGTGACGAACATGATTCGATCGACGGTGGTTTGGTAGTCGCTGTCGATGCCGTCGCCGGCATTGTCGACCATGCCGAGACCCCACTGGCTCGGCATTCGCCCGAAGCGGATCTGTCCGACGGGAGTCATGTACTCTCCCCAGACCCGCTGGACGTCGATCGAGTTCGTCGGGGAGTTGACGCCTGCCGTGGGCGGCCCCTGGGTCGTGGCGAAGAAGCCGACGGGAGCGTAGGCATTGTAGCCGGCGGACTGGTAGCCCGTCGGGGTCTTCAGCGCGTTGCTCGTTCCCGTGGTGGACGAGCCAGCTGGTTGGGTCGCGTAGGAGTTCGGGGTGGACCCGAGGACAACGTTGTCGAGAAGATCGACCTCGGTCACGATCCTCAGGTTGTCCGAGATGTCGATCTCCGGATCGAGGCGCAAACGCATGTTGGCGCTCGACTCGCTCTTGTCGTAGCAACTGGCGGTCGGCGGCGATGCGTTGCCGCACACGTTCACGCTGCGCGATCCTCCGCTGCCGCCCCCCGGGCTGATGATCGTGTAGGAGTTGTCGAGCGGCTGCGGCCAAAGGTACTGCGGGTCGTTTCCTTGAAAGCTGCTGCTGTGTCGGCCGAGCGCGAAATTCTGAAAGAGCTCCGCACGCGTACGAAAGAAGCCGTGAAACTCGATGATCGGCCGTGCCCGGCCCCACCAATCGTCGCTGAAGGTCTGCTGTGCGCCTCCGGCGAGCTCGCCGGCGTCCGGTCGCTGTGCGCCCTGGGCGGCGAGGTCCTGCTGGTCGCGTGCTGGGCTAATCACCCCAGTGGGCGCCCGGCCCGGCGCCAGTGACGAAGGCGATGACGGGCTCGCCGTCCCCGCCGCGGGACCGGCCGCGGGCGTCGGTGCCGCGGGACTGCTCGCGGGCGTCGGCGCCGCCATGGGCGCGATGAGCGGAGGCCTTTGCGGCGAAGGGCTGCTCGCCGGTGGCGCGGCAGTCGGGGCGGCCGAATCCGCAGCCGCCGCAGGTCGCGCATTGCTTTGCGCGCGGACGGCGGACGCGGAAAATAGGGGCGCGACGAGCGCCAGGAGAGTCAGCGCGTGCGAGCGGCGGCGCCTGTGCATGGGGTAGGGCGCGCGTTATAGTCACTTCTTGGCTCGAGCGTAAGTGCGATCAGCGGGTCGGCGGATCGAGCTCGGCAAGAAAATCCTCGATGTCGCCTCGCATCGCCAGCAGTTGCTCGCGCGTTTTCTCGGAGTCGGCGCGCGCTTCGTGGGACCGTGCCGGTCGCGGCTCGATGCTGAGCGGCGGTGGCGCAGTCACGTCGGGCGCGTGAAGATCCACCGAGCCCCGGCCGAGCCGCTTCTTCGCACCCGCGATCGTGAACCCCTCTTGGTAGAGGAGGTCTCTGACTCGCATGAGATTTTCGACGTCGCGCCGAGAATACACACGCTGGCCCTTTGCGCTCTTCGTCGGACGAATCGCCCGAAACTCTCGCTCCCAATAGCGCAGCACGTGAGGCTCTACACCGACCAGCTCGGCCACTTCGCCGATTCGGAAGTACGGCTTCGTGGGAAGGGCCGCCGGACTCGTCGCCACCATGGATCGCCGCAGTGCCTCGATCAATCCTTGGCCACCAGCGCGTCCGCGGCTGCGCTTGCGGCCAGGACGGTGGCCGTGGCGCCGCTGCCATTCGCCGCAGCCGAGTCGATTCGCAAGTTCAGAGCTTGCTTCAAAATCTGGCTGGCCTTGAACGTGAGGACACGTCGCTCGGTGATGTTGATCGGTTGGCCGGTCTGGGGGTTCCGACCCGGTCGCTGCCGCTTGTCGCGCAAAACGAAGTTGCCGAAGCCGCTCACCTTCAGCTTCTCACCCCGGCCGAGTGTCTCCTTCATCATCTCGAAGACGAGGTCCACGAGCTCAGCGGACTCTTTGCGAGAGAACCCGCCCACTTTGCTGTAGAGCGCCTGGACGATCTCGGCTTTCGTCATTGATCGTCTCTCACCCCCGAACGAGCAACCGCCAGTCTAAACGCGAACGGCGCTTAAGGCTATGGCCAGAAGCAGTCACGGTCGACGAGGTCCAAGTCGTCCTCGGCCGAGACAGGGCGTCCTGTCGCTCGGGGGGCACGGGCCGCATTTTGTGCCGCAAGGGCGGGTTGTGCCGCATTGGCGGACCGGGCGACCCCGCGGTCGGGGGGGATGGGCGGGCGGGCTGCGACCGGTGCATCAGAAGTCCAGGTTGTAAAATCCGGCAATGCCAATCATGAAAAACGTGTGCCACGGTGCGCTCGTCGCCGTGGCGGCGCCCGAATCGGGCTCGGGCTGATTGAACGCCCCTAAGCCCAGCGTCGCTTTGGGGAGCAATCGGAACGAGCGGCCACCCGGGATCCAGACGCCCGCACCCAGTGTGAGTTCCGCGCTGCTGTCCGTGTAGTCCGCGGGCGCGACCGGACCGCAGAAACTCGTTCCCGCGACTGCCGGGCAGGCGGCCCGATAGTGCAACCATCGATTCGCAACGCCCACCTCCCCGTAAAAGCTCGTCCAGTCCGGATTGCCGATGAAGCCGAAGGTGACTCCGGCGAGCGTCGTGTTGGAGCTCACGACGACGCCGGGACCAAGTTCGGAGCGATTGCCCTGGCCGAGGCTCGCATGCTCGACGACGCCGCCCACGAACCAGTGACGCGCAAAGCGAAGGCCGGCGTCCGCTCCGAAGGCGAAGCCGGCCGACCCGATCGCATCGGCGTTGACCGATTTCCCGTCCCCGACCGGCACGCTGCCGGACAAGATTTCTCCGCCGAGATGACCGCCCAACAGAAGCCCAAGCCGCGAGACGGCCGGCCGCTCGACGGCGACACTGCGGGGCGCTGGCGCCGCACCGGTGTAGGGCGGAGCGGGCGGGGGCGGCGCGCTTGCGGGCACGGGCGGCGGCGGCAGGGGCAGCGGCGCCGTCGGCATCGATCGGAGCACGAAGGAAACGGGTTGGATTTCCCGCTCCTTGAGCTCGATGACCTGTTCGGCCGGAGCGTACCCCGGAGCGGTCACCGCGACTTGATGCCGGCCCGGATCGAGCGGCATCGGTTCACCGATCAGAGCCGAGGGGACGGTTTGACCGTCGATCTGCAGCTCGGCGCGGTCGACCGTCGGTTGCACCTGGATGGTCAGTCGCGGGATCCGCGGTTCGACCTGTCCGAGCTCGGCCTTGGCCTGATCGACCGCCGCTTGGAACGCCGGGGGGGACCCAGCCGGCAGCGCGGTTCGCACGACCGCTCGATACGCCTCGGCGGACTCGACCAGGCGCCCCAGTGCCGCGTCGCATTCGGCGATCCGAAGCTGGTTGGTGGGCGCGCCGAACACTTGCTGGGCGCGTTCGAATTTGTCGAGGGCTTCGGCGAAGCGTCCGGCTCGTTGAAGTTCGTCGCCCTGCTTGAACAACTCCCGCGCGGCCGCGCGCTCCGCGTCGCTTACCTGAGCGCCCGCCACGCCGCTCCAGGCAAGGGCCGCCGCGGAGGCCCCAGACGCGACCAGGAAAGAAAGGACTCGCATGAGGAGGACCTCTGCCGGACGATCGCTACGTCAATACCCCGGATCAGCCGTCATCGGTTTGGAAGTTGGCGGCGCCGGAAACGACGAGGCGAGGGCAGCGGCCGGCCGCGCCGATGCCGTCGGCGGCGTTGGCGCGCTCGCCACGGGCTTGAAGACGACGGCCCCACTCGGAGGT
>JBEKOY010000171.1:0-9883 GCA_049521295.1 Polyangiaceae bacterium | reverse complement strand
CGCGAGCGACGGGGCCGCGGATGGCGGATTCGGACCCACGGGACCCGTGGCGGTTGCAGGTGGGGGGGTGGGCGCGACCGAGACCAGGGGTGCCGGCGAAGCCGGCGGGATGGGGACGGGCAAGTCGACGACCCGCTGGGGGGTCGACGGGGCCGTCGACACGACCCTCACGACGGCCAGTACGCCGACCGTCGCGCCAAGGACGCCCGAAGCGACGACCCCCAGCCACTTCGCGCGCGTCGATCGCGCGGGTGCGGCCGAGGGGGCGATGAATGGCGCCGACGTTCCAGTGTCGACGGACGAAGCCTCATAGGGACCGCTCGATGCCGATTCCCCGGGGGCGATCGCATCGATCGGATGGGGGCTGGACGGATGGGCGCGGGCCCCGGCCCCAGTGATGCCCGCCGACGCGGCGAGTGTGTCCGCGAGCTCCGATGCCGACCCGAAACGCCGATCGGGCTCGCGCTCGAGGGCGCGCGCGAACCATCGGTCGAACGCGGCCGCCAGTCCGGGCATCGTCATGGACGGAACCGGAAGTGGCGCAGTGCAGATTTTGACCAGCAGGTCCCCAACACTCTCGCCGTCGAAGGGCAAAGTGCCGGTGACGCACTTGTACGCGATCACGCCGAGCGACCAAAGGTCGGTGCGGTGGTCGATGTGGCGCAAGCCGCGCGCTTGTTCAGGCGACATGTAGAAGGGAGTACCGAGCACGGCTCCTGTCTTCGTGCTGCTCGTCACAGCCGGTCCGCCCGGAAGACCCCTGAACTTGGCGATGCCGAAGTCCAGGACCTTTGCGATCTCCTCGTCGTCGTCGGGGGAGCTGACGAGGAAGATGTTCTCGGGTTTGAGGTCGCGGTGAATGATGCCCGCATCGTGCGCACGCTGCAGCGCTCGGCACACGTGCCCGAGCAACCGGGCCGTCTCGCCGAGCGGCAGTCGACCCAGCCGCTCCAGTCGGCGATCGAGCGGTTCGCCCGCCAAGAGCTCCATGACGATGTACGGACGCCCGTCGTCGGTCAACCCATGGTCGTAAATCTGAATGGCGTATTTGCTCCGAATCGTGGCCGCGGCGCGGGCCTCCGTCACGAAGCGCGCGCGCGCCTCGGCGCTGTCGGCGTACTCCGGGTCGACGAACTTGATGGCCACGCGCGTCGCGAGAGTCGCATGCCGTCCCTCCCAAACGTACCCCATGCCGCCGCGACCGATGAGGCGGACCAGCTCGTACTTTCCGGCGACCAGACCGCGCAAGGGGAGGTTCGTATCGCTCATCAAAGCAAGCCGCCGCGCCACTACATTAGACGAGTCTCATGCGGCCCGCTAACAAGCCCAGCGCATGCTCTGCGAGGCGTCGAGGGTCGGGTTCTGCGGCGGCATGGCGAGGTCGCGTGCGTCGGCTCGCGCCGGGGACGTCGCTTGGGATCGCAGCCGAGAATGAGCGCGGCCAGGCTGCCCGACCGCGGCGCGCCCGACGCGCTCTATCTCGTCGACATTTCCGGATATGTATTTCGCGCGTACCACGCGCTGCCACCCTTATCGAGTTCGCGCGGCGAGCCGACCCATGCCGTCCTCGGCACGGTGAACATGCTGCAAAAAATCGTGAGCGAGCGTCGGCCGCACAGGCTTGCCGTCGCCATGGACTCGAAAGGGCCGACCTTTCGTCACGAAGTCGATGCTCGATACAAGGCGACGCGTCCGGCACCGCCGCCGGATCTCTCGCAGCAAATGAGTCGCGTTGAGCAAATCGTGCACGCCTGGGACGTCGCGTGTTTCCGCAAGGACGGGCTCGAAGCCGACGACCTCATCGCCGCCGTGACGAAACGGGCGTTGGCCGAAGGACTGCGCGTCGTCATCGTGAGTGCCGACAAGGACCTGATGCAGCTCGTTCGCGACGACGACGATCGAGTCGTCTTGTGGGATTCGATGCGCGACAAGGTCTACGGTCCGGCGGAGGTGCGCGAGAAGCTTGGGGTGTCGCCCAGTCGAGTGCGTGACTCTCTCGCGCTGACCGGCGATACGAGCGACAACGTACCGGGCGTCCCCGGCGTGGGGCCCAAGACGGCTTCGGATCTGCTCGCGAGATTCGGCTCCTTCGACGCCATCTTTGGCGCGCTCGATGACGTGTCCAAGCCGAAGTTGCGTGAGAGCTTGCGCCAGCACGAGGCCGACGCGCGGGTCTCGCTCAAGCTCGTGACGCTCGACGCGGATGCCCCGCTGGATTGGAACCAAAAAAAATTGCTGTGGGGCGGGGCGGACGTCTCCGCCCTGCGCGCTCTGTATACCGAACTGGAGTTTCATCGTCAGTTGGGCCAGCTCGATCAGCTCGCAGCCGCCGAGCGCGAAGCCTCGCCGGCGAAGACGGCCGTTCAGGCGGTTCCTGCCGCACGCGCGTACGGCTGCGTGCTCGACATCGAGTTTCTCGAAGGGGTCGTGGCCGAGGCGCGCCGCAAGGGCGTGATCGGCCTCGCTGTGGAAGCGAGTGGCGCGGCCGCTACGCGAGCCGAGATCGTGGGCGTGTCGCTCGCGACCGAGGCAGGTCGTGGCCACTACCTTCCGCTTGCGCACCGGTACTTGGGATGCCCGCCTCAGCTCTCCTGGCAGCGCGTGCGGCCGCTGCTCGGTCCGCTGTTGGCGGACGCGAGCGTCACGACGGTGGGTCACGATCTCAAGCGTTGCATGACGCTCTTGGCGCGTGTCGGCGTGATGATGGGGGGGCCGGCCTTCGATACGATGATCGCGGCGTACCTGCTGGACCCCGAGGCGCCGAACGGTCTGAACGATCTGGCCGAAAGAGAGATCGGCGTCAGCGTGACGCGCTACGAGGATATTCCGCCGAAGTCGCGCGGTTCCCGCGCTGCGTTCGAAGAGCTGGACGTCGAGCGAGCCGCACCGCTTGCGGCCGCAAGCGCGGTGATCGCACTCGAACTCCGCGGGCGGATGGAGTCGCGCCTCGCCAGCGACGGACTCGACGGATGGATGCGGGATGTCGAGATGCCGCTGGAGGCCGTTCTTTGTGCGATGCAATTGCGAGGCGTGCTCGTGGACGTGGCGACTCTCCAGGCCGTCGGGCGCACGGTCGAGCAGAAGATCCGGGAGCTCGAAAGTGAGTGCAAGACCCTCGCGGGCCGGGATTTCGCGATCCGTTCGCGGGATCAATTGGAAAAAATACTCTTTGACGAGCTGCGGCTGCCGGTCGTGAAGCGCACCCCGAAGGGGGGGCGCTCGACCGACGCCGACGCGCTGGAGGCTCTCGCCGATGCGCATGCGCTGCCGGCGCGAATCCTTGCGTTTCGGGAGCTCGACAAACTGAAGGGGACGTACATCGATGCGCTTCCGAAGTGCGTCGACCCACACACGGGTCGTATCCACACCCGCTTCGATCAGGCAGTTGCCGCCACCGGACGGCTGTCTTCGAGCGACCCAAACCTGCAGAACATCCCCATCCGAACGGGGGTGGGCCGTGCCATTCGCGAGGCGTTTGTAGCGCCGCCGGGGCGCGTCATCTTGAGTGCCGACTACTCACAGATCGAGCTGCGCGTCCTGGCGCACCTCGCCCAGGATAGCGAGCTTATCGATGCGTTTGCGACGGGTGAGGACGTTCACGTGCGCACCGCCGCACTCGTCTTCGACAAACCGCGCGATAGGGTAACGGCCGACGAGCGGCGCGCTGCCAAAACGATCAACTTCGGCGTGATCTACGGTATGGGCGACAGTGCGCTCGCCAAACAGCTCAGCGTGGCTCGCGAGCAAGCCGCCCGCTTCATCGCCGCGTACTTCACTCGCTATGAGGGCGTGGCCAGGTTCATGGATCAGACCGTCGAGGCGGCACGCCAGACCGAATCCGTTCGCACGCTGTTCGGGCGACGCCGATTCTTGCCGAACCTGCACTCCGCGAACCGTGCGCTGCGGCTCGAGGCGGAGCGTATCGCACGAAACACACCGATCCAGGGGACGGCGGCGGACATCCTCAAGCTGGCCATGGTCGATCTCGGGCTCGGTGAGCACGCGCAGCGAACGCCCTTGGTGCTCACCGTGCACGACGAGCTCGTGTTCGAAGTCCCCGAGGCCGAGGCGGCGCAAGAGGGCGAGCGCATTCGGGGGCGAATGTCCGGCGTCATGAATCTCGCCGTCCCGCTCGTCGTGGACGTGGGCTGGGGCAAGAGTTGGGCCGAGGCCCATTAGCCGAGTCCCCTTGGCCGAGGCCCACGAGAGGGTGCCGCGATCGCGGCGTCGCCCCGGTCGCATGCATCTTCTCTTCCTCGTTGTCGCTCCACTGCTACGGTTCTTGGGGCGGCCGCGATGCGTGTCGCGATCCCTCGAGCGATCGTCTAGATGTACGGCCCGATGCGGCGTCGCGGATTCGTCGCCGCCCTATCGTGGACCGTGGCGGCGCTCGGAGCGTGCGCCCACCGCGATGCGGATCCCCCGGCTCGCGAGGCTCCGCAGGAATTCTTCGCAGCGCCGCCGCGGCCCAGTCCTCGATCGGAGGTGCAGCGCGGAACCGCAAGTTGGTACGGCGGCCGGCTCGCCGGTCGGCGGACGGCGAGCGGCGAAGTGTTCGACCCGCGCCAAATGACGGCCGCGCACCGCACCCTTCCGTTCGGGACTTGGGTGGAGGTGACCTGCGTGGAGACCGGGCAGTCGGTCCGGGTTCGAATCACTGACCGAGGTCCCTTTGGGCACCCCGAACGAATTATCGATCTGTCGCGTGCCGCGGCCGACACGATCGGGATTCGATCGCTCGGTGTGGCGCGCGTTGCGCTTCGCGTCGTCGAGGGGCCCTGATCCGTTCAGGGGCAAAGGCTTCCACCCCAGCGGATCCTCACGGGCGGTCCTGGGCCGCTTTACCCATCTCGGCAACAAAGCATCTCGGCAACAAAGGCGGAAAGCGTGCCGCCGATTTCGGGTCTCCGTGCACCGACCGCGACACGCCGATCATGGCACCGCTCGTGACAGCCGAGCTGGCCGACGAACTCGCGTCCCGCTGGGGCGGCTACGGTCCAGTCCGAGCCAGTCCGATGGCCAGTCTTGATGGGTAAATCGAAAACGGGGCCGGGCGTAGCCCGATCAGCCCCTGCGGCGTTGCGCGCGTACCTCTGGCCCGGCGAAAAAGCGGCCGAGCGCGAGCTGAGTGGCGGAGCGTCCACGAGCGGTCGAGCTGCGCGGGCACACTGTGTGCTCGTCCGTGGTGGCGATGCGAAGCGAGACTACCTCTGGACCCAACACCCTACCCGTGGTATGGGTTCCGGTAGCATTTTTTGAGCGAGCCACGCGGGGGCGCGAGTGAGAGCGTGACACCTACCATTGGCAGTATTGTCGCGAATCGCTTCAAACTCGTTCGCGAGTTGGGTCGCGGAAGCATGGGGTCGGTGTGGCTTGCGGACCACCTCACTCTGCAGGTCCGTTGCGCGGTCAAGTTCATGACCAGCGATTCGCAAGCGGACCCGAATTTCCGAACGCGCTTTGAGTTCGAAGCGCGGGCGATCGCGCAGCTTCACAGTCCTCATGTCGTTCGTATTCTCGATTACGCGGTAGCCGACGACGTGCCGTTCATCGCCATGGAGTACCTTCAGGGCGAAGATCTCTGCGCGAGGCTGAGCCGGGTCGGACACCTCGATGCGCCGACGACGTATCGCATCGTCTCCCAGGTGGCACGCGGCCTTGCCAAGGCCCATTTGGCCGGTCTCGTGCACCGCGACATCAAGCCGGAGAACATTTTCATCGCGCAGGAAGACGACGAAGAAGTCGTCAAGCTCCTTGACTTCGGTGTCGCGAAATCGGCCGCGTTTTCGTTGCAGGGGACCGGGACTCAAGCCGGCTCGCTCGTCGGAACGCCCGCGTACATGAGTCCGGAGCAGGCGCGGGGCACTCGTGAAATCGACCACCGGTCGGATCTCTGGTCGCTTGCCGTGATCACCTATCAGTGTCTGACCGGGCAGTTGCCCTTCGAAAGTCCGACGCTTGGCGACTTGTTCGGCCAGATCATGTACGAGGCCATTCCTGTGCCGTCGAAGGTGGCTCCCTGGCTGACCCCCGAATTCGATATCTGGTGGGCGCGCGCCGCTTCCCGCAATGCCGACGATCGGTTTCCGAGCGCGCGCGAGCTCGCGGAGGCCCTGGGCGACGCGCTCGCCATTGCCGGCGTCGCGTCAGACAATCGCGAGACGTGGCGTGCACGACGGCCGCCCGAGTCGTCCACCCCACCGGTCGTGACGAGCCAACCGCCGCTCGCACGGCTTCGGGGCCGCAAGCCGGCGCATCTCACGACGACGCAGGCCCCGTTCACCCAATCGCTTCTCGGCGCGCGCCACCTGATACGATCGCGCTACGTGGTTGCCGTCCTGGGGTCGATGGCCATCATGGTCATCATCGGATTTTTCAATCCGCGCGCGGGAGCACCCGCCACGGGCAATGCTGCCGTGAACCCCAGTTCCGTGTCGAGCGGACCCGGTCCCCCTTCCGCGTCGGGCGGGTCCGTGAAGTCTCCGATTGAGCCGGCACCCTCCGTGGCGGATTTGTCGAAGCGGGAAGGCGTACCGACGCCCGTCGAGTCGACGACCTCGGTGAGCGATCTGCCCCAAGCGCCGCCGGAGTGGAGTCAGAAGCCAGGGCCTCCGCCGCGTTCCTCCGGGCCGGCACGCGTACCCGTGCACAAGACCAATCAGCAGGGTCCGAAGCCGTCCGCTCCGGGCGAAATGGATTTCGGCATTTAGTCGTTCTGTAAGTTTCTTTTCCTTGCATCGTTTGGAAAATCAGTGTGGGTAGGGCTCGGGGGTTTGCGGCATGAAGCGTCTCCTCTTTTTTATCGTGGCCGTCGTGTGGCTGGTTCCCCTTGCGGCCCGCGCCGAGCCATCGGACGCAGACCGCGCGACCGCGCGGGCGCTCGCGCGAGAGGGGTTCGAGGCGCAGCAGCAGGGCCAGTACGCCATCGCGGCCGATCGGTTCACCCGCGCCGAAGCGCTCGTTCACGCCCCCACCCTTCTTCTGGGTTTGGCGCGCGCTCAGGTCGGCTTGAGCCGCTTGCTCGAAGCGCAGGAGACGTATCAGCGCATCTTGCGTGAGCCGATGGCCCCCAATGCTCCCGCCGCATTTGCCAAAGCGCTCGAAGAATCGAAGCGAGAGCTGGCGGCTCTGGCGCCCCGGCTGGGGTGGGTCACGATCCAAGTGGGGGGAGCGACGTCGCCGACGGTGACGCTCGACGATCTCGCGGTCCCGGTCGCGGCGCTCGGAGTGCGCCGTGCGTGCGATCCGGGCGCACACTGGGTCAAAGCTTCCGCTCCGGGTTTTGCGCCCGCCGAGAGCACCTTCGTTCTGGTCGAAGGGGGCGAGCAAACGGTGACGCTCGCGATGGATCCACTCCCCGAGGCTCGCGCGCCGAGCGGTCGCGGCGAGCCCGGATCACCGGCAGCCACCTCGTCCAGGTCGGCGACCATGCCACTCGCCATCGTGTCGTTCGGCGTGGGCGCGGCGGGACTGATCACGGGGGCCGTCACCGGGATCGTCGCGGCTTCCAAGCACGCATCGCTGATCAACGGCGGATCGTGCAGCAAGAGCGGCGTCTGTTCACCGAACGAGAGCGGTGCCGTCGGGACGTTCCGCACCATCGCGAACGTCTCGACGGTCGCTTGGATCGTCGGCGGCGCGGGTGCCGCGGCGGGTCTGGCATTCGTTCTCACGGCTCCGAAGTCGAGTCCGGTCACGGCCTACGTGGGCCCGATGAACGTGGGCGTGGTCGGAACGTTCTGATGCGACGCGCAGGACTCGCGGCGGTTGCCGAGGGCAGGGGGGACTTCTGATGCGACATCGTTTGCTGGTCGTTCTCTGGGTCGCGATGGCGTCCTTCGCCGTCGTGGGCTGTCTTGGCCTGCTCGGCGATTTCGGGGTGGGCGATGCCGGACCGGCGGACGGATCCGTGCACTCTTCGATGACGAATGCGACCCCGATGCCGGACGTGGTCCCGCCGGGCGACGCTCCGGCCGATGAGGTCCGCGCCGACGTGGAAGCGGGGCCACCGCCCTGCGGTTCCGCGACCTGTCCCCAGGGCTGCTGCGACACCAACGGAGTCTGCCAGACGGGCGACGCCGGTGGATCGGCATGCGGAACGGACGGGGGGGCCTGCGCCTACTGTCCCGTCGGGCAGAGCTGCGCGGGCGGCGTCTGCTCCTGCGGAGCTTCGTGCACGGGATGCTGCGCGGATGGCGGCGTTTGCGTGACCTCGGCCACGGCCAATTGCGGGGCTCCGGGGATGGCCTGCGTGGCGTGCGGCGCAGGGCAAGAGTGCAGCGACGACGGGGGCTGCGTCTGCGACCTCGCATCGTGTTTCAACGGCTGCTGCGACGGAAACACGTGCATCGCGTACGCGGCGCAAACCCCCGCGATGTGCGGCGTGGGCGGCGTCGCCTGCGCAGCGTGTGGCTCCGGTCTGGGCTGCGACACGACGAGCGGCAACTGTCTATGCAACGGGTCGTGCCCCGGCTGCTGCAACGACGGGATCTGCATCGGCTTCGACGCGCAAGCGCCCGACGCGGCATGCGGTTCTGGAGGCCAAGTCTGCGGCGCGTGCGATCAGGGCCAAGCGTGCACGGCCGGCTCGTGCTTGTGCGGGGGCAAGAGCTGCGCGGGGTGCTGCAACAACGGCACGTGCGTGACGGTCGCGAGTGAGAGCAACACCCGTTGCGGCGCAAGCGGCGTGGCTTGCACAGCGTGCCCCTCGGGCCAAGAGTGCTCGGACGCTGGCAGTTGCGTCTGCGACGCCAAGAGCTGCCCCGACGGCTGTTGCGAAGACAACATTTGCAAGACTTCGGGCAACACGACCTGCGGCACCGGCGGGGTCGCCTGCGACGAGTGCACATCCACACAACAATGCAGCGCCGGCAAGTGCGTCTGCAACGCGACGTCGTGCCCCTCCGGCTGCTGCGATGGCACGACGTGCGTGCTCCTTGCGAAGGAATCGCTCGGCCAATGCGGCACGGGCGGGGCTGCGTGCTTCGGCTGCAATACGGGCCAGCGTTGCACCGACGAAGGCGCGTGCGTCTGCGATGGGACGTCTTGTCCGGATGGGTGTTGCAACGGGACCACCTGCGAGACGCAGAGCATTGCCACGTGCGGATCCAACGGGGGCGCGTGCAAGTCATGCACGGGCGGGCTTGCGTGCGACAACGGCACGTGCGAGTGCACGGCAGCCTCCTGCTTGAGTTCGCTGGGTAAATGCTGCGCTTCGGCCACCTCCTGCGTGGCCCAAAACGCATGCGGCGGCTGCAATACGCTGCCGGAGACGGTAGGCGGGGGATGCACCGGGGGTTGCGCGGGAACATGGACGTGCAACGGCGCGGATACCGTCGAGTGCGTGGCGCCCGCTCTCAACCAATGCGGGGGGTGCACGACGCTTAGCCACACGAAGGGAGACGCGTGCACGACCACGTGCGGTTCGGGTACCTGGGCGTGCGATGGCACCGATGCCCTGACGTGCAATGCGCCGGGGACCGACTCGTGCGGGGGCTGCACGGCGGCCGGCGGTACATCGAGCGCGTGCACCACACCGCCCACGTGTGAAACCGGCCCCGGGACGTGTGCTGCCGGCAAATGCACGTATCCCGCCGTGGTATGCACCCCCGTCGGCTGCCAGGAGGCAGGCACGTGCAGCGCGACAACCGGCGCGTGCGTGTACACGGGCGAGGCCAGTAAGTGCGCCGCGGAGGCCTGCAAGACAGCGACCTGCAACGCGACGACCGGTGCGTGCTCCTATACGGCCGTATCGTGCACCACGCCGGGGACGTGTCAGACGAGCCCCGGAACGTGCAATGCGACGACCGGCGCGTGCACGTATCCGGCCCTGGCCTGCACCACGCCGGGGACGTGCCAAACGAGCCCTGGAACGTGCAATACG
>JBEKOY010000170.1:0-9947 GCA_049521295.1 Polyangiaceae bacterium | reverse complement strand
ATGCGCTCATCGTCGCCATCGCGACGACCGCGCCAAGGAATATCGACGACCTGGCGCCCGAACTTCCGCAAGCACTTCGGGCCCTCATTCGCGACTGCATGGCGAGAGACAAGGCGCAGCGATTGGCGTCGTTCAAGGTGGTCGCCGAGCGGCTGACCGCGGTGATCGATCGTCTTGAGGCACCCGAGCGCCGGCTTCCGGACGCATCTCAAGGAAACCTCCCGGACGAAAGCGAGACGCCGCGTCCGAACGAACCGAACCACAATCGCACCGGCGAGCGCGCCGCCGCGCCTGCGGCCGGAGACTCCGGAGGCACGTCGCCCCCCATCTCGATCCCCATGTCTGCCCCCGTGTTGGCTCCACCCGCTTTGGCTCGACCTCGTGGTCGCTTCGCATCGCTCGCTCTAGGCTATGCCCGAGCCGGGCTCCCTTCGGCGACGGGGGTGCTTGCCTTCTTGGCCCTCATCGTTGCGGTCGCCGGGCTGGTGCGTCGCGGTGGTTCCCCGCACGCCGAAACGGCGGGGCTGAGGCCCGCAACCGCCGCTCCGACGGTTCCGCTCGCCGAGGCGCTGACGCCGTTGGCCGGATCGGAGCCATCGCGAAACGTCCCAACGGTTTCCGTCGACGCATTGCCGGTGGCGGCTCATGCGATTGCTTCCCGTGCGAGAAACGGCGGGCGACTCAGTATCGCCGCCACACCTGGGTCTTGTTCGGTCTCGATCGACGGCATCCCACACGGCGTCACTCCCACGCGCGGTCTCGAAGTGAGCGCCGGTACCCATCACGTCGAATGCGTGACACCTAGGGGGCAGCCAGAGACCGCCACAGTCACGGTGAGCGAAGGAAGCGAGTCGCGGTACCGATTCACGCTCCCCGATGAGCCGTGACGAAGCGCTGCACCGCGCCATCGCCGACGCCTGTCTCGGCGTGGATGCGGGCGAGGAAATCGCACGTGACTTGCCAGGATTTCTCATCGCGCGCGGCGTCGAAGGTGAGGACGTGGCTTGCTCAGTCGGCCATCGACGCGGGCTCGCCGTGTATCGGAGCTTGGTTCGAAACGGGCTCTCGAGCATCGTTTTGCGCAGACTGTCACGCACGCGCGCCCGTCTGAACGGCGCTTGCGAGGGACGCTTCGATGGGGATCTCGCCCAGTTTCTCGCTGAACGCGGGCCCCGGACGCGCTACCTTCGGGACGTTCCCGCCGAGTTTTTCGCGTGGACGGTAGCGGGATGGATTGCAGACCCTCACGTGCCCCGATATGTGCCGGATCTAGCGGCGTTTGAGCTCGCCTGCTTCGACCTGGCAACTTTCGAACCTGCGCACCCGCCGGAGCCGCTCGCGGCTGTGGCGCTCGATCGAGCGGTCGTGTTTACGCCATCGACGCGGATCCGACGCTACTCCTGGGCCGTTCACGAGCTGCACGATGCCGGCGACTCGACCGAGACGCCAGCTTGCCGCGATGTCAGCCTGCTCGGCTACCGGGACGGCGATCACGTTGTCGGCTGGCTCGCCCTAACTCCACTGGCGGCAGCCATCGTCGACCGACTCCTTGGGGGAGAGCCCATGGGGCAAGCGATCGAGCGAGCCTGTCAAGCGTCGCACGCCGCGGCGGATCCGAAAGACATGGCAGGCTTGTTGGCCGATCTGGCCAGCCGGGGCGTCATCCTCGGCGCGAAGGAGCGTGGAACGGAGTCGACCCCAGTCTAGGTTTGAAGGTGCCCGAGTTCTGTGCGCGCCCCATCCGTCGTCGCATCGGACGCCTCGAAGGATCGCCGCATGGTGCGAATGCGCGTCAGCTCGTCGAACAGCTCATCCAAAGGTGGGACATTCTGATCGCGCTCCAGAACGATCGGCACCGGCCCGGTTCGTACGAGAACGCGTCGCAGAAGCCCAAGCACCGGCGGGGGTACTGCGGCCCCGTGGGTATCGACGATCATCGCCCCAGTGGAACCCGCGGACTGCCGGTCGCCGAGGCCTCGATCGTCGACCGCGAACCATTCGTGGCCCGCTACGTGGATCTCCACGACGCGTTCGAGCGGCGCAGCGCGCATCCAGGCGTCCACATCGAAGCCGAAGTTGCATGCGTTGACGTACGCATTGTTGACGTCCAAGAGGAGACTGCAGTCGGCCTCGTGGCATACACTGGAAAGAAATTCGGGCTCACTCAGGTCGGCGCGACCGGGATGCCAGTAATAGCTCACGTTCTCGACCGCGAGCGGGCGCTGGATTGCGTCGCGCGCCCTTCGAATGCGGTCGGCGATCCGCGTGACGTTGCTGCGCGTGAACGCTACCGGCAAGAGCTCGTGGAGAACGCGACCGCCGGCCTCACAAAAGCACAGGTGATCCGAGTGCCATGGCGCGCCCACGCGATCGAGTACGGCGGCCAACTCGCCGAGATATCGTTGGTCGAGGGGATCCAGTCCCCCCAACGAGAGGGTCAAGCCGTGCGTCACGATCGGAAACCGATCCGCGACCCATTCGAGAGCGGCTGCAGCCGAGCCACCGCGCCGTACGTAGTTTTCCGGCGTTATTTCGAAAAAATCGATCGGGAACACAGACGATGACAAAGCGCGAGATCGCGCATCACCCAATGCGCTGCCCTTCTGAATCAACTCGTCGACGAAGTCCCAGCGAAGGCCGAGACCCACGCCGCACACAGGACTCGTCACAGGATTTTCTTCTTCGTGTCGCCACCGCACGTACCCGCGCCGCAGCTGGCCTCCGCATCCGAGGCCTTCGGCGCAGCGGTCTTCTTGACGGCCACCTTGGACGCGATCGGCTTCGCCGGGGCCACGCTCGCCGCCGAGGAGGGCGCCGTCGAGGGAGCCGCCATCGGTGCCGGAGGCGGCGCATCGCTCGTTGGCGCAGCGACCGCCACGGCGGCCATCGCCGGTTGCGCACTCGCCGGGGCCGCGGGTGAGGTCGCGTTCGATTTGGCGGAAGTCCTGGCTTCGCCTCCGCAACCTCCGGCCGAGCACGACGCCTGCGCGTTGCCGCTCGGCAGCGCCGGCTTGGCGGGCGCCACGACCTGCACCGGCTGAGGCGTCGCACCCGCACACCCCACGATTGCCGTGGTTCCCAACGCCGTCAGGATCGCGGCAAAGCTTTCGAACGACAAATCGTGGCGCATTGTCTCGCAGGCTCCTCTTTAGACTTGGCTTCTTCGCTCGTCATGGGGGTGCGCGCGGCTCTCGCCGTCTCGACCGCCCAACAACATCCAGCTGCAGAATACGAGGATACGGCACGGAGCACGCGATGGTTTCACAATTGTCGCTCGAGCCCCCCCGCGCACCGATGTCAGGAAGGCGCCTGCCCCCGTCCGGATCTGATAACCGAGTTCCCATGAGCCGCACGTCCGTGAACCGCACCGCAGGTGAACAGGTCCGCACGCACCGCCTCATCCGAGCCGATGCGATCGATCTGGCGCGGCACGTCGCACCGCTGAAGGCGCAGCTGGCGTACCTCGACCCACCGTTCAACGTGGGCGCGGTCTTCGGGGCACGTGCGAGTGGGGGCGGTTCCCGAGCCAACGGTCGCCTTGCGTACGAAGACCGATGGCCCTCCATCGAAGCGTACCTGGACTGGCTTGCGCCCAGGATCGCCGCCGTGCGCGACTGCCTCACGGACGACGGAACGATGTGGCTGCACCTCGACCACCGCGCCGTGCACGAGGCGAAAGGCGTCTGCGATCGCGTATTCGGTCGGACCGCGTTCTTGGGTGAGGTCGTTTGGTTGCCCGGCAATGGGGCGCGCGGAGCCCACCGGGGTCCTCCGATCACCCACCAGACGCTGCTTCTGTATCGGCGCTCGGGCGCCTTCGTATGGAATGCACGCGCCCCGGTGCTGCGGGAGCCGTTCGCCGCGACGAGCCTTGCCATGCACTTCACGCGAGTCGACTCCCTGGGGCGTCGCTACCGCGAGCGGACGATCGGACGGCGCACCTATCGGTACTATGCCGACCAGGGCCGTGCGCTCGGCAGCGTTTGGACGGATTGCCCCGCGATGGTAGCGAATACGCCGCTCAGGCGCGAAGCCACTGGCTATCCGACACAAAAGCCGCTCAAGCTCCTCGAACGAATCGTTTGCGCATCGACTCGCGAAGGGGCGCTGGTCGTCGATCCCTTCTGCGGGTCGGGGACTGCGCTCGTCGCGGCGGCAAGACTCGGCCGATCGTTTGTCGGCTGTGACCTCGGCGCGCTCGCAATCGCAACGAGCGCCCGGCGCCTTGCCGAGAACGGCGTTCGTGATTTGATGGGCGACTGCCCGGCGGGCGACGCCCTTGAATGAGCACACTCGCCGCGGGCAACCGACTCGCTTCGGACATCGCGAGGGCGAGTACAATCATCCGATGCTCGATGCCGACAGGCGCCTCTACCCGCTGTTCGTGAACCTTGCGGGACGCAGGGTTCTCGTTGCGGGAGCCGGAGCCGTCGCGACTCGCAAGATTGCGGCTCTCATCGACATCGGCGCACGGGTGTGCGTCGTCGCTCCGAAGGCAACCGACGACGTCGAGCGACTGGCGCGCGAGGGAGCGATCGAGTGGCGCGCGCGGCCATTCCAAAGCAGCGACGTCGACGGAGCGTGGCTGGTCATCGCGGCCACGTCGGACGGCGCCGCGCAGCGAGCGATCGCAGCGGAAGGCGAAGCGCGGCGGGTCTTCGTCGTCGCCGTGAACGGGCATCGCGGCGCGACCGCATGTTCGGGTGCGATCGTGCGGCGCGATCCGCTTCTCATCTCGATCTCGTCGTCGGGATCGGCGCCCGCGCTTAGCCGGCTGATCCGGGAGATACTCGAGCAAGTGCTTCCGGCAGAGGACTGGATTGAGCACGCCAAGCGGATGCGCGCGAAATGGATCGAGGCTGGCACGCCGAGCTCCCAGCGGTTCGGCGAATTGGTCAAGGAGCTCGCCGCAAGAGCGCGGGTACGGGCGCGTCCGAGGCCATGGCTTCGACGCGCCGAGCCACGACCTCGCCGACGATGAGCAACGCCGGCGCGACGATGCCGGCGTCCTTCGCGCTGGCGCCGACCTCTGCGATCGTCGACACGACGATGCGACAATCCGGCAGGGTGGCTCGCGACACGAGGGCCGCCGGCGTGCTCGGCGCCCAGCCCTGGGAGACGAGGCTGGCGCATATCTCGTCAATCCGACCGAGGCCCATGTAGAACACAATCGTCCCGTTCATCGCTCGATCGGCAAGGCTCGAACTGCCCGCGGCGTGAGCCGTCACGAACGTGACGCTCGAGGCGCATTCGCGGTGCGTGAGAGCAATGTTGGCTGCGGCCGCCGCGCCCAGCGCCGCGGAAATGCCGGGCACCACTTCGAACGGAATCCGAGCCGCGGCGAGCTCCTCGGCCTCCTCGCCTCCGCGGCCGAAAATGAACGGGTCTCCCCCTTTCAACCGTACGACGTCGTGGCCGTCGAGCGCTCGTTCGATGACGATCGGATGAATGCGCCCTTCGTGATGGCGAGACCCTTTTGCTCTGCGGCCAACCGCAATCCGTTCCGAGGTTTTGGGTGCGATGTCCAACACTTCCGGCGCGACCAACTCATCGTATGCGACGACCCGGGCTCGAGCCAAAAGCCGGTGGGCACGCACTGTCAGAAGATCGGGATCGCCGGGCCCGGCACCCACGAGCCAGACTTTGCCGCGACGAACGCCACGCACACCGTACGCTCGCGGCCTCACGCCTCTTCGACTCCCCAGCGGCGGGCAATGGCACGATCGATGGGCGAAAATAAGACAATTTCGCTCGATCGACTGAGCGCGACGATGACTACGACCACGGCAAGAACGAGCGACGTATCGCCGAGATCGCGACCGGTTTCGAGCAGCTGACCCAGCCCGCCGGAAACGAACAGCAGCTCGCCGGCCATCAGCGAACGGAGTGCGAACGTCCAGCCCAGCTTTGCGCCCCCCAGGATGCCCGGCAGCGCCGCCGGCATGGTTACGGCAAACATCAGCCGTGCACCGCGTGCTCCCATCGTCCGGGCCGCCCGTTCGATGGAAGGCGTCACGTGGCGCACTGCGTTTTCCGTGGCCACTGCCACCGGCAACGCGGCGCCAAGAACCACGACAAGCTGGATCGCAAGCTCGCTCAGCCCAAACCACAAGATGGCGAGCGGGAGCCAACAAATAGAAGGTACGGAGCTCAGGCCAAGCACGACGGGGCCAGCCGTATCCTTGAAAACACGACTGCGGGCAAGCCCTATTCCGAGCGGAATTCCGAGCGTCAGCGCCGTCCCATAGCCCAGGACGAGCCGTACGGCGCTCGTGGCGACGGCGCGCACGAGCGTTCCGTCGCGCACCCCAGCGGCCATGGATCGACCCACCTCGAGGGGCCCAGGCGCGAGGGGCGTGCGAGCGATCTCAGATGCCCCCGCCCAGATGACGACGAGGATCGCTGTGACCACGACTCCCCGGAGCCAGCCAGGCATCGTCCGCCTCCTCTCGCGCCACTTTTTCGACCTCGCTGGCGATGCGGCGCGCGATGCCGGCCGCGAGGCTGGAGACACGCGCGTCGTTGGCAGCGCGTGGCCGCGGAACGTCGACGTATTCCTCGTGAAGGACACGCCCCGGGCGCGTCGCCATGAGTACCACGCGATCCGCAAGCCGAACGGCTTCCCTCACATTGTGAGTCACGAAGATCACCGTTTTCCGCGTCGCAGTCCAGATTCGCTCGAGCTCTCCCTGCAGAATCTCGCGCGTCTGCGCGTCGAGTGCTGCGAAGGGCTCGTCCATCAGAAGGACCGCCGGATCGGTTGCGAGAGCGCGTGCGATGGCCCCGCGCTGACGCATACCTCCCGACAGCTCGTGTGGATAACGATCCGCAAAGCGCCAGAGATGCACCAACCGCAGAAGCTCTTCGCTGCGAGCGGCGCGAGCCGTCCGCCGCAGGCCCTGCAACTTCAAAGGAAACTCCACGTTGCCGCGAAGCGCAAGCCACGGAAAAAGGGCCGCGTCCTGGAAGACCATGGCCCGGTCGGGTCCAGGTGATGTGACTTCCGCGGCCCGATAGCGAACGTGGCCCTGCGTGGGCCTTACCAGCCCCGCCACCAAGTTCAGAATCGTCGATTTGCCACTCCCGGACGGGCCCAAAAGGCACACGAACTCTCCAGCGGCGATACGAAGCGAAACACTTTGCAAGATCTCGATGGACCCTTGTTTTCCGCGGATGGTGAGCGATACGGCATCGAGTGTCACGTTTGCGTCGGCGCACGCGCCAGGCGTCGAGATCGCAGCCGCCCCCAGCGACGTCGGCTGCGGATCCATCCAGGCCTTCGCAAATGCGAACACGGGCTCGTTATATTGAACCGGGCCGCTTGCGTCAAAGGCGTTCGGGCCCTCTCGTGCCTCGATTGAGACCTGCGCCGCGTAACATCCGGCCTAGCGGACGGGCGTCACCGGTCGTAGACGATGATGTTGTGGTAACGCGCCTCTCCGCTCGACGGGTTCTCGTAGGCATGGGGGCGGTCTGCAGCGAACGCGACGGAATCGCCGGCAGCCAGGTCATGCATCTCTTCGGCAACACGCATCCTCAACTGCCCGGTCAGCACCACGAGGACCTCGTGGGTTCCGGGCGCGTGCGCTTCGGAAGCGTGCACCGCCCGCGCCGCCAAGCGAAGCTCGTAAAGCTCCACGAGTGGCGAGGCACCGAGCGGTGACAGCGGACGGCTTTCGAATTTGCCGTCCGCAGAACGAAGCACCTGAGCGTCTCCGCGTTTGAGCACGACCACTCCCGATCGGGGAGCGCCGATCAGCTCCGCGAAGGGCACACCCAGACCGACGGCGATCTTCCAGAGCACGCCAACCGTAGGATTGCTTTTGCATGTCTCGATCTGCGAGAGGGCGGCACGGCTGACTCCGGAGGATCGCGCCAAGTCGTCCAACGAAAGCCCGCGAGCCTTCCGGCGTTGTCGCAGGTTCTCGGCGACACGGCGACCGAGTTCGGCCGCGCCGACGTCGTCGCCGGGTCCGGCCAGGGGCCGATTCGCCTTGCGCGTGACCACTTTTGCCTCCATTTTTTGCTCGCGTGATCGAACGGATGAAGTGCCACTGCCGACCGGACGCGCGGGTCGCACCGTATCACGGCAGTCCGCCCGTGCACTCCGTTCGCGCTTTGGAGGATCCAGAGCGCCCGCTCGCCCGAAGCGCCTTTCCAGAGGCGCAAGCCATTCTGCGGGCGAGACCCGCCGCGTCGCCCGAGCCGTGACAACGCACCCGCCCACGCGCAGGGAGTTGCTGGCGGGAGCCTGCTCGACCGCTTTGCTGGGTGCGAGCGGATGCCGGAGGGAGAGCGATGGCATCGTACGCATCGGCTTCATGACAAACCTGACCCACGCCCCGGCCATCGTCGGCTTGGCGTCCGGACGCATTGCGCGAGCGCTCGGGGTTCCCGTCGAGCCGCGCAGTTTTCGGGCGGGACCGCGCGTCGCCGAAGCGCTCGTCGGCGAGGCCATCGACGTCGGCGTCGCGGGTCCCTCTGCCCTCATTTACACGAATGCACGACACCGCAACGGCGTGCTTCGGGTGCTGTCCGGATGCTGCTCCGGCGGCGCCTCCTTCCTCGTTGGGACAAACTCCGGGATTCGAGTGCCAGGCGACTTGCGCGGCAAGACGCTCGCAACAACGCAGATCGGGACGACACAGGACATTTCGCTGCGCAAGTATCTCCGGGCGCACGGGTTCGCGCCTGCTGAACGCGGCGGCGACGTAACGGTCCATGCACTCGACGCCACCACCATCCTGACCGAAATGCGTCGAGGCGCTCTCGATGGCGCTTGGCTGCCCGAACCGTGGGCCACGCGCGTTGTGCAAGACGCCGGCGCCGTCCGCCTCATCGACGAGCGCGACCTGTGGCCCGATCGTCGATTCCCGACAGCGCTCGTCGCGGCTCGAGGAGAGTTCGTTCGAGCGCGCCCGGATCTCGCGAGGCGCCTGACGGTCGCCATCGGCGACGAGGTCGATCGCGCACTCGGCGGCGCAAAGCAGACGTGCGAAGAAGCGCGCGTCGAGCTCGGCCGTCTCGTCGGCAAGACTCTGCCGCCATCGCTCATGAGCGAGGCCTGGCGATGGGTCGACTTCACCCGCGACCCGCTGCGCGACGCCCTGGAAACACTGGCGGCGGACGCAACGGCCCTGGGCCTCGCCCCGGCATCCACGTGCCGCAACCTGTTCACCTGACTCGGGCCTTCTCGGCAGTGGGCTTGGCGGTTCTCCGTTCGCCCACAACCGCCCGAAATCGGAAAAAGAGCTCCCGCGTTCATGACTGGCCGGCTCGACGCGAGCGCTTTGCGGCGATCTTCGCGAGCAATTCTTCGCGCGTCACGCCAAGTCTCGAAGCGGTCTTCTGCGCCAGCGACGTTCGCGCCACACCGGGCACGAAGCGGTACGTCGCGCGCTCGGACCCATCGAGTTCCACTTGGATGAACTCGAGTGGGATGGAACCGTTTTTCGCCTCGCGGGCAAGGCCCGCGGCGAACTGCAGCAAATGTGTCGTGGCGAACGCTCGGACCCCGAGCTCCGGCAAGAGGGACAGAACCAGCCGGGCGATCTCCTCGCCTTCGGAAGGATTCGTCCCGGAGCACAGCTCGTCGAGGACCACGAGCGCGCCCGGATCGAACTCGTCGAACAGGCGACGAATCCGAAGCAGCTCCATCCCCAGATGGCCTTCCGGCTGGTCGGAACGCGCTTCCTCGAACAGCGATGCAAAGAGCCCCGACGCGAGCGGAACACGAGCGCCCCTCGCCGGAACAAATAGACCCACTTGGGAAAGCAGCTGAGCAATGGCAACGGACTGCAGAAGCCGCGTCTTGCCTCCGGAGTTGGGACCCGTCACGACGACAATCGCGTTCGGTCCTGCGTGCAAATCGCAGGGGACGGGTTGAACACCCGCGGCGAGCAGCAGCGGATTGAACAGGCCTTGTAGATCGAGCGCCGAGTCGGGCG
>JBEKOY010000169.1:0-11521 GCA_049521295.1 Polyangiaceae bacterium | reverse complement strand
ACGGTCGCCATGCCCCCCGCGGCGATCTCGTCGTAGAGGGCGTAGCGCCCGAGGACTCGGACCCCGGTGTCGGGCAGGGGCATCACCTGCTTAACTTAACAAACCGTGACGTCCGCGCGAAGGCTTGCGCTCACTATTTCTTCACGTTCTTCGCCCGTCGTCGCCGCTCAATGCCCCGCGTATCTCGTCCGTTTGGAAATTGATGCTGGAGACGTCCGTTCGGACCATCCCACCGACGTGGCGCCCGTTTTTGGTAGCAGACCTCTCCGGCGTCTCGACTCGGCGGTCGCGCGCCGTGCACGCCCTCACGTCGTCGGTTCGCGGACCGTTGGCGATGCGCGTGCGAGCGGAAGCGCGACCCCAGCCTTGTCTGCGGAAGGCGGGTAGGTGACGTCGTCCACCATGTGGTTTGCGTCGTGGTTTGCGTCCGCCCCGGCATGTCCCCCGGGGGCCCCCTGTCTCTTGACCCGTCCCAATCCACGGGACGCGGGACGGCCGGTCGCGATTGAAACGCGTGGCAACGCCAACGACGGCGCGCGAACCGGCCAAATGGCCGAATGCGAGTCCAACGGCGCCGCCTCGATCGTCGTCCATTCGGCGCGGCTTCACCCGGCATTTTTTGCTTGAGCCGTGGGCCAACTTCGGTGCAACTATGCGCCGCCCACGACATCCCCGATTGCACGATTCGTGACGCGGGCGCTCGAATTGAAGTAGTGGACCCCCAGATCAAATACGACCCGACTTCCCGGGAGGGGGACGGCTCGTCGAGGTGAAACTCCATGCGCGCAATCCAACTTGGCATCTTCATGACGGGCTCTCTTCTTGCCGCCTCCACCACGGCGCTCGCGCAGAACGTGCTTCCGCCGCCTGCGGCCAATACCGGCGACACGTCCGGCGCCCCGGGCGCGACGCCTTCGCCGGCCGCGGCGCAGCCAGGCGCCCAGCCGACTGCCCCCGTCGTCGAGGCTCTGCCGCCGCCGGTCGCCGGCGGACCTTCGAACGGGGGCGACTCAGGTACGGTCACAGGAACGCCCACGCCAAGCGCCGTGCCGCCTGCACCGAACCCCGAAGACTGGCGGTTTAGCTGGCACGGCTACTTTCGTGCGCCGATGAGAATCGGCGTTGGGAGTCGGCAAGCTTGTCCGGCCGGTGCGACGGCGCCTCAACCGGTCACCTCCACTCAATTTCCCTCCACCGGGATGTCCTACAACGGCCCGTACTGCGCGATGCCGGGTCAGGCCCACACGACATTTCATTCCCCGTACGTTCCCGATGACCAGTACTTGGCGTGGACCAACGATCGGCAGTGGGAGCAGGCGTGGACCGAGATCTTTCTCAGTTACGGAAATAACCACGTCGTGGGGACCGTAGGGCTCCAGGGCTACGACTTTACGGACGTGTCGATGCTCGGCGACCAAGCCAATCCCGCGCAGTTCGGCGTGGGGCAGGGGTGGCTGACACTCACCCCGGATCTGCCGGTCGATGGATTGGCGCTGACCTGGAAGGTGGGCGCCTTTTGGGAGAAATTCGGCCAAGCCGGCAAGCGCTCAAGCTGCAATACGCCCTCGACGACGTCACGTTGAAAGTGGAGCACGGGTTCGGCGTGCACCTCGAAATGTCGCCGGCCGGAATCCCCGTCAACGGTTCGCCGAGTGCTCTGCCGACGTTCAATCCAGGTGCGGACAACAACATTGGCGGCGGCCCCGGCTACACGCTGGCGGACCATGTTCACGCGGGTGTTTCGTTCGGGAAATGGCTCGATATCAATGCCCATTACATGGTCGCGTGGGAGCAGGACGACCGGGAAGAAGGAACGGGTGAAGGTCCCACGACGGCGGGCGTCGTGACCAACGCCGGCCCGGCATATCCGGTCGAACCGAGTGGATCGATCTCCGTATACGGCGCGGAAGCGCGATTTACCGGCGGGGTATTCGGCGAGGCCTATGTCGCCTATTCGCATATTCAAGCGAAAAACGTGACGACGGTCGGACCGGCGATCGAAGTCGTCCACTCGTTGGGCGGCGGTGGACACAACGCCGCGAACGGCATTTACGAGAATTTCTTCAATGGTGTCGGCGACGGCAACGGGAACATCGACACGGTCCAGGTCGAATACGACTTCAGCTTCGGCTATTTGTGGCGAAGGCTTCACAACGCGCACGCGACCTTTTGGGGTGACGGCCCCGACGTGCGGGTTGCGCTGTACGGCATGTATTCCGTCGTATCGGGAACCGACTCGACGAGCATCAACCTGATTACGGGGACGCCGACCGACGGCACGCAGAAGCTCAAGTACGGCGCGGACGTCGTCGCCAGCCTCTTGCCGTGGCTGAGCGTGGGTGTTCGGGGCGATTACGTCCAGCCGGATTCACACGACGTCCACGAGTCGTTTGGAGTTATTTCTCCCAAAATCATGATTCACTCGAAATTCATCACGCACGAAGAGATCACACTTCAATACTCGCATTACTGGGACGGCGCCGACGTTCTGCCGCAGCAGTGGCTCTCGCTCGTGGGGGTCAAGAACATCAGCAGCGCGACCACCCAGGCCTTGTACGGGACGCTGTACCCGAATTACGCAGGGACGCCGTATCCCCCCGACGCCAACGTCTTCGGAATCAAGGGCACGATGTGGTGGTGAGCGGTCCGAGAACGCGCCCGTAGACCCGTTTCGTTTGTCGGCCGTTGGGGGCCCGATTCTGCGCTGGCGCGCCCGCGCCCTCTCCGCAAGTCCGCGGTGTCTTGTCGCGCGCCCCATGTGCGATGCTGATTCTTCGAATGGTCGTCCGCGATCTTTTTCACGCGACGCCGCGACGGCTCACGCGAGCCGAATACGACCGCATGGGTGCGCTGCAATTGTTCGACGGGGAGCGGGTCGAGCTCGTTCACGGAACCGTCGATGTCGCCCGTCGGGCCCGCGCACTCGAGCGTGGTCGGGCGATTGAGCGAAATCCTTCTTCCTGCACTGCTCGGACGCGCGCACGGCCCGCAATCACGAGAAGCCATCAGGCCGACGACGATGGCGTCTCATGGCCCTACGAAGCGCAAGATGCCATCCGCGAAGCGATCGATCGCGTCCAATCCCGTGGGCAGCTCACGCCAAAAGCGGTCCACGTCGACGCTCGCGTAGGAGTGCGCGATGCGGTTTCGCAGCGCGGACGCGGCGGCCATCGCGCGTGCGACTCCCTCGTCGAGCACGCCGTGTCCCGCCAAGAGATCGAAGCTCTCGGCGAACGTTGCCGGCACGCCCCAGCCTTCGTCGGTGGCGACATGAAAGGCGATGTCAATCGCCTCCTGGATCGCCACCAGAACACTCAGGGCCAGTGCGTCGCGAAGGACGGCATCGGACCGAAGGGGCCCCTCGCTCGCCGGGCGGCGTGCGCGGGCGTTCGCGGCGTGCTCTCGCAGTGCGGCGAGCTTGCGAAGAACGAGGACACGGTTGGTCACCGCGTCGCTCGCCGCAGCAACGCGTCGCGCCAGGTCGCGGCCCCGCGCTCCACGAGAGGTCCCAAGTCGGCGTGCTCGAGGGCCGCTTCGGCTCGAAAGTGGGCCGCGGCGCCCGCCGGATTGGAGTGGAGCGTCACGCCGTCGCGTGCGACCTCCCAACGCAAGAGCAAGTCCGCATGGTCGAGGCGCACGAGATCCACCTCTCGGCCGCACGCCCGAGAAAGCTCCGCTTGCAGGGCCAGCTCCTCGGCCAGCGAAGGCCCGTCTTCGTTCGGGAGGATGCCCACGTCGACGTCGCTGTCGGGCCGCATCGATCCCCGGCCCGCCGATCCGAAGAGCAGTGCCGCGCGCGTCCAACGCCGCGCCGGCGTTTGAGTGAAAACGGCCGAGAGTGCGCTCACGACCCGTTCCCGTTCTTCCACGATCAAGACGATAGCACTGCGACTTCCACGCGCGGCAGCGGGGACGAATGCCCGCGGGTGGCCGACCCGTCAGAGCGGTGGGTTCGCGTTCTTCGCGAGGTCGATGAAGTATGAACCGAACCACTCGCCGGCCCGCGGCGCGTCCTTGGCAGCGTCCGGGGCATCGGGCCCGCACTTCTCGTCGAAGCCGGGCTTCTTCGGCTCGCCGCCGCCGTCCGATTCGCCCGGCGGCTTGATCCACAGGTAGGCGTCGACCAGCGGTGCGGGGTTCACCTGAGGGCGCTCTCCGAGGCCGGCGCCCTTGATGTTGCACCAGCTCCCCGACTTCGTCTTGATGCCGGAACGACCATTTCGCCCGGTATCGATGACGAACGCCTTCCCGACGATTCCGGCCCCGGTGAGCGACTGATCGAGCAGCTGGATGTAGTCGAGTTCGCCCTTCGCGGGATCCGACGGTTCGAGTTTGGCGAGGTCGCCGTCTTTGAGCGAATCGTAATTGGACACGTTGGTCGCGAAGCCGCGGATTTTGTCCGGGCCGCCCGCGTCCTTCAGGACCTCCGCGTAAAGGGCCGCGATCTTCTCGCGGTTGCCGCTCCACCCGAGCCAGCCGGCGTGCGCGCCATCGAGGTAAATCGTCACGTTCGGCAGCGCGAGCGTCTTGATGGCGTACGAGATGGAGTGCTTGTACACGTCCTGGGCCGCCGCGCACTTCGGCACGCTCAGGTTGGTGGCCAAGTTCGCCAGGGAATCCGGCTCGAGCACGACGACGACGCGCTGCTGCGCGTGCGTCTTGAACGATGCGGCGATCTTGTCGATGAAATCCTTCTGGTATCGCTTGTCGCCCCCGTTCGCGATCGTTAGCTGTCCATTCGATGCGACGGCGGCGCAATCGCGTTCGGGAAGGTCGTAGACGACGAAGGTCGTGACGACCGGCTGCCCACCCTTCTTCTGTTCGGCGGCCGCATCCTCCAGAGTCTTCGAGACGCCGGCCGTGTCCTTGATGGAGCTGAGCCAGATGGCAGTCGGAAACGCTTCGACCTTCTTGAGCGTCGCCGCGTCGGCTGCGTCCGTCTTGGCGGTGGTCTCGATCTTCGCGACGTATCCGTGGTCGATGTAGAGGTGGGCGCCCGCGAATGGGTTGCCCTCGGCGTTTGGCGGGGTGACCTTCACCTCGGGCTTCGCATCGGCGGCGGCCGTCGGAGGCGGGAGCGACGACGCGGTCGACTCCGGTGCCGCCGCGGGCGAAGAAGCGCTAGCGGCTGCAGGCGCGTTGGCGGCGGCGGGTGCCTGTGTCGTCGCGGCCGCGCCTCCGCAAGCGGATGCGGCGACGGCCAACACCGACACGGGAAGGCAAGGCAACGTGGCGACGATGGCAAAAGCTCTTCGGCCGATCATGGTGGTTCCCCTGGCACGGTGGATGACTGCGGTAGCCGGCACGATGGATGACGGCGGCAGCGCGCGTCGCGGTACTGTTGGAGCAGCGTGCTCGCATACGAGCGCACGGGCGTCAATCGTCGAACGATATTTCAAATTGAACGTAACATTGCAGTCTACCTCGCGACCCTGGAGCCACCGCGAAGTCGATCGCGGGACTCAAACAGGCTCCGCATGCCCCGATCTAGGGCCAAAAGGCCCCAGGTCCCATGGCCGGTCAGTGCCGCGTATGCTACTTGTCTCTACAGCGCGCACGAGCATCGCGGGGCGGGCGACGCACGCCGTCATGCGCCGTTCTCCCGAGGTCGTTATGCGCCCGCTTCGTTCCACGGTGGCTGCGATTTTCCTCTCCGGCTTGTTCGTCCCGTGCAGTGCCCAGGGCGCAAAGAAATCGGCTTCTTCGGCGGCCCCCGCTCTGCTCG
This sequence comes from Polyangiaceae bacterium, assembly GCA_049521295.1. Taxonomy (GTDB): domain Bacteria; phylum Myxococcota_A; class Polyangia; order Polyangiales; family Polyangiaceae; genus Palsa-1150. Next base: position 5,796 of record JBEKOY010000169.1, on the reverse strand, counting down.
TCGAGGGTCGCAAGCTGATGGCCGCCGGCCAGTACGCGGAAGCCTGCCCCAAGCTCGCGGACGCCCAGTCGCGAGAGCCGGCACCGACGACCGCGATCGCACTGGCGACCTGCTACGAGAAATGGGGCAAGCTCGCGACTGCGTGGGCCACGTTCCACGCCGCGAGCTCAGCGGCCGATTCGGCGGGAATGAAGAAGATCGCTGCGGCGGCGAACCGCATGGCGGCCGCGTTGGAGCCGAAGGTCTCGCACCTGACGATCAAACCCCCTCCAGACGCGTCCGGAATCGACGTCCGATTGGACCACGAGTCGGTTCCGAGCTCCGATTGGGGGACCGGGCTTCCGCGTGACGGCGGGGGGCACGATATCGAAGTGAGTGCGCCGGGCAAGAAGCCGTGGACCCAGCACGTCGATCTCGGCGCGAGCGGGCAAAATCTGGAGGTCGACATCCCACGCCTTGCCGACGACCGAACCGCGATCCGCACGAATGAGGGATCGAGCGCCGCAACGGGCGAGGCGACGCCTCCGGGTTCCGACGCGACGGACGGGCAGGGACAACGAACGGGCGGGATCGCGGTCGGTGCGGTCGGGGTCCTGGCGGTCGGCCTAGGTGCGTTTGCTGGACTTCACGCCAACTCCACGTACAAGGACGCGCTGGCCGCGTGCGGGGGCAACCCTTCGTGTGCGCCAGGCACCAACGGTCTGACGCTTCGCCAATCGGCCTCGACATGGGCCACGGTTTCGACGGCTTCCTTTATTGGTGCGGGCGTTGCCTTGACGGGCGGGGCCGTTCTCTTCTTTACGGCACCACGCGGTCGTGCAGGGCCAGCCGTCGGAGTCGGGCCAGCGGCCCAAGGCACCGGGCTGTCGGTGGTTGGGAGGTTTTGATGGATCGTCCGTCGAGAGTGGCTTTGTGGACCCTGGCTTCGGCGGCCCTCACCGCGGCTGGTTGCGCGGACATCCTCGGATTCCAGGACTTTTCTTCCGGCGACGGCGGGGCGAGCTCGGGCACCCCTGTGTACACCGGCGGGGGAGGGATGACTCAGAGCCAGGGCACGGCGAACTCCAATTCGACGGCGACGAACGGGCCCGGCACCGACCCTGGCCCCCCCTCGGGGGACTCGGGCCCCGCATCGGGGGGCACGGGCCTCGGTTCAAGCGGCAGCAGCGGTCCCGTTTCGGGTGCCGGCAACAGCGGTCCCGTCGCGGGTGCCGGCAGCAGCAGTCCCGTTTCGGGTGCCGGCAGCAGCAGTCCAGGTTCCGTCAGCGGGAGCAGCTCGACCACGGGCGGATCGAGCAGCAGCCCGGGTTCCGCAGCGAGCAGTTCCACTTCCGGGACGGGCTCGAGTGGCACCGGTTCCAAGACGGGCGGGTCGAGCAGCAGCAGCTCGCTGACGGGCGGGACGAGCAGCAGCTCCACCCAAGGGCCGGCCGGGCCGTGTACGTTCGGCGACTCGTACAACGGCAGCGGCTCCTTCACGTATTACTACTTCGGGCAAGGGACTTGCCAGAACGGCACGTGCAAAACGGCCTGCGGCTACACGGGAACCGAAACGGGAAGCGGCAAAAATGCGGTCGATACCGTTCCGAACGCCGCCAGCGTTTCGCCGGCCAAGGATAGCTACTTTGCGGCGATCCCCGGATCGAACGGCTTCAATACGGTGACCGACTGCGGAGCGTGCATCGAGATTACCAACGGCGGCACCCAGATCGTGGCCACGATCATCGACGAGTGCCCGACCGACAACGGCGAAAATCCAGCGTGCAAGCAGGCCGGGCACCTCGACCTCAGCACACAAGCCTTCGACGCCATGGGCTACTCGGTCGGCGACCCGTCGGGGACGACCTGGAAGTTCGTCGCCTGTCCCGTGAGCGGAAATATCAAAGCCGTCGAAAACAGCGCGGGCCAATACTATTTACAAAACTCGGTTTACCCAATCACCACCGCGAATGGGCAAATGCCGACCCAATACGGATATTTTACGGTCAACCCCGGGAGTGTGACCGTGACGAGCTCTTCCGTCAATCAGTCGATTACCATCAACATTCCGAACGGCGGCGGCGACACGGGCAGCAATTTCACCGAACCGACTGGTTGCTATTAGACCCGTCCAACGGCTGTCGCGGGCGTGGAACGACGCGACACGCGGCTACGCGCGCAGGATGCGCACGGTCGGAAAGAAGCCCTGGAGTCGGCGGAGGTCGTCGATCGCGGATGTGTAGACGATGCCCCCCCCGCGCAGCGCCGCGGAGGCCATGACCACAGCATGGGCGAGCGACGATCCCTTGACCGTGGCCAACGCCTCTCCGGCCGCGCGACACAAAGTGGGCGGCATGACTTCGACGACGACGGCCGCGAGGATCGCCTCGCGCAAGTCGCTCCGGCCGCGCCACCATTGCGCATAAACGACCGCAGGCACGACGGGCAAAAATCCGCGGCGAACGATGTTGCGAAACGCGTCGAGGGCCCGCCGCTTGCGCCGTTCGAGCGCCACGAGCATTCCCGTATCGAACGTGAACGTCACGCCGCGCGCCGTCGCTTTTTCTTCGCCGGTGCCTCGCCGCGCCATTCGGCTTCGATCAGCCGGATCGCTTGCTCGGTCAACGGCGGCGCGCCGTACCTTTCGAAGAACGATTCCGCGGCAGCGAAATTCGTCTCGCGGGCTGCGACTTCCGCAAGCAAAGCCGACACATTGCCCTTGTGGCGTCGAGCGGCGAGGGCCTTCAGGTTCTTGAGCGTCGCCTCATCGAGAGAGAAGCTGGTCGTCTTGGTTCGGCCGGCGCGCATGATCGCAGCTAGCATACCCTGCGAGGCGTCGCCGGTTCGTCACGCGGCGCTGCGTTCGCCCGGCGACCGCCTTCACGCCGGGTCTACGGTCCGAGGCCGTTTACGCAGTGCCCAGTCCAGCGGACGCAGAGTCGCGCGACGGACCGGGATGATAGGGCGGGGCGGGGGAGGCCGACTGTGCCCTCCCCCGTTGGATCACGAGGCCTTGGACGTGGTGGTCTGTGCTCCGCGACCCGTTACTGAGCAGCCCATTGCAGATACGCGACGGCGACGTCGAACGCCGGAGTGGTACCCGTGTTGATCGTATCCTGAAAGTGAATGTTGTACACATGCGCCGGATCGAAGACCAAAGCCCCTTCCATCGACCAGTCTTGGACCGCGAGGTCGGAAAACTTGACGTAGAATTGCTTCCAGCAGGTGCTGAACTGGACTTCGTACCGGAAGCTGTCCGAGCAGGGGCAGTCCTTGGTCCCCGCTTCCGTCGTCGATGCCGTGCAGGTGCCCGCGCTCTTGCAAACGTCGCAACGCAGCGGCGACGTGGGCGTGTCGGCAACCGGAACCGAATTGCCCCACGGGCTCGTGGATGCGTCATCCACTTGGACATAAAGATTGATGGTTTTGCCCGTGAGCGAGATACCCCAGAAGGAAAAGCCAGCGTACGCGCTCGCATTGAAGGGCTGGGGAATTCCCGTGTTCGTCAGAGTCGGGGTGGTGTTGAAGAGCATCGACCCGTCCGGTAGCCCGGCGACGGGCGGGCACGAGTTGAAGGCGACCGCACTGCCGTCGGGTGGGTAGCTCGTGAGATCCATCCCGAAACCAGCCCCCCATTCGGGGATGCCGTTGCCGCTGAACTCGCGGTAGCCGGGCGCGATCTCGTCGCCCGTGCCCACGCTGCTCGGAAGCGCCGGAACCGCTGGGTTCGTCCCAAACGTGACAAAGGGAAAGCTTTGTCCCTCAGGCGGAGTCAGCGTTCCGGCCTCATTCGTAAGAATGGGCGGCTCGGAGTTCGGCACGCTTCGCGACGAGTACGTGTACCAGGAGCCGCCGGTTTCGGACTGATTGTTGGTCATGTCGTCGATGACGGGGCCCGCAGTGAAGCCGGCCGCCACCGTGCTCGTACACGCGGCCCCACCCGCGTCCGAACTCGCGCTTGAGCTCCCGCTGGTGCTCGTGCTGCTGGTTGTCCCCCCCCCCCCCGCTTGCCCCGTACCCGTTCCGGTGCCTGTGCCGGTGGGGGTACTGGTGGAGCTTCCGAAACAGGCCCAGGCGGATGCGAGGCTCGTGACGGTGACGAGCGACATACCGAAGCGAAACGTATTATTCTTCACGAGCGCACCTCAATCCGTTCTCGAGTCATTAGGTTAGGGGTCGGCGGCTATCCGACGAAGAAATTGTGCTCGTCGTCGCCGAGCGACCGCGCATACTATACCGCAAGCGATGTCGTGTCCTTCACGAACTTCGTGCGCTATCCGGGCTCGATGCGGCGTCGCCCCTATGGGGAGCCACGCGGCTCTTGCATGCCATTTGCCGGTCAAGGCCGGCAGAGCCGCTGACGAGCGCTTTAGGCCGGAATGCTAAACGTGAGCGCGGCGGGACCACGGTTCGGGCTCCGGTTCGAAGCCGCCGAAGCCGCGAGTTTGGTTCGCTTCCGGCGGCACGGTGCCGAACACGCCACTGGATCTTGGAGAAAATAGAATGAATTATCGGAGACTTATCATACGGACCGTGGTCTTGGCCTCGGGCTTGAGCGGCGTTGCGTCGGGGTGCGGCAACGCGAGCCCCGAGGCCCCGGGTCATCCTGCAAATACTTCAAGCAACTCCAGCACGAGCGGTGCCAGTACCAGTTCGTCCAGCCGGGCTTCATCGAGCAGCAGCTCGTCGACGGGCAGTTCCAGCGCCGGCTCGTCCACGCCAACCACGGGGTCGACGGCGGGGCTCGTGGGGCCGTACACGACGAGCGGGAACATGATCCTCGACAAGAACGGCCACGAGCACTTCTTGCGCGGTTTGGATCGACCTTCGCTCGAGTTCTCCTGCGCCGGCAACATCCAGCAACTCGACTACATGGTGATGAATCAGTGGGGCGCGAACGTCGTCCGCCTTCCGCTCAACCAGGACTGCTGGCTCAACGATCCGTCGAACCCGAGCTACGACCCAACGTACCAAGGCCGAGTCGACGATCAGGTGCAATGGGCGCAGGGCGCCGGCATGGACATCATCCTCGATTTGCATTGGTCCGACCAGGGCAGCTACTCGGTCGGCCAGCAGTGCCTGACCGCCAGCGGCAACTGCCAGCAAGACATGGCCGACTCCCACTCGGTCACGTTCTGGCAACAGGTCGCGACCAAGTACGCGAATGTCCCGTATGTCCTTTTCGAGCTCTACAACGAGCCGAAAATCGGCAGCTACATGCCCGCCGAGAGCGATTGGACCACATGGCTCTCGGGGGGCACCTCGAGCGGCTACGCGGTCGTTGGAATGCAGACGCTTTACGACACCGTTCGAAATACCGCGAAAGCGAACAACCCCGTGATCATCGGCGGTCTCAACTGGGCCTACGACTTGACGGGAGTCCCGACCCACGCCGTTCAGGGCACGAACATCATTTACAATACCCACCCCTACCAGGACAAAGGCGACGCCGCGCCCGACGGCTGGGCCACTTCCTTCGGTTTCCTTACGGCCACCTACCCAGTCATCGCGACCGAGTTCGGCAATACGAACTCGTCACAACCCCAATCGTCGCCCCCCGCCGCCACCGACTGCGACAAGACGTTCGACACAAACCTCATCGCGTACATGGGACTGCAGTCCAATCCCTCGCCTTCGCACAGGATGTCGTGGACGGCGTGGGCGTTGAGGACCGCACAACGGTCGTCATCTGTCCGCCTTTCCCCTATCTGGCTTACGTCGGGGAGATCGTCAAAGGCAGCCGCGTCGCGCTGGGTGCGCAGAACCTTTATCCAGAGAAAGAAGGCGCGTTTACCGGTGAAGTCAGCCCTCGGATGC
>JBEKOY010000168.1:0-10034 GCA_049521295.1 Polyangiaceae bacterium | reverse complement strand
ACGCGTGTATGCGACCTTGAAATCCGTATCGCTCTCATTGACATCCGGAGGAAGGACCATGACACCCATCGCCCGCGCGTCCGCGATCGTGCGCACGACCTTGTCGATTCGATCTTTGTCGCTCGTCAGAATCGCACAGAGTAACTCGACGGGGTAATGCGCCTTGAGCCACGCGGTCTGGTACGTGATGAGCGCATACGCGGCCGAATGGCTCTTGTTGAACCCGTAGCCGGCGAAGTATTCGAGTAGCCCGAAAATGTGCTCCGCGTCCTTGACGTCCACGCCGTTGTCGCTGGCTCCGGCAAGAAACACACTCTTCTGCTTGGCCATTTCCTCCGGCTTCTTCTTGCCCATCGCACGCCGCAGCAAGTCCGCGCCGCCGAGCGTGTAGCCCGCGAGCTTCTGGGCGATCTGCATCACCTGCTCCTGATAGACGATGACCCCGTAGGTCGGAGCGAGGATGTCGTCGACACGAGCGTGCAAGCTCGCGATGGCGGCGCGTCCGTGCTTTCGGTTGACGAAGTCCTCCACCATGCCGCTACCCAGCGGACCGGGGCGATAGAGCGCGACGGCGGCGACGATGTCTTCGAATCCGTCGGGACGCAAATCCTTGAAGAGTTGCTGCATGCCGCTCGATTCGAGTTGAAAGACTCCTTTCGTTTCACCAGACGCGAGCAGCTTGTACGTCGCCACGTCGTCCAGACGGATCTTGGAAAGGTCGACCCTCTCGTTCGCGCGCCGCAGATCGGGCCGTGCATTGACCAGTCGCACCGCGACGTCGAGCACGGTCAGCGTCTTGAGCCCCAAAAAGTCGAATTTGACGAGCCCCGCCTGTTCGACGTCGTCCTTGTAATACTGCGTGACGAGCGCCCCGGTCTTGTCGTCGCGAAAGACGGGCACGTGGTCCCACAGAGGACCCTCGCTGATCACGATACCGGCGGCGTGTTTGCCGGCGTGCCGGGTCAAACCCTCGAGTTTGCGCGCCTGATCGAGCAGACCCTTGATCCTCCGGTCGCTCTCGTAAAGCGTCCGCAGCTTCGGTTCGACGTCGAGCGCCTCGCCGATCGTGTACGACTCGGCCGGCGTCTTGCGCGGAATCAGGTTGGCGATCTGTTGCGCCTCGTTGGGGGTTATCCCAATGCATCGAGCGACGTCTTTGACGACGCTCTTGCTCTTGAGCTCGGCAAACGTCGCGATTTGACCGACGCTCGAAGCGCCGTACTTGCGCTGGACATAGGCAATCACCTCGTCTCGACGGTCCATGCAGAAGTCGATGTCGAAGTCCGGCATGCTCACGCGCTCCGGATTCATGAAGCGCTCGAAGAGCAAGTTGTAGGGAATCGGATCGAGATCGGTGATGCGCATTGCGTAGGCCACGATCGATCCCGCGCCGGATCCCCGCCCGGGGCCGACGGGAATGCCGCTTTCCTTCGCGTATCGTATGAAGTCCCAGACGATGAGGAAGTACCCGGCAAAGTTCATCTTCGCGATGACGTCCAATTCGATTTCGAGTCGCTTCGTGTACGCGTCTCGGTCGATGCCCTTGCCCTGCGCTTCGAACTCGTCAAAGCGGACACGAAGACCTTGCCGAGCGATATGGCGGAAGTAGCCGACGGCGTCGTATCCCTCCGGTACCTGAAAGCTCGGCAGCATCGGTTCGCCGAGCTTGAGAGCCAACGTGCATTTTTCGGCAATTTCGAGCGTCGCGCGCACCGCGTTCGGGTAGGCCGCAAAGAGCTGCGCCATTTCGTCGGGTGTCTTCAGGTACATCTCGCTCGATCCGTGGTGGCGCTCCTTTGCCTCCTCGAGCGACCGACCGGTCTTGATGCAGGACAAGTACAGATGCGCCTCGGCGTCTTGCCGCTCGGCGTAGTGCACGTCGTTGGTTGCGACGAGCGGCAGGCCGAGATCGCCCGCGAGCTTGACGAGAATCGCGTTGAGCACCGGCTGCTCCGGCAGCCCGTGATCCTGCAGCTCGACGTACAACGACCCCGACTCGAAGACGTCGCGCATGCGCGCGAGGACCTCGCGACCCCGGGCCTCACCCTCTTCCAGGATGGCCTGGGCCACGACTCCTCCCATGCAGCCGGTCAACGCGACGATCCCTTTGGATCGGGTCGAAAGCTCCTCCATGGGCAGGGGCACTCCCTGAATCTGAGACCGGGACACGATGCCTATCAGGTTGCGATAGCCCTCGGACGTCGCCGCCAAGAGCGGCAGGTGGTGGCCGTGCCCGCCGCGCCCCGCGGCGTCGATCTCGCATCCGAGGATGGCGTGGACCTTCGCCTCCTTCGCCGTCTTGTAGAGCGCAATCGCGCCAAACATGTTGCCGTGATCGGTGATGGCGACGGCGCGCATCCCACCGGCCGCGACACGCTGGACGAGGTCCTTCACCTTCACCGCTCCGTCAAGAAGCGAATACTGGGTATGAACGTGCAGGTGGACGAACTCGGCGGACATCGCTTGGAGAGCTCCGACTAGAGCACCGAACAGGTTGGCGGACCGAGGATTTCAAGGCCTTTGGCCTCTCGCAAGGCGCGACGACGAGGAATGCTGCAGCAGGGTGAGCAGGAGCCACGCCGCGAGAGGCGGGAAAGCCGCAGAAAGCCGACGGGAGCCAACCTGTCTCTCTCGGACGATTGACCGATGACGGACCGCGGCCGGGCACGCCCGGTTCGCCGCGCCGGGATCATGATGCACCCATCTGCCGAGCTCGAGCGACGACGTGCGGCGCCAGATGAAGCGCAAACGCAAAAATACTGATCTGCGGCGGCCCGCCAAGGCTCGTCGGAAAGAGGGATCCGTCGGCGACGAACAGCCCCCGCAGCTGATGGTGCTCGCCCGTCGAACGCACGACGCTCACCTTCGGATCCTCGCCCATCGCCATCGTACCCATGGGATGCACAGCGGTGAGCGGCACGGAGTGCGGTCGCAAGGACGACACGTCCACGCGGTCGATCTCGGCCGAGCTCGATATCCGGATCGACGGAACGGCCGGAATCGTCACCTCGCGCGCGCCCGCGGCGAGCAATAGCCGCGCACACGCCACGAGACCGAGTGCGAGTTGACGGCGATCGCGATCGATCATCGCGTAGCGAATCACCGGACGCCCGTCGGCCCCGACCCGCACTTCGCCGCTCGTCTCGTCGTGCACCATCGCCGTCAGGACCGCGAGGTTCGGGTACGTCCGCATCGCGGCCATGTGCGACGCGCCGAACCCCCGCAGCGTCGCGGCGGCGCCGATCGGATGGGCGAACGCCGTGACGATCCACACCCGCCGATCGCTGCCCTCCTCGTGCGACAAATGCTCGGTGCATTCATAGCTTTGGGGAATTCCGCGCCAGCCCGCGACCGGTTCATCGAACCGTCCAGCCGCGATCGCCCCGGGGTGCAGGCGAAGACCGCTTCCGAGCCTTGCGTGCGGATCGGGCACGGCGCTCCGGCGCGCCAGAGCGACGCTGCCGACGGCGCTCGCGGCCAGCACCACGACGCGTGCCCGCACTTGCACGTCGGCTCTCGGGCGACCGTCGGCCGATCGCGCGATGGCCCGCACGCCGGCCACGCTGCGGCCGTCGTGCACGACGCGAACGGCTTCGACGTCGGCGTACACTCGGGCTCCGGCAGCCAACGCCTGGGGCAGCAGGACCTTCAGGGCGTTCTGCTTGGCGTCGTACGCGCACCCGAGCTCGCAGAAGCCGCTCTGGGTGCACCCGACGCGGTTGTGACGGAGCGGACCGCCGCGCCAGCCGAGCGCCGCGCACCCTTTCCGGAGCAGCTCGTTGTTCTCGTTGCGCATCGGGGCCCCGATCTCGGACACGCTCAGGTCGCGCTCGATCGATTCGAAGGCGGGCCGGAGATCGCCCGGGCCGGCGCCGACGACCCCGTGTTTGCGGGACCACCGATCGAGGATTTCATCCGGGGCTCGTTTGCACAAGTTCGTATTGTGCACCGTGCTGCCGCCGATGCCTTTGCCCTGTAGGACTCGTATCGCGAAGTCGTCGGTCGTTCTGCCTCCGCCGTCTTGATAGATGCGGGCGAGCATCCGCTCCTCGCGCTGGTCGAAGTCGTCCGACTTGAGAAATGCGCCCTCTTCGAGACCCACCACCGAGAGGCCGGCCCGCGACAGCTCGCGCAACATCACGGACCCGCCCGCCCCCGTCCCGACCACGACGACGTCTGCGTCCAGGATCAGCGTGCGCGGTTCCAGATCGCGGCCGTGCACAATCCCGAGATCGTTCACCACCACCCCCCCGGGGGGCGCGCGACGAACGGGCCATCGTAGCCCACGATGCGCCAGGTGCGCGGATCGCGGTAGTAGCCCATGAACACGAGAGCCTTCAGCCCCTCGAACCCCGCGCGAATCAGCCCACTCGAGGACACCTCGGCCGACGCCAGCACTCGGTCCTGATCGCGCGGAGCGAGCCGCGTGAACCGCGACCCCAATCCCACGCCAATCGGCGCCAGATGCTCGATATACGCCAGAAAGCGGCCGAAATCCCGGCGGACGCGATCGTCCAACCCCGCGAGCCACGTGTCCACGAAGCCCGCGACCTCGAGCTCGTCGGCGGTCGGAATGGGCGGTCCGGACGCGCCGTCGCTCGCGGCGATGCGGCGGGCGGCGTGCTCGACCACCACGAACTGCCACGCGCAGAGCGAGGCGAGGACTTGTCCGCGCCGAAGCGTGTACCCGCGGGTGCGCACGACGGCGGCAGCCGAGCCGCCGACGAACGCCGCGGCCGCCGCAAGTTCGAGGATTCGCCTGCGAGAGAAGGACAACGAGCGATTGCGGGACTCTCGCATCGCGCTGCCATCGCATGTATAGCCGAAAGGGCGGCTTGCACCTCTTCGGTCTGACCGGCGGCATCGCTTCGGGCAAGAGCACGGTGGCCGCTCGCTTCCGAGCGCACGGCGTACCGGTCATCGACGCCGACCAGCTCGCGCGCGAAGTGGTGGCTCCGGGCACGGCTGGGCTTGGTGCGGTGGTCAACGCGTTCGGTCCGGAGATGCTCGGACGCGACGGCACACTCGACCGCAAGAAGCTCGCGAGCGTCGTCTTTTCGGACGAGGCGGCTCGACAGCGCCTCAACGGCATCACCCACCCGCGCATTCTTCAGCGCGCCATGGAGGTCGCCAACGAGTTCGACCGTGCAGGCGAGCCGCTCGCTTGCTACGAGGCTGCGCTCATCGTCGAAAACGGCGCGGCCGATCGGTTCCGACCCCTCGTCGTCGTGTCGTGCGCGGACGACGTCCAGCTGGCGCGCGTCTGCGCTCGAAGCGGCGGCTCGCGCGACGATGCGCTTGCACGGATTCGCGCGCAAATGCCCCTCGGCGAGAAGGTCGGCGCGGCGGACTTCGTCATCGATACGAACGGCTCGATCGACGAAAGCGCCCGCCAGGCCGATCGGGTCCTTGACTCGGTATGCCGACGGGTGAATGTCGACCCCAACCGCTACGGCCTTGCGCCGTGAAAGCCCGCCTCCGAGCCTTCGATCTCGCCATATCCAGCGATGAGCAGATCGTCGCCGTCGCGACGCACCATGAGAACGGCCACGTCGCCGAAGAACCGCTCGCCTGCGGCCTGCGTCACCTCGACGGGCACCCGAACGACGATGTCTCCGGGTCGCATTCCGAACGGGCGACGGGGCGCATCGGGCGCCGACAAGTCGTCCCAGCTCCAGCGCTCGATTCGCTCGGGTCGGACGAGCTCGAGTCCCGCGAGCCGCGGGTATTCGTGAGCCTGAAGCCGCTGCTGCCAGTTCTCGATGACCGAGCTCCGGCCATGAGCGTTGCCGTAAAGGGGCTCGGCATCCGAAGCGAGCAAAACGGTGAGTCCCTCCAACGATCCCCGCTGCCAGGCGGCGAAAAATCGCTCCACGAACCGCTCGACCGCGGCCCGCGCGATCGGCTCGCGCAGCGAGACGATTCCGCGGGCACCGGTGCGCTCGACCGGATCGGGGCGTGCGGGCGGCGGTTCGAGCACCACCGCGCCCGCGCGGCGCACCCCGGGGCGCTCCACGTCGACGTCTACGGCGGCGGGCGCGGCCATAGGCCGGCTGCAGCCGACAGCGACAAGGACTCCGGCGGCGCCGAGAAAGGCGGCAACGAGAACCGATCGGCGGCGCGCGACGAAGTCAAAGAGCTTCGATGCGCGGCTCTTCGTCACGCGACATCGTGACGATGGCACACTCGGGCACAACCTTCCAGCGTCCGTTGGGCACGGCATCGTCGAAATCGCTGGCGGCGATCGAGAAGTGAACGCGCGACAGCTCCGGCACTTTGCGCCGCAGCTGGGGATCGTCGGCAATCACAAGCTCGGCATCGGCCTTTCCGCTGAACGTGCGCAGGCGCATGTCGGCGTCGCTGCGGTGCACGGCGACGAGGCTGTCCCCGTTGGACACCATCATGTTGAGCTTGCACGCAAGCGCCCCCACCTCGGCTGTCATTCCATCGACGACGGCGAGGCTCGATCGAATTGCATCGAGAATGAGGGGAGCCTCGACGAGACCGTCATTGAGACGGCCCGCATCGTGCAGGAACGAGAGAAAGACGTTGAAGACGACCTCGGCGTCCGTTTCACCGCGAATCCCACCGCGCAAGAAGTCCGGGATGCTGGCCACCAGACGCTCGCGAATCTGTTGGAAGTCGAGGACCGTGCCGGTTTGAGCGAAGAGCCACTGCCGATACCGGAAAGGATGGGTGTTTTCCGTGCGCAGGGCGCCGACCGTGGCATGCCGCACGTGGCCGATCACCAGATCGGCGCGCACGTCGGCAACGAGCCTCGCCACATCGAGTTCCTGCCGTTCGTCGATGGGCCGTCGGCGCATGAGGACTTCGCCGCCCTGATAGAAACCAAGCCCCCAGCCAAACGGGGGGCCGCTCGATCGAGCCCGAAGCGCGTCCGCCTCGAACGCAAGAACTCGGGCCGCAAGGTCTGGACGATTGCCAATGATCCCGAAGAGACGTGCCATCGTTGTTCACCCCGACCGCTAAGTCCGTCGATTGAGTCCGGACGGTGACGAAGCGGCCAGCATGGCCCAAGAGCCGGCAGGAAAGCTTCGACGTACGCGACGGAACTGTCGCGCAGTCCCTAAGACGAGCCCCAGCCGCAAGCGGTTTGCGCAGCAGCCCGACACACGACGCATGCCCATAGAAGTAAGACCTGGCGCGTCGATATCAAGGACCACCCGGTCGGGTACGACGCTCGCAGGCGCCTCAGTGCGCTTTGTCGATGGTGTCGGGAATCACGATGAACGGCACGACGTGCTCCTTCGACTCGAAGGCGGCGCGGTACTGCGTGGCCGCGCGCTGCGTGGCGAAGGGACCCACGCGCACACGAAACCATGTCCCCCGGCCGGCTACATGCGCCTCGACGACGTACGCTTTGTGGCCACGGGCCCGCAGCTGGCCGGCAAAGCTCTCCGCTTCGGTCTGCGACCGGAAACTCGAAACTTGGAGCTGGTAGCCCCCGTCGTGGCCCGAGGGAGCGGTCTCGTTCGAAGCGGAGGCCGACGTGATCTGAGCGGCTTCGCTGGCGACTTGAGTCAGGGCGTCGCGCGGGCGCGTCACGACAGGCGTCGCCTCGAGAAGCGCCTGGGCTGGAAGCGGAACAACGGGAAGTCGATCGGTCGGCGGCGGCGGATAGATCGGCCCCAGCGGAGCGGCCGCGCCTTGACCGCTCGCGGCCGCCGGCGGCGGCGCCCCGCTCGCGCGAACCGCAGCGAGCGCGGTGGTCGGGCGACTGTCGTCACTGAGCCTCTGCGGAAATGTCACATCCGCCGGCCGAAGGTCGAACGACTTGGCGTTGGATCCGTCGTTGCCGGCGCGGTGTGCGACGAGGTCGCCGAGTGGATCGCTTTTTGCGGCGAGCGGATGACTGGTGCGTCCACCCAGCGCCAGTCCCCCGAAGACCAAGCAAGCGCCCCCCAAGATCAGGAACGTGAGCGTTACGCTTCGCGGCGTGCGCTCCTCTTCCTCTTGGATTTGGTCGAGGTTGCGAAGTGCGGGGAGCATCGAACCAGGATTACGTACCGCGAACGTCGAGCGGGGGCCAAGTTGTTGGTTACGTAGATCACGCTGAGCGCTTCGCTCTGCCTCGACTCGCTTCGCTCGCTCGGCTCCGCTCTCGCCCAACCGGCACTGCCGACACGTCGAGGGGAGCGAATGCCGCTCCCCTCGAGCTCCCCAGCAGGAGCCGACGAGCTCCCCAGCAGGAGCCGAGAGAGATAGGAGCCGAGAGAGATGCTGCCGATCGGCTCGCTTGATCGGTCGTCACTAGGCTTCGACGGCGTCATGGGCTTCGGTCGAGGGACGATCCATGCGCTCGGGGGCGCTTACACCCAGGAGATCGAGCGCGACCGCGAACGTCACGCGAATCGCTTCAATCCAGGCCAGCCGTGCGCGTGTCTTCGTTCCGTCCCACGACGCTTCCCAGCCGGCGCGCAGGCGGGTGCTTTCGCGCGGCAAGATGGGATCGTCATCCCCTTTGAGACGCGTGAAATAACTTTGAAAATGCTGCGCAAGCTCCTGAACATAATATGTAATACGGTGTGGCTCACGCAAGCGAGCGGCTTCGTTCACGACGGCGGGAAAGTCTGCGAGACGATGGCACATCGCGAGTTCGTCGGGATGCCGCAGATCCCTCGTGTCCGCGGTCGACCAGCCGTCGCCGAAGCCGAGCGCGACGGCCTTGCGTTGAATCGAGCGGATGCGGGCGTAGCCGTACTGGACGTAAAACACGGGGTTGTCGACCGTGTCTTTTTTGGCGAGCTCGATGTCGAAATCGACGTTCGAATTGGCGCTCCGCGACAGAAAGAAGAAGCGCAAGGCATCGGCGCCGGCACCCTTGCGCCCCGTGGCCTCGTCGATTTCATCCATGATCTCGTCGATCGTGACGACGTGGCCGGCGCGTTTGCTGCTCTTGACGGCCACACCGCCCTTCGTGATGAAAACCAGCTGATACAGGAGCGCTTCGAAACGGTCTTGCGGCAGACCGAGTGCGGTCAACGCATTGCGCACACGCGCCACGTACCCGTGGTGATCGGCACCGAGGACATTGATCAATCGGTCGTATCCACGTTCAATTTTGTCGGCGAAGTACGCGACGTCCGACGCGAAATAAGCCCACTCGCCGCTGCTCTTTCGGACGACGCGGTCCTTGTCTTCTAGCGATCCCTGCGGCGCCTGGAAGAAGACGGCTCCATCCTTGTGCACCAGATGTCCGCCCTCCTGGAGCTTTCGCATCACGGCGGCGATGGCACCCGAGCGGTACAGGGACTCCTCACTGAACCAGACATCGAAGTGCACACGAATGTCGGCGAGGCTCGGACGGATGCCGGGCAGCGACCGCGAACCCGGAACTCCCCGCAGCATCCAAGAAACGCACGCACGGCCGAGCGCTTCGAAATCGTCGCCCCGAAGGACCGATGGCTCAACTTGGCTCAGCCACGAGCCGAGCTCCGACACGTAAGCGCCCTTGTAACCGTCGTCGGGAATCGCGCGACCCTCGGCGGCGGCGCGAACGCTCTCGGCGAACGCCCGGACCTGATTGCCGCGATCGTTGACATAGTATTCGCGCGTGACGCGGTGCCCGGTCGCCTCCAGCAAGCGCGCCACCGAGTCACCGAGAATGGCGTTGCGCCCGCTCGCCACCGTGACGGGACCCGTTGGGTTTGCGCTGACGAACTCGATGTCGATGCGCTCGCCCGAGGCGGCCGGGGCTCGGCCCCACGCACGGCCCGCGCGAAGAATCTCCGAGACGACGTCCTGGAACACGCTGGCGCGAAGACGCATGTTGATGAACCCGGGCCCGGCGACCTCCGCGGATCGGACCACAGCGTCCTCGGCGTCGGCGCGCGCGTTGAGTGCCCTCACGATCGCCTCGGCCAGCAGACGCGGCGGCTTGCCCATGCGCTTGGCCGCGCTCATCGCGACGTTCGTCGTCAGATCTCCATGCTCCGGACGCTTCGGACGCTCGATGATCACCGACGCGAGATCGATAGCCGGGGCCGGTCCGCCGGCGACGATCGCCGATTCGT
>JBEKOY010000167.1:0-10087 GCA_049521295.1 Polyangiaceae bacterium | reverse complement strand
GACGAAGGCCAACAGCAGCGCCGTCAGCGCCAGCAGCGTGATGGCGAGCGGGTCGGCACGGGTGCGCTCCACGAGCGATCGCGCGGCCCGCTTAATGGATTCGTCGCTGGCAGACCGTTCGATTACCTTGGCTTCCGCGCGGACTCCCGCGTAATCGCCACGCGTGAAGGCTTCGAGCATCGCCTCGATTTTTGGGTCCTCAGGAAGTTCGCGCGCGAACGCCGGTCGCCCGATGACGGTCATCACCGAAGTCGGATAGCTTGCTTCACGTCGAACGTCATCAAGGCGCGTTCGGTCGTCCGCGGCCCCCGGGCGGCCGTCTCACGCGTCACGAGCCAATCGTATGCCGCTCACCTGCCACCTCGTGGCCGGGGAAAAAAAGTTGCGGTATGTCGCGCGGATGTGGTCGCGTGGCGATAAGCACGAGCCACCGCGCAGGACCACTTGGCCGCTCATGAATTTTCCGTTGTATTCGCCGAGTGGGCCGGCGAGCGGCCGAAATCGCGGATAGGGAAGGTACGCGCTGCCCGTCCACTCCCACGCATCGCCGAAAAATTGGGACCGATCGGGCGCCGCAACGACCGGTTCGAGCCACCCGCTTTCGATGAAGTTGCCCTCGCCGATTTCGTCGGCGCGCTGTTCCGCTGCGACCTCCCACTCGTACTCAGTTGGAAGGCGTGCATTGGCCCACCGCGCGTACGCGTCTGCCTCGTACAGGCTCACGTGTGAGACGGGCGCGTTGGGTTCGAGGTCCTGCAGTCCCCATAATGTGAAGCGCCTCCAGGCACCCGCGTGGCCCTCCCAGTAAAGCGGTGCGATCCAGCCGCAGGTACGAACGGTGGCCCAGCCGTCGGCTAACCATAGCTCGGGGCGACCGTACGCGCCGTCCTCGATGAAATGCATGTATTCCGCGTTAGTGACCAATCGATCTGCGATCGCGAACGGGGTTACGATCAGTCGGTGACGAGGCCGCTCGTTGTCGAACGCGAACCCGTCGCTCGAATGGCCTGCTCCGGCGACGCGTTCTGCAACGCTCAGCCATTCCAGCCCCGCGCGCGCTGACGGAGGCGTCTCGCTGGGCGCGGTCGCCGACGAATAGGCCGGATGCAGTTCGTTGCGCGAGAACGCGTGCTTGATATCGGTCAAGATAAGTTCTTGATGTTGCTGCTCGTGATGGGTGCCGAGCAGCGTCGTGGCGATGGCTTCGGGGTCCGCTCGTGAGAGCAAGGCCTCGATCTGCTCGTCCACGCGAATCCGCCAGGTCCAGATCTGCTCGATGGACGGGCGTGACAGCAGCCCGCGCTCGGGCCGCGGGTGCCTTGGCCCGACCGCCTCGTAATACGAATTGAACAGTGCCCGCCATCGCTCATCGTGCCAACGGTGCGCTGAAGCGAAGCGCGCCAGCACGAACTCCTCGAAAAACCAAGTGGTGTGGGCAAGGTGCCACTTCGTGGGGCTGGCGTCGGGCATCGATTGCACCGACATGTCCTCCACGGAAAGGGGCTCGACGAGGGCTTCGGTGCGACGGCGAACCCGCCGGTATCGCGACAGGACCGCCTCTCGGCTGATTCGTTCGGGCAAGACGTCCTTTCGTCGAATTGGCTGTCGCGGTTCGGGCCGTCGAGGGAAAAGTGCGACACGTAGATGCGGCTCGGGCCCGCGAAGGCTAGCGTGGGTCCGTGGGCTCCAGTGTGTCATCGATCATCGTCGTGGGAACCGGGTTCGGCGGTCTGTGCATGGCCATCCGGCTGAAGCAAGCGGGCATCCACGATTTTACTCTGCTCGAACAGGCGGACGAGGTTGGGGGCACGTGGCGTGACAACCGATATCCGGGCGCCGCGTGCGACATGGAGTCGCACTTTTATTCGTTTTCCTTCGAACCGAACCCTTCGTGGACGCGACAGTTTGCGCCGGCCGAGGAGATTCTCCAATACCTGATCCGTTGCACGGAAAAATACGGCTTGAGACCCCATATCCGTTTTCGGACGCGCGTCGTCGGCGCCCAGTTCGACGAGCGGAGCGGCCTCTGGAATGTCGAAACGAGCGGGGGTGAGATGCTCCAAGCCAGGGTCCTCGTGTCCGCTTGTGGTGGACTCAGTCGCCCGGCGCTGCCGAACATTCCCGGCCTCGAGGGGTTTTCAGGCACGACGTTCCATTCCGCGCGTTGGAGTCACTCCGCGAGCCTCGAAGGCAAGCGCGTTGCGGTCGTCGGAACGGGCGCGAGCGCCATCCAGATCGTGCCGTCTATCGCACCGCTCGTTTCGCGGCTCACGCTCTATCAGCGTACACCGCCGTGGGTCCTGCCCAAGCGCGACCGCGAAATCCAGCCGCTGTATCGCGCGCTGTTTCGGCGCATGCCATTTCTTCAGCGCTTTGCGCGCTTGGCCATCTACTGGCGTCACGAGGTGAGTGCCGTTGCGTTCGTCGTCGCCCCTTGGCTGATGAAGCGGTACGGCGAACCGGTGGCCCGGCGCTATCTCGCCCGGCAGATGCGCGCGAGCGGGTTACGGGAAAGGGTCAGCCCCTCGTACGCCATGGGCTGCAAGCGGATCCTCCTTGCCAGCGACTATTTTCCCGCTCTCCAGAGAGAAAACGTGGAGGTAACCAGCGATCCCATCCGCCGCGTTGTGCCCGACGGGATCGTCACGCGAGACGGGACGCACCGGCTCACCGACATCATCGTGCTGGCGACGGGGTTTGCCGCCGCGGAGCCCGCAGCGCCTTTCGACCTGACCGGCTGCGACGGTCGCCGTCTCGAGGACGTCTGGCGCGACGGTGCCGAAGCCTACCTCGGTACGAGCATCTCCGGCTTTCCGAACTTCTTCACGATCGTCGGTCCCAATACGGGGCTCGGACACTCATCGATGATCTTCATGATCGAGTCTCAGGTCAGGTATCTGCTCAACGTGATCCGGACGATGCGGTCGCGCGATCTGAAGCTCGTCGAAGTTCAACCAGACGTGCAAGCGCGCTACAACGCTCGATTGCAAGCACGTCTCGAGAACACTGTTTGGGCGGCCGGTTGCAACAGCTGGTACCGGACGAGCTCGGGCAAGAACACCACGCTTTGGCCGGGCTTCACGTTCGAGTACCGATGGAGGACGGGCCGTTTCGACGCCGCAGACTACCGCGTCATTCCGAACGAACCAGCCGTACGTGCCTCGCCTCCCCATGGCATCTCGCCCAGCGCGAGGTAACGCAAAAAACGCATTGAATTCATGACGATTGCTCGCTTGCTCATGGCCGAGGCCTGGGCGGAAAGCCCGTCTCGGGTCAAGACCTGAGCCTTCGGGGCGCGACTTGTCGGTATGGTGGCGCCGATGCGCGGGTGGAAGACGGCGCTGCGAATCGGATTATCGTGGCTTTGGCTTCGGCCCACTGTTGCCGTGGCCGAGCCACCTCCGCCCGCCCAGCGTGCCCAGGTGGTTTCGGCGTACGAGCAGCAGACGATCGACGAAGTGCTGCATTCGCTCCATGCGCGGCGCGACCCGTACCCCGAGGGGAAAACCGTCGAGGACGTTGTCGTCGTGCCCCTAGAAGTCTTCGAGCCGCGCGATCCCGTTCCTCAGTGGCTCAACGTTTTTCACGTCACGACGCGCAAGGCGGTGATTCGACGCGAGTTGCTGCTGCACGTGGGAGACAGGTACGCTCAAGTGCTCGTCGACGACACGCTTCGGAACCTTCGCCGGCTGCCCGAGCTCTCGCTCGTCTTGGTCCTCGCCGCGACCGGAACCACCTTCGATCGCATCCGGGTCGTGGTCGTCACCAAGGACGTATGGAGCTTGCGCTTGAGTTGGAATGTCGTCGAAACACCGGGAGGCATCGAGCAGCTCGCCCTCGCGCCGACCGAGACAAACATGTTCGGAACCCATCAGACCGTTCGGGCGGAGTTTATTCTGGAGCCGTCGGCGTACACCTTTGGCGTCGGCTACACGATCCCCCGGATCGACGACGGATCCCATGTGGCTCTCGTGGCTTCTGCGGACGTCATGGTCAACCGCGGGACGGGAGCGCCGGAAGGCACGTTTGGCTCGCTTGTGACTGGCGAGCCGCTGTACTCGGGACGGACTCCATGGGCGTGGGATTCGACGGTGGCGTGGCAGGACGTAGTCGAGCGCCGATACGTCAACGCGCAACTCGACAACTATGTTGACCCTGCAACGGGACTCACCGTGCCCTTTGAGTATCGACAGCGCGAGTACTCGACCACGCTCGACTTGACTCGATCATTCGGCTGGGACTCCAAGCACGACGTGACTGTTTCGGCGGTGATCAACCGCAATGTCTACGTGACGAACTTTCCCGGCGCGAACCCTCAAACCGTCGCGGACTTCGTACAGCAGAAGGTCCCTGTGAGCGATACGCGCGTCGGACCGGCGGTGCAATACCACAAGTACGCCAAGCGGTATCTCCGTGCGATCGATTTTGAAACGCTCGCACTTCAAGAGGACTTCGCGCTCGGACTCGACGTCGTCCTACGGGCGTTCCCGAGTTTTCGGGCCTTCGGATCATCGCGCGACGTCCTGGCCCTGTACGCCGCCGCGCAATACACCGTGCCGCTGCGCGACGGCCTCGCGCGGATCTACCTGGCCTCCGACACGGAGCCGGAGGTAAGCCGTATTTCAGACGCGTTCGTCAACCCGGGAGCCCGTCTCGTCAGTCCGACCGTGGCGGGGATCGGTCGCATCGTCGTGGATGGAACGCTGATGTACCGCTGGAGAAACTACTTGAACCAGCAGGTCACGCTCGGAGGCGGCGACCGGCTTCGCGGGTATCCGACGAGCTTCTTCATTGGCCAGGACTGGCTGGCGTACAACGTTGAGGTGCGATCTCGACCGATTGAAGTTCTTACTTGCCAGTTGGGTGGTGTTCTCTTCTACGACGTGGCGAATGCATTCTCCAGCTTCGACAACTTCCAGGTATACCAATCGGTTGGCTTCGGCTTTCGCGCGCTGTTTCCCCAGTTGGACCGGATCGTCTTTCGCGGAGATTTGGGTTTTCCCATCGAGCGTCCGATCGACCCGTCGACGGGCGCGCCCATCGCTCCTTACTCGTTTCTGCTGTCGTTCGGTCAGGCGTTCGACCTGCCGACCGTCGATCCGACTCCGGTACTCCCGACGGGAGGGCCCTAGTTGCGGTTCGGGGGCTCGGCGGCACGCGCTAGGGCTGCATGTCGAATGACGAGCCGTCCTCACCCCGCTAGAGCGACCATGGGGACGCTTTGACATGCGCGGCACGCTGCCACTTCGCGTCTACTACGTGGCATCGTTTGCCGTCGGCGGTGTCTTTGTCCCATTCTTCCCGCGCTGGCTCGAGGCCCGCGGCATGTTTGGGCTCCGGCTCGGGATCATCTCCGCCGCAGCGCCGGCCATGGCCCTCTTCGCGCCGGCTGCGTTCGGTGTCGTCGCGGACGCGCTCGCAATCCGCGTTGGACTGCTGCAACTCGCCTGCTTGGGCGCGCTGGCTTCATTTGCGACTCTCGCGATCAGCGTGGGGTTGGGCGTTTCGCTCGGCTTCGGTGGACTGTGGGTCGCCGCAACGGCGATCGCTCTGTTCCGCGCACCGATGTCGCTCATGGCCGATGTCGTCGCGCTCGAACGCGCGTCGCAGGTCGGCACGACGTATGGCCGTCTCCGGCTCTGGGGGTCCCTGGGGTTTCTCTGCGCAGCGCTCGCCGCCGGCTGCTGGGTTGATCCGCGCGACGCGCTTGCCCTTCCCGTCGTCTGCACCGGAGCGCTTGCGGCTGGGTTTGTCGCATCGCTTTCGCTCCCTCGTCGGGCGGAGTTGCCGGATCGAGCCGATCGCCACAGCATCGCGAGACTGCTCGCCCAAAGCGACTTCCGGTTGTTCCTGATGGCCGCGTTCCTCGGGCAATGCGGCAATGTCGCCTACGACATGTGCTTTTCCCTTCGCCTGTTCGATCTAGGAGTTCCGCGTCCGGTCGTCGGCGTTGCCTGGGCGCTGGGCACGGGCGCCGAGGTGCTGCTGATGGCGTGGTCCGCGTCGGTATTCCGATCATTTCCCGCTCCGGCGTTACTTGCCTGTGCGCTGGCCGGGGCCTCGGTCCGCTGGGTGTTGATCGCGACCGTGCACTCGTCGTCATGGCTGTTGCTTCTTCAGCCGCTTCACGCTGTGTCTTTCGGATTGGTCTGGTTGGCCGAAGTGACGTATACGTCGCGCAGGTTCCCGTCTCACTCCCTCGCAACCGCTCAGGGCCTGTTCGCGAGCGCCGTCGGGGCCGGATCGGTCGTAGGAATGCTGACTTGGGGGCTGGTCTACCAACGCGCTGGTGGCTCCCTCGTGTTTGCCGGAGCGGCGTGCTTTGCGGTAGGCGCGTCGGCGTTCGCGGTCGCGCTCGACCGCAAGGTCCGAGTGCCTGTAGAAAGCAGCACGGCGGTCGAGCAGTGATGCCTTCCGTCGCCGAAGGAGTTCCGACGTTTCAGCTTTCGACGTTCACACTTGAGGAATGCGCGCGGATGCGCGGGGAGTTTGCCCATGAGTCGTAGGAGATTGTTCTTCGTACCCGCCTTGGTGGCTACGCTCGCGTGCCTGGGATCGGCCGCGTGCTCACACAACGAGCCGGGCGCTGCGACGGCCGCAGCGGGCGGTCCGTCTCCCGGACCTTCGAGCGTGTCCGAGAAGGAATGCACCGGCGATTACGTCATTGACGACATCGCGGATGCGAACAACCAGATCCTGGTCCAAGCCGGAAGGAAAGGCTACTGGTACACCTTCGTCGACAAGGTCGGGACGACGATCACGCCTCCCGCGGGGCACAAGTTCATCCAGTCGCCGGGCGGGGCGAACGGTTTGGCTTTCGCTGCGCACATGATGGGCAAGGTCTCGTCGTCGGGCGATCCGCAATATGCGGGCATGGGCTTCAGTTTTACGAACCCGAAAGGTCCGTACGATGCGACCCAATACACGGGCGTTGCCTTTTATGCGAAAGTGGGTCCTGGGTCGCAGAAGGCCGTTCGCCTCAAGGTCCCGGACGTGAACACGGATCCGGATGGCAAGGTGTGCACCGAGTGTTTTAATGACTTCGGCGCTGACCTCGATTTGACCGAGCAGTGGAAGAAGTACGTGATTCCGTTCGCGCAGATGAGCCAGATGGAAGGATGGGGTGCGCCCCAAAAGGACCACATCGACAAGTCGAAGCTTTTCGGCATGCAATGGCAGGTCAACAAGCCGGGCGCCTCGTATGACATCTGGGTCTCGAACGTGCAGTTCACAGGTTGTCCATAAACAACGGACCCGGCCTCGGGGTGGGCCCGGCCACCCCGACGGGCGCCGGGATTGCCCGCGGGTTCGTGGTGGCCGGCCGTTCGCCGCAACCCGGATCAGTCCTCGCAGACGATCATCGCGCCATACAATTCGTCGTCGGTGGGAGGCTCGAACCATGTCTCCATGAAGTCGAACATCGCTTCGGTTAATTCGAATGAATACGTGATCGGTCGCTCACGGTTTCGCTGGGTGATTCGCGCCCACCGCCTCTCGCGACTCACGTCCAGATAGTGCAGCTTGCTGTCGGCCCTGGTTTGGGCTGCGCGAAACCGAATGCGGTCCCGGTGATCGCTTCGAGACAGTCCCAGATCGAAGACGACGTCGACCCCGCGTTCGATCAGCTGATCCGCTATTGCCCACATTTGCTGCTCGCAGCGATCGATGCGCTCGAGCGCCCAGGCCAACGTTGGTGGATCGGGTCGGTCGGCGATGAAAAGTTGCGACATCCATTCGTCGATCGAGAAGCGTACTCCCTTCGTTCGGCGAGCGAGCGCCATGGCATAGGTGGTCTTTCCGGCGCCGGTCGAGCCGCAGATGAGATGCACGGTCGGCATGGGGTCTTTTTACAGGAGAACGGTTCGCGACGTTGAGTCCTGGGACCGAGATCTCGGCGAGGTGCCGGCAGAGAGTCACCAGGACCAAGTCAATCGCATCGAGACGCCGCTTGAGATGGGTCCGACCGCCACGGAAGGAGAGGCGGGCCTCGGGGCCGTGAAGAATAGGATGGCCCCCCCGGCAAGGGCGGCAATGCCGGCCGCCATCGTTGCCGTCGCCACGAGCGCCATCGACGTGGCGTCGCCGCGCTTCTTCGAGCCCGCCGGGTCGCATTCGTTGTCCGGCAAGCAGCCGCCTCCGGCGTTGGATGCGTCGTACATGGACTTGGCTTTCAGCGCGAACCCAGTGCCGACGAGCACGCTAGCGATCCCCGCGGCCGAAACGGCGAGTCCGATCGTTCGCTGCCCGCCCCGAGGCCGGTCTGGAGACCCGGGCTCCAATGCCGGCGGATCCACGCGGGTCCCGTCGCCGAATCGGGAACCTGTGTGCGCCTCGCCGGCGGCGACCTCCGGCGGCAGGGCCGGAACGGTGACGGTCGGCAGATCGAGCCTCAACTTGACTTGCACGGTGAGAGACCAGGGCCGATGTCCCGGCGCCGACGCCGTGATCGTATGCGGGCCGGGATCGAGAGGCACCGCGACACCCCACTCCGCGCTGCCGACCAGCGTGCCGTCGCGATGCACTTGGAGGCCGCCGGTGGCGCCTCGTGGAACGGCGATCGTCAGTCGCGAGAGTTTGGCTTCCAGCGCCCGGGCTCTATCGCGCGCTACGCGTTCGCGGCCGTCATGACGTCGCGCGGCCGCGGCCGCCGCCTCCTTGAACGACGCCCAGGCGCTCGCCGTATGCGCCGTAGTCTCGTAGCAATCGGCAAGCCAAAGCATCGTTCCGATGCCCGGGTCGAGCCGCTCGCTCTCTGCGAATTTAGGGCACGCGTCGACGAAATCCCCCTTTTCGACCGACGCCCGACCCTGTTCGAACAGCACTTGTGCCGCTGCCTTCTGCTGCGGTGGATTGCCACCGTCTGCCCGGGCCGATGCAGCGAGGAGACAGCCCAGCAACAGGGCCCCACCGGATCCGACGACCGTCCCGATCCGTCTCATTCACGCTCCCCGAACAGCGCGCGGCGGCTGTTCGGCGTCGACGGCTGCGTGGACTTGAACGGGCTTGCAGGGGCGGCGGCTGAGCGCGCCCTGGGAACCACGCTTTTGCCTTGGATGCCAGTCGCGGGGGATGAGGCCGTTGTCGTCGGAGTCGACTCGACATCCTGCGCGCTGACCGTTGGAGTGGGACTGGACGTGCTTTGAGCGACCCTGTTCTTTGAGCCCGTCCCCGTGTCGCTCGGCGCAGGGGTCGCGGTGCCCGTGACGCTCGCCACGTTCGCCTCGGTCGATGTTGCCGTGGCGGACGAGCGGTGAACCGCAAGGGCAATCCAGAGTCCCGCGAACGCCAGTCCGACGGCCGACGCGTATGCCGTTCGCTGCCCCGTACCAAGGTGGTTCGGCATCGCTCGGAAGTCGGCCGTAACCATGGGGGACGACGCCGGGCGGCGGTCCGTCCGGAGGGACCCCGCCGGCGGCCGGATACTGTCGCCACCGCGCCGAACGACCTCGACGATCCGCTCGACCCGCCCGGACGCGGATGCCGGCCCGAAGGAAGCGAGCGCCTGCGCGAACTCGGCGACGTTGCGATAGCGCAAAGCCGGATTTTTATCGAGGCACTTGAGGACGATCTGCTCGAGCGCCGAAGGCGCGCTGGGACGCGAGGCCGTCAATCGCGCCGGGCGAGCAGTGAGAATGCTCGTACAGACCTGCGGCAGACTTTCGCCTTCGAACGGGATCGATCCGGTGAGCAGTTCGTGAAGAACGATCCCCAATGACCAGATGTCTGTGCGCGCGTCGACGTTCGACGTGGAGCGAAGCTGCTCGGGCGACATGTAGACCGGCGTTCCGAATTGCTCGCTTGCGGCCGTCTCGGTCCTCCATGGATCGCCTTCGCCTCTTCGCCGAGTAATTTTGGATATCCCGAAATCGATGATTTTCACGAGTTGTTCACCTGTCATGCCCTTGATAGCCGTCAAGTTCCTGGCAAACGTCTGTTGGTACCAATCCAAGACTTCGGGCAGTGTTTTCACGCGCTCTTTCGGGCTAAAATCGAAGGCTCCGGCGGCAATGCCACTCAGAAAGCGGTCTTCCGATGCCGCGATGTGCCAGCAAAGATCGAATGCGCTCATGGCATTCGGGTCTGGTTT
>JBEKOY010000166.1:0-10208 GCA_049521295.1 Polyangiaceae bacterium | reverse complement strand
GGGCCGGCTGATCGACCCAAAAGAGTCCCCGAAGACCACCCCAACCAAGACCCCAAGCCAACCGCCAACCGCGACCCCGACCGCCAACCGCGACCCCGACCCCAGCCGCCAACCGCGACCGCCAACCGCCAATCCCGACCCCCAAATTTCCCCGCCTGCGCGACCCGAAAAAGAACTCACCGCGCTTGGAACGTCGGCTTTCGCTTGTGAATGAAAGCCGCAAGGCCCTCGCGAACGTCGTGGGTCCCGAAGACGCGCTGCTGCAGCTCGCGCTCGATCGCCAGTCCCTGTTCCAGGCTCGACTCGGCGCCGCTCTGGACGGCCCGCTTGATCTGCCCCACGGCGATCGCCGCACGCCCGGGCGGGCAGAACTCGTGGGCGTAATCGACCGCGCGCCGAACGAACGATTCGTTCGTCTCGGTTTCCCACACTTTGTGCACGATGCCGGCTGCGAGGGCTTCGTCGACCGACAGCCGCTTGGCCTCGACCAAGAGCTCGATGGCGCGCGCCTTTCCGACCAGGCGCGCCAGCCGTTGAGTTCCCCCCGCGCCCGGCGACAGCCCGAGCTCGATGTCGGGCACACCGATCTGGAACGCTCCTTCACGGGCTACTCGTAGATCGCACGACAACGCGAGCTCAAGGCCCCCGCCCAGGCAATGGCCGTTGATGGCCGCGATGACGAGCTTGGGCGTGTTCTCGAACCGGAGGAAGGTCTCGGCGGCGTGGAGGAAAAAGTAATACTGGAAGCTCTCGTCGGCCTCTTTCAGCATGTTCGCGCTGGCGCCTGCGGAAAAGTACTTGTCCCCCTGACCCGTGAGGACGACGACGTGGATGTCGTCGTCGAACCGCGCTTCTAGGATGCAGGCGTCGAGCTCCTTGATGGTTTCGTGCGTGTACGCATTGTCGGGAGGGTCGGTCAGCGTGAGCAGCGCGACACCCTTGTCCGTGACGTAATTCACGAGCGTCCCCATCTCGCCTGCTCCAACGCATGGGATCCGAGACCGCCCATCTCGAGCGCCGGAGACCCGAGCCGAATTGTCGGGAGCGGGCCCCGCGACCCATTGTCACGCTGGCGTCCCGACTTTCGCGTCTTAGACTTATTTACGATGCGGCGCAAATCTGCTTCACATGCGGCGCGCGTCGCTGTGGCCGCGGCGCTCTGGGCCTGCGCAGCGCTTCTCGTTCAGACGACCGCCGGCATCGGCATCGGAGTCGCCGCACGACGCCTCGAGCAACGACTGGAGCTCCAACTCAAAAGGGCCCCGATTGGACCCATCGAACCGCGCCCCCTCAAGCGCATTCCAGAGGATTTGATGGCCCCCTGGGAGCTCGTGAGCGTCTAACCGGGGCGCTCGCGGGGGCGCAAGCAAGGTCCCGAACGACCCCGGCGGGACGCGACGGGGGGGCTGCCCATGCTAAATAGCGCAGGTTACGAATGGACCCGGCCCATCTGCGCGCTGAAATCAAGCGCCTCATCGTGACGGAGCTCAACCTCAAAGGGCGTGACCCCGACACGATCGAAGACGAGGCGCCGCTCTTTGGCGGCGATCTGGGGCTCGACTCCCTCGACGCGTTGCAGCTCGCGATGTCGATCGAGGAGAGGCTCGGGGTGCGGCTGCCGGAAGGGGACGAAGCGCGCGAAGTCTTCCGCAGCGTGCGAACCATCGCCGACCATGTCGCCAAGGTGCGCACCGCGTGAAGCCGTGCCTGTGGGTGACCGGGCTCGGCGCCGTAACGCCGCTCGGCGTGGGTATCGAAAAGACCTGGTCCCGACTCGTCCGAGGCGATCGCGCGATTCGCCCGTTGCAACTCTTCGACGTCTCCGGACAGCGATCGGATTTGGCTGCCGAAGTCGACGGCATCGTCACGCCGATCCATCCACCCGGGGCGTGGTCTCGTACGAGTGCGATGGCGGTCGCCGCAGTCGCAGAAGCCATGACGATGGCGAGGCTCAGAGCGGCGGACGCGGTCGTAGGCCTGGTCGTGGGCGGAACGACGAGCGGAATGTTCGAGACCGAAGAGCTTCTGGCCCAATTCCACGCGGATCCCGATGGGCGCGACGCGCCCTTGGCGATGCTGTCGCATCCGATCACGGCCACCGGCGATCGGCTCGACGAGCGATTGGGGCCCTTTGCTCGCGTTCGCACGCTCGCGAGCGCGTGTTCGAGCGGAGCGAATGCCATTGCCGTCGCGGCGGCGTGGCTGCTGTCCGGACAGGTCGACGCCGTCGTCGCGGGAGGCAGCGACGGGCTCTGCCGGCTGACGTTCACGGGGTTCAACTCGCTCGGCGCCATCGATCGGGTGCCCTGCAGGCCGTTCGACCGGCGACGGCGCGGGACGAGCCTCGGTGAGGGGGCCGGGTTCATCGTGCTCGAGCGCGCCGAAGACGCGAAGGTTCGCGGCGCTTCGCCGATTGCAGAGCTTGCCGGGTGGGCCATGGGCTCCGAAGCCCACCACATCACCGACCCCGATCCCCACGGCGAAGTCGTCGCGAAGCTCATTGCGGAAGCGATCGAGCGCGCAGGCGTCTCTCCCCCACAGCTCGACTACGTCAACGCACATGGCACGGGCACACCCGCGAACGACTCGATGGAGTGCGCCGCGCTCAAGCGCGCCTTAGGCCGCGATCTGGCCCGCATACCGGTCTCGAGCAGCAAAGGCCAAATCGGCCATACGCTGGGTGCGGCGGGGGGCATCGAAGCGGTCATCACGGCACTCGTCGTGTCTCGGAAGACTCTCGTGCCGACCGCTGGGCTCGATGAGCCGGACCCCTCGATCGACCTGCTTCACGTACCGCACGTCGGCCGCGAAGTGGCCCGCGTCCGCGCGGCGCTGTCGAACGCATTCGGCTTTGGCGGGTTGGCCACCGTCCTGGTGTTCACCCCGTGCGAAACCCCGGTCGCGCCCGTGTCCCGCGTGGGCGCTCGGCCGGCGCCGTCGGGCAGCGTTTCTGTCGTCACGGGCGTCTCGGTCGTGGGCTCGGCGGGTTCGATGGGGGCCGAAGGGTGCGCCGATCTGCTTACGGCACGCCCCATCGACGATGCCGCGGTGGACCCGGACGCCCATCTCGACGCGGCTCGTGCTCGTCGGCTCGATCGCACGTCCAAATTCGCTGCTCTGGCGGTCGAACACGCGCTGCGGGATGCCCGCGCGACCGCCGAGGGCAGCGGCGTGGTCCTCGGGAGCGCGTTCGGTGCCGTGGACGCGTCGGCGGCATTTCTTTACCGCGTCTTTCAGAGAGGGCCGCGCGCCGCGAGCCCCTCGGAATTCCCCAACCTGGTGCCGAGTTCCGCGGTCGGCCACGTTTCCATTTACCTGCGGATGCGCGGTCCCGCGTTTGTCGTGGCCGATCTGGCCGCGAGCGCCGATTGTGCGTTTGCCCAGGCGGTCGAGCTCGTCGAAGGCGCAGAGTCGGCGCGAGTCGTGGCGGTGGCCTCTGAGCCGGGCAGCGATATCGTCGCGCGAGTGCTCTCGCCCCTCTGCTCCGACGCGGCGTTGCATGCGACGGCGCCGAGCCGGAGCGATCTGGCCTCGGCGATCGCGATCGAGACGGCCGCCGCCGCTCGCAGCCGGGGCGCCCGCATTCTCGCGCACGTGGCACAGAGGCTCCAATGGCGCGGCGACGGCAGCAACTCTTCCGGTGCCCTTCGCCCTCCGATGGCCGATCGTGCCGAGGTCGTCGTGGCCCGATCGAGCCGCGCGGTCGACGCCTTCCTTGCGCGAACCGGATGGGGCGATCAACGCCGATGGTCGTGTGCAGACCGGTTGGGTGAAAATGGCGTGCTGGGGGCGGTGGCCATCGCGGTCGCTGCGGCGCGCGTCGGTACGGGGCGGGCGCCGGAGGCACTCGTCGTCGGGCTCGAGCGGGGCCGTGGCTACGCCATTGTGCTCGCCGCCGCGTGAGATGGTATTGCGGGGGGGCCGTCCATGCGCGGGTCGTCGTGGTTCCCCCTGACGCTCGGACTGATTGCGTCCTGCGCGCAGCACTCGCCCGTCTCGTGGATTCAGCCGGCGACAGCGCAATGGCAGGGTGCCGTGGCGCGGCTCGATCTTCTCCGATCGTCGGTGCCGACGACGCCGTACGTGGCCACGATCGCGACGATGTTGCGCGACCCCAAGAGCGGCCGTTGGATCGACGCACGCGGCGCCATGGCCGTCGCCCCCGGTCGGGCCGTGCGCATGATTCTGATCGGCGGGGCAGGGGCGACGGTCCTTGATGCGTGGGTGACTCGGGAGCAGTGGCGCGTCGCCGTGCCGCCGCTGCAGATCGTCCGGCGTGGCGGTGCCGATGATCCGATGGGGCTGCCGGTCGGATTCTTGCGCTGGCGGTTCGTGCTCCCATTCGCCGGAAGCGCATTCGCAGCCGCGACCGGCCCGGACGGCGACCGCTTCCTCTTGCGCGACGGGTCGACGATCGTCGATCTGCGTCTCGCCCGATGCGATGAAGGACACAAGCGCAGCATCACGGCAACGAGGCGCGCGCACGGTCGGGTCGAGGAGATGGACGAATGCGAGGCGATGAACTCCTCGCCCGGTTCCGCAGCTGGTGACCATGTCCAGTACGCGGACGAAACGACGGGCTTGCGGGTGAAGGTCGACGTCGAGTCCGTCGGCGCAACGGGTCCGACCCCCGAGGCGTTCGAGGATCCGGATCGCGATCGGGGTGGCACGTGAGTTCGGTTGCGATCGTAGCGTTCGGGGCGATCTCGGCGCTCGGTGAGGGGCGCGCTGCATTTCGAGCGGGCGAGGCGGGTGAAGCTGCGGCCGTGGCGATCGGGCTCGATGCCGAACTTGCGCAAGCCGGTCTCGGACGCCCGTTTGCCGCGCGGGCGGCGATTGCGCCGAGCGAAGACCGGGCGACCGATTTGCTCGCATACGCCTTGGACTCGTGTGCCGCGAACCTCGATGTCGCCCGTCCGAATTGGCGGCGCCAACGCGTCGGCCTCGTCCTCGGCACCTCCAGCGGCGGCATGCGCGCCGCACAGCGCGCCTTCGACGCGATCTCGCGAGGCGAACGCATCCGCGACGTCGAGGCTCCGACGTACTTCGGGCCGATGGCGCGAGCCGCGCGCCGGCTGCGCGTTTCGCTCGATCCCTGCGTCCTCGTTCTTGGCGCCTGCGCCTCCGGGTCGCTCGCCGTGGGTCTCGCGACGCGATGGGTCGATCGGGGCGGATGCGATGTCGTCCTCGCCGGCGGTTTCGATGAGGTTACCGTGTTCGTCGCCGCGGGCTTCGAAGCGCTCCGCGCAACGACCGGGTCGCCGCCCCCGCGTCCGTTTCGCCTCGCACGCGACGGAATGGCGCTGGGGGAGGGTGCCGCCGTACTGGCGCTCGCGCGGGCATCCAATGGTCCGGCTCGGGCCTTCGTTTCGGGCTTCGCAGCGGCATCCGATGCCGTGCACTTGACCGCACCCGATCGCGACGGCCGGGCGCTCGCGCGCGCGGCCAAGCGAGCGCTCCGCGAAGCGGGGGACCCGGTCGTCGATCTGGTGAGCGCACACGCCACCGCCACGCTTCTCAACGACGTTTCCGAATTCCGAGGGCTCGCCGCGGTTCTCGGTCCGAAGCGCTCGCGCGAGGTCGTCGTCCACCCGTTCAAGGCACAGATCGGCCACGCGCTCGGCGCCGCGGGCTCCCTCGAGCTCCTCGCGTGCGTCGACGCGCTCGACCGGAGCGTTCTGCCCGCGTCCGCAGGGACGGGCGAGGTCGATCCCGCGGCCCCCGCACGTCTTCTCGATCGCACGCTGCCTGCAACGCCGCAGGTCGCGCTCAAGATCTCGTCCGCGTTTGGAGGAGCCAACGCCGCGCTGGTCGTCACACGCGGTGAAGTCCGGATGTCGGACAGAGGCCCCGATCGGCGCGACGCCTTCGTGGGTGCGGCGGCCCACGTCGAACGCGAGCCCGCCCTGGACGATCTGGCCGCGCAGATTCGTTGGCCCGCGGAGCGGCTCGCCCGAGGCGACCCGCTCGTGCGGCTGGCGCTCGCGGCGATCGCCCGACTCGCGGCCGCGTGCGGACCGCTCGAAGGCTGTGGTCTCGTGGTGGGCACGGCGCTTGCGACGGTTGAGACGAATGCCCTGTTTGCGGCCCGCCTGCGAGATCGGGGGGCGCTCTCGGCGGAGCCCCGCCGCTTTCCGTACACGTCCCCGAATGCCGTTGCGGGCGAATGCTCCATCGCGTTCGGTTTGACCGGGCCGACCTTCTCCGTCGGCGGCGGACTCCACGCCGCGATCGAGGCGTTCGCCTGCGGGGCTTTGTTGCTCCAAGCGGGTGACGCCGACCGCATGATCATCCTGGCCGTCGACGACGCCGGACCCGTTACACGGCAGCTGGCCGGCGATCTGCGCTCGGGAGCCGTGGCGGTCCTTCTCACCGCCGATCGCGCGACGGGTCCGCGCGGCCGGGTCGGGGCCATGGCGTTGGGTCGCGGGGTCGAACCCCGCGGGCCGCTCGCGCCCGGCCACGCCGCACTCTTACCCCTGCTGGGGGCCGTTGCCCCTCGGGAGCTTGCTTGCGCGGCTCCTCCCGACGTGAGCGCGCGCGTGGTGATCGAGCCCATTTGACAGTTCGACAGTGCCGCCTACACGTCGCGTAGTCCCCTGACAACATGACAACGTCCCCGCCCGATCACTGTGGCCAGGATTGCCTCGGATGCCGACAAAATGAGCCACGGGCGAACTCGGACGGCCTCGGCCCGTAAGTTGCTCTCCTGCGTCTGGTTGGGTCCCATGCTGCGGATTTGCTCACGCTTCGCCCTCGTGTGGGTCCTTGCGATCGCGGGCGTCGGCTGTTCCAAGCCGTTCATTCCGAACACCGACGTCGAGGACAGCGGAGACAACCGGGTCGTCATCTTGTTCTGCGAGAAGTATCGACACGCGCTCGAGGACCGAAATGTCGGCGAGCTGCTCAAGCTGATGAGTCCCGCCTATTTCGAGGACGGCGGCAACACGAAGTCGGAAGACGACGCGGACTACGATCGCATTCGCGAATTTCTGACCGGCCCCTTCCTGAAAACGAGCGGCATTCGCTACGAGATACGC
Source organism: Polyangiaceae bacterium (assembly GCA_049521295.1). Lineage (GTDB taxonomy): Bacteria > Myxococcota_A > Polyangia > Polyangiales > Polyangiaceae > Palsa-1150. Next base: position 3,168 of record JBEKOY010000166.1, on the reverse strand, counting down.
TACCGTCGCGTCACCTTCACCGAGACGAATCACATTTTCGTGGACTATACGTACGCCGCCGCTTGGAAGCTGCCCGGATCCAAAGGCGACGAGTGGCACCACCAGGTGGCCGACAACCGGCTCGATCTCGTTCGCGACGGGGAGTCCTTCAAGATCATCAGCGGAATGTGACGACGCGGTCCGCGTCCAGTGTGCCCGGAATCCTGGGATGCCTGCGTTTACCCTCGCCCACGTTTCCGATCTGCACGTGTCGACGTTCGGGGACACGCTTCACGACCGAGCACGACTCGTAAAGCGCAGTGCTCGCATCGTCGACACGAGCGAGGCGCACTTCGAACCGTGTTGGGAGGAGGCCAGCTGGCGCGTGCTGCGGGAGCGCAGCAAGAAGCGATCGGACGTCGTGCTCGTCGACCCCGAAGGCTACTCCCACCCTGTACCCAGCGCCAAAGACAGCGGCGGACTGCTCGATCCCGTCGAACGCGCGGCGGCGAAGGCCTGCCGCTTGGAGCAGCGGCGAGCCCAGACCCTCGTGAGCAATCCGCCGACGGAAGGGGCGCTGGCGTCGATGCTCGAAACGACCCCGAACAATGTCAATCTGAGGTGCCTCCGGGGCGCGCGCGCCGTCGCAGACAGCCAGGTCGACGCCGTGATCGTCACCGGCGACTGCACCGACGACGGCGAGGGATGGGAGCTCGTCGAAGGCGCCTTCGCGCGCTGGCGGGATCGCGGCCGATTGTTTCTCATCCCGGGCAATCACGACCTGTACCTGTTCCCGATCGCGAGCAGCGCTCGGCCGCGGCCGACCCACGAGATCAAGCGCGCGCGATGGCGCCAGGTCGCCGAACGCGCCGGTCTCGCTCTTCATGCGTGCGGCGCCTGGAAAGCATCGCTCCAAGAGGCCGATGCGATTCTGGTCGGTCTCGACTCCTGCGCGCGCCGTCAGCGGACGTTCTTCCGACAAAACGGAGCGATTGGTCCGGCCCAGCTCGATTGGTTGCGCGACCTCGCGAAAACCAAAGAATGGTTCGGCGCCCGGCACCGAATCGTGCTGTTCCATCACCATGTCATCCCGCTGGCTCTGGGCGTCGGAAAGCGGGCACCCACCGAAATCGGGATGCGGCTCGACGACGCGGGCGCCTTTGCCGAGGTGCTCGCCGAGGCGGGCGCCACGCTCGTCATGCATGGGCATCGCCACATCAGCGAGCGGCGTCACCCGGCAGGGCGCGACTTCGAGCTTCTTGCGGCTCCTTCCATGACGCTCGGATGCAAGAGCGGCGATGCGCCTTCGTTCTGGCGAGTCGAACTCGACCGCCGTGTCCACGCGGCTCGCGTGCGCATCCCGGTCGAGGCCGTCGAGCAGGAGAACGACCCGGGGACCGATCCTCCTCCGATGATGGACGGGGCGCTCTGAAGGGTGCCCGCGGGTCTCGATGCGAGCACGACCGCCACCGCGTTCGCGACCATCTCAGAGCGTGCTCAACATCGAACCGCGAGAGCAGGCGCGTTGAACACGCCCTCAGCGGTCTCCACGGACAAGCACCACGTTCTCGATCGTGATGACGGCGTCGGCGAGGGGCGCTCGCGCCGTTGCGCCGGGCCACACGACGCAGCGACAAATTGTGCCGTGACCGCTCGCCGCTGCGCCCGCACCCACGATCGTCTCGGCGACGGCGACTTGCGGATCGATCCTCGCGCCAGCGCCTGCCCAATGGGAGGTGCCCCGCGCGGCGAGCCAAGCGAGGTTCGCATCGAGGTAGCCGCGCGGAGTCCCGATGTCGAAAGAGAGCCCGGCATGCAAAAAGGCGCGCAGATCGATCCCGCGATGCAGGGCAGGGATGTACGTGTCCCCGACGAGGCAGCCCCGCGTCGGAAGCAGGCGCAGAAGCGCGGCGCCGATCACCTGCACCCCGAGAAAGTCGCCCCCGTACGCCTCCGTTCGGATGCGCTCGTTGCGCAGGCGCACCAGGCGCAGGTTCTCGTCCATGCCGACGCTGCCCTGCCCGGGGCCGCGGGCTCGAACGACGAGGGTAGCTCGCTCGCCGTCTCCCGCGTGGGTATCGGCGAGCGCGCGCAAATCGATCTGAGCGAACGTGTCGGCGTTGTAGACCAGCACGTCCCCACCCCCCAACTGGCCGATGGCGTGTGCGACGCCGCCGGCCGTTCCGAGCAGGTCGGCTTCCTCCGACACGGAAAGGTCCGGCGAGGATTTCGCGAACGCGCGCACGTCGGCCATTCGGTGATGGGCGTTGACCACGAGGCGCGCGATGCCCGCCGCGCGCAGCTGCGCGAGGACGTGACCCAGAGCCGGTTGATCACCCACGGGCACGAGCGGCTTGGCGCACCACTCGGTCAATGGCCGAAGCCGCGTCCCGAGCCCGGCGGCGAGGACCATCGCGGCGGAAAGCATCTCAGCCGCCAATGTAAGCGAGGGCCGGCGGATGACCATCGTTTCGAGCGCCGGGCCGAAGGGTGGTTCGCCGAGACCGTGATCGGCGCGTCCGGCCGATCTGCGGTTGGGGCAAGCGGGAGCAAAGTTGGTCGATCGGCCCCGCTCGTAGTACGAGAGTGCAGGGTCATGGCGAGACCGCCCGTCCGGATGCGCCTGACCGCTCCGACGGCGGCCATGGCGATGTGGCTTGCCGGCAGTGCTTGCGGCAGCGGCGCCGTGGGCGTCGGCGAGTGCCGCCAAATTGAGGCCGCGCGCTGTCGGCAGGCCGTGGCCTGCGGCATCTCGATCGAGCCGCCGTATTCGAGCTCGGGCACCGACGTTGAAGCCTGCATTCGATTCTACGACACCGCATGCTTGCACGGGCTCACGGTCGCCGATCCAGGAGCGAGCGCCGTGAACGCCTGCACGGCCGCCATCGAAAGCGGCGACTGCGCGTTGGTCATCACGCCGGAAACCGGTGCGTGCGCGTGGCTTGCCCCGCCGGCTCCCGTCGTCACCCCCGCGCTGGACGCCGCGGAAGATGCCACCGAAGAACTAGACTCCGATTGATTTCGGGGGGCACACCCCGCGCATGTCCGGCGCCTGTTCGGATCGGGACTCGCACGCAGCGTCGCGATAGTGACTCCCGCCCTCACTGAGAGACGGTCGCGATCGGGGTCGTGGTCGGGGTCGCGGTCGGGGTCGCGGTCGGGGTCGCGGTCGGGGTCGGGGTCGGGGTC
>JBEKOY010000165.1:0-10319 GCA_049521295.1 Polyangiaceae bacterium | reverse complement strand
AGCGCGCACGACCTTTTCGGCCGTTTCGCCTGTCGAATCGCTCAAAATGTCGATGCGTCGAGGTTCCACCCGAACTCCGTCGGATCACGAGCATAGCGCTGCGCGAGCCCAGGGTGCAGTCGTGGAGGGCATTTTTGTCGCCCGATCGCCGACGGCTGCGGGCGCGTGCCCGCCTTGGGGTTTCGGCGCGGCGCCCAACCTCGAAAGCCCCCTTGGTTGCTAGCCACACCCGAACCGCAACAAGATCGCATGGTTCCGATGCGGCGCACGGTTTTGCGATCTTCGACCCGCGTGCGGAGTTCGAAACGAGCCCACCGGGTTGGGACCGGCCTCCGGTCAGCGCTCCTTCTTCTTCAGGACCTGGCCTTTCGCTTTCTTCAGTATGGGCACGACGGGCGGCGGCGGACGACGGGCGGGTGCGTGGCTCGGCTTGGCTTCGGCACTCGAAGTGGCCGGGCCGATCGGTACCGGAGCCGCCACCTCGAGCTTGGCAGTGGCCCGGACGACGGGCGACGACGCAACGACCTTCGCAGGCAGCGGCGCGCCACGACTAGCGGGACTTGCGGCTGTCCTCGCCGCCGACTGGGAGCGAGCCCCGACGGCCGACGCCTCGCCTTCGCCACCGGCTTCCACAGCCCCCCGCGCAAGCGCCCCCTGAGCGATGGCCACGCGCGGAGCGCGAATGTCGCCGACCACCCGAGCACCTTCGGCGAGGCCGACGGACTCACCGCCGACCAAATCGCCCCGGACGGCGCCACGAATCACCAGACGGCGGCCCCGAATGGTGGCGTCGACGATCCCCGAGGACTCCACCGTGACATCGCCTTCGACCGTGATCTCGCCTTCGACGAAACCGTGCACACTGACACTGACTTCGCCCGTCAGCCGGCCGCGAACCCGCGCCGCATGACCAATGACCGTAGTGTTGTCGGCCATGGCTCACACGTCCATGTCGACGTTGCCCTTGAACTGGGCGCCGTCGGCAATGGTCACTCGCGCGGCCTTGACGTTTCCGACCACCCGCGCACCCGATTGGAGATCGACGCGATCGCCGGCTGTGACGTTGCCTGTGAGCGTCCCCGCGACGGCAAGCGATCCGCTTTGCACGTCCGCCTCGACGGTCGCGCCCGACTCGATCGTCACCGCCTCCTTCGCGGACAATTTACCGCGCACGGTGCCTGCGACCACGATGTCCTCCTCAGTCGTGATCTCGCCTTCGATGGTGATCCCTGCGCCGATGACCGTGCTCGCCATGATGTCTCCGATTAGCGCCGCGTTGAAGCACGGCCGCGCGGCTCACCGCGCGAAACCCCGCCGAGCTCCGTCGGCAGATCGAACTCGCAATCGAGCCTCCCCGAAAAGCGGGCGCCTTCGTCGATGACGATCGCGGTCGCTCGGATATTGCCTCGAACTCGGGCGCTCGCTGCGAGGCGCACCGCGCCGCTGGCCAGCGTGTCGCCTTCGAGCGCACCGGCGATTGTCACGGAGGTGGCTTCGATGCCTTCGCTGGAGACCATCGCCCCTTCGGCGATCGTGAGATCCCCGCGCAACGCAACGGCCCCTTCGACCTGGCCTTCGACGACGAGATCGCCGTCCCCGTGGATGCGACCGCGGATTCGCGCGGTACTACCGATGCGCGCGTCGCTCCCGCGATTCGTCGTGCGTGCTTGCGCCATTGATTCGGCGCGCGAAGCTAGTACAGGCGTCGCGGCATGTCATCCCTTCGCGCCTGCCGCGACGTTTTCGATAGACCGACCGCGGCTCCCGATGCCCCATTGCGCCATCGCGCCGCCACCGCTGCGCCCTTCGATTCAAGCGACGAGCCCCCCGAAAAAGTGGCTCGGGAGCCCCATTCTCGTGACGCCATTCGGCGGCGTTCTGGAGGGGACGTTTCACGACGCCGTTTACCCCCGGCTTGGGCGGGATCCCTTCTTTTGCCGGGATCCGTCCGCATCGATCGGAATCGCCGGCGACGCGACTCCTAGCCGGGTCTCGGCATCGGCGACGAACGCCCCGAATTGCCGCGCAAAATGCACGAGCGGGCGGCCTTGGCCGACCGACACCTCCACGACCTCGCCGATGAGGATCGTGTGATCCCCGCCATCGTACCGATCGTGGCCGCGGCACTGGATTCGCGCGAGCGCTCCCGCAATGAGCGGGGCCCGCGCCACACCCGCCCCCTCGAGAGGGATTCCCTCGAACCGGTTGGTCCCGGAACGCGCGAATTGTCGCGCGATCCACGCTTGCCCTTCGTCGAGGATGCTCACGGCGAAGTGAGTCGCGGAAACGACGTCACGATGAGCACTGGCATCCTTGCCCACGCAAACGAGAATGAGAGGTGGCGACAGTGAGACCGACGCGAAGCCGGTTGCGGTGAAGCCCACGGGGCCCAGCGGACTGTCTGCCGCCACAACCGTCACGCCGCTGGCAAATTGGGCCAGGGCGTCGCGGAAGGCGGCATTGGAAATCGACTGCGTCATGGCACGTTCCTTCGGATGCGGTGCGATGGGACGGTTCGTCCCGTCAGCTCATCCCCCGCGCCCGCGCCACCGACCGGATCGCATCGCGGCGCTGCTCGAGCTCGTCGAAATCCTTCACAGGAAGAAAACGCGACGTGGGACCCTCGCGAGGAATACGGACGTATGTCGCGTCGAGGGCTGCCGTGAGCTCCTGCAGCAGTCGTTCGAACTGAACGGCAACTCGATCTCCGACTTTCTTCTCCACTTCGAACCATCGGTACCGGACCCGCGTGTGCAGAAGCGCGTGACCATCGACCAGAAACGTATTCGTATTGAAGACGCGCACGGCGCTGGGATCGAACCCCGAAGGCAGTCGAAACTCCTCGAGCACCTGAAGACGGCGCGCGACACGGCCGTCGTCGTCTTCGGCGTTCGCCCAAGCTGGGATGCCGCCGCGGTCGCCGGCCATCTTCGGCGCCACTTCGACCAGAACGTCTTCCGGCCGCTCGAGAAAATGCCCGAGCAGCGCCTCGTCGACCGTAGCCCCAAGGTTATCCAAGTTCGCGATCCACACGTGCTTGCCGCCCCGATCCACGAAGCTCGAAAGCAAGCCGGACCGACGCAATGCGTCCGGCAAATCCCCGTGGCCGGGAGCGTACGTGCTTGGCTCACCGTCTTCGCCGCGGAAAAGTCGCCCCTCGCGGGTCAGTCGCAGTCCCAGGTCTTGGGTGAAGCATGCCACATGCGCCGGAGCACCACGGCTCCCCAACGCGTGGCGAATGGGGGCATCGGTTGCCTCGCTCGTCATCAGCCAGAGCGGCATCGGGGTGCCTGCGCTCCGCGACAGGGTCGCGTTCTCGGCCAGGCGCAGATCGAGGAACGTCCGCCCGTCGAAGGCTTCCACGAGGGCCTTTACGACGCCCCCCATGCGGGTTGCCATGCCACCCGCCAAGACACACAGCGCAACCTCTCCGCGGCCCAACGCATGGCGACCGATCGACGCGAGTCGCTCGTAAACCTCCGTCCCCGGGGAAGGCAACTCGCCGACGTCTTCGGGACGCGGCAGTTCGACGAGGCCACTCACGCGATTTCGAGCTTCCCGATCGAGCGTGGCTTCACCCCGGGCGCGAGCAAATAAGGGCGCCGCGAGAGCGACGAGGCGCTCCCCATCGAACCCTGACCGGTCGAGACGCGCGCGCAAAGGCGCGGACAGGTTCGCCAATTCGCTTCGGAGCTCGGATTCAGTCATGGTGTGTCTCGCCGATGGGGGTCTAGAGCGCGGAGGTCTCGGCTGATGGTAAGCTTGTGCTGCGCGGAGGCGAAACGTTCGGCGTTTTCGGCGCTTCGGCAGCGCCAAGGGTGGAGGTTCGACAGGCGAATGCATCGAGTGCTCGGCGCGCGCCTTTGCTTTGCGATCGTGGCCACGGGGCTCGCAGCCGGGTGTGTCGTCGAAGCGGTGACCCCTGCGCCTTGGAGCGGGATTGCCGTCAGCGGACCGCCGCCGCAGCCCGTGCAAGAGCAGCGTGCGCCGCCCCCGAACACCCACGCGGTCTGGATCGCCGGTTACTGGCATTGGACCGGGATGCAGTACGTATGGATTCCCGGACATTGGGAAGACGCGCCGCCGGGCGCGAGTTGGCGGGCGCCGCGCTACCCCATCCGAGAGGGAACGTATTTCTACGAACCGGGTATGTGGACGGGACGGTGATGCTCCGCGTGGCGAGGCAAGGACGATGGCTCCGCAGGCTACTGCTCGTGGCGGTCGCAGCGGCGCCGACGCTGGCCACCCGAGCATCGGGCCGAACCGAGGGCGCCCTTCTGCACGAGCCGATTCCGGCTGATCCGGCCGAGGACCTCGTCATGCACGTGGTGCTCGACGGCAATCTGCCGGCAGCGATTGCAACGCCGGCCGGCAACGTGGGTGCGCCCGATCCGAGGCGGCTTCCGTCGTCGTTCGATCACACCTACTCGGACGCGGCCGAGGGCCGCTGGATCCCGGACGGCGACACCCGCCAACCGGATGGGGCAGCCTACGACGACCCTTTCTCCCCGTCCAACGCGCCATTCAAGCGGCTTACGGCGTTGGACGTGGTCCGGGACGACTACACGCTCGAAGTCCGCGATCCGCGACGGGTGGCCCTCGCCACCGGCCTGCCGCCGGACAGGGCCGACGACACATTTTACAGCGACCTGGTCATCGAAATCCCGCACGCTGGAGCGGTGCGCATTCCGAGCATCGGCCCGAACGCGCACCCGGTTCTCACGCGACTCGCCGTCGGTGCCCAAGAACTTCCGTTTCGTCTCTTGCACGATGGCGCAGACAACTGGTTCGTAGAGCCGTTGGGGACTCTGACCGCGACTCGCGCGCGACTCGTCATGGTGCTGGCGATCGCTCGCGCCGCTTTCGGCGGCCCGATGAGCGACGCCGAGTGGTCCGATTTGCCGCCCGTCCCTCCGCTGCCCGACCACGTCGCCCGCGAGGCGGCGGTGGTGCAGAACGCCATCGGGGTTAGCCGGCGAATGAGGCCGCGCGATGCCATTTCAAAGCTGGTGCAGTATTTTCGCGCCTTCGCGGCTTCGAAGGAGCCTCCGCATTCGCGGGGCAGCATGTATCTCGACCTCGCGCTTTCCCGTTCGGGCGTCTGCCGGCACCGAGCGTTTGCGTTCCTCGTGACGGCGCAAAGCCTCGGCATTCCGACCCGAATGGTCCTCAACGAGATTCACGCTTGGGTGGAGATTCATGACGGCAGCATGTGGCGACGCATCGACCTCGGCGGCGCCGGACACGTCAGCAACCTGGGTGCCGCCGAGGATCGCGCGGTATACGAGCCTGCAGCGGATCCGTTTGGATGGCCCGCGGGCAGCGAGCGCGGCGACGAGGTGATTGCCGCGGCCCGCTTGCGTCCGACGGAACCGCTGAGTTCGAACCGACCCCATGTCGCAACGTCGGGCGAGGGCTCATCCGAATCGATGTCTGGGGGCGCCCGCACCGAGAATTCAACGGGTGGAGGTTGGCCGCATTCGACGATCACGCTCGAGGTCACGGACACCGACGCACACCGGGGTCTACCACTGCACGTCCGAGGAACGGTGCGTACCGAGGATTCAACGTGCGTCAACCTCCCGGTCGACCTGTCTTTCCGGGACCCTCGTACGGGAAAGCGGTGGCCCGTCGGAACCTTGGCGACCGACGATGCCGGCTCCTTCGGGGGATCCCTCTTCATTCCGCGGTCCACACCCGTGGGGGACTACGATGTCGTAGCGCACACGCTCGGAGGATCGCGTTGCGGTGAAGGCAGCAATTGACGATACCGTAGGCATCGTGTCGAAATCGTGCTATTCACAAATGCAAAGTGCCTCGTGCATTTCGCCGCTTCGCCGGTACTCCGACCTACCTGACGAACGAGCCTCTCGAGGCGGCCGTCAATTGCGCACTCGCGCTGGAACGGCCCCTGCTCGTCAGAGGCGAGCCCGGCACTGGTAAAACACAACTCGCGCACGCAATCGCCGAGAGTTTGTCGCTTGATTGGATTCATTGGCCCATCAAGTCCACGACACGAGCCCAGGACGGGCTTTACCTCTACGATACCGTGCAGCGCCTTTACGAGGCACGTTTCGGCGACGCGGACGTGAAGGAGATTCGCCGCTACATCAAGCTCGGCCCTCTGGGCCGCGCATTCGCTTCCACCCATCGTGTGGTGCTGCTGATCGACGAAGTGGACAATGCGGATCTGGAATTTCCGAACGACTTGCTCCACGAGCTCGACCGAATGCGCTTCGTCATTCCCGAGACCGGAGACGAGGTGAATGCGACCGATCGACCGATCGTGATTATCACTTCAAATAACATAAAGGAGCTACCCCACGCCTTCCTGCGCCGTTGCGTCTTTCACTTCATCGATTTTCCGGACGCTGACCGAATGAAGCGCATTGTTCGCGTGCACCATCCGCACGTCGATGACGCGCTCGTCGACCAAGCCGTCGAAGCCTTCTACGACATCCGCACGGTCCCGAGCATCCGCAAGCCCCCGTCGACGAGCGAACTGGTGGATTGGATTACCGTACTGTTGCATGCCGGCGTTGGCCGGGAGCGCTTCGTCGACGAGCTGCCGTTTCTTGGCGTGTTGCTCAAGGGTGAGCGCGACATCGACGCCGTACGCAGCTTCGCACGCCATGGGCCAAGCCAGGCTGCCGGACAAATCGCAGCGATCAAACGTCGATAGTCGTCGAACGTTTCGCGGGCCTCGTTCGACGAATCTCTTCATGCGAGACCGGTCGCCACCGGCGGGTCGAGCGGCGTCGCCCACCGTGTCCGATTCAGCAAAATCGACTGGAGGGAACGGTTGCAGCCGATCGGAGGTCGCGCGCGCGTCAACGAGTTATGGGCAAGCGTTTCTTGGCCCCCGTTCCGCCGCTTCGATCGATGACGAGGTCGTCGCCCTCGCCCTGCGTCCGCTCGCACGCGTCGACGACACGCTCGGCAATCGCGACAAAAGCCCTCGACGCGTCGGTATCGGGCAATGCCTGCACGACCGGCGTTCCCTTGTCACCCCATTCGCGCACCGTCGACTCGAGCGGCACCTGCCCGAGCAGGGGTGCCTCGGCAAAGTCGGCGACGGCTTGACCGCCTCCGCGGCCGAAAAGCTCGTGGCGAACGCCCGCGCTATCGACGAAAAAACTCATATTTTCCACGACGCCGAGAATCCCAATATTGACCTTCTTGCACATCGACACGGACTTGTAGACATCGTCGGTCGCGACGGCCTGCGGAGTCGTCACCATCACCGCACCGGTGACTTTCACCCGCTGCGACAGCGTGAGCGCCACGTCGCCCGTTCCAGGAGGAAGATCCATAACCAGGAAATCGAGCTCACCCCAACTCACGTCTTTCATGAACTGCTGTAGCGCTCCGTGCAGCATGGGTCCGCGCCAGATGACCGCCGCTTTCGGATCCTCCAGCAAGAAGCCTATCGACATGATCTTGATGCCGAAGCGTTCGAGAGGCTCGATGGTTTTGCCGTCGAGCGAGACTGGGCGGCCCGAGACTCCCAGCATCGTTGGAATGGAGGGGCCATAGATGTCGGCATCGAGGATGCCGACGCGATACCCGCCGCGCGAGAGTGCCATCGCCAGGTTCGTCGCGACGGAACTCTTTCCGACGCCACCCTTGCCGCTCATCACGAGCACGACGTTCTTGACGTTCGGCAAGGGATCTTCGGGTCCCACCGATCGCGCTCGCAACGTCCGGGGTGTTTGCGCGCGTACAACCGACTCGTCATCCGGGAGCATGAGCACGGCCTAGAGCGGACGACGACGATCGTCAACCGGTCGCGTTCGGACCCAAGCCGTCTCGGCAACACACCGCGCCGGGCGCCACTCGGCCAATTTGGCGAGCTTCGGACGCCCTTACCCGTCGTGAACCACGAGCAGCTTGCGCTCGGTCATTTCTTCCATGGCGAAGCGCACGCCCTCACGACCCAAACCCGAGTCGCGCGTTCCGCCATAAGGCATCGAATCCACGCGAAAGGTCGGAACATCGTTCACGATAAGGCCGCCCACGTGCAGCCGTGCAAACGCCTCAGCGACGCGGGTGCGCGAATCGGTGAACAGACCCGCCTGCAAGCCGTAGCGGGTCGAGTCCGCCATCGCTAAGGCCTCGTCCCACGTGTCGTAGCGATGCACGGTCAGCACGGGGCCGAATACTTCTTGGTCCACCACGTCCAGGCCATGCCCGTCTCCGTCGACGTCGAGCACGGTCGGCCAGTACCGGTTCCCCTCGCGCTTGGCTCCGCAGGCAACGCGGACTCCAGCGCGCGCGGCCTCGTTCACCCATTTCTCGACGCGGCGCGCATTCCCTTCGTCGATCATGGATCCGCAGATCCCCGTCGGGTCCAACGGCGACTTGGGCTCGATCAGCCGGGTCCGGTCGATCACCCGAGCCACGAAGCGATCCGCAATCGGCCGATGCAGGTACAGGCGCTGCACCTTGATGCAGACCTGACCGGCGTATCCGAACGCACCTGCGACGACGCGATCGAGCGCGCGGTCGAGCTGCCCGTCCTCGTGCACAATCGTTGCCGCATTTCCCCCAAGCTCGAGGACAACGCGCTTCTTGCGTGCGATCGACTTGAGGTGCCAACCGACGGCGGCACTTCCGGTGAATGATAGAGTCGCGAACCGATCGTCCTGCACGAGCGCCTCAGCAACGTCCACCTCGCAAGGCACGACCTGAACGGCATCTTCCGGCGCGCCCGCTTGACGCACGCATTCCGCGAGGAGCAGCGAACTGAGTGGCGCCTGAGGCGCAGGCTTTAGAACGATGGACGCACCGCACGCGATCGCCGGAGCAATCTTGTGAGCGACGAGATTCAGAGGAAAGTTGAACGGTGCGATTCCGACGACGGGTCCCGCGGGGACGCGCACGCAGATCCCCGTAGCACCCCGCGAGTTCGCGGTGATGTCGAGCGGAATCACCTCACCCCCCATCCGAGTCGCCTCCTCGGCGGCCAGACGAAACGTCGTCACCGCGCGCGAGGCTTCCGCTCGCGCAAGGGCGATTGGCTTGCCCGCCTCGCGCGCAATGAGCTCCGCGAAGACCTCCCTGCGCGACTCGATCTCTTGCGCAACGCGCTCGAGCATCAGCTTGCGCTCGAACGGCGTTCGCTCCTGAATCCGGGCGAACGCGCGCACACTCGCTGCGATGGCCTCTTCGGCGTGCGCGGCGTTGGCCAGCACGACGCGACCAAGCTCAGCGTCGGACCAAGGCTCGCGCACCGAGAGCGTTGCCCCATCTCGGATGCAACGGGAGGCAATGCAGAGCGCGCCATCGGGTACCCCATCTCGCATCCCACTACTTGGCCTCAACGCCGAGAGATCGCCAGGGCCGCGCCATGGCGGACGGATGTAGCCTCTTGGCCGAAAGCTCCCGGGTCACGCCCGCCGGGTCACGAGCCGACGGGGCGGGAGAAACAGAAACCCCTGATCCCTCAGGTCCCGACGGCGCAGAGGTCTTTTGACCGCTGCATCGCAGCGGTCATCGAGGAAAGGCCGCCGCGTTGCCCCCGTCGACGGAAAGGACGCAGCCGGTAGTCGCGCGCGCGGTGGCCAGGTACACGAAGGCGTCGGCGACGTCACGAGCCGCAACCTCGCGCGTGAGCAAATTCGACCGAAAGTAGGCTTCGACGCTCAGGCCGCGCGCCGTCGCGCGCGACTCGAGCACACCGCCATCGAACAGGCGCGTTCGAATGCGGTCCGCGTTCACGGCGTTTGAACGAATGCCCAACGGACCGAGATCGACGGCGAACTGGCGCATCAGGCCCAAGAGCGCCGTCTTCGCAACGGCATACGGGCCGAATCCCGCACCGGGATTGAACGCGCTCTTGCTCACGTTGAAGCACAAGCAGCCGCCACGCCCCTGCGCCTGCATCACATCCACCGCAGCCCGAACCACCGACGCGTGCGACAAGCAATTGAGCTCCAGCGAATCCCGGAGCATCGCTTGCCCCCCGGTCGTCTCGAGCCGGCCCTCGGGCGCGTTGCCGGCATTGGACACGATGACGTCCAGCCCCCCCCACGCGCGGACTGTACGCGCAACGGCCGCGTCGACGGCGCTGGCGTCGCGGACGTCCGCCACCGTCGCAAGGATCCGATCCGAGTATCGGGCTCCGAGCGCGTGAGCGGTCGCGGCGAGCGCCTCCGTGTCGCGGTCCACGAGCGAGACATGAGCGCCCGCCGCGAGCATCTGGAGTACCGTAGCGTGGCCGATTCCGCTGGCCGCACCCGTGACCAGCGCGACGCATCGGGACAGCGGCAGCGGGGCGGCCGTCTTGAGCTTCGCCTGCTCGAGACTCCAGTATTCTA
>JBEKOY010000164.1:0-10533 GCA_049521295.1 Polyangiaceae bacterium | reverse complement strand
CACTCCGACCCGCGGCAGATGATTCACGGCATTCACCTTGCGTTTCTCGTGCTTGGAGGGCTGACCGTGCTCTCGTCCGCGGTATTTGCCGAGCTGCGCGAGGAAGATGGGGACAGCGTGAGCCGGCATCCGATGACGCCGGCCGCGGCAGCTTGACGCGCGGTTTTCGTCACGAGGGGGCATGGCTGCCGTTGGCAGCCGGGGCCCTCGAAAGGTTCGCCAAATGCGCGCGCGGTTCGCAGATCGCGGCGAGGGTTTTCACGACGCTGTCGATGCTGAGGCCGTTGTTCCAACGACCGACGGCTCGATGCGCATGACGGGTCAGGTCGTTCATCGAAAGAATGCCCTTCAGTCGTCCTTCGGCGTCGAGGACCGGCACGCGGCGCACCCGCACTCGCCGCATCAGGGTTTCGACCACGTCGAGGGGGTCGTGCTCGCGCACACCGTGCACCTGCTTGGCCATGGCCTGGGACACGGGGATCTGCCAGAGCGGCTGGCCGTGCGTGTAGGCCGCCATGCAAATGTCGCGGTCGGTGATGATGCCGACCACGCGCGTTTGATCATCGACGACGGGGACCATGCCGCAATCGCTCTCCCACATGATTTGCGCAGCCTCCTGCAAACTGTCGTTCGTCCCGCACGACTTGGCGGCTTTGCTCATGAGCTCCGAGACGTTCATGGTGTCCTCCTCGAGTTAAGTTGGACCGTGTCACAAGCAACGAGTGCGCCAAGCCCCGGGCACGGGATCGACAAACCGCTGTGCTCGGCGACGTGCACCCTGCAAGGGTGCGTCTCGCCTCGCGCGAACGACCTGCCCCCTCTGCGACCTAACCGATCGGAGCGCTACGGCTTACGCTTGCTTTCCTCGATCACGGCGGCGGTGATGGCGTCGATGTTGGTCTTCGCCTGCCTCGCTCGCTCTTGTCCCTGCCGCGCTTGCTCGGCGTTGCGCTTGGTTTCCTCTTCCAGAAGGTGACTGGTGCCGGGCACGAGAACGTCGCGGATGATCTTGAATACGGCCGTCGCGTGCTCGGCGTCCTTCGTCTTGTACTCGAGGAAGATCTTGCCGCTTTGCATCTTCAGCTCGGGCTCCGAGCGCTCCAGAAACGGCTTGTGGACCGCCTGAGCCTTCGCCGCCGAAACCGACTGACCCCATAGACTCGCCCACGCGGGAGTCGGCTCTCCGACCAACCGCACACGAACCAGGGCGTGTCCACCGCCGATATCGTGAAAATCGACCGGCACGAGTTCATCGACTTGGACGCTCATGGCCCGATAGGATAACGCCAGTTCATCTGCCGTCCATCGCCGCGCTGTATTCGCCACGACGCGCTGCCCGGTTGCACATGGATCGATGAACCAAAGCCAGTTGTGCACGAGCCACGTGAGCCTCCTTGCCCGCCCAGATTGCGAGCGCCGGCTCTTGGATGGCGCGGGCAAATGAGAACGACAACGCCCATGGCAATCGCGCCTTGAAACGGGCGTTCATGGCATTCAACCGGGCCGAGGCCAACTCGCCCGGTTGACCTCCCGACAGGAACAGGATCCCGGCAACGGCGGCAGGGACCGTGCGCAAGAGACATCGCACTGTCGCGTCGGCGACCTCGTCGACACTTCGCTGATCGACACAGGCCAGGCCGGGAAGCACCATGTTGGGCTTGAGAAGCAATCCCTCCAGCATGACCCGCTGTCCGGTCATCTGACCGAACACCGCACGAAGGACTTCGCCCGTCACTTCGCGGCAGCGAGCGAGCGTCTCATCGCCCCCCATGAGCACCTCCGCCTCGACAACCGGAACCAGCCCGGCTTCTTGGCACAACGCCGCGTACCGAGCCAGAGCATGCGCGTTGGCTTCGACGCACCCGCGGCTGGGGACGCCGTCGCCCACAGCGATCACCGCGCGCCACTTGGCAAAGCGCGCGCCCATTCGACCGTACTCGGTAAGACGATCCCGCAGGCCGTCCAGTCCCTCGGTGACCGTCTCTCGCGGATGCCCGGCCAAGTCCTTGGCACCGGCGTCCACCTTGATGCCAGCGACGAGCCCCGCGTCGGCGATGGCCTTCACGAAGGGCGTGCCGTCTCTCTTGTGCTGGCGGATCGTCTCGTCGTAGAGAATCACGCCACTGATGCTCTCGGCCAGGCGTGGCGCGGTGACGATCCACTCCCGATAGGCGCGCCGCATGTCCTCGGTTTGAGCAATGCCATGCTCGGCCAATCGCCTGTTGCAGGTTCCGGTGCTTTCGTCGATCGCGAGCAGACCCTTGTCACCGGCGACGAGCTCTTTCGCAGTGTCGACGAGCGTTTGCACGTTCAAGGACGGTCCGACGGTCATCGGCCTTCGCCCCACTTCCAATTTCGGATTTCGGGCAAGTCCTGGCCGTGTCGGTCGATGTACTGCTTGTGCTCGATGAGCTTGTCCTGCACCATCTGCTTCAGATAGGCCCCTTTCGTACCCCATTCGGAGGGCAAGCGGTCGACCACGTCTTGCACGAGATGAAAGCGGTCCAACTCGTTCTGCACCCTCATGTCGAAAGCCGTGGTGATGGTGCCCTCTTCCTTGTAGCCGCGGACGTGCAGGTTGCGGTTGTTCCGGCGGTAGGTCAGGCGGTGGACGAGCCACGGATAGCCGTGAAAGCCAAAGACAATGGGTTTGTCTTTCGTGAAGAGCGAGTCGTAATCTTCTTCGCTCAGCCCGTGCGGGTGCTCGCATTGGGGCTGCAGCTTCATCAGATCGACGACGTTGACCACGCGGATTTTCAGGTCGGGCAGATGCTGCCGAAGAATCGACACAGCGGCCAGAACCTCGAGCGTAGGCGTGTCGCCGGAGCAGGCCATGACCACGTCCGGATCGGCGCCTTGATCGTTGCTGGCCCATTGCCAAATGCCGATGCCTTGCTCGCAGTGGATGATGGCGGCGTCCATGTCGAGCCACTGCGGCAGGGCGTGCTTGCCGGCCACCACCACGTTGACGTAGTGACGGCTGCGCAGGCAGTGATCCACGACCGAAAGCAAACAGTTGCCGTCGGGGGGTAGATACACTCGGACGATGTCGGCCTTCTTGTTAATGACGTGGTCGAGAAAGCCGGGATCCTGGTGCGTGAAGCCGTTGTGGTCCTGCTGCCAGACATGGGACGCGAGCAGGTAGTTGAGCGACGCGATCTTGCGGCGCCAGGGCAATTCCAGCGTGACCTTTAGCCACTTGGCGTGCTGGCTGAACATCGAGTCGACGATTCGAATGAATGCCTCGTAGCTATTGAAAATTCCGTGCCGCCCGGTCAAAAGATACCCTTCGAGCCAACCCTCGCACTGATGCTCGCTCAGCATCGAGTCGAGGACGCCCCCGTCGGGCGCGAGAAATTCGTCGCTCTTGGCCTTTCGGGCGTCCCACTGGCGGTTGGTGACTTCGAAGACCGCCCCGAGAAGATTCGAAAGGGTCTCGTCGGGGCCGAAGACACGGAACGTGCGCGGCTCCTGATTCAGCCGGGCCACGTCGCGCAGGAACTTGCCCAGCACGAGCGTGTCCTGACCGTTGACGGCGCCCGGCGAAGGGACAGCGACCGCGTGAACGCGGAAGTCGGGCATTCGCAGATCGCGCAGCAGAATGCCTCCGTTGGTGTGGGGATTGGCCCCCATCCGCCGGTCGCCTTTGGGTGCCAGATCGGCGAGCTCCTGGATGAATCGGCCCGATGCATCGAACAGTTCCTCCGGCTTGTAGCTGTGCATCCACCGCTCAAGCTCCGCGACGTGGTCCGGATGATCGGAATCGACCAGCAGCGGCACCTGGTGAGCTCGGAACGTGCCCTCGACCTGCAGTCCGTCCACGACGTTCGGCCCCGTCCAGCCTTTGGGTGACCTCAGGACGATCATGGGCCAGCGTGGCCGCGTGGTGTCGCCCTTGCGGCGCGCCTCGTGCTGGATGTGGCGAATGCTCTCGACGGCCTGCTCGACGATCCCGGCCATGCGTTGATGCATCTCTTGCGGGTCATCGCCTTCGACGAAGAGCGGCGTCCAGCCGCAGCCCCGGAAAAACTGCTCCAACTCTTCCCGCTCGATGCGAGCCAAGACCGTCGGGTTGCTGATCTTGAACCCGTTGAGGTGCAGAATCGGAAGCACCGCGCCGTCGGTGACCGGATCGAGAAATTTGTTGGACTGCCATGAGGTCGCGAGCGGGCCCGTTTCCGCTTCGCCGTCGCCCACGACACACGCCACGATCAGATCGGGGTTGTCGAAAGCGGCGCCGAAGGCATGGCTCAGCGAATACCCGAGCTCGCCCCCTTCATGAATCGACCCGGGAGTCGTCGGCGCGACGTGGCTCGAGATCCCGCCGGGAAACGAGAATTGCGTGAAGAGTTTTTTCAGTCCTGCCGCGTCCCGGCCGATGTTGGGAAACACCTCGCTGTAGGTGCCCTCGAGATACACATTGGCGACGATCGCCGGGCCCCCGTGACCGGGACCGGCGACGTAGAACATGTCGAGGTCGTATTTTTTGATGACCCGATTCAAATGCGCGTAAATGAAGTTCTGACCCGGGGTCGTGCCCCAATGGCCGACGACCAACGGCTTCACGTGCGATAGCTTCAGAGGCTCCTTCAACAACGGATTGTCGTACAAATAGATCTGGCCAACGGACAGATAGTTGGCTGCGCGCCAGTACGCGTGTATTCGCCGGCACTCGTCGGGCGTGAGCGGGTTTGGTTGCATCGATCGAATCCTTTCCGTGAGCTGGCATTGAAGACGGGCACGCAGCCTCGGCACTATCCCGGTGACAGGTTGCTCGACGAACCCGCAGGGAGGGTTTCCATGCGCGGCTCATCCGGTTTTTTGGATGCCCCCTCCGCCACTATGCAAGCCGAGGGCCAAAAGCTTCGTGCGCGTGGACGCGAAGTGCGTGTGGATGACGCTTCGAATGCCCAACCCTTCCGCGAGTTGTGGACGACGCGGCCCGCTTGCGTGCGAGTTCAACGCTGCCAGAGAATGGAATGGACCTCCAGCGGCACCGCTACGCCGTCGCGGCGCGGCATCAGGCGCGCCGTGTAGCTTGCGGGTGAGCGGGCCGCGGGCGCCGAACCGACGTACACGTAGCCGCCGGAGGGGCCGGCCACGCTGCGAACGCGTGTCATTTCGAGGCGTACGGGCGGCCCGCCCCCGGTGCCGTCGGCATAGAGCTCGACCCGCACCGCGCTCGGGTCGAGGTCTTGCAGGTGAACCTCGACCTCGAACGCGTGCTGGTCGCCGCGGGGGGTGCATTTCACGTCGCCAAAATGCAGCGAGGCCCAGGCTCGCTCGACGGTCTTTTGCCAGCGAACCGACTCTCGGCCAAGGGCGGCCTTGTCGGCCGCACGTGCGCGGTAGGCGGCGGCGGCCGGAAGGTAGTGCTGCTCCGTGTACTCGCGCACGGCGCGGTCGGCCGAAAACTGCGGAGTCAGTCGCGCCATGCTTTCCCGCATGCGCTGTACCCATGCGGTCGGAATGCCGCTCGGGTCGCGGGTATAAAACTGCGGGACCACCTCGCGCTCGAGCACGTCGTAGAGCGCGTCGGCTTCGACGGCGTCCCACGCCGCGTCGTCGTCGTGCTGGCGGCCGTCGCCCAAAGCCCACCCCACTTCGGGGGAATACGCCTCGGCCCACCAGCCGTCCAATTCCGAAAGATTCAGCCCGCCGTTGACGAGCACCTTCATGCCGCTCGTTCCACAGGCCTCCCAGGGGCGCCGAGGCGTGTTGACCCAGACGTCGACGCCCTGAACCAGGTGCTCGGTCAGCCGCATGTCGTAATCGCTGAGAAAGACGATGTGGGGTCGGTTAGCCGGCTTTCGGATGAAATCGATCCATTTGTGGATCAAGGCTCGACCCGCCTCGTCCTGTGGATGCGCCTTGCCTGCGAGGATGAGTTGCACCGGGCGATCGGCGTTCGCCAAAAGGCGCAGCAGCCGCGCGGCATCGTGCAACAGGAGGTCGGGTCTCTTGTACGTTGCGAAACGCCGCGCAAAGCCGAGCGTCAACGCGTTCGGGTCGAATCGACGCTTGGCCTCGTCCACGATTTCGGCCGCGGCCCCCTCCGCGGTTAGCTGCCGCGACAATCGTTGCCGGATGTACTCGACCAGATCCTTGCGGGCGGTGGCGCGAAACGTCCAAAGTCTGGCGTCGGAGACGCGACGGACATCTTCCGCCAAGGTCGTCGCCGTCCCCAGCCAGCGGCTCTTTCCACAGGCCTCCGTCCAGAGATCGTCGGCCGGAGCGGAATCCCAGGTTGGCGTATGAATTCCGTTGGTCACGTAGCCGACGGGCACTTCGTACCCCGGCCACGATGGGAAGAGCGGCTGAAAGATGCGCCGACTTACCTCGCCGTGCAGGCGACTCACGCCATTGACCGACCCGCTGCCCCGCACGGCCAGGTAGGCCATGTTGAAACTCTCCGAGGCATCGTTCGGGTCGCTCCGACCCAACGCCAGCAGGTCGCTTTGCGCGATGCCGAGCTTCTGCTCCGCATAGGCGCCGAGGTAGCGCGCGATGAGGTCTGCGGGGAAGCGGTCAAAGCCAGCCGCAACGGCCGTGTGGGTGGTGAAGACATTGCCCGCCCGCGTGACGGCCCGCGCGACGTCGAACGGCTGCGCCGTCTTTCGCATGAAGCCGAGGGCTCGCTCCAACACGGCAAATGCCGCGTGGCCTTCGTTCAAGTGACAGACTTCGGGATCGAGGCCCAGCGCTTCGAGCAATCGCCATCCACCGATTCCGAGAACCAGCTCTTGCTGCAGGCGCAGATCGGCCCCGCCACCGTACAACTCGCTCGTGATCGCGCGATGAACGGGAAGGTTTGCCGCATCGTTACTGTCCAAAAGGTAGAGCTTGACGCGACCGACCTGGACCTGCCAGGCGCGCAGCCACACCGCGTAACCGGGGAGGTCCATTTTCAAACGCAACCACTCGCCGTTCGATTGGCGGAGCGGCGCGATCGGCAACTGGCCCGGGTCGTTGTACGGAAAGAGGGCCTCTTGCGAACCGTCCTTGTCGATGACCTGGCGAAAGTAGCCTTGCTGGTACAGAAGCCCTACGCCCACGACCGGCACGCCGAGATCGCTCGTGGCTTTGAGCTGATCGCCGGCGACGTTGCCGAGCCCGCCCGAGTAGATCGGCAAGGCTTCACTCAACATGAACTCCATGCTGAAATACGCAGCACACGTCAGGGGGCCCTGCGAATGCTTTTGTTGAAACCACGCCGGCGCCTCCAAGGCCTGTCGTCGCATTTGCACCAGCCCATCCACGTCTTTGCGAAAAACGGGATCGGCCCATGCGCGCTCGATTTGATCACGCGAGGCGGTCTGCAAAACCACCCAGGGGTTGTGCGTGATGCCCCACAATTCGGGGTCGAGCTTCCTCCACACTTCGTCGGTCGCGTGGTTCCACGACCAACGCATGTTGAGCGCCAGCCTCGCGAGAACGTCGAAACCTTCGAGCCCGCTAAGCCCCGGACGAACCGGCGAGGGTTCGACGCGAAGTGGGTCGGTCATGGCCGATTCCTCGATGGGGACCCTTCGGTCCCAACGGACAACGCCGAGCCGACCACAGCTTGAGCTTGCTCCACGTTGGCCTCCTGCGCGTCGCACGGCCGCGGCGAGCCGCCGGAACGATTCGGCGGTCGGCCGGCGTCGACCGACTTGGAAGTGCCCCCCATCTCAGCGCCAGCCCAAAAAGAGCGCCGAGGCGGCCCAGAGCGAGCCCACGAGAAGCACGATCCAGACGAAGTCGCCCCCCCAACCCCACGCCTCGTGGTCGAACGCCAAGGGACGGCCGGCCTGGCCCGCCTGGAGCCCGCGACGTCGTTGAACGTAGCTCGGGTAGGGCGGGCCCCAACCACGATACCCCCAACCATAACCTACGGAAGGGATCAGAAAGAGGAACATGCAGAGCATCCACACGAGCCACCATGAATTCATCATTGGGAGTCGTCTTCTTTCTTGTCGTTGGGTAACGCCAATGACGGAGGGCGTTCCTCGATCCGCACGGTCACTGGCTCATAGCGGAGCCAGGAAACCGCTTTCGGCTCGTCTTCGATGCGGTTTGGCGTGCCGTCGACGCCCGAGTCGCAACAAGCACGCTCGCTCGATTCGTCCGAGGTCGCCTCTGGGAATTCGTCGTCGCATTGCTCGTCTTGCCACCGCTGGATGGTGATCGCCACGCGCGACAGCTGGTCTGCGATCTGGGCGACGACATCGCTTCGCGATCGGGCGGCGCTTGGGGTGTCGAGAACGATCTCGATAGCATCCAAGAGCGCGCGGGCACACGCGAGCTCGATCCGCATGGTGCGGTGCGCAAGGCCCGCAGCCGCTTCGATGCTCACAATTCTGGGAGGACCCGCGCGGGCTGGAACAGGCATGAAGAGGCCTTTGTCGACGAGGGACCGAAGCAGTCCATCGAGATCGCGACCGAAAAGCACAATCGATGCCATTGCGGTCTTTCGGGCCGTGCCCGGGCCGAAGCCCTTGCACCGAATCGACGAAGAGGCCCCGAAGCACGCGTTATTTTGCGTTGTGCCGATCCGGCGGAGGCACCTTGCCAAGCGCCATCGCCTAGGCGAGGCCGTGAGCTCGGGGGACCGCGGCAGACCGTTTTAGGCTTTGTCGACGAGCGCTTTGAGATCGGTCCACTCCTTGTCGAGTCGAATTTTCGTGTTGTCCCAAGTGCGCGCCGAATCGCCCTCGAGCGACTGATAATCTCGAGCAAACGCGTCACGCGTGGAGTGAATCTGCCTCAAATTCGCGTCGAGTTCGGCTCTCTCCTTGCCGCGCAACTGATCCAGCTTTGCCGTGAGGTCAGCCGTCTTCCGGTCGAGCTCCACGAGGTTGGTCGTGACGGTGTGCCGGTAGTTTTCCCTTAGTTTCAGGAAATCCGCCTGCGCCGCCGCAATTTTTTCGTCGGCTTCGGCCTGGGCGCTCTTGACCGTGTCGTCAGCCACCTTCATGGCACCCGCGCTTTTGTCGTTGGCCTCCGTCTGCGCGACCTCGGCTTTTCGTGCGTCGCTCGACGCATTGTCGCACGCTGCGGCGAGCGTGAGGGAGAGGACGGTCGTGGCGAGTATGGAAGAACGGATCATGGCGATTGCCTCCTGGGGAGATGGACTGGACACAATTCTGCGTTCGAACTCGCTTACGCAATTCCGGCGCCAACGGCGCTCCGACCGCGCCGCGGCGGGCGGCACCGGGCACTGTGATGTAAAACTTCGTCTCGAGGCATGCGAGGCGTCCGAGCAGCCCTGGGTAAGGCGAGCGGAGGGGGGATCGCGTTCGTTGTCCTAGCCGCCATGGCGGTGGCCCGTTTGCAGAGTCCACCGACGGGGCGGGAGGCCGAACTCGCCGGCATGATCGCGAGCGTCGGCCTTGCGCACCCGCCCCTCGAGCACGAGTGGCAGCAGTTGGAGGGCAAATATTGGCAGATCGTTTCCGCCGGAACGGAGGACGACGACGCGACGGACACGGCGGAAGGCAACCCCGGGGCGTGCCGGCCGGGGATGGTCGAGATTCGCGGGCGGATGAAGGCCGAGGACCCCGCCAAGCACGAGCCCGTGGAGGAGCTGCAAAAGTCGACGTGCACCGACTGGATCAGCCGCGAGTATCCGGAACGCTGCGCGCGGTACGACCGCGACCGGTGGACGGCGCTGTCCGCGGGCCTTCCGGGCGTGCCGTTGCATTACTGCGTCGATCGCTTCGAATATCCGAACCAGCGCGGCGCGTATCCCTGGATCGTAGTCACGTTCGGCGAAGCGCAGAGTCTCTGCGCGCGCGAGGACAAGCGGCTGTGCACGGAAGAGGAGTGGACCTTCGCCTGCGAAGGGGAAGAGGCCACCCCTTTTCCGAACGGCTATGTGCGCGACCCCGACGGATGCGTCATCGACCGGCCATCCCGCCCGGTCGAGATGAGCCTCTTCGACGGTCGCAGCGGCGCCCGCTTCGAGGCCGAGATCGACCGGCTTTGGCAGGGAGAGCCTTCTGGATCGCACCCCCGTTGCCAGAGCCCATTCGGCGTTCACGACACAATCGGCAACGTCGATGAGTGGACGACGTCCGTCATTCCGGGCGAACGGCCGTCGATCCTCAACGGCGGCTACTGGGGCCCGGTCCGCACGACGTGCCGGGCGACGACGCGCGCTCACGGAGACGCCTTTTTCTTTTATCAGATCGGGTTCCGGTGTTGCGCGAATGCACCGGCCGTGTCGTTTTCGAGCGCGTCGAGTTCGGCTGGACCGTAGCGCTCCCGTTGGGGTTTGGGGGTCGCGGTCGCGGTCGCGGTCGCGGGTCGGGGTCGCGGGTCGGGGTCGCGGTCGGGGTCGGGGTCGGGGTCGCGGGTCGCGGGTCGCGGGTCGCGGGAACGTCGTTTAGCGGCGACCGCCGGCGCGCCCCGCATTGCCCCCGAAGTGGCCGCCAGAACGCCCGCGCTCGTACGCGTGCTGCCGGGGCGCGCCGGCCATGCGGCGCTGATAGAGGCCGGCAGGCTCCCTATCGTAACGGCCCCATCGACCGCCGTTGCGGTAGTACCAGTGGC
>JBEKOY010000163.1:0-10537 GCA_049521295.1 Polyangiaceae bacterium | reverse complement strand
CCGTGAGGACCTCGGCGAACCATCGAATTTCGGGCACGAAGAACGCGAGCACCCAGACGCCGATCAGCACCAGCGTGACCAGGATGACGAGAGCCCAACGCATGGCTACGGGCCCTCGCTCGACGACGGTGGCACAGCCTTTGCGGCTGTCAGGTCCCGAGTGACTCGCTGGATGCGGTTGCTGAGAACGAACTGCAAAGCAAAGAGCGCGATCACACACAGCGCCACGCAGGCCAGCACCGCTCCGAGGGCCACGGGCGGCGGTCGCCGGCGAGCGACCGGCTGCGCCGGCGGGATGGCATTCGGCGCAATCGAGGTCGGATTGGTTCCGGCAAGCAGCAGAAGACGCGCCGGCTCCGCATACGCGTGGGCGCTCTGCTGACCGCCGGCCCCGCGCAGCGCCCCCACGAAGCCGAGTGCGATGCATGTATAATACACTTCAAGCGCCCAGAACGGAGCGCCACGCTGTCCGAGAGCCCGCATGCGCGCGAAGAAATTTTCTCCGGCCGTGTACTCCCGAAAGAACTGCAATTGCAGCGGATTGCTCATCCACTCGGTGCGGCCGGTCCAGTTCGACCGGAGCACTCGGTCGTCGATGAACGCCACGATGGCGTAGCGCGCTTCGGCGATCTCGGTGTCGGGGATGCGCGCGTTGCGGCAACGCGCGACGAAGTCTGCCAGCAAGGCCATCATGCTTTGTCGCAGGGCGTCGGCGGAGGGCAAGCTCGGGCCGTCTCCGATTTGCGCCGCAGCCGCGAGCGCTTCGACGCTTGCGCGATACATCGCGTCCGCACTCGGCTCACTCATCAGCGTCAGCGCAAGTACATCGGGTCAATGGCATACACGGCGATCGCGGCGTCCTTCCAATCGGCGTCGCTCGGCAGATAGAGGGCCAGCGTGCTGCTCTTCGCGATCTCCTCCCAGAACGGTCCTTCGCGGCGAAGACGAAAGAAGCAAAGTCCCGGCTTGAGCGGCAACGAGCTCGACGGATTCCAGTCGACTTCCGCACGAACGCCGTGTCGCGCCTGTTTGACGACCTCGATGATGTGCTTCCAGTCCGCCACCTTGAGCAGTTGAGGGATGCGCTCGCGCACGCTCGCATCGGCGAGGGCCGAGCGCACGGCGACGAAGAACTCGTGGTTGGCGAGTCGGGGCTCGGGGATCCGCCCGACGAACATGCCGTCGGGGCGCCGTTGCAGCGGAATTTCCGTATAAACGGGCAACGAATCGACCGTCAGAAGAGTCAGAGCGCGCGCGAACAGGAACTCGAAGAGGTCGCCCAGGCGGCCGTACTCGAACCGAGGAATCGCAGCCGGCTCCGCGTCGGCCGAGAACGTTGCCAGTTGCCCGACCAGCCTCGCGAGTGCCAGGTAGACTTCCTCCGGGTGGGCTCGATCGGTATCGACCAAATGCGAGATGACGGGGATGGCGCCGTTGAGCGTGTGCAACAGCCAGAAGCGACGCGCGTCGGTGTAATGAAACTCGATGCTCGCCACGTTGCGTTGCTTTCGCGCCGCGGTCAGTTCGCGCTGGCGCGCGACCATCGCACCGAGAACGCGGCGCAACCCGTTCGTCACGAACGGCGCAACCGAGATGCGAGTGACGGGAGGCACGAACGTGTCACGGACGACCACTCGGCCGTCGGCTTGGCGAACCAGCTGCGCGACCGGCAGTGTCGTCATGCCCTCTCGCCGTTCGGTCCCGAACACGATCCGCACGTTGGGTAGGGCGAACTCGACCTCCTGAGGATTGCCTCCCGTGTTGAAGTCGTCGACACCGACCGTCTGGCGGCCGAAGCGCTGTTGGCCGATCGCGGTTCCCGGCGGCGCCACGTTGGATAGGCCTTCGCTCGTGATGCCGACCAGCACGTCGAGCGCACTCTCTTCCGAGCGGAGATGGGGCTCGAAGGATCGCGGCTCCGGAAGCGGATCTCCATGCGGTCCGCCGCACTGCACGACGAGGCCGTCCGGCCAAACTGCCGCCAAGCGGCGCAAGCCGAACTGGCCTGCCTGAAGGAGGCGCTCGTCGATCTCGAGCACGGACAGGCCCCAGTCATACCGGCGGAGGGCGGACACACGCTCTCGAAGCAGATCTTCGTGAAAACGGTCTTGCGCTTGAAAATGGTGCTGGCTGACGAACAGCCCTTCGGTCCAAATCGGCCTACGCCACATTGGCGGCAACCTTCGGGAGAAACAAAGTACACGCGGCACGACATGAATCATTCACGCCAGCCAACCGTCCGACGATCCACGTGTGGCGCAGCGCTTGCAGCGCGCACGCAGCGTCTCCGCACGGCCCCCATCCAGCTGCGAGGAGCACGGCGCCGACCTTACCACGAGCCTTGCGCGGCGCGGAAGGTTCACCAACGCTTCGAAAAAGGATCACCCGTTAAGACGACAAGCGTGGCACCGTTTCCTGGGTTACTGAATCGGGAGTCAACCAGACGCCCTCCCGCGGGCTTCACGGGCAATGGGGCGACAGAGAGGTGGGAACATGGCGAGCAATATGTTCATCTTGATTAACAGCCAGGACGGCGGTGCGGTCCAGGGTGAGTCGGTCGTGGCCGATTACAAAAACCAAATCGAGGTCACCGGTGTGCAATGGGGGGTCGCTCAGACCGGCTCGGCGCACAGCGGGTTGGGCGGCAGCACCGGAACGGCGACGGTCGATGACGTCACGATTACGGCCATTGTCGACAAGTCGTTCCCTATTCTGGCACAAATGGCACATACGGGTGCGCACATCGCCAACGCGACGTTGACGATTTGCAAGACTACCGGTGGAAAGCTTCTGCCCTATCTGGTCATCAAAATGACCGGCGGCCTCGTCTCGAGGGTCTCGCTCAACGGAAGCACGCCCGAGGGGGGAACGTCCGTCCACACGATGCTCGTGAGCCTGAATTTTTCGCAGGTGGAGTTCGACTACACGCCGCAAACCGCGGCGGGGCAGGGTGGAGCCGCGGTCACCGGCAAGCTCGACATCGCGGGCAACGCGTAGTCGGGGACGCCATGGCCGCGCCGCCATCCCTCGCGCTCCGCCCTTGAACTGCGCGGCGTCTCGCGGAGGGACCGGGTACCCCTTGCCATGGCGGCCGCACGGTGGTGCCCGCGGATTCAAGGCGTCGCGGCGGTCTGAGGGCAGTTCTTCGCAAACTTGCTCGTGTCGAATTGCCGGGCGCCCCAATCGAAGTCCTCTGGAACGCACGTGTCCCGGTTGTCGTCCGGCGACCACGATTCGACGAATGCTTGCGCACGGTGCGACTCGGCGTCGGGAACGCGTAGGGTCGTTTCGCCTTCCGGAACGACGTCGCGCAAGAACTCCGGATTCAGCTCTCGAATGTGGATAGTCGTGGTCGAGGCGGCGCGGGCAATCAAACTCAAACGCAAACCCGGTTTGACCACGATCTCCGCTGTGCTTTCGAGGCGTTTGCCGTCGCGGCTGAACTGGAGTCGATGCAAGTTTTGGAGAGCCAACGCATAGGCTTCGATCGCGGGGACGTATCCCGCGGTCTCGTCGGGCAGCAGACCCGCGTGCGACAGGTCCCAGAACCCTGCGCTCTCGCCCGCCTGAGCAAGCCGCGCGAGCACCGCGAACGGCCCCATGTTGTACGCGGCAAGAACCAAGTCCCAGGCTCCCAGCGTGCGCTGCAGATCGGTCAAGAAATGGATCGCGGCATCGGTAGATTTCATCGGATTGAGCCGTTCATCGATCTCGCCGTCGACGACGCGAAGGCCGTAGGCACGCGCCGACTCGGGCATGAACTGCCACAGACCCCTCGCTCCGACGTCGGAGGTCGCTCGCGGATCGCAGCCGCTCTCCTGATAGACCACGGCGGTGAGCCACGGCGGGGCGCCGTACTTGACCAACGTGCTGTCGAAAATGTCGTCGTATGCGGCGCACTCGAAAAGCTTGGCTTGGAAGCGCTGCCGGCCCGCGATGTTTTTTGTGTTGAAATCGAAAAGGGCCCGCAGCGTGGGGTCGTCGTGGATGGGAAAGTCCCGCGGCAACTTCAATCGCTGAAGCCACGCCGACAGCGGCGTCTCGGGCACGGGCGTGAGCGTGAGGCTCGCGCGATCGATCGGGTTGAACGCGTCGCGTGCGATGGGGGTCCACCCGCGGCCGCACGAAGCCGGGTCGTTCTTGCATGCGAGCGCCATCCGGCCTTGTGCGTCGAGCAGCGCCCGCAGCTCCGGCGTCTCGTTTCCGCGCTGGTGGACCAGGTGGGTCAAGGGGTTGTCGGGCACGCTGCTGCTCGAGGGGTTCGATGGGCGCGTCCCGAGGACGGAACCCGAGGCGGCCGTCGGACCGGGGTGCGGGATCGGCTCGATCCCAACGGGCGATCGATGACCCCCGAGCAGGACGACGGACACCGTGACGACGGCGAGAAGGGCGATGGCTGCTGCCACGAACACGAACCATCGTGGCGCGGCCGGCTCCGTGGCGCGAGCCGCGCGATTCCACTTGCGAGGGCGCGGGGTCGAAGGCCAATCGGGGCTCCGCGACCCATCCCGCCGTGCATCGGCGAGATAAGGCCTCTCGGGCGGCGCCCAGGCGGCGACTTTGGGCCGCTGGCTCGTTCGTGCGCGCAGCCCGAGAACGGCTGCGGGCTGCCCCCCGGCGGGCTTTGGCTGCTGGGCCTCCGCGCTCCGCTTTCCAAAGGCTCGGAGACCCATGAGGGTGCCGAGGAGCTTCGGAGGGCTCAGCGCGCGAATCGAGTCCGGCAGTCGAACGGCAGGAGGAGCACGACTGGGCCGGGGCGCCGGATCGACGGCCTTCGGGATGGGCCCTCCGACTCCTGCAGCGACGTCGCCGGACCGTGCTTGGGCGGAGTGCATGGTCCCGGGCGTAGGGACCGGCCCTGGCTGGGGCTGCAACGCGTCGAGCATCGGCGGTTCCAGCATCGACCCCGCAAGCACGCTTCGACCGAGAAGGGGAGGCAACGCAGCCGCCGGCGCCTCGGACGAAGCGCCGGCACGCGGTGCCGTTGCGGATGGGCTAGGACGAACCGGTTCGATTCGCGGAGCCGCTTTTGGCATATTGCCCTGGCCAGCCTCGTCGGTTCGGCCCTCCAGCACGCCGCGCGGCTCGTGCGGCTCGTCGAGCCCGATGTGCTCCGAAATACGTTGGACCGCATCGGCCACGGCGCTCGCCGGGCCGGCGGCGAGGCTCTCGACGCGCTCGAGCAGCTGCGCGAGCGTCGCGGCGCCACGGGCGAGGGCGAGGGTTCGCAACTGCCCGGCTTCACGACCGGTCAGAGCGAGTTCCTGACGCAGCGGATCGGGGCCGGTGCGCCCGTGGATGTCGAGCCGGCGCTTCCAGCGCGTGACCGAGTTCACGGTCGTCTCGCGCAAGCCGGGGTCGAGGTTCGGTGCCGGCTGCCGACCTCCCCAGCCTGGCCCACTCATCGTTTGATTTCATACCACGCCGACGCAACCTCGTATGGCGGGCAGCCGCTCCCGCCGCTCGATCGGATCCGGGCTGGCGATGCGAATCGGTCTGGCCAAGCGCCTGCGCGCGCGGACGGGCGCCTTGACAAGAATCGCACGCACCCGGCTATCATGGCCCAGTTGCAGGTCGTGGGTGGCGGCTGATGCTGGATCTCGAAGCGCTACTGCAGCCGGCACCGTCTGCGCCGCCGAGCGGCCCGAACCTGCAGTACACGACCGAATTCTCGAATCTCGAGCGAGCCGCAGCGGGTCGTCCGGAACGGCAGGTCGGCGGCCTCATCGTCGCTGCGGAACCTCCGGAGTGGCGCGCGATCGTCCAGTCGAGCTGCCAACTGTTGAACGCGAGCAAAGACGTTCGGGTGGCCATCACTCTGGCGCGGGCTCTCATCGAAGTCGACGGGTTCGGCGGGCTCGCCGACGGCCTCACGCTCGTAAGGCGCCTGGTCGCGCAGTATTGGGACACGTTTCATCCCCAACTCGACGCCGACGACGCAAACGACCCGACCTCGCGCGTCAACGCGATGGGTGCCGTGACCCACCGGGACATGATCCAGGCGATTCGGGGCGCATCGCTCATCACCTCCAAGACGTTCGGCAGTGTCACACTGCGGGCGATCGATGCGGCGAGTGCGCGCCCGATCCCTATGAAAGCGACGCCGGCCGGGCCGGACGGAAAGGCCGCGCCCGAAAGCGCGGGCGTGCCGACGCTTCCCACCATCGAAGCCGCCTTCCAGCAGGCGCAAGAAGGGGTGTTGGCCGAGGCGTCGTCGACCCTCCACCGGTGTTCTCAAGAGGTTCGCATGCTGGCCGAAGCCTGGGCCGAGCGCTTGCCGAGTTCGGGCCCAGACTTTACCGAGCTTCGAAGAGTGGTCGACCAGGCCGAGCAAGCCATCAAGACGCGGCTCGACCAACGTCAAGCCGCGCAGGCGAACCGGCCGGGCCAGGCGGCCGCTGAGCAACCCGCGGCGGCGGCCGATGCAGCGCCGACGATGCCGCGGGGAGAAGTCCGCACTCGCGATGACGTTCTGCGCGCGATCGACGCAATCTGTGCCTACTATGCGAAAGCCGAGCCTTCCAGCCCGGTGCCGCTGCTGCTCCAGCGCAGCCGGCGGCTCGTGACGATGTCCTTCACCGATATCTTGAAGGAAATGTTGCCTGAGGCCATTCCGAACCTCCAGAAAATCTCAGGCAAGACCGACGGGTGACGTCTACCCCCCCAAGGATGGGATCATGAGCAGCCAAAAGTTCATTGGTCGAAACCGAGCCCCGCGCGTTCAGATCGAGTACGACGTCGAGCTCTATGGGGCTCAGAAGAAGGTGCAGCTCCCGTTCGTCATGGGCGTTCTCGCGAACCTGTCCGGCAATCCGGCCGAGCCTCTCCCCCCGGTGGCGGACAGGAGCTTCGTCGACATATCGGCCGACAATTTCGACGATCGCCTGAAGGGCATGAAACCGCGTGTTGCGATGCAAGTGCCGAATAAGCTCACCGGCGACGGAAACCTCAACGTCGAGCTTCGTTTCGAAAAAATGGAGGATTTCAGCCCCGCGGCCGTCGCCCGCAGCGTTCCGGCGCTCGCGAAGCTGCTCGAGGCAAGAATCCAACTGGCCAATCTCATTACGTACATGGACGGCAAGACGGGTGCCGAAGACCTCATCGCTCGCGTGCTGAAAGACCCCGGTCTTCTGAGCTCTCTTGCCGCCGCCCCCAAACCAGCCGAGGCCGCCCCCGAACCAACGGGCGCCGGTTCTCAGAAAGGCCAGTGAGCGTCCCATGGCCGAACAACAGAAAGAGCGCGAAGCTCCGCAGCCGACGACCCCCGAAGCCGAGGGCAGCGATTTCGCAGCCCTGCTCAACAAGGAGTTCAAGCCGCAGACGGATCGCGCACGCACGGAGGTGCAGAGCGCGGTCCGCACGCTCGCCGAACAGGCGCTCGCGGGCACCAGCCTCACCTCGGGTGACGCCGTGACCAACATCAAGGCCATCATCGCGGAGCTCGACCGGAAGCTGAGCGATCAGGTCAACGAGGTCATTCACCAGCCCGATTTCCAGGAGATCGAGAGCGCCTGGCGCGGGCTGCACTACCTCGTCAACAACAGCGAAACCGACCCCATGTTGAAGATCCGGGTCATCAACATCTCGAAGAAGGAGCTCGGCAAGACGCTGCAGCGTTTCAAGGGCACCGCCTGGGATCAGAGCC
The DNA here is from genome assembly GCA_049521295.1 of Polyangiaceae bacterium. Classification (GTDB taxonomy): domain Bacteria; phylum Myxococcota_A; class Polyangia; order Polyangiales; family Polyangiaceae; genus Palsa-1150. The sequence continues at coordinate 2,892 of JBEKOY010000163.1, read as the reverse complement.
CGATCTTCAAGAAAGTCTACGAGGCTGAGTTCGGACAGCTCGGCGGCGAGCCGTTCGGCTGCCTGGTCGGCGACTACTATTTCGATCACAGCCCGCCCGACGTCGAGCTTCTCGGGGAGATGGCGAAAATTTCCGCGTCGGCACACACCCCCTTTCTGGCCTCCACCGCGCCCTCTCTCTTCCAGATGGAGTCCTGGAAGGAGCTCAGCAATCCGCGCGATCTGACCAAAATTTTTTCGACGCCCGAGTACGCCGCGTGGCGCTCGCTCCGGGAGTCGGAAGACTCGCGTTACCTCGGTCTCACGATGCCGCGGTTTTTGGCGCGCCAGCCCTATGGCGCCAAGTCGGCTCCGGTCGACGACTTCGACTTCGAGGAAGACACGGGAGGCGGCGACGCCGACAAGTTCACTTGGGCGAATTCCGCATACGCGATGGCGGTCAACGTCAACCGTTCGTTCAAACTCTATGGCTGGTGTTCGCGCATTCGCGGCATCGAGTCCGGCGGGGCGGTGATGGGCCTTCCGACCTACACCTTCCCGACCGACGACGGCGGCGTGGACATGACGTGTCCGACCGAAATCGCCATCAGTGATCGGCGCGAAGCCGAACTGGCCAAAGCGGGCTTCATGCCTCTCATTCACAAGAAAAATTCCGACTTCGCCGCATTCATCGGCGCACAGTCGCTCCATCGTCCAGCGCAATACGATGACCCGGATGCGTCGGCGAATGCCGCGCTCGCGGCCCGCCTTCCGTACCTTTTTGCGACGTGCCGGTTCGCGCACTACTTGAAGTGCATCGTTCGTGACAAGGTCGGTTCGTTCAAAGAGCGCGACGAGATGCAGAAGTGGCTCCAGAAATGGATCCTTCAATACGTCGACGGCACGCCGTCGCACTCGAGCGAAGAGACCAAAGCGCGAAAACCGTTGGCGGACGCCCAGGTGGTCGTCGAGGAAATCGAAGGCGAACCCGGCTACTATTCGTCCAAGTTCTTTCTCAGGCCCCACTACCAGCTCGAAGGTCTGACCGTCTCGCTTCGCCTCGTCTCGAAGCTGCCGTCCGCGAAGGCCGCTGGGTGAAATCCACGATGGGTCGGTTCGTGCTCTCTCTTTCGAGAAGGCTGGGCCCGTGGCCGAACTGATTCCCAAGGATCGGTTGCAACCGTCCTTGCTCGATCGCCTCACCGACGAAGAGCCGACCGTGGGTGTCGAGGGTCCCGAGAAACGTGTGCTCTCGCTCGTTCGGCTGCGGGAGTCGGTTCGTCGCGATTTGGCCTTTCTTCTGAACGCGACGCAGCTCGCCGCTCTGCAGGACTTGAGCGACTTCCCGGAAGTCGAGCGGTCCACCTTGAACTACGGAATGCCGGATCTCACGGGCCAATCGGCGTCGACGATCGACAAAGGCGCTCTCGTTCGCATCGTGCGTCGCGCGGTGAACGACTTCGAGCCGCGCCTCTTGAAGCAGTCGCTCAAAGTCAACATTCAGGTCAATCCGGACAAGCACGACCCGAACGCGCTCCGCTTCGACATCGAGGCGGACCTATGGTCGCAGCCGTTGCCGCTCCGGTTGCACTGGAGAGCGGATCTCACGTTGGAGGACGGCGAGGCTCGCGTCGTCGAAGCGGCCCCCGGTTAGCCCGTGGATAACCGACTGCTCGAGTACTACAACCGCGAGCTACGGTATCTGCGGGAGCTCGGTGGCGAATTCGCCCGTGAGTTTCCGAAGATCGCCGGCCGGTTGGGCCTCGATGCCTTCGAGTGCGCCGACCCGTACGTCGAGCGGCTGCTCGAGGGCTTCGCGTTTCTTGCGGCCCGCGTCCAGCTCAAGATCGACGCCGAGTTTCCGAGCTTCTGCGAACAATTGTTGGGTCTTGTCTACCCGCACTACTTGGGATCGACGCCGTCGATGGCGATCGTCGAATTCTCGCCGGACGAACGCCAAGGCAACCTGGCTGACGGCTTCGTGGTTTCGCGTGGAAGCTCGTTGCGGGCCAGCCCTCTTCAGAACGAAATAGGTTGTGAGTACCGCACGGCCCATGACGTAACCCTCTGGCCGATCGAGGTCGAGACTTTGACGATGGCGGCCTCGGCCGGTGGCCCGGAAGCCAATCTGTCGTCCTCACGGCCGGTGAAGTCCACTCTGCGGCTGCGCCTGCGTACGACGAGCGGGCTGCCCTTTGCTCGGATGTCGCTCGACGAGCTCACGCTGTTTTTTCGGGGAGGCGATTCGGTCGCATGGCGGTTTTTTGAGCTCGTCATCGGTGGCACGGTGGCCGTGGCTTCGCGCGAGCCCCTCGGCGCATCCTGGACGAAAGTCGACGAGGCGAAGCTGCTGCCGATCGGCACGGCCGATTCGGAGTCGTTGCTGCCGAGCGGGCCCCGCGCGTTTCAAGGATACCGCCTGCTGCACGAGTACTTCGCATTCCCGCAGCGGTTTCTGTTCGCGCGACTGACCGGGCTATCCCGGGCCGTGCGCGCGTGCCCAGGCGACCAGCTGGATTTGCTCGTCGCGCTCGACCGCTACGAACCCACCGTCGAGGCGGCGGCCAAGCCGTCGAGCGTCTCTCTCTTTTGCACGCCTGCCGTGAACTTGTTTCCCAAATCCGCCGATCGCATTCAACTGGGCGATTCGGACCACGAGTACCACGTGGTTGCCGACCGCGCTCGCCCGCTCGACTTCGAGGTCCATTCGGTGACCCGCGTGACCGGCTACGGCGCCAAGGGCGACGCCGTGCAGGAGTTCCTGCCTTTCTACCGAAGTCGGCATGGCGGGGTTGCGGCCGCCGCGGCTGCGTTTTATACGGTTCAGAGGCGCGAGCGACTTGCGTCCAGCAGGCTGCGGACTCAGGGGCCGCGCTCGAGCTATTTGGGCGGCGAGGCCTTCGTCGCGCTGGTT
>JBEKOY010000162.1:0-10640 GCA_049521295.1 Polyangiaceae bacterium | reverse complement strand
GGCCGCCCGCGCCGGCCACCAGGCCGACCCTGACCTCGCTGAGCGCGAACTGGGCGGTAGCGTCGGCGACGATGAGGTGGCAGGCCAGGGCGATCTCGCAGCCGCCGCCCATCGCATAGCCGTTGACCGCGGCGATCACGGGCTTGGGCAGGTGCGGGCGGCTGGTCAGGCCGGCGAAGCCGTGGCACAGCCCCAGCCTCGCCCGAATGGGCGTCCATTGACTCCTGCGGCACCCGCTCCGCCGACCGCTCCCAATCCGTCGCCGAACGCCGGCACCGATTCGCAGCCGGGCTCCCCCCGTGCCGTCGGAGACACCCAAGGACTTCAGCAGTTCGAGCCTGGGGTCGAGTACGCGCCACGCGGGGGCGCCGACAAGGTTTCGTTCTCGCTCGAAGATGCGGACCTACCGGAGCTCGTTCGCGTCATCGGCGAACTGACCGGCAAGCGGTTCATCTTCGGCGGCAAGGTCCACAACCTCAAGGCCACGGTCTTCTCGCCGCAGAAGGTGACGGTCGCGGAAGCTTATCAAGCGTTTCTCTCGATCCTCGAGGCCAACGGCCTCACGGTCGTGCCGCATGGGCGCTTCTACAAGATCATCGATTCGCCGGACGCGAAGATGGGCGTTCCGATCTACGTGGCGGGGCAAGCGGCCACGGGCGAAGACCGCTACATCACGCGCATTCATCGGCTCCGAAACGCGAGCGCCGAGGAGATCGCGAACGTCCTCGGACATTTCAAGTCGAAGGACGGCGACATTACCGTTTACGCGCCGGGCAATCTGCTCATCATTACCGACACCGGGGCAAACATTCAGCGCATGATGCGCATTCTCGAGGACGTCGACGTCGGGGGAGTGGGCGACCAGATCTGGATCGAACCGATCCATTATGGCGTCGCGACCGACATCGCGGCTAGGCTGAACGAGGTCTTCGACCTCAAAGGGGCCGCGCCTGGGGGCAAGCCGGGAGCGGGTCCGCCGACGACTCTCGCCGGCGACGTGCACGTCACCAAGGTCCTCGCCGACGATCGCAGCAATTCCGTCGTCGTGATCGGCACCGAACGCGGCTATTTGAGAATTCTCGAGTTCATCAAGAGGCTCGACGTCCCGCACAGCGGAGAGGGCGAGATCCACGTCCTCGAGCTGCAGCACGCCGACGCCGTCGAACTCGCCAAGACGCTCACCGAGATCGTGACCGGCGCCGTCGCGGCCGCAGGGACCGCCGGGCAAGCGGCGGGCCACGGTACGCCGCTGACCATCTTCGAATCGGGCGTGAAAGTCAGCGCAGACAAGGCCACGAATTCGATCGTGGTGACTTCGAGCCTGCGCGACTTCGCGAATCTCCGCACCGTCATCGACCAGCTCGATCAGCCGCGCCGTCAGGTGTTCATCGAGGCGGTGATCATGGACCTCACGATCGATCGCGAAAATCAACTGGGCGTCTCCTTCCACGGCGGCGATATCCAGAATGGGCCGTCGAGCGCGGGTCAGACGCTGCTGTACGGCGGCCTCAATCCGTTTCGATCGATCTCGCTCCCGAGCCCGACCGACTCGTCGTTGAACGCCTTCGCGCTCGGCATACGCGGCCCCGGGCTGCCCGGCAGCGAAAATTTCTTGGGCACGGGAATTACCATTCCGGCGTTCGGCATTCTGCTCAATGCCCTCGAGCAGACCAACGACGCCGACATTCTTTCGACGCCTCATATCCTCGCGACCGACAACATCCCCGCCGAGATCAGCGTCGGCCAGAACATCCCGCTGCAGACGAACGTCGGGGGGATTGGGTCGCTGCCCACCACGGGCGCGGCCGGCGCGAGTCCGTTGGGCGCGCTCGGCGCGCTCGGCGCGGGGTTCGGAACAGCCCCGCGCCAGGACATCGGAACCAAAATCAAGATCGTTCCGCATCTGAATGATTCCGACGAAGTCCGGCTCGAGGTGACCGAGGAGATCAGCGACGTCACCGGCCTGTCGCCGGTCGGCTCTCTGGGCGCGGTCCCGTTTTCGAAGCGTACCGCGCAGACCCAGCTGGTCGTCAAAGACCAGGAGACGGTCGTCATCGGCGGTCTGGTGCGCAATCGCGTCGCGATTACGCAAACCAAAATTCCCCTCTTGGGCGATATCCCACTTCTCGGCGCGTTCTTCCGGTCGAGCAGCTCGTCGATGCAGAAATCGAATTTGATCTTGGTGCTGACGCCCTACATCATTCGCGAACAGTCCGATCTTCGCACGGTGTTCGAGCGCAAGATGCAGGAAAGGCAAGAATTTCTGGATCACTATTTCGTATTTGCCGAAAAGAACGAATATCAGGCGCCGAAGGACTATTCGCGGGCCAACGGGTTGCTCGAGGACATCCGCCAGTCGTACGCGAACGCGGACGAGCAACGCCGGCTCGACGAACTCACGCGCCCGCGCGACGTACTGACGCACGAGCCGAGTCAGCCGATCGAGCTACCGGCGCCGGTCAACGGGCCGGACGCGACCGGGGCAGCGGCGGCCCCTCCGAGCGGCGCGGCGTCGAGCGCGGCTCCGGCATCCCCCGCCCCGCCGGCCCCGCCAACGATCAACGTCGCTCCGCTGCACCGCGGCGTCGAAAGGATCGAGAAGTAGACGATGGCTGCCGAGGAACGCTTCTTGGGCGATTTGCTTGCGCGTCGGGGCATCATCGCCGCCGACAAGCTCGAGGGGTTGTGGGCCGTTCAGCGCGAGCGCGGCACTGATCTACTCGATTTGCTCGTGAACGCGGGAGGGGTCGACGAGATGGCCCTGGCGCGGGTGCTCGGCGAGGAGGCCCAACTTCCACTGATCGAACGGATCGATCCCGCGACCATCTCCACCTCGGTGGCGACGCGCGTTCCGATCGCGTTCGCCAAAGCGCACAAGGTGCTCGTGATGCGCGAGGACGATGCGGCGGTCTACGTCGTCTGCTGCGATCCGTTCGACACCCAGGCGCTCGACGACATCCGGGTCATTTTCGGCAAGCCGACCGAAGCGTTCGTCGGCGGCAGGGAGCGGATCGAGGACGCGATCAACCGCGTCTACGAGAAGCAGGCGGGCGAAGAGCAGCTCGAAAGCGATGAGTCGAGCGTCGACGAGGAGGCCGCGAGCGACATTCTCGACTCCGACGACGAAGCGCCCGTCATTCGCTGGGTCAATTCACTATTTTTGCAGGCGATGAAGGAGCGCGCGAGCGATATCCACATCGAGCCGGAAGAAAAAGAAGTCATCGTCCGCTATCGGATCGACGGCGAGCTCTATGTGGCGCGCCGCGCGCCGCGCGCTTTCATGAACAGCATCATCAGCCGGCTCAAGATCGAGAGCTCGCTGAACATCGCAGAAAAACGGCTTCCGCAGGACGGACGCATCGCCAAGAAGATCGCCGGCAAGAGCTTCGACATCCGCGTGAGCACGATACCGACGAGCCGAGGCTACGAGCGCATCGTGATGCGCCTTTTGAACAAGTCGAGTGTTCTTCTCGATCTGCCGGACCTGGGGTTCAGCCCGCGCGAGTACGCGCTCATGGACGGGCTGATCCGCCGACCCGACGGGATCATTCTCGTCACGGGGCCGACCGGCAGCGGAAAGACGACGACCCTGTACGCTTGCATCAATCGGATCAATCAGCCCAACTTGAACATTTTGACGGCCGAGGATCCGGTCGAATACGAGATCCAGGGAATCCACCAGGTCCACGTCCAGCCCAAGATCGGGCTGACGTTCGCCAGTGCGCTTCGCGCCTTTCTCCGTCAAGATCCGGACATCGTCATGGTGGGCGAGATCCGCGACAGCGAGACGCTCGAGATCGCGATTAACGCATCGCTCACGGGCCACCTCGTCCTGTCGACCATTCACACGAACGATGCCGCCGGCGCCATCACGCGCACGATCGACATGGGGGCCGAGCCGTTTCTCCTTCGTTCGAGCGTGATTGGCATTCTCGCGCAGAGGCTCGTGCGCGTGCTGTGCGCTCATTGCAAGTACCCCTATTCCGCCGAGGAGTCCGAACTCGAGGAGCTCAGCCTGACGGCCGATCGCTGTCGAGCGCGCGTTGCGCGGCGTTCGAATCCTGCGTCCCGCTATTTTCCCCGCACGCTCTCCGAGCCGGATCCGCTCGAGACGTTCGACCCGGACAGGCGTCCGACGTTCTTCAAGGCTCCGGGATGTGATCGATGCGCGAACACGGGGTTCAGCGGCCGCCGGGGCATCTATGAGCTGCTGCTCATCGACGACGCCGTCGGTCCGCTCATCCTGCGCAAGTCGGACGCGCAAACGATCAAGCGCGTGGCCTGGGAGATGGGCATGGACAGCTTGAGGGACGACGGCGCGCGCAAGGTCATCGCGGGCATGACGAGCGTCGAAGAGGTCCTCGCGGCAACCCAGGAGGATGTGGAATCGGAGGCTGCGGCGCCGCCGCCGCCCATGAATCGTGAGGCTGTCGCCGTCGGGGCCTGACGCCGGCGGCAACGATCCCGGAGCGAAAGGCTATGGCAGTCTTCGAGTACAGAGGGATTTTCGCGTCGACGGGCAAGAACGCTCACGGTGTGCGCGACGCGGACAACGCCAAGTCGCTGCGTGCCGTGCTCAAGCGGGAGGGTGTTCTGCTGACGAGCGCACGCGAGGAGCACAAGGCCCGCGCGGGCGATCGGGCCGCGCCGGCCAGCCTGTCGTTCGTCCGTCGCGTGAGCGTCGACGACGTTTCGATGATGACGCGTCAGCTTGCGACGCTCGTGGCCGCCGGCATCCCGCTGGTCGAAGCTGTGGGGGCCCTCATCGAGCAGATGGAAAAGCTCGAGCTCAAGCGCGTTCTGACCCAAATCGTCGATCGGCTCAACGAAGGAAGCTCGCTCGCAAAAGCGTTGGAACCCTATCCTCACGTCTTTTCCAAGTTGTACGTGAGCATGGTCGCCGCGGGCGAAGCCTCGGGTACCCTCGAGGGGGTCCTCGAACGGCTCGCCGACTTTCTCGAATCGCAATCGAAGTTGCGCGGCAAGGTCGGTGCGGCGCTGGCGTACCCGGCGCTCATGCTCGTCATCGGATCGGTGCTCGTCACCGTCATGATGATCGTCGTCGTGCCCAAAGTGACGTCGATCTTCGAGAGCATGGACCGGGCGTTGCCCTGGTACACGCAGCTGCTCATCGGCACGTCGCATTTCATCGGATCGAACGAAATGCTCGGATTCGTCGTGTCCCTCGTGACGTTTACGCTCACGCGAGCGGCTCTGCGCGAATACAAGCCGAGCGATCGGGCCAAGCACCTGCTGTTTGTCGTCGTCGCGTTCCTCGCGGCCGGGGTGCTCGTGATGTGCGCGTTCAGCGTCGACTCCCTTGGCCTCTACGCGTTGGGCGTGGCGTTCGGCGTGGTCGCGGGGCTGGCTATCGCGTGGCTTACGGCATGGGTGGCGACTCCCGCCGGGCGTCTTTCGAAGGACTCGTTTCTCTTGCGCATTCCCGTGTTCGGTCCGCTGGTGCGCATGCTGGCCGTGTCGCGCTTCGCGCGAACGCTGTCGACGCTTCTGCGGAGCGGCGTGCCGCTTCTCAAGGCGATGGAGATCGTCAAGAACGTGCTCGACAACGGCAAGCTCGAGAAGGTCATCGAGACGGCCACGGGCAGCATCCGTGAAGGAGAGTCGATCGCAGGCCCGCTCAAGCGCAGCGGCGACTTTCCGCCCATCGTGACGCACATGATCGCCGTCGGCGAGCGGAGCGGACAGCTCGAGCAGATGCTCGAAAACGTCGCGAGAGCCTACGACACGCAGGTCGAGACGCGAGTCCAAGCGCTCACCAGCCTGCTCGAGCCCCTCATGATGGTCGTCATGGGCGGAGGTGTGGGTTTCATCGCCTTCGCGATCTTGATGCCGCTCATCCAGATGAACGAGTTCGTGCAGCAGTGAAGGCCTTGTTCCATGCCCATCCAGCGCGATCAGCGCAACGTCTTCTTTCCGTGGGAGAGGCGCCGGGGCGTACGCTCCGTGCTCGGACGAGCTCGCGCGCGTCAAGCGTTGCTCGTCTTGGGGTGCCTCGCGGTGTGCATAGTTCTCGGCCGGCTCGAGCGGTACGAGTCGAACGTGCGGGCGACGCGTGCCGCCATCACGACGGCGATCAATGCGGTCGCCGCCTGGCGCGCGGACCACGACCGTGCGTGTCCAGCCTCGCTGGCGGAGATCGTGGCGGCGGGGTACCTAACCTCGTTGCCCCGAGACGCGTGGGGCCGGCCCATCCGCGTCACCTGTCCCGGGCGCAGAGACCCGCGCGGTTTCGACGTCTCGAGCGATGGTCCCGACGGCCAGCCCGAAGGACTCGACCGAGTCGAATGATTGAGGTCGCCCGTGTGGCGCCGAAAACAACGAACAAGAGCTCATCGGAGGAGCGAATCATGCACAACGTCACTTGCAACAGCGCCGCCGAGCGGCGGCCGCGAACCCAGCGCGAACCGGTCGCTCGTGCAGCCTTGCGGGCTGCGACGCCGGGGCTCACGCTGGTCGAGCTCGTCATTACGATCACCCTCATCGGCGTGCTGACTGCCGCGATTTCGATCGGCGTCATCGGGGCGCAGAAGAGGGCGAACCTCTCGGCCGCCAAAACGGCATGCAGCACGGCTCGTCAGGCGACCATGCAATGGAAGGCCGTGCACCCGAGCGAGGATTGTCCGACCGTCGAGCAACTCAAGACGGAGAAAGACCTGGATACAGGGTTCAATCTCAAGGACCCGTGGGGCAGTCCGTACAAGTTGTCCTGCGACGCCGACGAAATCACGTGCTCGAGCGCCGGTCCGGATCGCAAGGAAAGTACCGACGACGACATTCGTGTTCCGCAAGTGGACACGCCCACGGGCGGGAAGTGAGTCGAGTCCCGTGGCCCGCACGACGCCCGTCGAAAGGATCTGGGTGCGCCGTTCGCGACGCGGGCTCACGCTCATCGAAATTCTCGTAGTCCTGTCGCTCATTGCGGTCGTGACGGGTGTGGCCGTCACCGGTTCCATGCAACTGCCGTCGGCGCGGCTGCGCGGTTCGGTGACCCTGATCACAGGCGCCATCAAGGTGGCCTACACGCGGGCGACTGCGACCTCGCGAGAGCTTCGGCTCGTGATGGATCTCGACCATCAGAAAATCTGGCTCGAGGAGACCGACGTCCCGATGCTCGTGCAGGTCAAGGACAAGACGGCAACCGGCGGTGCCGATCCGGTCACCGAGGCGGAAAAGGCCGCGCTGGCGGACGGAGATCGGCTGCTCAAGGGGCCGCCGGTGCCCCGACCGCTGTTTCATCCCATCGACACCTACGGCTTCGGAGACGTCGAGGCGGGCAAGGGGGGCAAGAGTCTAGGGCGCGCCGTGACCTTCCGCGCCGTCCAGACGGCGCACGACGACGAGCCGCGGCGATCGGGCCGAGCGTATCTGTACTTTTGGGCGGGTGGGCTGACCGAGCGGGCCTCCATCCAGCTGCGCATTGGCACGGGCGCGGCGGAGACCGTGCTCACTCTGCTCGTGTCTCCGCTCACCGGCAAAGTGACGGTGAAGGGTGGCGCCGCGGAGCTCAAGATGCCGACCGACGACACGACGGCATCCGATCGCGTGGACAACGGGTACTGAGCCATGCCGCGTCCGTTGCCGTCCGCCGGATTCTCCCTGCTCGAGGTGCTCTTCGCCGTGGCCTTGTTCGGCGCGGTGGTGACGTTCATTCTTTCGGCCCAGGCGGGACTGGTCTCGGGCAATCAGACCGCCGCGAACATGAGCCAGGCCATGGATCTCGGGCGCTGTCGAATGAGCGAGCTCGAAGAAGAGCAGTTGAGGCTCGGGTTTCCCGAGATCGAAGAGAAGGACACGAGCACGATCTGTTGTGAGGACAAGGACGTGCCCCCGTTCTCCTGCGAGTGGCGCGTCGAGCGCGTCTCGCTTCCGGAGGTCACGACGCTTGGAGGCGACGGGGGCGGATCGCTGCTCGGCGGAGGGCTCGGTCTCGATGCCGACGGCGGTCCCGGCGCGATCGGTTCCGCGGGTCAGACCGGATCGGTGCTCGTCAATCCCCTGGGCGGCGCGCAAATGGACTTCGACGCCGGCCTGCAGAACATCGGATCCTCGCTCCAACAGTCGTTCGGAGGCGCCGGCGCTCAGGGGCTCCTGTCGATGGTCTTTTCGATTGTCTATCCGTCGCTCAAGCCGGTGCTCGAAGCAGCGATTCGTCGGATTACGGTGGTGGTTCGGTGGAAGGAAGGGGCGATCGCTCGCGATTTTACGCTCACCCAATACGTGACGAATCCGTCGCGTGCGGGGCTTGCCGCGTCCATGGCGGACGCCGGCGCGTTCGGCGACGGGGGCACGGCGTCGACGAACGCCGTTTCGGCGGCGCCCGCGTTGAGCGGGGCCTTGAACGCGGCGGGCTCGATCTTGACCCCGGCGGGGCATTGATGACGCCGCGCGGCAAGTCCGCTTCGCGCGGGATGACGATGATCGAAGTGGTCGTCGCGATGGGCATTCTGGCGATGGTCGCCGTCCTGATTCACGGCGTGATCGATTCGCTTTCGCGCGGCAAGAAGGCGGAAGGGATGCGGTCCGACCGGGCTCACGAGGGCCGCGAAGCCCTTCAACGAATCGTCCGCGATCTGTCGTCGGCCTACCTCTCGCTTCACGTGCCGGAGGTCCAGGCGCTCATCACTTCGAAGACCGCGTTCGTAGGCCGCAGCGCCATTCCGTTCGACCGAGTCGACTTCACGGCATTCGCGCACCGCCGTACCGAACGCGATTCGCACGAGTCCGATCAGGCGGAAGTGGGCTATTTCGTCGTGGGCGATCCGGACGTCCCGGGCAAAATGGACCTCGTCCGTCGCGAGCAGACGCCGATCGACATCGACCCGCTCAAGGGCGGAATCGTCGACGTGGTGGCCGAAGACGTTTCGGAGTTTCACTTGCGCTACCTCGAGCCGGCCACCGGGCAGTGGGTCGACACGTGGGATTCGATGCAAGTCACCGGGCAGCCCAACCGGGTGCCGTTCGAAGTGAGCATTCGGCTCGTGCTCAAGGGGGTCGGCGACGGCCGGCCGTACGCGTACACGACCAAAGTGATGGTCCCCATTCAACAGCCCTTGTCCTTCGGGATTCCACGCCAATGACGCCGGTCTCGGAAGCGACGTCCCCGACGGGAGGCGGCGGTTCGGCTGCGCGGTCCCGAGGTCCGTCCGGCCTGGCGCCGCGGGGGTCGGCCGGGGCTCTCCGCCGCGCTCGCAGCAGGATGCGCGAGCGGGGCGTTGCGCTCATCATGGTCCTCGGCGCCATCGCGGTCATGATCGTGATGCTCGCCGAGTTGCAAGACGATGCGAGCGCGGAGTTCGCGGCCGCCACGGCGGTGCGCGACGGCGTTCAAGCCGAGTATTTCGCCCGCAGCGCCATCAACCTCTCGCGCTTGCTCGTCGCCGCCGAGCCGACGATGCGCCGGGCCATCTCGCCTCTCTTTACGTTGATGAAGCGCACGGTCCCGCAGCTGCCCGTGTGGCTCTACGCCGACCGCATCCTCGGAGCCTTCAACGACAAGGAGTCGGGCAAGGATTTCACCGGGCTGTCGGGCCTGGACCTGTCTCGAGGCAAGAACCTGGGTCTCGTGGGGGGCCGTTTCGAGGTCCTCATCGTGGACGAGGACGCGAAGATCAACGTCAACATGGGGGCGTCCAACGAGATCGCCCATCTCCGCCTCGCCAGGCAACTGATGGGGCGCATGGCGCCGATCCAATACGATCCGCTGTTTTCGCAGCGCGATTCGACGGGCAACTACAACGACCGCCTGACCATTTGCTCCGCCATCATCGACTGGGCCGACTCCGACGAGCAGCTCTACTCGTGCGACCTGACCGCCGCGCCGTCGTCCAACGCCGTCGAGGACGCGTGGTACCAACTGCTGGCGAAGCCCTACCGCCGCAAGAACGCTCCGTACGATTCGCTCGAAGAGCTGCACATGGTGCGGGGAATCAGCGACGACTTTTGGGCGACGTTCGTCGACCCCAATCCGGCCGATCCGACCAAGCGCGAGATGACGGTTTGGGGTCAGGGCACGATCAACGTGAACACGGCGAATCCGCTGACGCTCTACGCGGTCGTCTGTTCGGGCGCGCCGACGGCCGACATCTGCAACGATCCGGCACAAATGCAGCTCTTCGTCACCGGAGTCCTCATGGCCCAATCGATCACGATGGGCGCACCGCTGTTCGGGTCACCGGCCGAGTTCATTTCCACGATGAAGGGGCAGGGAACGCTCGGCCCGCTGTTGACGACGCTCGGAATGAAACCGGTCAAGTTTCAATCGGAGAGCGATTTCGCCAAGAGCATTTCGACCGAGAGCAAAGTTTTCTCCGTGTACGCGATCGGCGACGTCAAGGGATACAAGAGAGAGACGCGGGTGCGCATTCACGCGGTCATCGACTTTCGCCAGGCGCCGACGATCGCGGACCTTTCGAGCGCGTCCGCGTCGTCGTCCTCGTCGTCCGCCTCCGGTCAATCCGGCTCGAGCGGGCGCCAAGATCCGAACGCCATCGCGCTGGCGCTCCAGGCCGGCATCGGTGGCCAGCTGCTGTACTTCGGCATCGAGTGACAAGATTGGAGGCTCTGGGTTCATGCCCACATGGTTGGGAATCGACGTAGGAACCGTAGCGGTCAAAGCTGCC
>JBEKOY010000161.1:0-10698 GCA_049521295.1 Polyangiaceae bacterium | reverse complement strand
CGATGGGCGACTCCAGCATGCGGGTCCGCCACGCAGATGGCAGAAACCGAGGCCCGCAACGGAGCAGCAACCACGTGCCGAATGAGGCCAGGGGCAAGACCCACGCTCCGGCGGCGCGCGGCATCCATCCGTCGGCGACACCGTGGAGGTCAAAGTGGGTCGGGATCCTCGCGGGAAGTCGCGCGTACGCCCCCAGCGTGATGGCCACTGTGCCCACCATGAGCACGATGGCGACCGTGTCCGTCCGTCTCCATATCACGACAGGACTCCTTTTCCTCGCGCGCGGGGGACGGCCGTGCCTGCGCGGTCTGCAAGTTCCAGGATCTCCGCGGCCAGATCCTCGATCACGTTGGTCTGAAGCGTGTAAACGATGGTCGTTCCGTGACGTTCCGACCGAACCAGTCCGGCCGTCCGCAACACGCGAAAGTGATGCGAGAGGGTTGGCTTGGTAAGCTGAAAGGCCTCGGCAATCTCACCCGCGGACAGCGAGCCGCCGCGCAGGCGCTTCAGGATGGCGCGCCGGGTCGGGTCGGCCAGAGCTTCGAACGGGCTTGGAGCGCGGTTCATTTCGATGACCATATAATTAGATCGTCATCGAACATAGATCAAGAGGAAAACATCGAGCGGGCTCGCAACAGATCCCGCGACCCGTCGATGGGGCGGGCATGCCGGTCCCCCAATCGCCTCACCCCATCGCCACGACTGCACGACGGGCGCTCGCCGCTGCTCTTATCGCGGTCGCAGCGCCTGCCATTGGCTCTCCCATCTCGTGTGCGCACGCGCAGCCCGCCGGCTTCGAGCCGCTCGACGACGATTGGGGCGTCACGGACGCCGACATCCTGCATTGGCTCCCGACCTGGGTGGGCGGCCCGGTCGTGGACGGGTCGCTCGAACTCGCCGACGCGTCGGGCGCCGTAGTGCCCGACGTCGTTGCGGACGTCGCGCTCGAGGCCGCCACGGAGATCGAGGCCGAGGCCGGCGCAGCGCCAGCGTGGGCGACATCGAAGGACGGTTCGACCGACGACACCGGGCCAGGCCTCATGGATGCCCCTTCGTCGGTTGCCGCCAGCGACGACGCAGCCGACGATGCGGTTCCAGTGGCGTTGGCACCCTCGCCCGGGGAACTGCTCATCACCGAGGTGATGTTCGATTCATCCGGACCCGAGCCGCAGTCCGAGTGGTTCGAAGTGTACAACGCGACCGATTCGCCGCTGTCGCTCAACGGTCTGACCATCGTGGATGGCTATTCGAACATGCAAGTCATCGCCGCGACACCCCAACCTGTCGTTGCCGCCAAGGCCTACGCGCTGCTCGTTCGGAATCGAGCGCTGGCCGTCATCGAGTTCCTTCCCGCCGCTTCCATCGTCTACGAATACTCGAGCGGTCTCGCTCCCGAAGACGGCATCGAGATCGATAACAGCGCGACCGGTGCGGTGGCCCTGTGGAACGGAGCGGTGGAGATCGCCAATGTGCCCTACGGGGGATGGAACATGGCGTCGATCGGTTCGACCATCGAGCTCGTCGCGTTGAGCCTCCCCGGCAGCCAAAACCCGGGCGGATGGTGCATTGCGCAACACGCGTGGGAGGCCGGGTACGATTTTGGGACGCCCGGCGCACCGAACGATTGCCCCTAGCCTAGCAATCGCGACCCAGACTACCCCGAGCTCGACCCCGACTACCGCGACCTCGACCACCTCGACCGCGACCTCGACTAACCTCGACCCCGACCTCGACCGCGACACCGCGAACTCGACCGCGACCTCGCGAGCCGATGGGGCGTTATCCGCGCATGTCTCGTCCCATGTCCTCTCCCCGAAGCTTGGGGTCGAGTGCATCACGCGCCGCGTCGCCGACCAGGTTCAAGGCGAAGAGCGTGATCAGCAGCATCGTGGCTGGAAATACGACCAGCCACCAGGCTTCGGGGTGAGTTCGGGCCTCGCCCAGGGCTTCGCCCCAGGACGGCGTCCCGTCGGGCGCGCCAACGCGCAGGAAGTCGACCGCGGCCTCGATGAGCACGATGGAAGCGATGCCAAACGCAGCTGCAACCAAGACTGGACCGATGGCGTTCGGAAGAACGTGGCGAACGAGGATGCGCCGTCCGGAAGCGCCGAGCGCGCGCGCCGCGGTCACGTAGTCGCTTCCGAGCGTGATGAGCACTTCGGCCCGGACGATGCGCGCGAGCTCGGTCCATCGAGTCAGCGCGATTGTCCACACGAGCGTCGTCGTCGTCGCGTGCGGCACGACCGCGCCGACGACCAAGACGAGAAGGAGGGTCGGAATCGCGACGAGAGCTTCGACCGCGCGCGACACCAATCCGTCGATCACGCCGCCGAAGAAGCCGGCGGCCGCCCCGAGCAGCAGTCCGATTCCGACGAGAGCCGTCGACCCTGCGAGCCCGAGCCCGAGCGTCGCCCGCGTACCGTGCACGATGCGAGCGAACAGGTCGCGTCCTTGTGTGTCCGTGCCCAGACCGTGGCCGGGGGTGAGCGGCGGAGACAGGACGGCTCCCGGGTCCCGATCCATGGGCCCGTGTGTGGCGAGGGGCTCAATTATCCAATCGCCGTGCCGACGCTCTCGCTGCATTCGGCCGCAGTCAGTGTCGGCAAGTGCCGCAGGGTGTGTGACATTGGGCAGCATATAAAACGTGCCACGCCAATGGCACGCCAAGGGCAAATCGCTCGCCAGGAAATCCGCCAGCAGGGCGACGACGGCAAGTACACCGAGGATGAGTCCACCGAGGCGGGCCAAGCGGCTTTGTGCGATCCGAGCCACGGCAATGCGCGTGATCGTCGCGTACGGTGCGGCGGCGTGACGAGCGGCGACGACGGAGGTGCGGACGAGCCTCGCTCGGGAGGAGGTCTTGCGCCGCGACAGTTGCAGCGCACCATGCGACTCCGGCGCGGGAGGCACCTTGTCGTTCACGGGGCCAGACCGCCGCGCCGCCGCCCTAGAGCCTCGCGGACGCGCGGGTCGAGCGCTCCGTACGCGAGGTCGCTTGCCACGAGCCCTAGGGTGACGGCGATTGCGGCGCCAAAGAGGACCGCCATCAGCCACGCCGAATCGTGGGACTCGATCGCCCGAATCGTCTCCGGGCCGATTCCGGGCAAGTCGAAGACCTCCTCGACGACGAACGCGCCGCTGAGCAGTGCGGGTAGACTCAGCCCGGCGACGGTCACCGACGGCAAGAGTGCGTTGCGCAAGGCGTGGAAAACGAGCACGCGCCACGGAGGCAAGCCCTTCGCGTGCGCCGTCCTTATGTAGTCTTGGTGGATGACGTCGAGCATCGCCGAGCGCTGCCAGCGCGCCAACGTCGCGAGCGAGCCCGCGACGAGTGAGGCGACGGCCCAGCCGATTCGCGCTCCTCCGATCGGGAGCGCCGCGGTCGCGCGTCGCAGGAGGTCTGCAACCGCGAACGTCGGGGTGGCATACATCACAAAGAGGACGGCCGAGCTGACGACGTCGAACGCGCGCCCGCGCCGCCAGGCGGCGAAGGCGCCGACGGGGACCGCGATCGATCCGCTCACGAGCATCGCCAGGGCGCACACGAGCAGCGTCAGAGGCGCCCGATCGCGCAGCTTGGTCGCAATCGATTCGCCATCGACGGCGCTGACGCCGAGCTCGCCGCTCGCCACGCGCCGCAGCCACTTGCCGAAGCGCGTGTCGGTAACCACCGAGACGATTCCTTCGCCGCCGCTCACCTGCGCGAAGTCCGTTCCGTACACGAACCACCATTCGCTCCAATCCGCGACGGCGCGGCGCGCGTGCTCGCCGTCGGTGTCCGGCTCGACCACCTTGCCCCGTTCGGCCGCGTGACGCGCCAATCGAGTTAGCCGCGCCAAGATGGTCGGATCATCGGTCGTCCGCATCGCGCGCACGAGGGGCTGAAGGGCGAACGTGTCCAACACCCGTAGATCGCGTTCGCGCGAGTCGCTGCCGTACTCCACAAGGCGTGCGACGGCGCGGGCGGCAGCGGCACGCGTGAAGTCCAGCGCCCGGTCATCCCAGAAGCGGGCCCAGAAAAGCGCGGCCACGTCGGGCTCGGTCAGGTCGCGCCCGTCCGCGACCTCCATCCGGCGCGCGACGGGTGCCAGTGCGACCGCAACGCGACGTCGCGCATCGGGAGGCAGGGCTTCGAGTTCGGGCAGCACGTAAGGCAATGCCGCACCCCCGAGGCGCCTCAGCTCTCGCTCCGCGGCCTCGTGCCGCGCGCCGCCCGACGCTACATCCGCGAGCGCCTGGCGCGCTCGCGAACGCACGTCACGAGGCGCCGGGTTGAAGAACGACGGCAAATCGAGAAACCGCGCTCGGCGCGCCTGATCGAACGCGTTGGCCGCTGCGGTGTCGCTCGGGTTTGGCGGGGGAGCGGGCTCCGGCGCGAGCGTCGTGACCAGGAAGAGTACGAAGCTCGTCGCGAGCAGCGTGGGGATGGACCACAGCACGCGACGAAGGGCGTAGCGGAGCATTCCGCTCCGTTATACGCCCCCATCCAATGAAATTCGCAGACTTACGCGTGCGGGCCGAGCGCTGGATCGCGGACGACCCCGACCCCGTGACGCGAGATGAGCTTCGGGCGTTGCTCACCCACGAGGACCTGGGCGAGACCGATCTGGAGGAGCGTTTCGCGGGCCCGCTCGAGTTCGGCACCGCAGGGCTTCGAGCCGTGATGGGCGCCGGGCCGAATCGGATGAATCGTGCCGTCGTGGCGCGTGCGACCTGGGGGCTTGCGCACGAGATTTCGGCAACGGTTGCGCGCGCTGACGAGCGTGTCGTCGTGGTGGGCGGCGACGCTCGGAAGATGAGTCGGGAGCTCTCCGACGACGTGGCCGCGATCTTGGCCGCAGCCGGGCTGAGGGTTCTGCTTTTCAGCGCCCCGGTGCCGACGCCTCTGGTTGGGTTTGCGGTCAAGCGCCTCGGCGCCGCCGCCGGTGTCGTCATCACGGCCAGCCATAACCCGCCCGAATACAACGGGTACAAAGTGTACTGGGAAGACGCGGCGCCGATTGCGCCCCCCGTCGACACCCGCGTCTCGGCGGCCATCGGTCGGGCCCCTGCGGCTCGCGACATCGAGCGACCCTCGCTTTCGGCTTTGCGCCAGGCCCATCGCGTCGTGGACGCATCGCCGGAAATCGAAACCGAATACCTGGAGGCTGTCCGGTCGCTTGCGGTACACCCCAACGGGGGCGATCGGCGACTGTCGATCGTGTACACGCCCCTTCACGGCGTAGGGGGGGCGCTCGCGCGGCGTGCATTCGAGGCTGCGCGCTTTACGTCGTTCCTGAGCGTTGCCGAGCAGGACAAGCCCGACGGGACGTTTCCCACAGTCGCGTTTCCGAATCCGGAGGAGCCCGGTACCCTGGATCGCGCCTTGGCGCTGGCCGTCACAGTGGGCGCGGACTTGGTGCTCGCCAACGATCCCGATGCCGACCGGCTCGCTGTCGCCGTTTCGCGGACGGGCGGCGCTCGAGACGCGGTCTCGCGGCGAGTCGGGGGACGGGACGCTTCGCTGCGAGCGAACGACATCGAGACCCCGGAGGCGGCCGCGCGCACCCGATCGTATCTCCAGCTGACGGGCAATCAGGTTGGCGTTCTGCTGGGCCATTATCTGTTGACCGAGAGGCCTGCGAGCTCGCGGCCGCGAGCCGTGGTCACCTCCATCGTGTCGTCGCCGCTTCTGGGTCGCATCGCCTTGGATATGGGCGTGCGCCACGAACAAACTCTGACGGGCTTCAAGTGGATCGCCAAGCGGGCCATCGAGCTCGAGCACGAGGGCTACGAGTTCGTGTTCGGCTACGAAGAGGCGCTCGGCTACTGCGTGGGTTCAGTGGTCTACGACAAGGACGGAATCTCCGCGGCGCTCATCGTCGCGGAGATGGCCGCCGTGCTCCGGGCGCGAGGCCGGTCCCTCTGCGACGTTCTCGACGAGATCGCTCGGCATTGGGGGGTTTCCGTGAGCGCGCAGGTGAGCATCACGCGCGAAGGCGCCCGCGGCCGTGGGGCGATCGGTGCCATGATGGACGGGCTGAGAGCGCGGCCCCCGTCGGAGGTAGCCGGCGATGCGGTCGTCGGGATGGCCGATTACGAAGCGGGCGTGCACGTCGATTTTCGCACCGGGGCGCGTTCGGCGCTCGCGCTCCCCTCGAGCAACGTTGTATCCCTTGAGCTTGCCTCCGGCAGCCGGATCATCGCGCGACCGAGTGGCACGGAGCCGAAGGCCAAATTCTACTTCGACGTATGCGGATCCGTCGGCCCGGCCGATACGGTGGCCGAGGCGTCGGCCCGTGCGGAAGTCGCCATGCGGCACCTCGCCGACGCATTTGTGGGGCCACTGGCTTGACACGGCACGACTTTCCCATCATTTTGCCGGCCCCCTGCTGCCTTGCGGGGTCAGGTGCATCATGCCGAAGATGAAAACGAAAAAGGCGGCGGCCAAGCGCTTCCGGATCACGGGCAAAGGCCGCGTTCGCCGTCCCAAGGCCGGCGGCAATCACGGGATGCAGGAGAAGTCGCGCAAGCGCCTCCGACGGCTGCGAAAGAACGACATGGTCCACACATCGATGGAGAAGCACGTGAAGCGCCTTCTCCCGTACGGCTGAAGGACGAGCCATGCCCCGCGCCAAACGAGGATTCAAGGCTCGCCGCCGCCGCAATCGGATTCTGAAGGCAGCGAAGGGCTATCATAGCGCCCGTTCGCGTCTCTTCGCCTACGCGAAGGAAGTCGTAATGAAGGCGTGGGTGTACGCTTATGCGCACCGCAAGCGTCGCAAGCGCGACTTTCGACGGCTCTGGATCGCGCGCATCAACGCCGCCGCGCGGCTCAACGGAACGACGTATTCCCGGCTGATGCACGCCCTGAAGAAGAGGGACATCGGACTGGACCGCAAGATTCTGGCGGATATTGCCGTGAGCGATGCCGGCGGCTTCGGCGAAATCGTGAAGAGCAGCGCGAGCTGATCGGCGATCTACCGCTTTTTGGTCATCGTCGCGATCTTCGCGAGTACCTCGGTGATCTTGAACGGTTTGGTCACATAATGCCGAGCTCCGGCGTTGATCCCGCCCACCAAATCGATGGGCGAGCCGCGAGCCGTGAGAAATAGAAGGGGGACTCGTTGCAGCGTCGCATCCTTGCGCAGCAGCTTCGCGAGGCCCAGTCCATCGAGCCGCGGCATCATGATGTCGCTCACGATCGCGTCGGGTGTCGGAATGCGATCCAGTAATTCGCGAGCCTCCAGGCCGTCGCTCGCCTCGTAGACGATGTAGGTCGTTCCGAGCGCGCGTACGAGCATCGTGCGAATGGCGGAGTCATCGTCGACGACCAGCACCACCGGAGCCGCCGCGTTCGGCATGGCCGCCGGCTTCGGCGCCTGCGGGGGTACCCGGGTCGAAGCCGCAGCCTTCGGATCCTTCGGTCCCGCGGTGTTGGACATGCGTACGAACCCTCGACTCTTTCTTTAGCGTAAGGACGGGCGCGGCACGAAGCCAATCGCGTCGCGAGCGGACGGCCGCACTCGGCTCGCTCCGAGCCCGTCTGCCACCTGTGCTAATCCGGTGCTTCTCGCCATGAGCACGTCCGATCCCCGTGCGATCCGGCAGTCGATCGAGCGCTCGCTTTCCGTTTTGAGAGCCACGTTCCGGACACGCTTCGAAGCGGCGGCCACGGAGCAGTCGCTGCGCGATGAAAACGCCAAGATTCTCGGAAAAAAAGGCGAGTTGAAGGCCATTTTGAACGCTGTCGGGTCCGTTCCGGCCGAGGACCGCAAGGCCGTCGGCGAACTCGTCAACTCGCTGCGGCGCGACGTGGAGGCTTCGTTCGAAGAGCGCCTGCGCGCAATCGACCATCTCCGGCGCGTCGCCGAGCTCGAGGCTCCGCCGTTCGACGTCACGCTGCCGGGCCGCGAGCCGGCTCCGCGCGGGCACCCCCATCCGATCTCTCGCGTGCGCGACGAAATCGTCGACGTTCTGGTCAGCTTAGGATTTGCCGTGCACGACGGACCCGAGATCGAAATCGAGGAGAACAACTTCGCCAAGCTCGGATTTGCTCCGGACCACCCGGCCACCGACATGCAGGACAGTTTCTGGGTCGATGTCGACGGCGGCCCAGCCGGCGAACCGTCCCGGACGTTGCTGCGCACGCACACGAGCAACGTGCAGATCCGAGCGATGTCGACGCGCCCGCCCCCGATGGCGTTCATCGCTCCAGGGGTGGTTTATCGTCGCGACGACGATGCCACCCATTCACCGATGTTTCACCAGATCGAGTGCTTTCTGGTCGACGAGCGTGTCAGCATGGCCCATCTGAAGGGCGTGCTGGCCGAGTTCGCCGAGCGCTTCTTCGGTGCCGGAACCCCGATTCGTTTGCGGCCGAGCTACTTTCCATTCGTCGAGCCGGGCGCCGAAGTGGACGTAGGCTGTCCGTTTTGCAAAAGGCCGGACGGGACGCGCGCAGGCTGCAGCGTCTGCAAGCGCACCGGGTGGATCGAGATTCTCGGCTGCGGCATGATCCATCCGGTCGTCTTCGAGAGCTGCGGGATCGACCCCGATCGGTGGACTGGCTTCGCATTTGGAATGGGTATCGAGCGCGTGGCGATCGTGCAGTACGGAATCCCCGACATTCGGTTGCTGTTCGAAAACGACCCGCGGTTCATCGCGCAATTCTAGGCTGCGCCGAAACGGTGCGCCCAGCGTTCGGCCCGGTCGAATGAGGCCGCCGCGAGTCGCTGTCCCCCGCGGAGAAACCGCAGAGCGCGAACGCCACCCCGACCTCAGAATCCGACCGACAGGTCCAATGCCGCACCGCCCGGCAAGGGAACGACCGCCGCACCGGTGGTCGTGGAGGGGGCCGTTGACCGGCCGCTGGGCCAGACCAGCCAGGTGACGACGGCGCCGGCGACCAGTGCACCCCCGGCCGCAAAGAGCGCCGTGCTCGCGTTCAGGTCGGCGTGTTGCGTGTCGACCTTATTGCCGAGGGAGGCGCACATGGCGATTGTCGTGTCGCTCGTCGCAACCGTGCAGGCGTCGATCGGGCCGAGCGTCGTTCGGATCGCCGCGGCATCCGTCTGGTTTTGATGCGCGGCAAGAGAGAAAAAAATGCCGGTGGCCACGGCGGCGAGGGCGCCGAGGGCCAGCGAACCGGCAACGACGTGACGGGCCGATAAAGCCCGCTCGTGCGTCGCTTCGACCGGCTCAGCGCCGGACGGTGCCGCCGAAGTCGATGTGGATGGCTCGGTGGCATTCGCCACCTTGAGCGTCACGCTGACCCCGCGTGCCTTCTCTCCGGCGCGAAGAACGATCCTCTGGTCCACAGGCATGCTGCCCCGGCGCTCGAAATGCAAAACGTGCTCTCCAGTGTCGACTTCGACCGGCTTGCCGTCGAGAAGGGTAGCGAACGGCGCGCCGTCGAAGGTCACCGCTACGTCAGTCAAATCCGTACCCTGTTCGTCCTTGGCGCCGAGCACGATGGTCGGCGCGTTCTCGTCGATTTCGTGCAGCCACTTGGTGCACGACTCGACGATGACGCGCGGACACGAGTCGGCCGAGCAACGAACAAACGCCGCGCGGGCCGCGCGATATTTCCCGTCGTCACGCTGACTCTGACCCTGCTCGGCGGCCGCGATGCACGCCTCCTTGTCGCGCGGCGTCTTATTGGCCGTCGTGTCGTCGGCCCTGCTGACCGCGGGCACAACGGCGAGCGCCATCATCGATGCGACATGGGCCGCACGGATCGGTCGAACCATGGCTGTCGCCCACCGCGGGCTCGAACGGCGATCGCGCATCACAAGCAGTTCGGCTTGAAATGAATGTGGCCTTTGGCGTCAGCGGTGTATGGGGGGTTGCACTCGCCCGGCGCAGACACACTTGCGGGGGCCGGAGCGGGCACGCTGGTCACGGCCGGAGGGGTGGCTCTCCACGGCTGCGCTCGCGCGGGCGGCGGCGGAGCCGGTGCGCGGGGCGCCGAAGGAGGGGCCGTCGCGGAAGCCGACGACGCCGGCACGCTCGATGTTGCCGCGGCCGGCGGCGGTGCACCGTGCACGATAACCGGCTGGTTGCCAGGCGGTGCAAGGCCGCTCTTCGCCGTCGGATCGACCGAGCGCGTTGCGGGCGACAGGGAACCGACCGCGCGCGTTTGCGAAAATACGACGAGCCCGAGAAGCAGAACGAGCGCGCTCGCCGAAATGAGCAGGGTCGACACGACCTTGTGCGTACGGCCCTTGCCGGATGGCACGGTCGCATGGGCAAGCGACAAGCTGGAGACTTGGGAGACGTCCGGCTGCGTGCGCGCGGACGGTGGCGCCAAATCGTCTCGCGGGGTTGTTCGGCCCCAGACAAGGCTTTGAATCTCGGGCGACCGCCGGGCAACGCCGGTCGACGCTCCGACGCCGTCACGAGAGGCCGCCAGCCGATCTTGGTCCACGGCTTCGGAGGCGGACCGCTCGATTTCCGCGATGTGCGACGCGCGCTCACGAAGCTCGTCGGCGGCCGTCGCTTCAACCCATTCGCCAATTTCGGTTGGCGACGCCATGCCCAGGCACGCGTCGAGGTCGACCGCCATCTCGCGCGCGGTGGAGTAGCGCTTTGCCGGATCGCGCTCGAGGCCGCGCAACACGACCCGGTCGAACGTGCCCGGCAGCTCGGCCACGATGGAGCTCGGCTCCGGCACCTCGGCGCACAGGACGCGCGCGAGAACGCTCGCCTCGTTCTCCG
>JBEKOY010000160.1:0-10807 GCA_049521295.1 Polyangiaceae bacterium | reverse complement strand
CGATATACGCGTCCGACGGGTAGTCGCCGTAGTAGCCCGCGGGATAGTCGGCTCCCACTTCCATGCCGCATCCCGCCGTTCCGACGACAGTCACTCCGAGGGCGAACGCGCAGGCGACACTCCGTACGATTCTTGTCTGCTTCACTCGGCTCATGGGCTCGCCTCGGCGCTTGGGTTGTGGCTCGCGTGCTCGCTAAGCCTTTGCGCTAGATTGGCGCGTTGGTCCGCGGTCAACACGGGGCTCACGGCTTCGAGGAAGTGCGCCATGTGCGCCGCGGCCCAGCCGACCATATGGGCGTTCGCCCCGCGCGCCGTCGTGAACGCGACGGCGTCGAAGTGGTCGCCCCGGAACGCATCGCCGAACGCAACCAGAACCGTCGAGACTTCTTGAGGGTCGAACGGCGGCGCCGCCTTCGACTCGTCGGCGAGGCCGGCGCGGATCCTTCCCACCTGCTCGGCCGTGAGGCCGAGGTCGGTCGCGAGCCGGGTGAAGTAGTCGCCCTCGGTCTGCACCGCCCCGGCCTGATCCGCGTTCGCCTTCTGCCAGACCGCCCAATGCGCCTGTACTTTGTCGACGAGCGCGACTCGCTCCGGCGGCGTGAGCAGGGCATGCAGATCGTTCAACGGGACCGCGGAGGCCGCCTGTACGGCGGCGGCGGCGACGACCAGCTGCGCCAAGGCGGCGTCCACCGCCGCTGTGTCAACGCTGCCCGTGGCGATTCCGTTGGCCAGCGTCGCTGTGAGGTTTTGTTCGGCGGCTCGGGCGGGTTCCATTCGAGCGTACAGGTCCCTGCGAATTCTCTCGACGCCGGCCTGCTGCTCGGGCGAGACACCCAGGGTATCGAGGCTCATCGCGATGAAGAGCGTGATGCCGCCATGATGGTGGTAGCGGTGGTGCTCCGTCAGATCGGCCGTCGTCTCGTCGTCCGCGGGGGAGCTCGTCGCGCTCGTCGCGGGAGCGCTACGGGCCGAGCCGCCGCCGCACGCGACGACACCGATGCCCGCGCCGAGCATCAGGCCGAGACTGCCGCACCGTACCGAGAGCATCGAAAATAGATTTTTCACGTGCATATTTCCGCACCTAGAGGCAATCACTGTGCCGGTCGCGGTCGGCCGAGTGTTCTTCGCACTTCGCGCGCCAACCAAGTGGGCAAGTCGGGTCGGGCTTTGGCGTCGCCGTGAAGAAGCCGATGGGCCGGCCCACCGATTGGCGCGATGGTGCGCGAAGACGATTTGCGGGATGGTGCGCGAAGAAAAGGGCCGGCGACCCGGCCGTTTGCCACGGTCATCATGGCGGGGTTGGAATCGATCGCCCGGAAGGAACGACGATGGGGCAGCTCCCACTGGGCGCATCCCGTTTTGCGAATTGCCTAAGGTACGCGATAAAGTGCGCGTCTCGGAGTTCGGATCATTACGGTCGCGCGACCAGCCTTCGACGACCCGCACAAGAGGTGGCCCATGAATACGGTCTGGGTTCTGGTTTGTGATTCGGCGAAGGCCAGATTTTTCGAGGTGGGCGGGGCCGATTCCGCGTGGCTCTTGGTGAGCGAGGTTTCTCACGAAGAATCCCGAAGCAAGACGAGTGACCTCGTGAGCGATCGCTCGGGGACACGATCCTCCGAGGGGCGATCGGTGCACCACAACGCCCTCGCACCCGCGTCGTCACCCAAAGAGGTCGAGCACGCGCGCTTCGCCCACTCGTTGGGCCAGACGCTCGACCAAGCGATGCGATCGGCGCGCTTTCGTCGATGGGTGCTCGTCGCGCCGCCTCATTTCGTCGGCTTGATGAAGCGCGAGCTCACGCTCGAGCTTCAGCGCCACCTTCTGGCGACGGTCGACCGAGAGATGACCCACGTCGATGCGCGCGGGTTGGCGCAGGCGCTGCGAGACACCGTCCGCATTCCCATCGACGAGCAGGACGCTCTTCGCGAACCGCACAAGCAGACCCATTAGACCTAAGGGGTCGAGGTTGAGGTCGAGGTCGCCGAGGTCGAGGTCGAGGTAAGGTCGAGGTCGAGGTCGAGCTCGGGGTCGAGGTCGAGCTCGGGGTCGAGGTCGGGGGGTCGGGGTCGAGGGAGTCGCGGTCGCGGTCGAGGGGGGTTGCGGTCGCGGTCGCGGGGAGGCCCAAGGAAACGGGTGGCATTGCCTACCGCTGGACCGTGGGCCCGGCGCCGCCCCATTCCGAGAGCGACCCCAATGGTTTTTTCCTATTGTGTGTGTGCGTCGCCTGGCTTTACAGGCCCGCGCCGAAGCCGGCGAAGCCGGTCTCGGTGACCGTCATGGTGCCGAACCCGGTTCGCGTGAACGTCCCCGTGTCGGTTCCCGTGTCGTGAGCGGTCCGTGTGACGGTGTCCGTGGCGAACCCGGTTCGCGTGATCGTGCCGGGGCCCGAGCGGGTCCCCGTATCGATGGCCGTCCCGGTGACCGTGCCGATGCCCGTCCGAGTCTCCGTGGCCGTACCGATGTCCGTGAAGGTTCCGGTGTGGGTT
The DNA here is from genome assembly GCA_049521295.1 of Polyangiaceae bacterium. Classification (GTDB taxonomy): domain Bacteria; phylum Myxococcota_A; class Polyangia; order Polyangiales; family Polyangiaceae; genus Palsa-1150. The sequence continues at coordinate 8,318 of JBEKOY010000160.1, read as the reverse complement.
CCGGTGCCCGCGGCCGTATGCGTGACGGTCTCGGACGCGGTTCGCGTGACGGTTCCAAATTCGGTGCGGGTGTAGGTGCCCGTGCCCGTGTCGGTAACGGTGATGGTGCCGGGGGCCGTGTGCGTTCCGGTAGCTGTGGCGGTCTCGGTGAACGTGCCGGTATGGGTCCCCGTGCCCGCGGCGGTCTCGGTCACGGTGACGATGTCCGTCCGCGTCACGGTGCCCACGGCCGTCTCGGAGTAGGTGGTTACACCGCTTTCGCTCCCGGTCGCCACCACCGTGCCAGACCCCGTGTAGTTCCCCGTCCCCGTCCCCGTCCCGGTGCCTGTTGGCGTGCTCGTCTCGGAGCCCGTTCCCGTAGAGGTCTGGTTTGAGGTCAGGGTGGCGTCCCCGCCGGCATCCTCGGACGCCTCGGTGTTCGTCGAGGTTCCCGAAACGCTCGAACTCGCGGCAGAGGTCGCAGACGACGTGCCCGCCGAGGTGGTCGAGGACGTGCTGGCTCCCGTGCCCGTGCTGAGGCTCGAGCTGGTGCTGCCGCCGTCCTCCCCCGTCATCGTGGTTTCGCTGTTGCTCCCCCCGCACGCGGCCACTACGACAGCGAACAGGACCCCATAAGTAACGGTAAACTTTCTCATTATCCTCACCATATTTTTTGGCGGTTGCGCGAACACGTTCGTCCCAGTGGCGCGAAAAAACTAACCCCCTTGTGTTCGCCGGTGGAATTGTACCGCGACCGCGTTAGGACAAGGCAGAGAGCCCATGAGCTGTGGAATTGTACCGCGACCGCGCTAAGAAAAGGCAAAGAGCTGCTCGGTTGGCGCGGCGGCACGATGAAAATTCAACGATAACGGAATGGCTCGCAACAGCAATATTTCACTAATAGCGGACCGAATCAAGACCGAAGAGCGCGGCCATCCGTCCGGCCTTCGTCACGTCAGCTTTCCGTGAAGCGAGCGCAACAGGTCTTTCCACGACACGATCCCTTCGATCCGGCCGTCGTGGGTCACGACCGGCAGGCACGAGACGGCGTGAGCCAGCATCGAGGCGGCCGCGTCTTTCGCCGAGTCACTGCGTTTCGCCACGACCAGGTTGCGCGACATGATCTGGTGCACCTTCCGTCGGAGCGTCGCGAGGTCTTGAGGCCGCTCGGCGAGCGTGTCGACGAACGGGCTCATCGCGCGCAGCAGGTCGCGATCGGAGATTACCCCGACGAGGCGCCCTTGTTCGACCACCAGAAGGTGGTGGAATCGGTGCGCGGCGAAAAGGTTGCGAACCGCGAGCAGGTCTTGATCGGGGCCTACCGTCACCACGCGGGTGGACATGATATCGGCGATGGTCATGACGGATGTCTCCAGTCCGAAGGCGTGGACGCCCAGAGTACGGCCGGGCGGTGGCGCACGGAAGAACTTCACGGACCGGTGCCCGATGTGTGCGGCGCCCTTGCTCGGCGCCGCCCACGGCCTGTTCAAAAGCTTGCTGCGGCGGTCTGTTTGAGCGATGTCAGGCCGTACCGAGAGCGAGATGCGGTTCGACGGACAGCGCCCCGGTCCGCTCGAGGACGCGCTTTGCCGCACCGACTTGTTCGACCGTGCCGTGGGCAACGACCACGAAATGGTCGGCCTTGAGCGCCGTCTCGTACTTGAGGATGCTGTCCTTTGGAATGCCGATGCTGTAGAGGCCCGCGCCGAGCGCCGTCAAGCCGCCTACGACAGCCGCCTCACCGAGCGCCCCAACAATCCAGCCCACCATGGGGCCGAGCACGATGAGGTGGCCGAGACCGGGGATAAGAAACAGGCCCGAGCCGAACAACAGGCCCCAAAAGCCCCCCCAGAACGCACCGCGTTTGCCCCAGAACTTCATGCGATCGCCCGCGTTGTAGAAGCCGATCACCTGCTCCTCGGTGTGGTAGTCCTTTCCCACGATTGAGAGCAGCTTCATGTCGAAGCCGGTGTTCTGGAAGGCGCGCAGCGCTTCTTCCGCCTGCGGATGAGTCGCGTACACAGCCACGACCGTATTGATCTTTTGCATCGTGCCCTCCGACCTACGCACGATTCGCGCCACCATCCCGTTCGAGCGGGCATGACCCACCGACCCGACCGATCAGGTCCCTCGCGACCCCCGGTCAGAGTCTGGGCAGGTCGATGGTGAAAACACATCCCGTGCCCGGAATGTCCCTCACGCCGAGCTCGCCCCCAATGGCTTCGACGCTCCTTCGACTGATGGAGAGGCCGAGGCCCAGCCCCTTACGGTCTGGGCTCCGCTGCGCGAACGGCCGAAAAAGACTTTCGGCCTTGCCGGGCGGCAATCCTCCGCACTCGTCCGAAACGGCGATCGCGACCCGCTCCGCGGTCGCGGAGGTCGTGAGCACGACATGGCTCTCGGCACGCGTGAACTTGAACGCGTTTTGCAGGATGTTGACGAGCGCCCCCGCCAGCAGCTGCCGGTCGACCGCCACGTCGAGCCCCGGCGCGACGGGCGCGATGGTGAGCGTCAGATGCCGGGCACTTGCCTCCATCGAAGCGCCCACCTCGACCTCTTCGATGAACTCGCGCATCGAAACCCGCTCCACGGCCCGCGTCCCCGATTCCAGGCGCACCTGAGCGACGGAGGAGTCGATGACTGCGCAGGCTCGACGCAGGCTGCGGTCGAGAACGGCGGCCGTGCTGCCCCCGAGACCGACACTGCCGGTTTTGAGAGTCTGAAATGCCAACATCGCAGCTCCCAGGGAATTGCGAAGTTCGTGCGAGAGATTGCCTAGACGTTCCATACCCTCGTCGGTGATCGTCTGTTCGCGGGTGCGCGTGTACTCCGTCACAGCCTGGGCGATGGCATCGTCGAGGCATCGATTGAACACTTGAAACTCGTCGACCGTAATCGCCGCCTTCGACTCGGCGGCCAGCTCGGTGACGGCTTGGCAGAGGTCGCCGTAGTCGTGAACGACCTGGGCAACGGTAAACCCCCTCATCTGAAGCTCCCGACCGTGCCTCGTGGCGCTCTCGGCCATCGCGTGGCTGGCGCTTTCCGCTATCGCGTGACTAGCCGGTCGAAGAAGCCGCAGCGTCTCGGTGAGCTGATCCAGAAAAAGCGGAATGCCGCTGGCGAGCTCTTCCTCGGTCGCGCGTGGCGCAAGCCTTGCGGAGACCTTTGCACGGGTCCTCGCGACGATCGCCCCCCTATTTCCAGCTAGAAAGTCGTGGAGCATACGTGGAGTGTATCCTCGAATGGGATCGCAAAGCACCGAATCGGGCGCCCGTGAAATCAGTCACCGCTCAGCGCCCTTTTCACCCGCTTCTGGAGAAGGCCGGGGTCGGTCGGCTTCGCTAGGTACGCAAACGGGGCGACGGACAATCCATCGGTGACTTGTTGCGCCGACATCTGACCGGTGAGAAAGATGACCGGCACGCTGCGCAGCGATTCCGACTCGCGGATGCGACGAATCATGGCGACGCCGTCGAGGCGCGGCATCCGGACGTCGGCAATGATGAGGTCCGGCTGCCGCTCGAGCGCCTTTTCACAGCCGTCGATGCCGTCGACCGCGACCGTCACGCCGTACGTGCAGGATAGAAGAGCCGAGAGCGCGGCGCGCATCTCGTCGTCGTCGTCCACGACGAGGATGCTCTTGCGGAGCGAAGAGGGGGCCGGCGCCGGTATGCTCATGACCGAAGAAACAGCAATTGGCATGCCGTGCCATTGCGTGTATGGCGTGGTCGGGTTACCGGGCCTCGGGACAGGGTGCATCGGAGGATGAGATCGCCGGCCGTGCGGGACGCCACGATGAACGCCAGGAGTTAGATGGCCGGTCGTGGGGGCTGGACGACGATCTCGACCCGCCGGTTGTTTGCGCGACCCTCGGGCGATGAATTGTCGGCGATGGGGCGTGTGAGTCCGAAACCTTCGGACGTCACTCGGTCCGCGGCCATGCCCTGCGAGACGAGGTAGTCGCGTACGGTTTGCGCGCGCCGCTGAGACAGCTCCTGATTGTAGGACGCATCCCCTTGCGAATCGGTATGGCCTTCCACGGTGATCTTCGATTCCGCGTCCTGCTTGGTAAGCGCCTTGGCGACGTCATTCAGCTTGGCTTGCGCACTCGGCAATAGATCCGACCGATTCGACGCGAACAGAACGCTGCCCGACAGGGTGATCACCATGCCGCGCGCCTCCTGCTTGACCGACGCGAACGCGGCGAGATCGGAGGCCGCTTTGGCCGCTCGTTGGTCGGCGTCGGCGCGTCGCTCGCGCTCGGTTTGCAGCTGTTGGTCTTGATTCTGCAGCGCCTGCCCCTGAAGAGCGATTTGCACGTTCGCGCGGCCGAGCTGCGCGGAGGTCGCGGCCACTTGCGCCGTCTGTGCGTCGTGCATGTTCCCGACGATGGCCTGCTGCTCGGCTGCCGATTGCATGGCTATGCCGCGCGCCTCCGCGATCTCGGCCCGGCGGCCGGCGACGTAGGCGAGGTCGACGGTCTGAGGACTTGCGCCATTTTTGGCAAATGACTGCTCGGCCGCATCGAGCGATTCCCCGGCGGCGTGCACGTCGGCAGGATCGAACGTGGCCGCAACGCCATGGTTCGCGCGGGCGTAGGCCGCGCGCGCCGTAACGAGATCTTGCGGCGGGATCGACGCGGCGCAGCCCGCGGTGGTCGCAATCGCGAGAAGGACACCCGTACTTCGAAGCGTTGTCATGGCCGTGCTCCCAGGTTCGCATTCGCGTTCGTGTTCGCGTTGGTGATTTGTTGATTGTTCGATTGAGTCGAAGCCTTTTGCGCCGCGACTTTGGCGTTCTCTTCACGCGTCAGAGCAATGGCGAGCTCGGCGTCCGAGGTCGCACGAGCGAGCAGACGATCGGCCATTTCGTTGTTGCCGTCGCGAATCGCCCCATTGGCCGCAACCGCCTGCTCACGGGCGAGCTGCAGATGCAGCTGCGCCTGGGGCAGATTGGGGGCCCCGAGCTCAACGGCGCTGCGTTCGGCGGACTGCTCGTTCGCCAAACGCTGCGTCGGAGCGGCCATGCCGCCCCCACAGCCCAGGACGAGGGATGCGAGCACGAACGCTGACGTCGTAGATCGCGAAACGATCGACGCGATCATGGCAGACTCCTGCGGTTGGTGTAATGCGCTTTCAGCCGGAATTTGGCGAGCCACTCTTCGGATATGGCGCGATAAAAGGCTCTGGCTTTCGATCCCAGCAGCGCTCTGGCGCGAAGCCACGCTTTCGTCATTGCATTCCAGTTCATGGTCCATTCCTGTCTTTCTGTCTCTTGCATGTTCGATCGGTTGGGAAGGCGCGCCAGGATGGCGAACCCGCGCTCGTCGCGATGCACTCGACCCTTGCAGCAAGCGGCCAATAAGTGACGAGACATGATGTGCATTTTCCAATCCCGTCGACGGCGACGAGCGCAAGGTCCGTGCCGGCGCGGCCGTATGGAGGCGCGGGCGGCTTTTCGCCGTTCGCCATCGACGAACGTCCGCCGCATCCGTCGATTCGCTTTTGCATTCGGCGAGGTGGCCGTTGGCACTTTGCCTCGCGGCGCCCACGTCCAAACGCGCAATGGGTGGGGCTCGACGGTCGCAGTCTTAGACGCGCCGTGTCGCGACTGTACCGTCGCAGGCGTTACCCACGATTGAGCATGCGCCTTGCACGACGCGTGATCTCTTGAGCTCCGTCACCGCGCCGATCGGCCTTGCGCGAGCCCCGCAGGATGCGAGATTCATCCGGCGGCTGGTCTCCTTGTTCCAGGACGCGGCGGGCCGTTGGTCGGATGACCGGTGTTACCGACTCGGCGCCTCGCTCTCCTATTACGCCTTTTTTTCGATATTTCCTCTCCTGCTCCTCTGCGTCACAGGCGTCGGCTTCGCGCTGGGACGCGACGCGAACATGCGCAGTCGACTCGTCGACGGCGCCTTGAAGTTTGGCGCGCCCGAGATGCGGCCGTTGTTGGACGAGACGCTTTCGAGCATGCAAACCCACGCGAGGGCCCGGGGGATCGGCGCGGTGGTCGGTGCGATCACTCTGATCTTCGGCGCCAGCGCGGTATTCTCGGAGCTGCAGGCCACGTTCGATCTCATTTGGCGCGTCCAAGCGCCCGCGACGACCTCGATCGGGCGGATGCTGCTCGCGGCCGTCCGCGACAAAGCGCTGTCCTTTCTGGTCGTCCTAGGCGTCGCGATCGCGCTGCTGCTTTCGCTCGTCGTGAGCGCAGCCCTCAGCGCCGTCGGCAGCGCGGCAAGCGAGATCGTACGCAGTCCGACTCTATGGCTCGTGGCCGATGCCATCGTGTCGATCGCGTTGCTGACCGCTTTCTTTGCCGCCCTGTACCGCATGATCCCGCAAACCGCGGTCGCGTGGCGGGACGTCTGGGGCGGCGCCCTCGTTGCGGCAACGCTGTTCACGGCAATCAAGCGCCTCTTCGCTTGGTACCTCGCACACCTCGGCAGCTACGCGGCATACGGTGCCGTCGGCGGCATGCTCGGCCTGCTCGCCTGGATCTATCTCGCTTGCCTCATTCTGTTCTTCGGGGCCGAGTTCGCGCACGTCTATGCCGAGCGATACGGCAGCCTCGCGCACGCGACGCGAAACGCGTCTTGAGAGAGCAAGCTGCAATCCGTCAGGACGACGCAGGGCCGAGTGACCGGCCCGAAGCAGACCTTGCAATTTGCAAAGCGGACAGGCCGTTTTTTTCGCGTCTTGCCCAGTCCGGAATCGACGTCATCGCCCAAACCGTGATCGCCCTGCACGGCCACGAACCGGGCGCGACGGAGTGGGTCGGCCCAGTTCCTGCTCCCCCGAGGAAGTGGACTTACGCGACTGCGCGCCGTCGAACCAGCGGCGTGGACCCCAGACCTCGAAGGCTGCGCGCCCGGAAAGGCCGCGCAGAAGAGTGTTCGCAATCATCCTCGGAGTGTGTGCGAGTCTGATTCTCGCGTACCTCGTCGGAATGAATGCGTTTCTCGGAACGCGCTGGTTTCGAAGCGCGATCAACTTTTCGCCGGACCAGATCCGTGTCGAGTACGCACGTGCGTATTCGATTCTGCCCGGCAGCATTCACGTGGAAGGCCTGAGCATTCGGGGCAGCGACGGCGCGGTGCAGTGGATTCTGAGGATCGACGTCTGCGACTTTCGCGTGCACTTCTTGGATCTTCTGCACCGGCAGTTTCACGCTACCCATGTCCGAGGGTCCGGGCTTTCGATGCGCATCCGGCTGAGGATCGAACCGACGGAGGCCACGCCCGAGGTCGTGGCCGCACTGCCGCCCGTTGCCGGCTTCTCCGATCCGCCCTATTTGGAGACGGGACCGCCCGCGCCTCCGCTCACAGACGCCACCTACAAGCTCTGGAGCGTCCGCCTCGATGACGTCGACGCACAGCATGTGCGCGAGATCTGGGTCCAGACGCTGCGCTACGCGGGTGACTTCAGGGTGCGCGGACGCTGGGTCTTTCGTCCGCTGCGGTGGCTCGAAATCGGGCCGGCCGCGATCGACATCGAAACGCTCGACGTCTCCTACGGGCTCGCGAGCCGGCTCTTCACCGGTCTGCACGGCAGCGTCGCGGCGACCGTGCATCCGTTCGACTTGAGGAAGGCCGGTGGCCTGAAAATCCTGCGGTACGTCTCGGCGAACACCGACGTCCGAGGATCCGCAGACACGGCAGAGCTGACCCGTGCGTTTGGCCCTAGCCCGTCGTGGCGCGTCGAACACGGCGAAGGTCCGGTCGAGCTGGGGCTCCGCGTCGAAACCGGTGTGCTTCGAGCGGGCTCGCGCGGTCGGATTTCGATCGAAGAAGCCGAAGTCGTTGTCGCAGACATGTCTTTGCGCGCCAGGGCCGTGGCCGAAATGCACGTCGATGGCGACCCGGCTGCCTCGCAACTCGATGTCCAGCTGTCCAGCCTCTCCATCGCCCGGCGCGACGTGGATCTGGGCCACGCCGCTGCGGTTTCGCTCCGGCTGGCGAGTCCCGAGCTCGATCTGGCAAACCCTTCCGTCGAGGCCGCCTCCTTTGCGGTCGAGATGAAAGGGGCGCGTGCGCCCACTGTGGCGTTTCTGGGCCCCCTCGTTCCTACCGGCGTGAGGGTGGATTCCGACGCGGTTCGCGCAGAGGCCACCCTCGAAGGTCGTCTTGGCGACCAGACCGCGCACGGCCGAATCGAATTCGCCATTCGCCACCTGTCCGTGGCGCGCGGCGCGAATCGCATCGGCGCAAACGCGCAAGGCACGATCCGGATCGAATCGGGTTCCGTGCGAGAAGGTGAGGTCGACCTGACCGACAGTCACGTCGATCTCGCCGATGGTGCCGCTACGTTGGGTGGGGTCCGTGTGCAAGCCCCTTC
>JBEKOY010000159.1:0-10900 GCA_049521295.1 Polyangiaceae bacterium | reverse complement strand
CGACTTCACGCACTGTTGCCGAATGCCACCGCCGCCCGCCGCGACCTGCCCCTCTCGCACGCCCCCCGCCAGACCCCCCCCTCGTACTCCCCGCCCCGCAGCCGTGCCGCAAGGACACGCTCTTTCTGGAGCGGTGGTCGCACCGCGCACTGTCGGATCGTCCGTTGACACGGGATCAGATCGCCACGTTGTTCGAGGCGGCCCGGTGGGCTCCTTCCGCGAGCAACTTGCAGCCGTGGCTGTTCGTGTACGCGAACCGATTCGAGACTCTCGCCATGGCGCGCACGCTTCTGAAGGAGACCAACCAGCGCTGGGCGGCGCGCGCGCCACTGCTCGTGTTCGTGTTTGCGCGCAAACGCCACCCGCAAACGGGCGCGCCGATTCGTACCGCCGCCTTCGACACGGGCGCTGCGTGGCAGTCTTTGGCCCTGCAAGCCCACAAGCTTGGCCTTTCGGCTCGGGCCATGGGCGGCATCCATCACGAGAATGCCTATGGGGTGCTCGGCGTGCCGGCCGAAGAATTCGAATCGGTCGCCGGCATCGCAATCGGCTATCCGGGAGAGCGCGAGACGCTTCCCGCCGACTTGTACGAAAGAGAGCAGCCTACAACCCGCAAGAGTACGAGCGAGTTCGTCTTCGAGGGGCGCTACGTGCCGTGAAGTCTCTGTCCCGTTCAACTTGTGCAATCCGTCTGGGAATGCGCCGAGGCCTGTTCACGCGCAGCCGAGCCCAAGAGAGACCGGTGGGCGCCCCGTCGTGAGCACGTGTGGGCGCCTGCCGCACGAACGAAGCGCTTCCCGGGGAGGCCGTCACCTACTTCGTGGCGCCGCCGGGCGCTCAGACTGTCGGCGCTCACGAAGAAGCGGCGGAACATGAACCGAACGCCGACCAGTGCAGCCCGGTTGGAGATCGGGTAGGAGCACCGGGCGATGGCCAAGGTCGGACGCAACGATCCGTGCCCGTGCGGCAGCGGCAAGAAGTTCAAGCGATGCTGTCTCGAACGAGTGGAGGCTGAGGAGCGGGCAGAACGGCTAAGAGCGGAGAGCGAGCGACAGGCTGCGGAAGTGGACGAAGGGCCCACGGTCGCCGCTGCGGTGCTGGAGCGGGCGCGGGAGGTTTTGCAGGAGTCACGGGCGTTGGAGGAAGTCGACGGGCTCGCCGAGCGGGTGCTCGAACAGATCGACGCCGGACGGTACGCCGAGGCTGAGGCGACAGCTCGCCAGCTCGAGTCGGAGTATCCCGACGAGCCTCTGGCAATCGAGCGTCTCGGTCAGGTGCACGAGGCGAGAGGTTCGGGTGACGTCGCGGCAGAACAGTACCGCCGGGCGGTGATGCTGATGGACGATCTAGGCGAGGGCCACTACTGCGACTGTTGCCGCGCGCGCCTGGTCAAGGCGATCCGTCGGCTCGACCCAAATCGGCCGGCGCCCGCACTGCTTCGCGATCCGCAGTAACGATCTCAAATCGAGCTCGTTCGGCGACATCCTTCCCGAGACGACCAAGACGCGTTGCGGATGCGTCCGTGCGCGTGGTGCGGAACCGTCTTCTTCATCTGCCGTTGCTGCGATCGAGGTCACGCGTACTGCGGTGAGGCATGCCGGTCGCGCGGCCGCGCCCGGAGCCGGCGCGAGGCCCGTGCCCGTCACCAGCGCAGCCCGGAGGGGCGAGCGGATCATCGGGCCGCCATGCGTGAGCTGCGCGCTCGCCGTCGCGGCGGCGTGACGGATCAAGGTTCCCGCCCGGAGGCCCCGGAGCGCATCGTCGCGTCCAAGGAGACCGCCGATGGGAACAAGGATGGCGAGTCGCTGCACCTGCGTGCAGCGCAGCGGTGCGTCGTGTGCGGCCGAGCGAGCCGATTCGTGCGCTGGTGGCCGAGCCGCGCGATGCGCCGCCGGCTTTGAGGGGCACGCCGAGGGGGCGACGCGATGATCTCGGCCGAGCAGCGGGCGGAGATCCGTCGACTCTTTTACGCCGAGCACTGGAAGGTCGGCACGATCGCGTCGGCGCTGTCGGTCCACCCCGACACGGTGAGGCGGGCGATCGAGGCGGAGCGCTTCCTGGCGCATCTGGCGCGACCGCGGCCGACGAAGGTCGATACGTTCCTGGCCTTCATCCGGGAGACGCTGGCGACGTATCCGCGGCTTCGGTCGACGCGCCTCTTCGAGATGCTGCGTCCACGTGGGTACACCGGCTCGCAAGTGCAACTGCGGCGGGTGGTGCGCCGCATGCGGCCGGCGCGGACCGAAGAGGCGTACCTGCGGCTGCGGGTGATGGCGGGCGAGCAAGCGCAGGCCGACTGGGGCTGCTTCGGATGGGTGGGCACGGGCCGAGCGCGCCGTCCGTTGTCCTGTTTCGTGATGGTGCTCTCGTGGTCGCGCGCCATCCACGCGCTCTTCACGTTGGATCAAACGATGGAGAGCTTCGTACGCGGCCACCTCGACGCCTTCGGCTACTACGGCGGTGTCCCCCGGGCGGTGCTCTACGACAACTTGAAGAGCGCGGTACTCTCGCGGCGCGGTGATGCGATCCAGTTTCACCCGCGCCTGCTCGAGCTCTGCGGCCACTACCACTATGCGCCGCGCCCGTGCGCGCCGGGGCGAGGCAACGAGAAGGGCCGCGTGGAACGGCAGATTCAGTACCTTCGCACGAGCTTCTTCGCGGCGCGTAGCTTCCGGGACGTCGACGACCTGAACACGCAGTTTCGCGCGTGGCGCGAAGAGGTCGCGCACGCACGGCGCTGTCCCGGCGACGAGACCATGACGGTGGGCGAGGCACTCGCCCGCGAACGAGCGTACTTGCTGGCGCTGCCCACACACCCCTTCGAGGCCGATCTGCTACGCGTCGTCCGGTCTGGCAAGACGCCGTATGTGCACTTCGATCGCAACCTCTATTCGATCCCGCACACGCTCAAGGGCATGCCGCTCACGCTGGTGGCCAGCCTGACGACGGTGCGGCTGCTCGACCGGCCCGATCGTGAGATCGCGCGGCACGCGCGGTCGTGGGGTACGGGGCAAGTCGTCGAGGATCCCCGCCATGTCGAAGGGCTGGTCCGTTACAAGCATGCGGCCCGCGAGCTGAAGGGACGCGACCGTCTGCGCGTGGCCGTTCCGGAGACCGACGGCCTCTTCGACGTGCTGGCGCCGCGCGGCGACAACCTCGGGGCGACGACCTCGCGGCTCTTGTCCTTGCTCGACGACTACGGCGCCGAGGAGCTTCGCGCGGCCGTGGTGGACGCCCTGGCGAGGGAGGCCTTCGGCGCCGGCTCCGTGGCCCACATCCTGGAACAGCGCCGACGCGCCCGGGGCCTCGCCCCACCGGTGCGCGTCGAGCTTCCCGACGACCCGCGCGTACGCGAACTGCGCGTGCGCCCCCACCGACTGGAGGAATACGATGCCCTCGGACGACACGACGACGACGACGACGAACAAGGCAATTGATCTGGCCGCGGCGCTGCGGGCGCTGGGGCTGTGGCGCATCGCCGAGGAGCTCGACGACTTCGTCGCGCGAGCCACCAAGGCGCGCTGGTCGGTCGTGCAGATCTTGAGCGAGCTGGGCCGGCTCGAGGCGCAGGAGCGCGCCCGAAAGAGCTGCGAGAGGCGGCTATCGCGCTCGAAACTCGGGCGCTTCAAGGCGATGGCCGATTTCGACTGGAGTTGGCCCAAGAAGATCGACCGAGCTGCGGTCGAGCGCGTGATGTCGCTCGGCTTCCTCGAGCGGGCCGAGAACGTCGTGCTCGTGGCGCCGCAGGGCGTGGGCAAGACGATGATCGCCAAGAACCTCGCGCACGGCACGGTGCTCGCCGGCCAGAGCGCGCTCTTCGTCTCGGCGTCCGATCTGCTTCTGGACCTGAACAAGCAGGACACCGCCCGTGCGCTGGAGCGTCGGCTTACGCACTACGCCCGGCCCCACGTGCTTTGCATCGACGAGATCGGCTACTTGTCCTACGACAACCGCGCGGCCGATCTGCTCTTTCAGATCGTCAGTCGTCGGTACGAAAGGCGGCCGATCGTGCTGACGACCAATCTGGCCTTCGCGGATTGGAATACGGTATTTCCGAACGCGGCTTGCGCTACGGCGCTTATCGACCGCCTCACCCACCACGCCGAGATCATCGCCATCGATGGCGAGAGCTACCGCAAGCGCGAGGCCGAGCAGGACCAGAAGACGCGACGGCGCGGCAAGAATGGTCAGAGTTGAACCGCTCCCGGTCATCCACGCCGCGTCGGTCGAGCTGGGGGCGCAGGCGCGACCCGGGTGGCTCGTCGAGCACCTGTGGGCGGCCGAGGGCGTCGGCGTCATCGGCGGAGCGCCCAAGTGCTGCTTGTGCCGCGCGCGGCATAAGCAGCATCATTCCGCGTCCCCGGTTATGCCGTGTGCGTCGATGTTCTTCGCTGGGAGCGCGGCGAGGCACCAATCGGAGCGTGGTCCGACGCGGCATAATCAGGCTTTGTCTCCTCAAGGCAATTCCGCCGCGAAGGAGGAGACGACATGCTGGAGAAGCTCTACACCCATCCCAACGCCGCACGGCGGCTGAGATCGAGTCCCCTTGGCCCCTGGCTGGACTCGTTCACAAGGCGGCTCGTCGAGCTCGGATACACGACGTGGTCTCTCCGGTCCAACGTCGTCCTCGCAGCCGATCTCGGCCGGTGGATGGCGGCTCACGATGTCTCGGTCGGCAGCGTCGACGAGTCGGCCGTCGATTCGTACCTCGAGCATCGAGGGGCGCAGCGCGAGCGGCGGCGTGCCGCGTCCTCCCTCATGCTCGCGCACTTGCGCGCGGAGGGCGTGACCGCAGCGCGATGCGTCTGCCCGGACCGCTCTGCCGTTGCTGATCACGCGCGCCGCTACGCGGCGTACATGCGGACGGAGCGGGGCGCTGCCGAGGGTACGGTGGAAGGCTACATCGCTGTCGTCCGCGAATTCCTCGACCGCCGCTTCGGTTCCGGCGAGGTGGACCTCGCGGCGCTCACGGCATCGGACATCGCGACATACCTGGTGGACCGCGCTCCGGCCCTCTCGGTCAAGAGGGTCGCCTACCTGGCATCCGCGCTGCGTTCGTTTTGCCGTTTCCTATTCGTGCAAAGTGAGACCGCGACGGATCTCTCCCAGGCGTCGTTGACCTGTCAGACGAGGTATGGGGCAGCCGTCCCACGATACCTGTCGCCCGCGGAGGTCGAGTGTCTGCTCGACACTTGCGATCCGGGCACACGGGCAGGAAGACGCAATCGCGCGATCCTCGTTCTGCTCGTTCGTCTCGGCTTGCGCGCGGGAGAGGTGGCGGCTCTTGAGCTCGACGACATCCGTTGGAGGTCGGGAGAGATCGTCGTACGGGGAAAGGGCCAGGTCGTGGACCGCCTTCCTCTTCTGTCCGAGGTCGGCGAGGCACTCAGCTCGTACCTCGCCAACGATCGCCTGGCTAGCACACCCACTCGCCGGGTGTTTCTACGGCTCTGCGCGCCGGTGCGTGCGATCGGCGGACGAGGAGCGATCAGTACGGTCGTGCGCACGAGCCTCCACAGGGCGGGGCTTCGACCGCAAGTACGAGGCGCCCACCTGCTGCGCCATACCCTCGCCAGTCGCATGATCCGATCCGGCGCATCGATGTCGGAGATCGCCGAGGTCCTGCGGCATCACTCACCAGGCTCGTCCGCTGTTTACGCGAAGGTTGACTTCGAGGCGTTGCGCGCCCTGGCGCAGCCTTGGCCGAGCGTCGGAGGCTTGCGATGAGCGGCCTCGCGAAAGCGCTCGACGAATACCTGGCCCTCCGTCGCGCGCTCGGTTTCAAGCTGCATGCCACGGCTCGGGCGCTTCCAAAGTTCGTGCGGTTCATCGAGCGCGAGGGGGCGACGTACATCACGACCCGACTGGCGCTCCGATGGGCGCAGGAGGATCCCGAGGCCAGCTCGGTCATCCATTCCGACCGACTTGCCATGGTTCGCCGCTTCGCCGCATGGCGAAGCGCGGTGGATCCGCGGACCGAGATTCCCTCCGCTCGCCTCCTACCCCGTCGGTACCAGCGTCCCACTCCGTACATCTACAGCACGGCCGAGGTTGAAAAGATCGTGTGGTCTGCCGCCTCGCTTCCGTCGGGCAGTGGGCTGCGCGGCCACACGTTCTCGACCCTCTTCGGGCTCCTCGCAGTGACCGGCATGCGCATTGGCGAGGCGGTCGCGCTGGATCGAGACGATGTGGATCTCCGGACGGGCATTCTCAGCATCCGCGAAGGGAAGCGCGGGAAGTCCCGCTTCGTTCCGGTCCATCCCACGACGAAAGACATTCTCGAGCACTACGCCGGGAGGAGGGACGCCATCTTGCCCCGCGTGAGGGTGCCGGCGTTCTTCGTCTCCGAGCGCAGTCGGCGGATCACGGCGGGGTCTTCGGATGACAACTTCATCACGGTCTCCCGCATGATCGGGCTCCGGTCACCCGCCGTCGACGATCGCCGCGGTAGCGGGCCAAGGCTGCACGATCTGAGGCATCGATTCGCGGTCTCCACGCTCCTTGATTGGTATCGATCGGGCGCGGACGTCGATCGCGAGATCCCCAAGCTGGCCACCTACCTCGGACATAAGGGGCCAGCCGAGGTCTATTGGTATCTGCAGGCGGTGCCGGAGCTCCTCGGGCTCGCGACGGAGCGGTCCCGACGGTCGGGGTCAGGAGATGTGCCGTGAGCGCCTCCACGTTCGCCGCCCTGCTCCAAAGCTTCTTCACCGATCGCTTGCTCCGGCAAATGCGCGCGAGCCCCAATACCATCTCGGGCTATCGAGACGCCTTTCGTCTTCTACTCCGCCACGCAACGGATCGACTGGGAAAGGCGCCTTCGGAGCTCACGCTGGAGGATATCGAGCCGTCCTTCGTGACGGATTTTCTGGAGGACCTCGAGACCGAGCGCAGGAACACGACGAGGACGAGGAACAACCGGCTGGCGGCCATCCGCTCCTTCTTCCGCTATGTCGCGATGAACGAGCCCGCCCACGCTCTGCGCTGCCAGCGAATTCTCGCGATCCCACAGAAGCGCTCCAAGAAAAAGACGATCGAGTTCCTCCGGCGCGAAGAGATCGAGGCGCTCGTCGCAGCGCCCGACCAGTCCACTTGGCTTGGCCGGCGCGATCGAACGCTGCTCCTCGTCTTCGTGCAGACGGGCCTGCGCGTCTCCGAGCTGACATCGCTCCGGCGCGACGACATCGTCCTAGGCGCCGGAGCGCATGTCCGATGCGAGGGCAAGGGCCGCAAGCGCCGTTGCACGCCGCTCCGCCGTGACGCCATCACGGCACTCGGAGCGTGGCTCGCCGAGCAGCGCACTGGCGCCGAGGCTCCTCTCTTCCCGAGTTCGCGCGGGGGCCGGATCAGCACGGACGCAGTCGAGCGGCTCGTCGCAAAGTACGCCAAGGCCGCGAGCGGCAAATGCCCGTCGATCGCCGAGAAGAACGTCACGCCGCATGTCCTGCGCCACTCGGCCGCGATGGACCTGCGCGAGCAAGGCGCCGATCTCAGCGTGATCGCGTTGTGGCTCGGGCACGAATCGGTCGAGACGACCCAGATGTATCTGCACGCCGACATCCGCATGAAGGAGCAGGCCCTCGCACGAACGGCTCCGATCGAAGGCGACGCAGGCCGCTTTCAACCGGGCGACAGCCTCATGGCGTACCTCGAAAGCTTGTGATTATCCCGCGTCCGACAGTGACTCGCGCCAGGGACCCACCGCCGGCAAGCCGATCACGCCCACGCACGCGGCATAACCGAGAACGCGGAATGATGCTGCAAGACATGGCTGTCGCTCGACCTCGCCGTCAGCGTGGCGAGCGGCACCGATGCGCTCGGCCGTTTTCACGTCCAAGCGCCCGGCCCAGTGCTCGTCTACGGCGCCGAGGATGCACCCGTGGCCCTCCGGGATCGAATCGAAACGATCGCGCGAGCACGTGGCCTCGGTCTGGCCGAGCTCGACCTGGCGCTGATCGTCGTCGAGAGCCTTCGCCTGGACGCGGCCCGCGACCGCGCTCGTCTGCGCGCCACTCTTCAGCAGCGCGCCCCGCGTTTGCTCATTCTCGATCCGCTGGTGCGATTGCATCGCATCGACGAGAACTCGGCGGGCGAGATGAGCGCGCTGCTCGGCGAATTGCGCGCGCTGCAGCGCGAGCACCACGTCGCCATCGCCCTGGTCCACCACGTGCGCAAGAACGGCTCGGCGCGGGGACAGGACGGTCAGTCCCTGCGGGGCTCCGGTGATCTGCACGCTTGGGGAGACAGCAACCTTTACCTGCGCCGGCGCGATGGGCAGATCGCGCTCACCATTGAACATCGATCCGCGCCGGCCCCGCCGCCGTGCATGCTCGAACTCGCGGACGGCGCCGACGTGCATCTGCGCGTCGTCGACGGCGGCCCCGTCGAGCGTGACCTCGCAGTCGACACGGCCCACAAGATCGTCGCGCTGCTATCGGCCGGCCCCATGAGCCGCGAGTCACTCCGGGAAGCCCTTCACGCTCGCAATGCCACGGTCGGCGAGGCGCTGGTCCGACTACGAGCCGAGGGGCGTGTCCTGCGTGCCGACGGCGGCTTCCGTCTCGCCGCGGGCGTTCCGGTACCCACCCCTATGGGCGAGCGGGAACGGAACGGCCATCTCTGAACCATGCGACCCGCAGCGCGAGGTAGCGCGCCCCAACCCGACCCCGTGCCTCTCCACGACGCCTCGGCGCGCTGCCTCGCGTGGAGGGGCGCCACGCGCGGGCCCACGCCCCTGTCGGGGACCACCGGCGCTCCCCCCGCCCGTAACGGCATCCGCCGATCGGCGCAGCGTCCAAGAATCGCCGCTTCGTCGTGAGCGCCAACACTCAGACGCCGTCGGAGTCGAGGAGGGCATCCGCGGCCGCTCGCCCGCGTTGCGCTGCGCTCGTTCCGGGAACGGGAGAACCGAGGATGTGGATTTCGCACCGGGCATGCGCAATCGGCACGAGCCAGGCGGACGTTTTTTGCGCAAGTCTGCCCCGCCTGCCCCGCCTAGCCCAAGACCGCAGTGTGGCGAGGTTCCGCCATTTCGCGTGTCGACCTGAGCAAGGGCATCGACACCGGCCTACTTCGGCGCGTCGTGCAAGGGATCCTCGCCAGCTTCCCCAGTCGCGCAGCCTGACGCATCGCGGCAACTGCCCCAATCGCGAGCCATTCCGTTCTTACGCGAACACGGTGCCCGAACGCGTAAAGTCATCGGCAACGATGTGACCCCGCCCGTCGAGGGTACTTGCGGAGTCGCTTCGTGGAGGAGGATTATCGGAGTCGTTTCGGAGGCGACGGACGAAGCGAGTGGGCCAAAGAATCCCGTCGATGCCGCCACGATGAACCGCGCCGCTTCGAGCTCTGCCGTGCGATGCTGTCCGACCCAATGACCGAGGGGCCATGCGGAGTGTCGTCGCGTTTTCGTTCATCCCATTCGTCGGCGCGTGTGGCGGTCGCACGGGTCCGCTGATCAACGATGGGGGGCCAGAGCTTGCGCAATTGGTTGACGCCAATGTGCCGGCCAGCACCGAAGCGGCATCTCCATCCACGCCACCGACCGAGTGTGCGACCGTGGAGACGCTATGCGCCGGCTTCTGCACGAGTCTCTCGACCGACCCGAATCACTGCGGAACCTGCGGCAACGTTTGCCCGGCCGATGAGGCATGCACGGCTGGCGTTTGCGAATGCGCAATCGGGAACACCGATTGCGGCGGCACCTGCACAGACACGATGATCGATCCCAATAACTGTGGCCTGTGCGGAGTAACGTGTTCCGCCGCCTTGGTCTGCAAGGGCGGAATGTGTGTTCCGTGCGGGCCAGAGATGACGCAGATCACTTGTGGCTCGCCTCCACATTGCGTCGATAGCTCCATTGACCCGGAGAATTGCGGCGCGTGCGGGGCGACGTGCCCGGTTGGCGCGAATTGCGTGAACAGCGCGTGCGACTGTACGACGGGGCAGACGGCTTGCACGACGTGCTTCGGTCAAGCCTGCACGGACCTCACGAGCGACCCCGGCAACTGCGGCGGCTGCGGCAACCAGTGTCCCGATGGAGCCACGTGCACGAACGGCGCGTGCGCCTGCCCGAAGGGTGACATCGCGTGCAGCGGAGCCTGTGTCGATGAGCTGACCGACCCGAATAACTGCGGAACCTGCGGCCAGGTGTGCCCGGCGGCCGACGCGTGCCGCGTCGGGGTGTGCAATCCGTAGCTTGTGGCCCCATACCGTCGACGATCTCGAGCATCGAAGCCGAACGCCTATCGGCGGCGTCGAGCGTGACAAGAAGCTCGCCGGCAAGCTGAAGGTGACTCCAGCCCTCGCCGGCGACGGCCGTCTTGAAGGTCTCCGGCCCTGACTCTTGACGGCGCCACACGACTGGTCAAATGTTTAGTTATGAACCTCACGCTTGGAGTCCGGGTGCTGATGCATGAGCTCGAAGCTTCGGCCAAAGCCAAGGGCTTCACGACAGCCCGTGTTCAAGCCAAGGTCAACGTGCGGGGCGAGCTCGTGCTCGGCGTCATCCTTCCGGCACGGACGCCCGGAGAATGGGGGGAGCCGTCCAAGCTCGATGTTCGAGAAGCGAAGAGACGAAGTCGGGAGCAACGGTCCTGACGCTCGATGACCATCGTCCCCACTCGTGCCTGGCGCGCAGTCGGTCGAGGCGGCCGCCAAGGCCATCGTCGCCGTCATCGAGCACCCCAAGCCCGAGGCGTACACGAGCCCCTTCATCGCTGAGACAAGCGCCCGGTACGAGCGCGACCCGGAGGCCTTCGAGGCGGAGATCGCGCTACGGCAGCGGTGAGAGCAACCGCTCGCACGCGTCGCGGGTGCTGCGCGCCGCCGGACGGATCGTCGGAACGCACGAACGACTCGGTCAATCGTTGACGTAGCGCGACAGGTCGGGCACCCGAGC
>JBEKOY010000158.1:0-10972 GCA_049521295.1 Polyangiaceae bacterium | reverse complement strand
GTTCGACCGCTGCGTCGCGCGCGAGCCTCGTCATCGCGGCGAACCGCTCGGAGGGACTCTGCGCGATCGACGCGACGAGGGACGACGCGAGCGCTCCGATTTCGTCGAGCGTCTCGGGATCCGCCATTCTGCGCGACCCGTCGGAGTCGCTCACGGATTTGGTGTTGGCTGCCCCGATGCCGAGGCTCGCGACGACGTGCGCGCCCTGCCAGCTCAGCGTCCGCACGAGGTCTCTCCGGGCGAAGACGCCGCCGGTCGTCCCTGCGCTGAGGAGCGCTACCGGCTTGCCATAGAGGTCGCCGGAGCCGACGATCCAGTCGAGCGCGTTCTTCACGACTCCTGCGACTGCACCGGCATACTCGGGCGCGGCGATCAGTATTGCGTCTGCGGCACCGATCGCGGCGCGAAAGGCCAGCACCGCCTCGCCGGGGTCGTCGCCGCAATCGAGATTCAGTGGCGGAATCGAGCCGAGGCCCTCGAACGCGGTCACCTCGACGTGACTCGCCGACAGCGCCGCCCGGGCGACGTCGAGGGCGGCCCGGTTCGCGGAGGACCGCTGGAGGCTCCCGCACACGAGGAGGGCTCGATTCATCAGGGCACGATAAGCGAGGGCTCTCCTGGCAGCAATCGGTGGCGCCAGGCGCCGCCGCACAGCCGAGCCGAACCGGTCGCTGGAACTCGCACTGAATCGCTCATAATGCGAAGCCAGGGTCAAGCGGTTCGGCGCCCTCGGTGATCGGATGGGCGGTAGACCGATCGAGTGGCCGCACGTCGTCGCGCAGATCGCGCCGTCATGGCCCCGAGCGTTTCGGCTCTGTGCAGCAGCGAAAGCCGGTCGAGTAGTCGTGATACGACTTGAAGTGCGCGGTCGTTCTGTAGAGGCACCCCGCGCCGTTCTCCGACGCATCGGCGAAGAAACCGCCGTGGAACATGCCGAAGCGCGGATCTTCCGCGTGGGATGAGTCGGACACCCACTCGTGCACGTTGCCGTGCATATCGAAGACCCCGTAGACGCTGACGCACTTTGGAAACGAGCCTCCAGGCTCCATCCCGTTCTTGGCCTCAGCCAGTTGCCGCTCGTCGAGACTTGCTCCGCTGGCGCGGAGGGCAACGCCGACCGGGCTCGGCCGCGAGTCGTTGCATGCGCCCGGGACATACACGTTCCCATACGGATAGACGAACCGCTGCGGCCCCTGGCAGGCTGCCCTCCATTCGACCTCGGTGCACAGGCGCTTCGAAGACGCTTCGCACGCGGCATCGGCCTGGACCTCGCTGACGTTGACCTGGGGTTTGATTCCACGGGCGGGCTTGGCGCGCGGGGTACCCGCATCGACCCCATCGAGCGACTCGGAGTAGCTCCCGCGCATTCACCACCTGCGGCGCGCTCCGCGTGACCCCGAGGAGCTATCGTGACGCGCCAACTGCTTCGAGGACGGAGCGAGTCGAGCGGAAAGCAGAGAACGGCTCAAGCCGCTCAGGGGGTTTGTGCCGCGGTAAGACTATTCCGTGACGGAAATGGAGCGAGGAGCTTCTCGACCGCCACCTGCAGCAGCTGGTCGTCGATTCGCTTGGGGTTCACCTCGGCTTCGGCTGTGCCGTGCCATACTTGGCCATCCGTCGACGCATCGAAAGCATCCACGGTGAGCTTGCCCCTCACGATTGGCGGGGCCGACGCTGGCCCCGCGCCCCCAGCCTGTTCGAGGTTTCCCATCACTTCCTTGGAATACCCCGAATCGAATGCCAGCACGAAATCCGGCTTGTCTTGGCCGGTTTGCTCGGTGTAGCCCTTGTGCAACAGTTCGGCGACGATGAGCGGCCGCATCCGTCGCTCGACTTCGAAGGACCGAGCCGTGACCTCGAACGGCGCCGTCGGTTGCGCCGCCGGACGGAACGCGAACGTATGATACTTCGCGAAGGCCGGGCTCGCTGCGCTCTCCGCGGTTTCTACCCGGGTGGCCGGCGCTCCACAAGCCATCGTCGCGCCGAGAAACACCGACAACAGTATCGCCTTCATGGGTCTCTCCTTTTTTCCGTTGGTTGCCGCTAAGCCCGCGTGGACGAGCGGCGTGTTCCAGAGCCGATATACGACGAGGCAGCCTTCAGCCGGGGGCGGCTGCAGGGCTTGTCATCCGGACACTGAAGCAGCAAGCATGCCTGATGCGCGGCCATGTGGAGATTGCGCTGCCCCGCGTCGGGGTGGCCGAGCGCCAGCAGATCTCCAACTGCGTCGATCAACCACTCCCGCGCGATTTCGCGCGCTCGGGCTCGCGTCGCCCCTCCGATCCCCCGATGCAGGCATGAGTGCCGGACACGGAAATCAGGCGGTTGAAATGCCCTGTCGTGTCGACCGTGCCCTTCTCGATCGAAGGGTGCGTGAGCGCGTTCGGTACGAGATATCCTCACGGGCCAGCCACGGCGTCGGCCGCGAAAGCGCAAGGCGGCGATAGTGCCCGGCACGTGGCGCACGCGCGCGCGTGCAGCTCCGATGCTTCTACGGAGGTGGCTCGTTCCTGCCGGTAGCGCTCTGCGAAGTCTCCGCCCGTCGCATCCGGGGGCTCGAGCAAACTCAAGAGTTCGATGCACGCCTCGCGCACTGCCTGCGTATCCACTCGAGCACGGTGAAAGACGGTGCATTCGAGCTCGACGATCCGTATCGCAAGAGGGCGCAGCCAGCCAACGGTAGCCCCGCCGTTTCGCGGGTCGCCGCGACCGTGGCTTGCTTGCACGAGCACCGTGAGTAACCTATCCAAAATAGCGAGTACGCTTTCCACCTGATGACGCATTCTCGCGGGGTCGCACATGCTTGTGCCCATGTGAGCGAAAACCGCCAGCATGGCCCGTGCCGCAAACAGGCGCAGGAGTGCGGCACGGGTGCGCCCCGCGGCGTGTCGAAGAACGGGCACCGTACGACGGCCAGCCCCCACCACCCCGCCTAGGCCGACCCTGTATCGGCGTGGCATCCGACGTGCCGGAGACGGGAGGTTGCGGCGAGCGGATTCCGCAGTCGAGACGGTGCGGAATCCGCAGCGGCAACGCGGATGCGGTGGCGTGGCGCAGGCCCTCTCACTGGAGGCCTGACGGCACGCGCTTTGCGAAGGGTCTGTTCGCGGTCGCTCACTCGCGCCCATGCCTCGACACGTCCGTGAGGCGGAAAGAACGGCGACGCCATGAACTCCACCTCTCCGATGCTCGTGCACCGGCACCGGCAACCTGACCGAGCGAAGATTGCCGATGGGGACGACTTCGAGGGGCTGGGGCTAGACGCCTTCGATCGGGTGTTCATCGACCTTCGTCTCGAAGACCTGCGCCAAAGCCACGGCGGCTCTCCCGTCGATACTCTTTTGGCGGCGGAGACGGTGAGCGACTCCGTGGCGCTCGTCGATTTCTGGCTGCAGCAGGGCAGGCGCGCCGGGCGCAATACAAGGAATGCGAAGCCATGCGTTGTGGCCGTCTAAACGCGGGAAGGTTGGGGTCGGCCGTGCTCTTCGCGACGACGCTCTCGTGGGGACAGTCGCTGGCGCCTACGGCTGCGACTCCCCCGCCCGAGCCGGGCATGCAGTCGGAGAGGGCGACCCGTGGAACGCGTGTGACGCTGCAAGACGCGGTCGCCCAAGCACTGTCGAAGAACCCCACCTACGCGACCGCGTTGCTCGAGATCCATCGGGCCGAGGCGGTCGTGCGGGAGACGAAGGCGGCGTGGTTGCCGACTCTCTACGGCAACGGCGGCTTCACCCACCTCGACGGGAATCGGGTGACCCAGGGCGTCGTCGTCGAATCGCAAAATGAGCTCTCGGCGAACCTCACGCTGACCGTGCCTCTCGTCATGACGAGACAATGGATGACCACGCAAGAGTCAAGGCTCAGCGCGGACGCGACCGCGGCCACGAGCGCGGACGTGCGGCGCACGGTCGCGTACGCCGTAGGGCAGGCCTATCTCGCGGTGTATGCGCAAAAGTTCGTCATCGAGGTAGACGAGACAGCAAGGGACAATGCGAAGGGGCACGCCGCCTACGCGCACCAGCGGTACGCGGGGGGCGTCGGCAACCGTCTCGATGAGGTGCGCGCAAGGCAAGAAGTGGCGACCGACGACGCGCTCGTCCAGCAGGCCAATGCGCAGCTGGTTGCAGCGGAGGAAGCGCTCGGCATCCTCGTGGGGGCGGAGGGGCCGCTCGATACCGCGGAGGACGCAAACCTCGCCGCCCCCCCAAGCCTCAACGATGGCCTCAGCGACGCGGCACACCGCACCGATGTGCTCGCCCTCGACGCCCGCCTTAAGGCCGCCAAGAAGACGGTTCAGGACAATTGGTCGGATTACGCGCCGTCCCTCGTCGGCGTCGCCGAGCCTTTCTATCAGAACCCGCCCATCATCCCCTCCATGCCGATACACGGCTACGCGCTCGAGCTACTCCTGACCGTACCTTTCTACGACGGCGGGCTTCGGTACGGTCAGCACAAGGAACGAGAAGCTCTGCAGGACGAGGCGAAGGTGGCGGACGATGCGGGTCTACGACAGGCCCGCTCCGACGTAAGGACGGCTTTCGAGGCGATGCAGCGCGCTGACGATGCGCTTCGCTCATCGCGCGACGCTGCCGCGCTCGCCCACCAGGCACTCGATCTTGCGAACATCGCGTACCGAGGCGGGGCCGTGACGAACATCGAAGTCATCGACGCGGAGCAACAGGCCCGCGACGCCGCGACGCAGGCCGAGGTGGGCGCCGACACGGCCCGCCAGGCACGCCTCACGATGCTCACAGCGACCGGCCGTTTCCCCTGAACCCCCGGAATCCCCAGCACAGACCGCTCACTGAACAAATCCTTGGCAGACCCTAGCGAGCTCACCCATGTGGATCGTCCGCCTCGCGCTCCGGCGCCCCTACACCTTCGTCGTCATGGCGATGCTCATCGCGATTGCGGGGGTCTACTCGATCCTCCAGATGCCCACCGATATTCTGCCGGAGGTCGACATCCCAGTCATCGCAGTGGTCTGGCAATATACCGGATTGCCGCCGGACGAGATGGAGCAACGCTTCACCGGCAACTTCGAGCGCGCCCTCACGACCACCGTAAACGGCATCGAGCACATCGAGAGCCAGTCCCTGTTCGGCGTGTCGGTCACCAAGGTCTTCTTCCATCCGGGGACGAAGATCGAGATGGCGAACGCGCAAGTCACGGCGATTTCTCAGACTTTGCTCAAGCAGTTCCCCACGGGTTCCACCCCGCCGCTCGTCGTCAACTACAGCGCGTCCAATGTCCCCATCCTTCAGGGCTCCGCGCACTCCGAGACGATGAGCGAGCAGCAGCTCTTCGATGTCGCGGCCAACTTTCTGCGGACCGGCCTGGCCACCGTTCAGGGGGCGCAGATGCCGTGGCCTTACGGGGGCAAGATGAGGCAGGTGATGATCGACATCGACCTACCCCGGTTGTACGCGCTCGGGCTGTCGCCCAACGACATCAGCAACGCGGTCCAGGCCCAGAATCTCGTACTCCCGTCGGGGACCGCAAAGATCGGCCCCCAGGAGCTGCTCTTTCGCCCGAACACCAGCCCGATTTCTGCCCTGGACCTCGCGAGCCTGCCGATCAAAAGCGTGAATGGCGCCAACGTCCGAATAGGAGACGTCGCCAGCGTGCGGGACGGCTTCGCGCCGCAGACAAGCCTCGTCCGCGCAAACGGTCGAAGGGGGGTGCTCATGACGCTGCTCAAGAGCGAGGGAGCATCGACGCTCGACATCGTCAAACGCGTTCGGGCTGTGTTGCCGAGCGTCCTGGCGACCCTCTCGCCCGAATTCAAGACGGATCTCTTGTTCGACCAGTCGCTCTACGTTCGGGCGGCGGTCGAAGGAGTGGTCAAAGAAGCCGGCATCGCCGCGGCGCTGACCGCGCTCATGATTCTCCTCTTTCTGGGGAGCTGGCGGAGCACCCTCATCGTGGTCACCTCCATCCCGCTGTCGATTCTGGTTTCGATCATCGTGCTGGCCTGCATTGGCGAAAGCCTGAACCTCATGACCCTCGGGGGTCTGTCTCTGGCCGTCGGAATCCTGGTCGACGATGCAACTGTCGAAATCGAGAACGTGCACCGCAATATGGCGATGAAAAAGCCACTCGTGCGGGCCATCCTCGACGGAGCACAGCAGATCGCCGTGCCTGCGCTTGTGGCGACCCTGTGCATCTGCATCGTCTTCACCCCGGTCGCGTTCATCTCGGGAGCTGCGCGTTCACTCTTCACGCCACTGGGAATGGCCGTCGTGTTTGCGATGCTCATGTCGTACTTCCTTTCGCGCACCCTAGTGCCCACGATGGTGCACTACCTGCTTGGACCAGAAATGGATCTCTACTCTGGCGATCCGCAGCGATCCGCGCGGCGAGGAGATGTCGTCTGGCGCGTCCACCAGCGGTTCAACAAGCACTTCGAACACGTCCGGCACCTCTACGGCGGCTACCTCGATTGGGCGCTCGATAACAAGCGGATGGTCACCCTCGGTTTCGCTGCGTTCGTGCTCCTCTCGCTCGTGGCACTTTTCCCAAATCTCGGCCGAGACTTCTTTCCGTCGGTCGACGCCGGACAGATTCGTTTTCATGTGCGAGGCAACTCAGGCACCCGCATCGAAACAACGGAGCAGCTGTTCGAGCGAGTCGAGGACGAGATCCATGCCGTCGTCCCCAAGGACGAGATCGCGACGCTCATCGACAACATCGGCATACCGAACAGCGGCATAAACCTCGCGTTGGGGGATCCGTCGATGATCTCTTCTGCAGACGGGGAGGTACTCCTCCAACTGAGCGAGAAGCATCATCCCACGGCAACGTACGTCAAGGAGCTGCGCAGGCGTTTTGCGCTCGACTTTCCGTCGACCGAGTTCTTCTTCCTTGCGGCGGACATCACGACACAGGTGCTCAACTTCGGACTGACGGCGCCCATCGACGTCCAGATTGCCGGTCCGCTCACGAACAACGCGAAGGACTACGGGATCGCAAAGAGGCTGCGCGATCAGATCGCGCATGTCCGCGGAGCCGTCGACGTGCATCTCGCGCAGGTCGTCGACCAGCCTGAGATTCGCATGAACATCGACCGGGAGGAGGCGATCGAACAAGGACTCACGCAGCGGGACGTCGCGAGCGATGCGCTCGTGTCCATGAGCTCGAGCGGACAAGTGGCGCCCAACTTCTGGCTCGATACTTCGAAAGGCGTCCAGTACCTCGTCGCGGTGCAGACGCCTCAATACAAGGTCGACTCGTTCGACGCGGTCCGGCAAACGCCCGTGCACGTGCCGCGGGCAAAGGAGCCTGAGATGCTTGGCAACCTCACGACGCTCGAACGCGACATCACGCCCGTGAACGTGACGCATTACAACATCCTTTCGACGTTCGACGTTCAGG
This sequence comes from Polyangiaceae bacterium, assembly GCA_049521295.1. Taxonomy (GTDB): domain Bacteria; phylum Myxococcota_A; class Polyangia; order Polyangiales; family Polyangiaceae; genus Palsa-1150. The sequence continues at coordinate 3,598 of JBEKOY010000158.1, read as the reverse complement.
CCAACGTCCAGGGCTCGGATCTCGGCAGCGTGTCCGACGCGGTCGATCGGCTGCTCGGCGAAGCCAGGCGGTCGCTTCCGCGCGGCACGTCTATCGTGGTGCGAGGACAAGTCGAGAGCATGAACGCCAGCTTTCGTGGGCTCTCGTATGGAATCGTTGCCGCCGTCGCGCTCGTCTACTTCCTCATGGTCGTCAACTTCCAGTCCTGGCTTGACCCGGTGATTATCTTGTCGGCGCTTCCCGGGGCACTCGCGGGGATTGTGTGGATGCTCTTCGCTACGGGTACGACGCTCTCGGTGCCGGCGCTGATGGGGGCCATCATGAGCATCGGGGTCGCAACATCGAACAGCATCCTCATGGTCACCTTCGCAAACGATCAGAGGAAGACCGGCGCCGATGCGCGACAGGCCGCGTGGCTCGCCGGCATCACGCGACTCCGTCCGGTCATGATGACGGCCCTCGCGATGATCATCGGCATGCTCCCGATGTCCCTTGGCCTGGGAGAAGGCGGTGAGCAGAACGCGCCGCTCGGCAGGGCTGTGATTGGCGGCCTCTCTGTCGCGACGCTCACAACTCTCCTTTTCGTGCCCGTCGTCTACAGTGCGTGGCGCAAACCGTCGCCCCGCGGAGCGGATCGGGCAGGACTGGAGGCTTGAATGAACCCGCAAGATTCGTCGGAAATGAGCGATGAACACGCTGAGGCGGCGGCGTTCGACCCGGCTCCCTTTCGGCCTACGAAAAAGGGGCTGAGGTGGTCCGCGGTCGCGGCGGCAGGCGTCTTCCTGAGTCTCGTGGTCTTGGGGGTCACGCCGCGAGTGACCCATCGGTCGGCGATGGCCGCAGAGGCCCGTGCCTTGGAACGGGAGCCTGCACGCGTATCCGTGGTCCGCGCGGAACGGTCGCTCGACGCTTCGGCTCTCGCTTTGCCGGGCTCGGTGCTTCCCCTCCAGGAAACCCACGTTTACGCGCGGGCGAACGGCTATGTTCGTCGTTGGCTGGTCGACATCGGGGACCACGTCAAAAAGGGGCAGGTGCTCGTCGCGCTCGATGTTCCGGATATCGACGAAGAGCTCCGGCAAGCGCAAGCCGTAGCCATGCAGGCGCGCGCGGGAATTGCACAGGCCAAAACTCAGCTTGAGCTAGCGCGAACGACCAACGCGCGATATGGGGCCCTGGGGCCGTCGGGCGTCGTGACCCAGCAAGAGGTCGACCAGTATCAGGCCGGCTACGATGCTCAGCAGTCGAACGTCGTGGCGGCCGAGGCGGCTCACGGCAGTGCTCTGGCCAACGTACAGCGGCTCCGAGACCTGAAAGACTTCGGCGTCATCGTCGCCCCCTTCGATGGCGTGGTGACCCAGCGAACGGCGGAGGTCGGGCAACTGGTGACGGCCGGCACGAGTATGGGGCGGCCGCTCTTCAATGTCGCCGAAGTCGATACGGTCCGCGTCTTTGTCAACGTGCCGCAGCTTTATGCCACAGATATCCAGGTGGGCATGGTCGCCCCGACGACCGTGCGCGAGCGGCCTGGAAGGACGTTCGACGGAAAGGTAGCCCGCACCGCCGACGAGCTCGACGTGGACACCCGGACTCTCCTCACGGAGGTCGATATTCCGAACCCCGACGGCGCACTCATGGCGGGCATGTACGGCCAGATTACGTTCGACATGACGGGGCATCATCAGCTCCTCGTCGTGCCGGCGACAGCCGTTCTCATCGACGCACAAGGGACACGCGCGGCGCTCGTGCGCGGGGGCACCCTCTCCTGGCGCAAGGTCGAGATCGAGCGGGATCTCGGGGACAAGCTGGCCATCTCGACAGGGCTCGCGGAGGGGGACATGCTCGTCGCAGCGCCCAGCGATCGCCTGGTTGAAGGGATGCGCGTCCGCGCGGAGGACACTCGGTCTGCCCAGCCGCCCATCGCCGAGGCGTCAAAAGTGCCTTGACACTCCGAGTCCGTCGAGCCGCGCCAACCGCCTCTCCCACGCTCGCAGGCCCTCGTGGAAAAGCGTTCGTATGTCGCGCGATTCGACTTCCTCGGGTGAAAGCGGGTTTCGTGCCGCGCCCTTCATGCGGGGTGGACTGTTCTGAGCGTGCAACCGCGGCAGCTTTCGCATACCGTCGCGCCAGCTTCTTCGGATCTCGTCTTGTCAACCCACACGCGGCAGGAACTGGCGCAGATACGGGCCATCGCCGACGGCCTGTCCGTCGGCGTGTTGGTCTTGAGCGCACCGAACGGGGCCTTTGCGTACGCGAACCGCGTGTTCACCGAGATCCTCGGCATGCCACCGAATACCGAAATACAGGCCGGGGCGTTCGCGCGGTCATACGGTCTTCACAGGCCTGACGGGACGCTCTATCCGGAAGACCAGCTCCTCTTCGTCCGTGTTCTTCGTGAGAAGGCAGACGTGATCGTCGACGACCTCGTCGTTCATCGACTCGACGGCAAGAAGGTCTTCCTTCGCGCCCTGGCGCGGCCGCTTTTCGACGAAGGAGCCGTCTCGCACGTGGTCATCAGTCTCAGCGACATGACGAACGAGGTCGAGGCACGCGCACGAGCCAAGCTCGCGGAGGGACACCTCGACCACTTGCTCGCGCGTGCTCCGCTTATCCTCTTCGCGTTCGATCGGAACGGGATCGTCACCCTCTCGGAAGGGCGCGGCCTCTCGGCCATGGGCTTCGCTCCGAAGGAGCTCCTCGGCCGCTCGGTCTTCGAGCTGTACGCGAACGACCCGCTCTCCCTCGCGAACGCGGATCGGGTTCTCGCCGGGGAGGAGTTCACCGTCGAGAGTAACCTCGGCGCCGTCGCGCTTGAGACTACTTTCACGCCGGTGCGCAGTGAGGCGGGCGAATTGCAAGGCGCGATCGGACTCTCCATCGACGTCACCGAGCGGGTCAAGATGCAGAGCCGACTCATCCAAGCTGAGCGTCTCGCGTCGATGGGGACCCTCGCAGCGACCGTGGCCCACGAGATCAACAACCCGCTCACCTACGTCCTGGCAAACCTCGACCTCGCCGCGGCGGACTTGGCCGATCCCCTGACGACCGTACCAAAGGCACGGGAGCTCGCTGAGTGGGTGACCTTGGCCCGGGAGGGAGCGCGCCGTGTGGCGCGCATCGTCCGCGGCCTCAAGGCCTTCTCGCGGCAGGACGACCATCGCGCGGAGCCCACCGATGTCCGGGTCGTGCTCGATCGTGCGATCGACATGGCCGACAATACGATTCGACACCGCGCACGACTGGTGCGGAGTGTGAGCAATGTGCCATTGGTCTTCGCAAACGAACTTCGTCTCAACCAGGTGTTCGTAAACCTGCTGTTGAACGCCGCCCAAGCCATCCCTGAAGGGCACCGCGACTCGAACGAGATCCGCGTCCGGGCGTGGTTCGAGGAGAGAAACAGCGCGGTCATCGTCGAGGTCGAGGACACCGGTACGGGAATGACACCCGACGTGAGGGCACGCATCTTCGAGCCGTTCTTCACCACAAAGCCGATAGGCACCGGGACCGGCCTCGGTCTCTCGATCTGCTACGGCATCGTTCACGGGCTTGGGGGTACCATCGACGTCGAGAGTCGCCCCGGCGACGGGACGACCTTCCGCGT
>JBEKOY010000157.1:0-11087 GCA_049521295.1 Polyangiaceae bacterium | reverse complement strand
AATCTGCTTCAGAATGCTTTCAAGTTCACGCGCGACCACGGCGACGTTGCCCTGACGGCTCGTGCAACGGCCGACCGCGTTCTCTTCGAGGTTGGGGACGAATGCGGCGGCCTCCCGCCCGGAAGGACCGAGGATCTGTTCCGCCCGTTCGAACAGCGAGGCTCCGATCGCAGTGGAGTGGGGCTCGGCCTCGCCATTTGTTTCAAGGCCGCCAAGGCGAACGGCGGCGAGATCCGCGTTCGCGACCTCCCGGGCAAGGGATGCGTGTTCACCCTTGATCTCCCAAGGAAACCGCCGCCCCCGCTGTCGGCAGTTGGTGGTGGAGCGAAGCCCACGGCAGGCTCTGGGGTCGCTGGCGCCGACGCGCGGTCGACCGGAACGAGGAAGAAGGCCCGCGGTCGCTGAGCGGCCTACTGGACTCGCGACTCGGGCTTGTACCCCGTGGTCGACAAGTCCATTAATTTAATGCTCATCTAATCCAATATATCGATCCATCGGTAGCCTCCCCGCGTCCTCGAATACTGAACCATAAGGTTCAGTATGTAACGCATGGCTGGGCTCCCTGCAAGGCAAGGCCGAGCGCGCGATCGCGTTGCGCCGCCTTCACCGCGGCCTGGCGCTTTTCGACGTCGGCGAAGCGCCCCGGACAATCATCTCCGACAGCGCTGCAAGAGCGATCGCGAGGGCCGCTCCGCTGCCGAACAGTACACGCAAGCTCAGCCCGGCTTGGTCGTGCAGCGGGCCCATTCCGAAAGCGGCCAGGCCAAACCCGACCTGATAGGAGGCGATCACCTTGCCCGGCCCGGCCTCGTGGGTGCCAAGGCTAATGGCAAGTGGGAGAAGCGCTGAGCATCCGAGACCCGCGAAGGCGAATGCAGCCGCGCCCAGATGCGGCGACGACGACGGCACCCACGCGGTCGCAACGAATGCGACGACGATCGCCCAGGGGAGCAGCCGAAACACATTGCGTGAAGGCCACCAGTGCTCGACGCTCGCGAACAGCACGCGCCCCGCCGTAGCCGTCGCCCAAAAGAGTGTGAGTGCAAGCGCCGCCAGCCCTGCCGCGGCGTGCAGCACTCCCTTCATGTAGAGGATGCCCCAGGTGGCGTTGATCGTTTCGACGATGCCGTAGACGAGCGCGAACGCGGCGAAGAGCCAAAAGCCCCTTCCGTGCCGGGCGTCCACGGGCCGCGCGGCCCCGCCACTTGGCAATGCAACGAATCGGCCCCAAATGACGACTGCCGTCACGAGCCCGAAAGCAGCGACGGGCAGACCCCACCAGAACCCGAGGCCGACGAACACCGCAACCAGCACCGGCGCGAGTGCCGTTCCCAAGCCGAGCAACGCGTTGAGCGCGAGCACGGCGGCATCGGCCTTGTCCGCAAAGAGCGCGGTCGCGAAACCATTGAGCGCCGGAACGACTTCCCCGAACCCGACTCCCATCATCGCGGTCGCGACGAGCAAGAGCCCGAACGCGGCGGCGTGCGACCCGGTCGCAAACTGACTCGCGATGAGCAAGGCCATCGACAAAAGATCGGCACCGAGGCCGAGCGTGAGCATTCGTTGCGCGCCCCAGCGTCGAGCCATTCTGTCGCCCAGAAGCGAAGCGGCGACCGCCATCACCGTCTGCGGCACGAACAATGCGCCGTACTCGGCGTTCGAGAGCGCGTAATCCCGTGGGTTCGTAAAGACGGTGCTCGCAGCGGGGAACGTAACCAGGGCCAAACCTTGCAGCAGCCCGGCGGAATAGATCAAGCCGACCTGAGACCGGGTCCTCCGAGGAGGCGACAGGACTACCTCAGCCGCTCAATCAGGTGATCGGCCACCCGAATGGCATTCGCGATGATGGTCAGCGAAGGGTTGACGGCACCGCACGACGGGAAAAACGAGCCGTCGACGACATAAAGGTTGTCGAGATCGTGTGCGCGGCAGTTGAGATCGAGCACCGATTTCGTGGGATCGGATCCGAAACGGCACGTGCCGTTCTGATGGCCGACACCTTCGATGTTGATGTCTTTCTTGAAGTACGCGTGCCAGTCGAAAACCGTGTGCGCGTGACCGCATCGTTTCAGGGTGTCGATCCACTTCGCTTTGAGACGATGAAACGAAACCTGGTTATTGGGCGTGTACTCGAGCCGGATCCTGCCGTCGGCGATCCGAACGCGATTGTTGGGGTCCGGCAGGTCTTCGGTCATGAGCCACCAGGGCACGGTGCGGTCTTTGACCATTTTCAGGGCGAAGCCAGGCGTGAAAACGGGGGCATCGCTCTTTAACATCTCGTGCTTGAAGGATCCGACCGGTTGAATGCTCCCCATGGGGTAGGGGTAGTCCGGCTCGCCGAAATAGAAATCGTTGATGCCGAACGTCTTCATGTACCGGTCGTGATTTTCTTGCGCGGAGATGGCGACCATCGCGTCCGAATTGTGAAACATGAAGTGTCGTCCCACCATGTCCGAGCTGTTGGCCAGTCCTCGAGGGAAACGATCGCTCGCGCACCGGAGCAAGAGCGCGGCCGAATTGATCGCGCCGCAAGAAAGCACCACGATCTCCGCCGTGAAGACCGTCGTGGTGGCACCGCTCGATTCGTCGCCCAGCTCGACCTCGACGCCGGTCACCGCCGTGCCCCCGGCGTTGATGAGAAGGGTCGTCACCTTGGCGCGCGTTCGCAACGTCACATTGGGCAGGTCCATCACCGGGCGGACGCATTGGACTTCCGCGTCGGCCTTCGCATGCACGAGGCATGGGAATCCGTCGCAAGTGTCGCAGCGAATGCAATCGCTGCGGATTGGATCCCCTTCATTGAGCTTCAGTCCCAAAGGCACTGGGTACGGACGGTATCCGAGAGCCGCAACTCCGTCTTGAATCGCCTGCATCCGCGGTTCGTTCGAAACCGCCGGAAAAGGATACTCCTCGCTCCGGGGTGGCTCCGTGGGGTCGATACCGCTCTTTCCATGGACGCAAAAAAGTTTTTCGGCGCGGGTGTAGTAAGGCTCGAAAACATCGTATTTCAGCGGCCATTCCGGTGAGACCCCGCCTTCGTGCTTCAGCGTCTCGAAGTCCTTCACGCGCAGACGGAACATCGCCGCGCCGTACACCTTGGTGTTGCCGCCGACCCAGTACCCAGTTCCGGGATGCAAATCTTTCCCGTTGTGGTCGGTCCAGGTTTCCGTCGTGTGGTACCGATTTTCGAGGAATACGGCTTTCGTGTCCCAGTTCTGCTTTTCGCGCGAAAGAAATGATCCGCGTTCGAGAACCAGCAGCTTCTTTCCGGCCCGGGCCAACTCGTGGGTCAGCGTGCCTCCGCCTGCCCCGGTGCCGACGATGATGATGTCGTAGTGCTCAGCCATGCGCATTAGCCTTTTTGACGCGATAGGGGCCTGGCTTCGTCACGAGTGCGCGAGGGCCGGCGAAGTCTTTGAGCCCGGTTCAAGCTCGTCGAGAGGCGCGAACCGCGACGCAATGGTTTCTTCCTTCCCAGCGATGGGCTTGCCTCCAGAAAAAGGTGAATTCAATCCTGCAACCGTCCGCGCACCTTTCGGTGGGAAGATCGACGAACCACACGTTCAGCCCGTCGACCCGAGTCGCGGCCGTCTCGTGGACGTTCGCCCAGCCGTCGGCCGACCACGTCACGGTCGCCTCGGCCGCTGCAACGAGGCGTAGGATCTGTCCGGTCGGCATGTCGGCAATCCGGTGATGGGCACTCCAGATTTGGTGCAAATTCTTCGTAGGGTTCACGACGTAACGCTCGAAGGCGGGCTCGATTCGATCAAAACATGCCCGGTCGCGCGCGCTACGGACGAGCGAAACGTATTCGGCGTGCGCCCAACACAAGGGCATCGCAGAGCCCGTGGGGCGGCCGCGCTTCATGTGTCTTTCCGGCAAGTCGTCCGTGTCCCAAAGCTGCTCGGGCAACATTCCCCCAGCGTTCGCGAATCTCTCCATCGCTTCGATGAACGGCTCGGGGTCGCGCCCGGCAGCCAATTCGTAGTGACCGCGTTCCCCCGTCAGAATCGGCCAAGACCGGCCGACCCCGGTGCCATCGAAGGCACTCCCGTCGTCCTTTTGTCCGTAGCCGTCGTGGTTGTAGCGACGCCAGCACGGCCCCTGCGGCAGGTTCCGTTTCAGCACGTGGTCGATGACCCTCACGGAATCGACGATCAATGGGTCGTTTGCCGCACGCACCCCGAGGCGGACCAACTGGAGACAATCGCCGCCCACGACGTTGCGCGCCGGGCGTTGGCCGCCGCCGTTCGCAATCTGGATCACGGCCGTGTTGGGGTCGACGCTTCCGTCGGCTTGGCCGGGGACCGCCGGTGTGATCCGCACGTAGTGGCGAGGCTTGCCCGCCAGGAGTTCGCCGCAATCCGTGACGGTCCATGCTTCGAGACGCGACGAAAGCCAGTCGGCATACACGAGGAGAAATTCTGCCGCGATTCCGTTTTTTCGTTGGCGCGCAAATTCCGCAGCGCATACGAGGCTCGCGACCATAGCGGCCAGAGTCGAGGGCGAGTACCCGGCGTTTTCCTCCCAGCGCTCCTGGGCCGTGACCGGTCCGTGCAGGATCAAGTAGCCCGCGGCGCGAGAGACGAGCGTCCACGGATCGAACTGCCGCAGCGCCCCCATCCGCTGCAAGCGCCACGCAAGCAGGATGGGTACGGCCAGTTCATCGAGCTGAATTCCCGTCCAATAGGGTTGTCCCGTGATCGCACTATTTTGCGGCAATTTGCCGTCGACCCCTTGGACGCACGCCAGCCAAATGAGGGCGCGGAGCGGTGATTCCGTACGCCCGCAAGCGAGCAATGCCGTCGCCGTTTGCACCATGTCGCGGGTCCACACCAAGTGATAACCGCCACGGTCGCTGTCGTCCTTCGTTTCCCCCCAGGGAATGCTGAGGGAGGCCACGAACGCACCCGGGAATGTCTTGTCTTCGTGCGCCAGCAATACGAGCTGGCTGACGCGCTCCATCCCGGCGCCACGCGGGCTGCGCGCGCTCAGCGTGACGTCGGCAACGGTCGATCGCCATTGGTCGATATATTTTTCGCGCTGCTGGGCAAAAGGTGTAGCCAGAGCCTGCGACAGTCGGCTCGAAGCGCTCTGGACACTGCGTCCGAACGCAACGGCCACGATGCACTCCAGGCCCTGAGATAAATCGATTTCTCCCGTGAGCGCGATATTGCCCTCCGTGGCCTGTGCCCACTCCCAATCCATTCGGAAGTGCCCTCTCAAATCCTGCCAGCCGTCACTTCGTCCGACGTATCCGACCGAACGTCGTGTGAAGTCCGGCGAGCAACCGAAGACCATGTGGACATCCTCGCGTTGCGCGTGGAAGCACTTGCGACCGGCCACGTCGTGCCAAGTCGCCGAATTGTGTTTGCCCGTCCCTTTGAGGTGCGGAGCCAAGAGCGCATAGAGGCGCAGCTTTCCACGGAGCTTGGGGTCCATGATCTCCAGGCGTGTATGCATCAGCAACACGGAGGAGTGTGGCTCTCCAACGATGTCTTTGACGAGACGATACCGCCCCCCGCGGTCCGAATTGGTGAGGCGGTAAAGAAGCGCGTGCGGCTCGGGCATCTCCGTCACATGGTCGAGATCTCGTCGCTCTTCGTGGCAAAACGTGTCGCCGTCCGTAATGAGAAACTGAAGGTCACGCGTATTGGGCATGTCCACGTGCGGGTAGTACACTTCGTTGACGATGCCGTGGCTGAGGGTAAACCAAAGGCAAGCACTGGTGCTATAGGCGGTGCCGACGCCGTCCTTCGCGCTGGATGTCCAGCGCGGATCCGTGCCGGGAGCCCCGGGCGCGTTACGAACGGATGTTTGCAAATGATTTTCCTTCGGGTGTGATTCGTGAGTCAGCCGCCATGAGTGAAGGCCGGGTAATCCGTCATCCCGCCGTCCACGAAGACCGTGCGCCCGGTCACGTACGAGGCGGCGTCCGATACGAGCACGACCACCATGCGGGCAATCTCGTCCGGGTCTCCAAGGCGGCCGGCCGGTATTTTCGTCAATAGGTCCTGCAGACTCGCCGGATCGCTCCAGACCGCACGATTGATCGCCGTCTTGATCGCGCCGGGGCCGACCGCGAGAACCCGCACCCCATGCGGAGCAGCTTCCTGCGCCAGGGTCTTGGTCAGCATGCCGACGGCCGCCTTGCTTGCCGTATAGGCGCTGTAGCCGGACCAGGCGATTTTCTCGTGAACCGAAGTGATGCTGAGCACGACGCCGCGCTTCTGCGGCACCATTCGCATGAGGGCCTCACGCGCGCAATAGAAGGCGCCGAACAGGTTCACGTCGATGACTCTTCGCCATGCTTCGACGTCGACCTCCCAGCCCAAAGCGGGGACGCCGTCGATTCCGGCGTTGTTGACGAGAATGTCGATCCCGCCCCATGCCGCGTCCAGGTGCCCGAAAAGATCCGCGACCGCTTTCGAATCGGAGATGTCTGCCCGGAAGGCGATGGCTTGGCCGCCGGATTGCTTGATGGATTCGACGAGCCCCTCGGCCGTCTCGGGATGCGTCACGTAGTTGATCGCCACTTTCGCGCCGGCGACGGCGAGACTCTGTGCGATCGCTGCGCCGAGTCCAGAATTGGCCCCGGTCACGAGCGCGCGTTGACCCTCGAGCGTAATCTTCACGGCGATCCTTTCAGGGTCACGTGCTGACCGCGCCGGCGGGGTCGCGTGTTGGTTCCGATGAGCGTGGACTCGAAAGACCGAGTTCCACGATGTTCGGCGGAAAGGGAATGCTGCAAGCCCAGCTGAGAGCCACTTCGAGCTTGCGACGGATGGTTGGCAGCTTCCAAAGGTACACCCCGCGCCACAACCACCAGGCGAAAAACCCGGATAGCTTGACACCGTAGACGACGGCGACCGCGTTGTGGCGGCCGATCGAGGCGAGGAGCCCTCGCGGACGAAATGAAAAAGGCTTCGTCGCGGCACCTTTCGAGGTGGACTTCAGGTTCTGGGCCAGTTGGCGTGCCTGTTGGATCGCAAACTGCGCGGTCGTGGGGCTCGGCCGCCCATCGTGAGCGTTGGGGACGAGGGCGCAGTCGCCGACGGCCCAGAGGTTACGCGCGCCTTTCACGCTCATGTCCGGTTCGGTCTTGAGCCGGCCCTTCTCCAGGGGCAGACCGAGGTCCTTGATGAGTGGATGCGTGGCCGTCCCCACTGTGCACACAATCATACCCGCCTCGATGCGTTCGCCGGACGTGAGCTGCACGTCGACGGCAGTAGCCTCCGTGGCGGCCGTTTGCAGGCGAACGTCGATTCCATTCTGGCGAAGCTTCTGCAGGGTAAATTCTGACAAAGAGTCGTGATGAAACTCGGGGACAAGCCGATCGCTCTTCTGCAAGAGGACAATGCGAGGGCGAACGTCCTTCAATTCCGGATAGAAACGCCGGATGGCGTGCGTGAGATCCGCGATATGCCCCGCGACCTCCACGCCGCTGAAACCTCCGCCGAGAACGACCACGGTAAGCAGCCGCTGCCGTACATGGGGGTCCGACTCGGTCGCCGCCGCTTCGAAGCGCGCGATGAGTTCGTTGCCCATCACCATCGCATCGATGACCGTTTTTAGCGCAAAGCCGCGTGAAGCCAGTCCCCGAATCTCGTTCATATCGGCTGCGGATCCGCAAGCGAGCACGGCGTGGCCATAGCGGAGCGCCCGCGCCGTCCCGTCTTTCCGGAAATACTGAACTTGGCTCGTTTCGTGATCGATCCGGTGGACACGCGCCTCGAGCCACTGCGTGCGTCGGGTCAATTGCCGACCGGCGACGACGACGTCCAGCGGTGAGACCCCTCGCCCCACGACTTCCGGGAGCATGGGAGTGAAAACCAGATGATTGTCCGCACTCAGCACGACTATTTCCGTGGAGTCAGGCAGCGAGCGTTCGAGGCGTTGCGCCAAGGTCACGCCGGCAAAGCCGCCGCCTACAATCACGATCCGATTGCAAAGCTCCGGCATGAGGGCTTTCAGCGCGGTCACGACCCGGTGGTCGCCCAGAAAGTTTTAGTTATGGGCTGCAAGACGAACCAACTCATCGTGATTTTTTGCGGTCTCCGCCGCCGTCCCATGGATGCCGGTACGCAAGTGGCGCGCCAATGTCCGCCCACGTCACAGCAATGGCCCGCTCGGCTCGAAGGCCGGCCGGCGCCCGTTATGGGCGATCGGTGGTGGTTCGCAACCCCCGATGGAAGAACCCTTTACGCCCCGAGCTTTTTGCAACGCGCGAAAAAATGTAGCCCGGGCCGGCTTCCGGTGAGTTCGGAACCCGAAACGCATTTGGACTTTCGCGGCAGCGCAACGCAGCCCCAATGTGGCGATCAAGCGCGACGCGCTTCAGGTCGCCTCCCCGTGCTGACTACTTCGCGAATCGGCGCGAGATCGCGTCTTTCATGCAGCTCTGCGATAGTCATGATGAGGCCGCCAAGCATCGGCAAACAGACGGCCTTCCCGTTATGTCCCGATATGCGATCGAGCAGTGCTCAGGCGGCGGTTCGTTCTGGAGCAGTCCGCCAACCTGTTCGCGCAAGCGGATGGGACCAAGCGTCCCTACGCAAACCCACCGACCAGGGGGGCCACGCCCCCAAAGGTTGATTTCTGTCATTTGCGTCACGGATTCTGACAGCGACGATTTTGAAAAGGGCTTCGGTGGTCCCGGCGGTCGCAACACGAAAATTTGCCACGTAGGGCGTACCGACCACCGACAGCCTGAAGCCGTCGGGAGCGGTCACGTGGACGAGCCTCGCGGTCCATTGAGAATCGAACCGCGCGGTCTCGAGACGTCGCTCGCGGCAAGTGCCTTGATCGCGTCCGCGATTCTTACTGCGGGCACGCCGACCGGCTTACTGCGGACGAGAGAATCTGCACCGATGGTGCACTCTGGTGCACTTTGGACGGCCCGTTTTGCGCCGAAATTGGGCGTGGTGCACTCTCCTGCACCCTCCAGCACCCATTCCTTGGCCTTCTAATCTAAGCCGCGGGTCGCAGGTTCGAGTCCTGCCGGGCGCGCTGAAATCATTGAGGATTTCTGACGTCGCTTGCTGCGACCCGCAGTAAGATCCGCAGTAAGACCAGCGGCTTCTGTGGCTGCCTCGGCCCCCGTTACGGTGCGCCGATCCGCGCCACGTCGGACGGCGGTCACTTCGTGCAGTACAGCGCCCAGGCCTCTCCCGTGCCGGCGCACGAGGCGAAGCCGGAACCCCCGAGCGTGATGCTCGTCGGCGAGGTCCCAGACGCCCGGCGCCACACGCGCACGGTCTTGACCGCGAGGCTCCAAACGATCCGAGGTGACTTGACACAATCCGACGGCGACTGAGGCGAGAAGCAGGAGGACCGCCAGCTCAGACGATGGACAGCCGAACGCGACGTTTCGCGAATGCAGGTCGGGCTGGCACGACGGGAACATCGAGATCGTATTGGCGCACGATGCGTAGAAGATCCAGGCCGCCCATCCTCAAATCGGTCACGATAACAGGCGGGCCACGTTCAGCCGAAGCGCCAAGACTTCGGGGGGCGTCGGGACGCCTGTACTGCAATCGCGCGAACCCCGGTGGTCGTCCCAGCGTCGGTGGCTGCCCGGCGCTTTTGCGCCTTCCAACAATCGCCGCACCGCCAGACGGCCGTCGATGTGCCGTCGAGAGTCTGCTCGCGTGTCAAGCGCCATCCGAAGGAGCTTGTGAGCGTCCGCTCCGGACTCGTTTCCGGCGAGCAGACGCCACAGTCCGCGCAGGTCTCGATGGCGAGCATTGGGATAGAGGATGCACGCCCGAAAGACGCGCACCCAATCACAGCCAACGGTCAACGAACCGGGGCCTTGAGCTCCATTTTTGGATCGGCGACGGCACAGGCCCAGAGCCACGTCGATCCGATGCGGATCGCGACGTCCTCCGGGGCGTCGTGTTTTTCGCGCCTGCGCAGCCGAAGCGCGATCCGCAGCGCTGGGTCGCCTACAGCCCGATGCCCGCGTCGGTGCTGTCTCTCTACGGCGTCGGCTGTCTTACACACCTACGGAATTCCAGCAATAATGCAGGAATCCGCTGAAGCTTTATCTAAATGCTCCCGTATTCGTCCTTGAAGGACGAGCGTGGCGGGGGCGCCGCCGGTCCTGAGGGGGCGGATCCATGTTCGGACACGGCAGGCGTTCGCGCCTTGCGGCAATCTCGTTTTGTACCACGGTGGCGGGGCTTATCGCGTGGGCCGCCAGCGCGCAGGCGTACGCGATCAAGCTCACACCGCTCGGGCTGCCGGTGCGTTGGCCAGAAGCCCATGTCGGGTTCGTCGTCGACCGGACCGTCGATGAGTCCGTGAGCGGAGGCGTCCAAGCCGTTACCGCGGCTGTGGGTACGTGGCACGTTCCCAGTGCGCCAGCCCTCACGGTGACGATCGGACAAACCCCGAGTGTCCCGGCCGTTGACGGGCAAAACTCGGTGATATTTGCCGCGAACGGGTTCTTGCCGGCGGGCAACGCGCTGGCGATCACGCTCGTCAGCTTCGACGCGGTGACGGGCGATATCGTGGACACCGATATCGTCGTCAACGGCATTCACGCATTCAGCGTCCTGCCGAGCGACGCGACGCCGCCCGCCGATGCGGAGGCTTTCGCCATGGAGGGAGGCGCGGGGGTGGACGACCCGAGGAGCCAGGCCCACCTCGCGTTCGATCTTCAGCACGTCGTGGCGCACGAAGTCGGACACGCGCTTGGACTCGCGGATTCGACCGACTCCAACTCCGCCCTGATGTACCCCTACACGAAGCCGAACGACGCGTCGGTCCGAGGGCCTGCCGAAGACGATACCGACGGCATCTCTGACCTCTACAGCAGCGGGGTCGTGCCGTCGTCCTCGTCGGGGTGCGGAGCCAACGTCGCAGGGGCGCCCGTTCGATCCCGGGACGCGGGTGCGGCGCTCGCACTCGCCGTCATCGCCGGCGCCTGGGTCGCTTCGCGCCGGCGTGCGCACCGGCTCGTGCCTTTCGGAGCCATTCTGCTCGCAGTCGGGGCCGGCCCACTCCCCGCGCACTCAGCAGAGCGACCGGTTGCGTCGCGCGTCTACGAGACGGCGCATGTCGTCGGCGCAACGACCGAGAAG
>JBEKOY010000156.1:0-11116 GCA_049521295.1 Polyangiaceae bacterium | reverse complement strand
CCCGACCCCGACCGCATCGGCCCGAGTGGCCGCCTCGGGCAGCCAAAGCCCCATCTCTCCGACGGTCCGGCTCGCTTCGGAATCCGGCGCCGTCGACGATCGCGAGCTTTCCTTGGGCGACGACGCGTTCGAGCGCGGCGATTTCTCGGAAGCCGAGAGACACTATCAGTCTGCCCGCGCCGTCGCGCCCCGGAGCCCGGGCGCTTCGGTCGGACTCGCTCGGGTGCGAATCGCGCGACTCGACTTGCCGCTCGATTATGCCGTGGCCAAGGGCAACGCGGTGGTGATGGCCGCTGCGGCCGACCTGGCCCGGACGGTGAAGGCAGCGCCCGCGTTCGGGCCGGCGTCCGTCGAGCTCGGACGGGCGCTTCTTCTGCTCGGCGAGGCTCCCCGGGCCCTCGCGGCGTTGGACACGGGAACGCGACTTCTCGACGGCGTCGCCGAGGCCCACTCCCAGTTGGGTGTCGCCTATCTCGCCGTCGGCCGTTCGGACGATTCGGTGAAGGAGCTGACCCGTGCCGTCGCTCTCGATCCGCAGAGCAGTGCGCGGCGTGGCAATCTCGGAACGGCGCTGCTGATGGCCGGACGCACGCAGGAGGCGATTGGCGAGTACGAAGCTCGGGTGCGCATGGACGACGGCGACGCTCGGGCGCACTCGGATCTCGGCACGGCGCTTTTGGGAACTCAGGATCTGAAGCGCGCCCTCGCCGAACTCGAGCGCGCCGTCCAGATCGATCCGAAGCGCGCCGCGTTCCATTCGAACCTTGGCTTCGCGCTGCAGCAGTCCGGACACGTCGATCGGGCCCTTGCCGAATACCGCGAAGCCCTGCGCCTCGAGCCGAACCTGGTCGGGGCATGGATCAACTTGGGTACGGCGTTGGCGCGCGATGCCCATACCCGTGGACAGGCCCGCGCGGCCTTCGATCGGGCCAGTGTCCTTTCGCCCGACGATCCTCGCATCAAGGCAAACCTGCAAGAGCTCGACGCCCTCGAAGCGCGCGAGCCGCCACGGCGGTAGCTCCCCGAGGGCCACGCGCAGCCTGGCCGGGACCCGCGACCGCCGGCAAAACCGTTGGACAGCACGGGCACGGTGCTCGGGTGCTCCGCTACGCCCTGCATGCGACCCACGAGCTTGAGCCTTGGCGGGGAACCGGGTGCCGCAGCCGCCCTCGCGGTCTTCGCTGCACATACGAATCCGTCCGACGGTTGCACTCCGCACGATCGAGTGCGCGCGTAACCCGGATACGCCGGATCCCGATTGCCCGCCGCTGTCAATCGCCCTGTGGCGGCGAATGCATCCGCGCTTGACCTCCGAGAACGCAATCCCCTAGCGTACTGCGCTGTCGCTGGGAGCTATGTCGGTGTGGACGATTCGTGCAGTATGCAGGTCGAGTGCGCGTCAATGGCAAGGACGCGCCATCGCGTGAGTGGCCATAAGGGCCCGTACGGGGCGTCGCGGTTGTGTACTGGTAAGTTTGCAGTGGAGGTATTCCGATGGCATTGGGACGGGTCAAGTGGTTTAACGACGAGAAGGGTTGGGGCTTCATCAAGCAAGACGCGGGTCCCGACGTGTTCGTGCACTACTCGCAGATTCAAGGGGAGGGTCGGCGACGTCTCTACGAAGACGAAGTCGTGGAGTTCGACATCAAGGAAGGCCCTAAAGGACTGCAGGCGGTCAACGTTCTTCGGCCGAGCGGCGCGAGCGCCACGGCCTGAACGCCGCAAACCGCGGTCGCGCGGTGCGGATCAGGATCGCTAGCGCCCAGCTGGCTTTGGAATCGTTCGCCCTAGGGCGATAAGGCTCTTATGCGTGTTGGGGAACGTCGTGGATGCGAAACGAATCGGTGCTGGGGTCGTAAACCCTGGCGTCGACTTTCTCGGTCCCGCCCTCGCCCATTTCGTACACGTTGTAGCCGGCCATACGGTCCCGCGAGTCGTGATGGAGCGACGCGCTCGTCGCGCCCACGTGGTCGAGAAACCCGGTCGTGGTCGTGATGGCGCGCCGCACCCGGCGATGCAGGTGACCGTGCAGGACCAGTCCGCGAGGCAGCGTTCGAAGCAACGCGAGCAGAGCGGGCGCATCGCGCAGGCCCTCGATGTACTGGTGCAGGCGCGATGCCGGCTCGACGACCGGATGGTGCACGGCGAGGACCACGGCCCGCCGGGCGACTTCGGGGTGTGCGAGAACGCGTGCGAGCGCTTGCAGCTGGTCGCCTCCGAGTTCGCCGGCCGCGACGAATGGGGGACGCGGAACGGCGCTCGAGAGGGCGATGATGGCCACCCCGCTCCGGATCTTCACGACGGGGAAGCGAGCGCCCGCGACGTCTGCCGACAGGCTCGGCAGATCGCTGGCGAGCCAAGGCCCGAGGTACCGTTCGAAGCGGCGAGACACGAGCGATCCGCGTGTGTAGAGGTCGTGGTTGCCGGGAACGAGGCTCACCTGGGCCGCGTCGAGACCGAGCTCGTGTTCGAGCAGCTCGCGAACCATCTCGAACTCCGACTCGAGCGCGAGATTGGTCAAATCGCCCGTGATGACGACGTGATCGAAGGCCGCCGCACGGATGTCCCGCGCGATGGCGCGGACGTAGCTGGCGCGATGAATGGCGCTGCGCTTGAGCCGCAAGTTGGCCCAGCCGGTCATGCGCTTGTTGAGAAAGCGTCGACGGGGCACTCCCACGAGCGAGAGCAAGTGAAGGTCGGAGAAATGGGCGATCTTCACGAAAGGTCCGCAGCGCATCGAAACCCCACCCACGCCGGACGGGGCGAGATCGTCGCGTCGCGAGCGGCTCCTCGAAGCCACATCGGAGCGTCCAGGAACGAGCCACCGCGAACGACATGGAAGCCGCCGCCGCTCGAACTCGGCCGCGGGTCGACTTGCGGATCGGCCGGATAGCCGACCGGACGCCCAGCCGGATCGAGCTCCAGGACGTCTGCGACCCACTCGGCCGCGTTGCCCGCCATGTCGAGAAGCCCTTGGGGCGTCGCCCCGTCGGGAAACGATCCGACGGGTGCGAGTTCGGCGAATCCGTCGCTTGCATCCGTGCGGTCTTCGGCCCACGCGCCATGGTTGGCGACGTAGCGATTGTACAAATGGCCCCACGGGAACTGCCGCCCCTCGGGCCCCCGCGCCGCATATTCCCACTCCGCTTCCGTGGGTAGACGGCCGCCCGCCCACCGGCAAAACGTTACCGCGTCGTCCCAGCGCACGTGGGTGATGGGAAAGTCCGGTCGGGCGAATCGGGCGTCCGCTAGAGACCAGTCGGGCGCTGCGCAAGGGCCGGCGGACGCGCAACGCGTATAGTCCGCTACCGTCACCTCGGTGCGATCGAGATCGAACGCGGAAATCGTCACGGAATGCGCAAGCCCTTCCGCTCGCACGATCGCGACGACGTCGGCGTCGTGGCACTGGGCCCCCTTCACTTCCTTTTGGCACAGCTCCAAGGCCTCCACCATCGCCGCCGTGTTCGATCCCATCGTGAACGTGCCGCCCGGTATACGGACCCGACCGGACGGCGCTGCGCGAAGGACTTGCACGCCGGTTGCGCGTGCCTCCAGTGCGGGTGGACTCAGGCCCCGCCAATAGGTTTCGGCCCTCGTCGGTTTGTGGGCTCCGGCCTGTGGCGCCGAGCCGACGAGCCCTGCGGTCGCGCAGAGGACGACGAGACCTCGCTGGATCCCTCGGCGCGAGACCCAAGGGCCGCCATCGAGACGCCCGGCCATGTCAACCGGTCAAGACACGCAATGGGTGCTCGACGAGTCGGCGGAGCTCCGCGAGGAACGCGGCCCCGATGGCCCCGTCGACCACGCGATGGTCGCACGACAGCGTCATGGCGAGGCGCTTGCCGGCGATCACGGCGCCGTCCGAGACGACCGGAACCTCTCGGACCTGGCCGACCGCAAGGATCGCGCCTTCGGGCGGATTGATGACGGCTGCGAACTGATCGATCCCGAACATGCCCAGATTCGAGATGGAGAAGGTGCCGTCGGCCATCTCTTCGGGCTTGAGCTTGCGCGCCCGAGCCCGAGCGGCCAGATCGCGCACTTCGCGTGCGATGCCCACGATGCTCTTCTGGTCGGCATGGCGCACGACCGGGGTGACCAGCCCGTCCGGGATGGCCACCGCGACCGAAATGTCGACCCGCTTGTGCACGAGGATGGCCTCGGGCGAAAAGCTCGCGTTGCATTCCGGCACGTGCGTCAACGCCACGGCGCACGCCTTGATCAGCAGATCGTTGAACGAAACTTTCAGGGCCTGGGCGTCCGTCTGACCGTCCGCCTGGGTGGATTTGCCTTGCGGAGCGATTTCTCGGTTGATCTGCTCACGCAGCTTCACGAGGCCCGACGCGTCGACGTCGATGGACAGGTAGAAGTGCGGCACCGTCGCCTTCGATTCGGTGAGCCGGCGCGCGATCGTCTTGCGCATGGGCGAAAGCGGGCGCACCTCGTCCTCGTCGCCCGAGGCAGCCCGCGCCTGCGCGGGTGCCGTCACGGCGACCGCGCGCGGCGCGCGCACGAGCGCCGGCGGGCCAGCCACACGCAGACCGTCGAGGTCGCCGGGCAAGACACGCCCTCCGGGTCCGCTGCCTTGGGCGCCTTGCAGGTCGATTCCCATTTCGCGGGCTGTCTTGCGTACGTACGGGGACGCGAGGACGCGCCCGCCGGCCGCGCGACTGCCGTTCTCGATGGGTGGATACGACGTTCGATCGAGCAGGTTGCCGACCGGGGGTCTGCGCAGCGCCTCCGGTGCGATCGTCTCCGGTGGCGGCGGCTGCTGGGTCGGGGCCGCGCGCAAGGCGCCTGCCGGCGCGTCCGTCGCCGGCGCTTCGGCCGCGGCGGCCGCGGGCTTCCCTTCGGCTGCGGGAGCGCTCGTCCCGGTGCCCAGCGCGGCGAACGAGGAGACGTCTTCCCCCGCGTTACCGACGATGGCGACGGGCTGCCCGAGCTTCACCTGCGCTCCGGCCGGAACGAGGAGCTTGAGCAAGGTCCCCTTGTCGAAGGCCCGAAACTCCATCGTGGCCTTGTCCGTCTCCACCTCGGCGAGAAGGTCGTCGACGCTCACGGCGTCTCCTTCTTTCTTGTGCCACGCCGAAAGGACTCCTTCTTCCATCGTGGGCGACAGCTTCGGCATCTCGAGGATCTTGGCCATGGGGTCCTCCGGGCTTACGCGCGCCCGCGCGCGAGAAGTCGCTTGACGGTCGCCACGACTCGGTCGGGCTGCGGGATGCAAGCGAGCTCGAGCCGGGCGCTGTACGGCATCGGGACGTCGAGTGTCGCGACGCGCAGCACGGGCGCGTCGAGCGCGTCGAATGCCAAACGCTGCACGCGGTCCGCGATCTCGGCACCGACGCCGCCGTACGGCCATCCCTCGTGAACGACGACCGCCCGGTGGGTTCGTTCGACGCTCGCGACGATCGTGAATTCGTCGAGCGGGCGCAAGCTTCGCAAATCGATGACTTCCGCCGAGATCCGCTCCTTCTCGAGGGCCGCCGCCGCCTCCAACGCGACGTGCGTCATGCGCGAATAGGCGACGATCGTGATGTCGGTGCCGGCCCGCACGATCTGCGCTTGGCCGAGCGGAATGGCCACGTCACCGTCCGGCACCTCGCCGCGCACGCCGTAGAGCGTTTCGGATTCCATCAGCAGCACGGGATCGTTGTCGCGAATGGCCGACTTCAAGAGCCCTTTCGCGTCCGCAGGAAACGCCGGGGCGATCACTTTGAGGCCGGGCACGTGCGCGTAAAAGTGTTCCATGGCGTGGCTGTGCTGGCTGCCGACCTGCCGTGCGCTTGCATTCGGTCCGCGAAATACGATCGGGCAGTTGAACTGGCCGCCCGACATCTGGTGCAGCTTCGCGGCATTGTTCAAAATCTGGTCGAAGGCGACGGCGCTGAAGTTCCACGTCATAAATTCGATGATGGGCCGTAGCCCGACCATCGCCGCCCCCACGCCGACCCCCGCGAAGCCGGCTTCGGCGATCGGCGTGTCGATGACGCGCTTCGGTCCGAACTTGTCGAGCATTCCTTCGCTCACCTTGTACGCGCCCTGGTAATGCCCCACCTCTTCGCCCATCAAGAACACGCTCTCGTCGCGCTCCATCTCTTCGGTCATGGCTTCGCGCAAGGCTTCACGGAATCTCAAGGTACGAGCCATCTCAATTTTTTCCGTTTCCGGCTGAACCTGTCACTTCGGCGGGGGCTTGGGACTGCGGGCTTCGGACTGTCGCGGGCGACGATTTCGAGGGCGAGCGGCGGGGCCGCGGCCGCGGGCGTTTCTCACGATGCGAAAGGCCCGCTATAGGCCGTGGCCTCGAGAACCTCGATGCCCGGCTCCGGACTTTCGTTGGCGAATTGGACCGCATCGGCGACTTCGGCTTCGACGGATTTGTCCAACGCTTCGAGGCGCGACTCGCCGTAGCCCTGTTCGGCGAGCGAAGTGCGGGCGCGCACCAAAGAGTCGCGCTTCTTGTGCTCGTCGAGCTCGGCTTGCGTCCGGTACTTCGCCGGATCGCTCATCGAGTGGCCGCGGAACCGATACGTGCGAGCCTCGACGAGTGTCGGCGAATTCTGCTCGCGCGCTCGGCGAACGGCCTCGCCGATTCTGCGCTCGACCTCGAGCACGTCCTCGGCGATGAAGCGATCGCGCTCGACCCCGTAGCCGAGCGCCTTGAGCGAAACGTCCTCGACCGACATCGACCGCGATAGCGGCGTACCCATGGCGTATTCGTTGTTCTCGCAGACGAACACGATGGGCAGCTTCCACAGCGCCGCCAGGCTCAAACCCTCATGAAAGCCGCCGATGCTCACCGCGCCCTCGCCGAAGAAACAGACCGTGACTCGGCCGTCGTCCCGGTACTTGCTGGCGAATGCGACGCCGGCCGCCAGCGGGATGTGACCGCCGACGATGCCGTAGCCGCCGAGCATGTTGTGCTCGCGGTCGAACATGTGCATCGACCCGCCGAGCCCTTTCGAACACCCGGTGGCCTTGCCAAAGAGCTCCGCCAAAAGGGTACGCGGGCTCATGCCCTTCGCCAACGCGATGCCGTGGTCGCGATACGTGGTGATGACGTAGTCGTCGGGCCGCAGGGCTGCGATGGACCCCACCGCGACGGCTTCCTGACCGATGTAGAGATGCAGAAATCCCCCGATTTTGCCCTCCGCGTAGCCGCGGGCGCTCTCCTCTTCGACGCGGCGAATCAGGAACATGTCCCGATAGAGCTTGGCCAAGTGCTCCAAGTCGTCTTTGGGGCGCGCTTGCGCGGACGGAGTGCGGGTTTCGGTCATCAAGGGTGCGGGAGCGTCGGCCTGCATCGGCGGAGGCCAGAGTCTAGTGCGCCTCGCCCGCATGTCACTAGAACTGATTCGCGTCCGAGCGCTGCCTGTGGGTCCGTGCGCGTGGACTGGGCTCGGCTGGGTCCGATTCGACGGAGCCTCATGGCGGCTTCGCGCCCGTGGCCGTCACGGTCTCGGCACCGCCGCGCGTCGGCCCCGAGGGCGAAGCGGTGGCCGATGCGTGCGGGGCGCCCGGCAAAGCCGTACCCGACGGCAAGGGCGCGGCCGACGGCACGGGCGCCGGCCGGAGGCGGTGCGGCTCCGCGTGCGGGGGGCCAACTGTCGCTGCGAACGCGCTGGCCACGCTTTTGAGCGAGACGCCCGGGCCATGCCGTTGCTGACCGGCGATGACGAGGGCGAGGATGACGATCGCGCCGCCGACCGCCGCGGCGTTCTGCCACCGGCGCGTCGTGCGCGGCACGATGGACGACTGCGAGACCGGGGTGAGAATCGGCGCGTACGAGGCTTCGAGTGCGCCGCAGATCGCCTGGGTGAAAGCCTCGCACGATGCGAAACGCCGCCCTGGATCCTTGGCGAGCGCACGATCGAAAATCGTGTCGAGATGGGGGCAGACGCGAAGTTCTGGTACGAGGCTCGTGGGCGCGAGATGTCTGGCGGACTTGACCCGTGCCGAGGTGGCCGTGTGGTCGGCCCCGGTGAAGACCGGCCGCCCCGTCAGCGCTTCCAACAACGTCACAGCCAACGAAAACTGGTCGCCCGCGGGGGTGATTCTCCCCGACGACAGGGACTCCGGTGCGGCATAGCCCACCGCCCCGAAAACGTCGTCCGGCGGATGGCGCGCCGCCGCGAAGTCGGTCAGCTTCGGCCCGGTCGCGGCAAATACCACGTTCTCGGGCTTGACGTTGCCATGCACGACGCCCGCTGCATGCGCGTGGGCGAGCGCCATTCCGATCGACCGCGCGACGTGAGCCACTTCGTGCCGCGTCATCCGGCCGCGCGTCATCGGCTCGCGAAGCGAGCCCCGGCTCGCGAGCTCCAGGACGACGAAGAAGCCCGTGGCTCCGTCGTCGCCCACGTCGTGGACAGTCGCGATGCCGGCATGCGACAAGGATGCCGCGGCGCAGGCGCCTTCGCGCATGCGATCCACCGCGCGCAAGAGCGCTTGCGGGTCGAGGCCCAAGTCGTCGCGCGGGACTTTGATGGCCACGGGCCGTCGCAGAAGCGGGTCGCGGGCGAGCCAGACGCGCCCGGTGGGTCCCTGGCCGAGTTGCACCTCGACCTCGTAGCGGCTGACGCGATCCGGAAGGCTCATCCGGTTCTCATCGAGTCCCGGCCGGAAGGCGGACCACCCCGGGCGCTGTGGCCGCTCGGCGCACTCACGGGACCGGGTTCCAACACGCCACCCGATGTCCGGAATCGCGTGGCATCTCTTCGAACGGAGGGTCTTCGACGTCGCAGGTCCCGGCGACGGCCCGCTCGCACCGCGGATGGAACGGACAGCCCGCCGGTGGGTCGATGGCGGAAGGGACTTCTCCCTCGAGCACCAGCCGCACGCGCTTGTGCTCGGGGTCGGGCCGCGGAGCGGCCCTGAGCAGCGCCACCGTATAAGGATGTCGGGGCCGCTCGTAGAGCATCGGCGCGGAGGCCTGTTCCACGATCTTGCCGAGATACATCACGGCGACGCGGTGGCTCACGTGTTCGACGAGCTGCAAATCGTGCGAGACGAACAGGTACGAGATGCCGAGCGTCTCTTGCAGCTCGACGAGCAAGTTGACGATCTGCGCCTGAATCGACACGTCGAGCGCGCTTACCGGCTCATCGCACACGATGAATTCCGGTTCCACGGCGAGCGCGCGCGCAATGCCGATCCGTTGGCGCTGCCCGCCGGAGAACTCGTGAGGATAACGGTCCATCGCGTCGGCCCGAAGTCCGACCCGCTCCAACAGTTCCACGATGCGCGCCTCTTCTTGGGCGCGCGTCTTGGCCAGCCGATGAACGCGTATCGCTTCCCCGACGACTTCCCGGACGGTCATCCGAGGGTTGAGACTCGAATAGGGGTCCTGGAAAATGATCTGCATCCGCCGGCGCAGAGGGCGAAGGTCGCGCTGCGAGCGCCTCGTGATGTCGAGCCCGTCGTAAATGACGCGTCCGAACGTCGGCTCGATGAGCCGCAGGATCAGGCGCCCGAGCGTGCTCTTGCCGCACCCGCTTTCGCCGACCAGCCCGACGGTCTCGCCCTGGCGGACTCGAAGGGACACGCCGTCGACGGCCCGGACGAATCGCTCGCCTCGCCGGAACAGCCGACCCGGGACTGGAAAATACTTCGACACCCCCTGGGTCGCGACGAGCGTGCGAGCCGGGGCCTCTTCGGCGCCGGACGGCGTGGCGAGGGGCGCAGAAGGGGCCGGTTCGGTCACGGCGAGACCTCGGACGCACGCCAGCAACGCGAGCTTCGCCCGGGCTCGAACGCCATCAGATCCGGCTCTTCCCGGGTGCAGCGATCGATTCTCATCGCGCATCGATCGGCAAATCGGCAGCCGGTGGGCAAGGCGATCAAGTCCGGGACGATCCCTTCGATCGCGGCGAGCCGGTGGGTGCGCCCGGCGTTCGGCCGAGGAAGGCTGCCGAGCAGGCCCCGGGTGTACGGGTGAGCCGGGGCGGCGAAGAGGTCGCGCACCGGCGCCACCTCGACCACGCGTCCAGCGTACATGACGACCACGTGCTCGGCGTTTTCGGCGACGATACCGAGGTCGTGCGTGATGAGCAGGATGCTCATCTTGAGGCGTTGCTGGAGACTCGAAAGCAAACCCAGAATTTGCGCTGCAATGGTGACGTCGAGCGCCGTCGTCGGCTCGTCGGCGAGCAAGAGCCGGGGCTCGCATGCGAGCGCCATCGCAATCATCGCCCGCTGGCGCTGTCCTCCCGACAATTGGTGCGGGTACGCGTCCACGTGGACGTCCGGGTCGGAAATGCCCACCAGGTGCAAAAGCTCGATCGCACGCGCCCGCGCGACGCGGCGCGACCGGGTCCGATGCAGGCGAACGGCCTCGATGATCTGCCAGCCGATCGTGTAGACCGGGTTCAAGCTCGTCATCGGCTCTTGGAAGATCATCGATACGAGGTTGCCGCGCACCTCGCGCATGGCGCGCTCCGAGATCTGCAGCAAGTCGCGGCCTTCGAGCTCCACCGTTCCCGACTCGATTCGTCCCGGCGGGGAGGTTACGAGGCGCAGAATCGACAGCGCCGTGACGCTCTTGCCGCATCCGCTCTCTCCGACCAGCGCCACAGTGGTCGCACGTGGCACGTCGAACGTCACCTGGTCGACTGCGCGCAGCACGCCGCGATCGGTGTGAAAGCTCGTGACGAGGTCGCGGACGCGGAGGAGCGCGTCGTCCATCCGGGCAGAGGGATAGCACCGATGGTAGGTTATCCGCGATGCGGAAGGCCGCCGTGCTCTCGCTCGCCGGCTCTGCCTGGGGTGTTGCGTCGAGCTTGGCGTGCGTGCCGCCCCCCCAAATGTGTCTGGACGAGCCGGAGTGCGGCGTTCGAGCTTCCTGCGTCGCAGGTCGATGTGTGACCCACGGTGCCATCCCGGCCATCGCATCGTCGCGCCGCCTGCTGTACGCGCCGGTCGACCTCGCGGTTGTTCGTCCGGGTGCCCGGGGGCGCGAGTCCTCGGCCGGCGTCGCATGGCTCGGCAGGGGTGACGGCGCGCTTCTGCTTCTACGTTTCGACGTGCCGCTGCCGCCCGATTTGGACGTCGTCGAAGCGTATCTCGTGCTCGAACGCGCCGTGGGCGTCGACGCCGATCCGACTCTGATTTCGCT
>JBEKOY010000155.1:0-11352 GCA_049521295.1 Polyangiaceae bacterium | reverse complement strand
CGGGGAGACAACCTCCCCGGCCTACCCGACTGACAACGAGCGCCCCAAAGGCCTTTTATGTGACCGCGGCGGTTTCCGCGTCTCTTCGTCGGCCGACAAGCTTTGCGCCGCCTACTCGCTCCCGAGGTCGCGGTCGGAGGCGACGCGCCTGACGTCGTGGATCGCGTCAGCGAGGAGCCGACCGGGCACCCCTTGGCGCCTGGCGATGGCGAGTTGCTGAAAGCGTACCCTCCAGGCCACGTCGTTGACGCTGGCTCAACTCTGTGAACGATGGGGCCAATGAGCGCGCCCGTCGACAGCATTTCCCCCGATTGGCTTTCCGAAGGTATAACGATTGGCACCGTTACTGGTTGCCTCGCCGGCAAGGTGCGCGAGGCGATTCAATGGCGGTTGACGGCATCGACGCAGGGTCCCGACGCGGATCTCGAATTGGAACTACATGCGTGGTTAAATGGAACGTTCAATGACTTGCGAGCACGATTCGTGTACCAGTCCCACGCGCTTCGATTTATATCCGCATTCGTCGCGATACCCTTGAGTCCTCGGCGTGCCGCGCTCGTTGCGCAGCACGCATCGTTGTCGAGCGCCCTCGTCGATGTGTGCGATTATGTCGCGAGGGAGCGCGCGCAAATCGCGCGCGCACTGGAAGAGCTTGAAGGTCGCATGGCTCAACATGCCGAGGTCGTGCGGTTGATTCGCGAAACCAACGTGTACAGCGAGGCTGTCTGGCAAAAAATCGTGATCGATCCGATGTTTGTATCGCCCGTGAGTTCGCTCCTGAATAGCGGTGTCACTCAGAATGCTCTGTGGGATGCCATAAAGATGGCGTTTTCGATCTTGGGGGGGGCCCAATGAAGGTCGTCGACCGAAAAGGCCTCGGTGGCGTCCGATGGATGCGCTGGCCACCTTTCTTTCCGGCGTCAGCTCCGTCCTTCAGGGCCGTCTGGACTACGCGCTGCACTAGGTTGCGATCGAGAAACTCTTCCCGTCCGAGGCTGAGCCCGGTCGTGGAATACCTCCCGCGGCCCCCGTTGACCAATGCGCATGCCCAATCCCTCCGGAAAGGTGGCGACCGCGTCGACACCGGCGAACGGTGGCACCTCGTGTCCTATGCTGAGCCCGTGATCGATGCCATCCATGAGCTGGTCGGCCGTCGCGTCGAAACCGTCGCCACGGTCAAACGCTGCGATGCCTCGGCGGCGTCGCGCCGAAGGTCAGCAAGCGCGCCCTTCCGGAGCGCATCAACGCCCGCGCGGAGGCTCGGGAGCCGCCCTGCCGCGACCCTGGCCCTCGGCAAAGCGCACCAGGTCTTCGGGAAGCTCAGCAGAAGCAATGTGGCGCGCAACGGGTTGAGTTCCCTGAACGATGCTCTGCAAGCATCGCCCCCTCGCGGACCGACGTCAACTCGATAGGCCCCGCAGGTATGCACGCGAAGAGTAGCGACGGCGCTCGTTGGCATCGTCAGGAACGCAATGGATGTTGCCTCTGAAATGACCGGACTTCTGCAAACGCTTTCCGGGATCGCCGGAGTCGTCCTCGTCCTGATTGGGCTTTGCGCGGGGCGCACGGAAACCGGACGGGTTCAGAGCATCGTCCTAAATCTGTGGGTAACATTTACGGACTTCGGCGAGCGGGCCACGAGCCGACACGCTCGGCTCGTGCGAGGCACGGCCGGGATGGCTCTGGCCGCCCTCGATTGGGTCTTCGGGACCCAGCTCCTGGCCGCACGGAGCGTGTGGACGGCCATCTGGACATCCATCAGCTCGGCCGTGCTTGCGCTTTATCTCGGGATTGGCCTTCTGCTCAGAGGAATCGTCCGGAACGCTCCCTGGGTGCCGCCGACATTCGCGGAGAAACTGCTGCCCTACGCGGCGCACTACCGGCTCATCATCTTCGGCGGTGCAGTTCCGTCCGCCGCGCTCCTTGCCGTCGCGCTATGGCCCGCCCTGCTGAAGCGTCCGATAGGCTTCTTTCGTCCGGCGCTGGCATCCTTTCCCCTCCTCATGCTTGCGAGGGCCCAGTGGAACGGGTTCCATCTTTTCATGACGTCGCATGAGACACTCCATACAGCAATTCGCGACATCACGAGGACCGAGGTGACGGGCTTCGGGCTGATCGCGCCGTTCATCCTGCTTGGCACGTTGACGGATCTCGGGACTCTGAAGGTGACTCGTTGGGCGCTTCGGAAATGTGAGCGCGGGGATAGCTGGCCTTCTGGTCTGGCTGCTTTGGCAGGCCTGATCCCACTGGGATTCATTTTGTCAGGCGCGCCCATCTACGTCCTTCGCGACGTCGGGGGCCGGTATGTCACCATTCCATTATTATTGCTAACGGTCGCGATCCCAATGAACGTCTTCGACATAATGTTCGTTGTCGGGCTTGCGATATGGATATTCGTGCTGGTTGCCCACAAGCTACTATGGCCGATCACCTCCGGTCTTATCGAGCGCGTTTACGAGCTCATTCCAAGCAGACTGGGAATGGTTGGTTCTGGGCTGGTTCTTCTCGGGTTCAGTGGGTGGCAAACCGTAAAGGCGCTGATCAAGGATGTGATCGATGTCGTTATGGCCGGAGCGGCGGGCTAGCTCCGCTCGGGGAGTTGCCCGTTTGACGACCGTGGGAGGGTAATTTCCTGCCATGAAAAAAGGTGCTTACTATGATGGTTGAGGTCGGCGAGGATCACCTTGTTGCTGTGGGCTCAGCGGAGATCATCGGGCTTGTCGACGGGGGCGTCTTCAGCGGGCGTACTCGACGATTTCGGCCCGTTCGATCTTGCGCGGTGCGCCTTTCCGAGTTCGCGAACGAGGGCCCGGGGTGATTCGTCTTTTCGATGCGAGTGCACTGGCCAAGCGCTAGCGCGCTGGCGGCCGGTGACCGTTACGCCAACGAGCGAGTAGGCGGCGTGCGGGCGCATTCAGAACCAGGTGAGCAATGCCCTTGGCAAGGCTTCGCTCCTCGTCGACTTCGACCACCAAGGATCCGTCACGAATAACACCCACATCAGGCTGCATAGCGACATCGACCTGCTGGTGCTGCCGACGATCTTCTTCCACGTGAAGGCACCTCTAAAGGTGACCTACCCGTACTGGGGCGACGCCATCGAGGACCTGGCGACGATCCGGCGCATCTGCGAGGAGTGCCTCGCAGTCGCATTCCATGCCGCCGAAGTCGACACCGCAGGTGGAAAGTGCGTCTCGATTCGAGGCGGTTCCCTGCAGCGGAAGGTGGACGTGGTCCCGGCGAGCTGGGTGCACACTCACGAGTACGAGACGACCAAGGCCGTCAACGAGGCGTACGCCAAGAGGTACAAGGGCATCAACGTCCTCGACAAGAACAGCCGGTCGTTGATCCAGAACTTCCCCTTCTTGCACAACGCCCGCATCGATGAGAGAGACCAGGCCACCGGTGGGAACCTCCGGCCGCTGATTCGGATCGTCAAGTCGATCCGGTCCGATGCGGACGAGCAGATCGGCGTCTCGAGCTACCACATCGCGGGGCTCTGCTACGCGATGCCAACCGACAGGTTCACGAACGACATCAAGGCAACGCTGACTAGGTTCATCCTGTTCGCCTGGGATCTTGTGCAGAACCAGGCCCACCGCGACGCGCTCATGGTGCCGAACGAGACCGAGAAGCTGTTCGCCGGCATCGATGTGTCGCAGCTTACCAAGCTGCTGTCGGAGGCGACGGACCTGGTGCTGGACAAGGCCGCATGACGTATCGGGTCCTCTGCCTCGACGGGGGCGGGTCCAAGGGGGTCTACACACTCGGAGTGCTCCACGAGCTCGAGAAGATGCTTGGCGGGTCTCCGTTGTGCGAGCGGTTCGATGCCGTCTACGGCACCAGCACCGGATCCATCATCGCTGCCGCCATTGCTGTGGGCCTCAGCGTAGAACACGTCTTGAAGCTGTACCTCAAGCACATACCGGGGATCATGGGGCACCTGGCCGCGCCGACCCGAGACCTGGCCCTACGTAAAGCCCTCGAGGGCGCATTCGGCGACGCTACGTTCGATGGCCTGTCGGGCCGCTGCCGTCTTGGCATCGTCGCGACAGACGTCGAGAACAAGCGGCCGCTCGTGTTCAAGTCTCACGAAGACATGGCGCACGGGATGAAGGCGAGCTTCGTTCCAGGCTTCGGTGCGCGCCTGGCAGACGCCGTCGGCGCGTCCTGCTCGGCTTACCCCCTTTTCTCTCAGAAGAGGCTGGACCTCGGGGTCCACGGGAGGCGCCTACTAATGGACGGTGGCTTTTCGGCGAACAACCCGTCGATGATCGCGCACCTCGACGCGGCCAATTCCGGGGTAACGGGACAGGACCTGAGCATCATCTCGGTGGGGGTTGGGCAGTACGTCGAGACGATCCCATTCCGTGCGGTATGCCAGGTGTGGTGGATGCTGCCTGCCGTGAGGTTGATGGCCGTCCAGATGGCGGCCAGCGCCAACTACATCGCCTCGATGTTCCGCCTTGCAACGAAGAGCATGCCTTGCCTGCGGATCAACGGGGAGTTTAGCGACCAGGGGTTGGCGACGAATCTCCTGGAGAACAACCCGAGGAAGTTGGAGCGCATCTACCAGAGCGGACGTGAATCGTTCGCCGTTCACGAGGACAAGCTACGGCAGCTGTTCGAGGGCTAGGACGCACTGCCCGAGAGCCCTTCTGACCAGCCTGGGCGGAGGGCCTTCACGCACGGGGGACGGTCGTCAGGGCGGTCAGAATGGCACCGCGGCGACCCCTTGACCCCTCACTTTCGGCGGTACCCGTGCGCCAAGCCCAGAACGGCGCCCGCGAGCGTGCCTGCGGCGAAGATGTACACGCACGCCGCGAGAGCATCGGGCACAAGCTCAAATCGGTTCGCCGATTCAGCGATAACGAACGCCCCTAAGACGCGATATGTTTCCGCGCCCTCTTCCGTGGCTCTTCGTCGACCGACGCACTTTGGGCTTACTACTCGCCCTGCGCAGCTCGCCCTCGGCCTTCCGTAGGACGGCGCACGGCAGAGCTCCGTGGGAGCGGGCGCCGAACGGCGCTCGGCGGGCCTCGGTGCGCCTTGAAAATGTTCAATGTAGTCCGCAGCTTGTACCACTTCGTTCGCGCCGTTACAGCGAGAGGGCCAGCGGGTCGGCTTGGCGGGCGAACTGCTCAAGGATCAGCTGCTCTCGGACGGCAGCTTGTCACGAACCGACCGGTACGTGACAGCAAGCGACCCTGCCGCACGGCTTGCTTCGCGAAAGGGCCTACGACCGCCTACCCGCCCTACCCGCCCGTTAGTGGTTCCGCTGTTGCTGCAATCGCCGTCCTCATTGAGGGAGGCAGCCTTGCAGTAGAATAGGTGGAGGCGGGTTTACATGGGCGGTCGAAATACGAGCGGCGTTCTCTTGGTGCTGTGTGCATGCGGCGCCTCGCGGGGGAACGAGGCCGAGGGCGCCGTGCTCGCGCCGGACGGCGATCTGCCCGGCTACGTCCACCTGCTGCGGCACTCGCGATTCGCGCTCGGGCCCATTCAGCAGCAGACGGATGAGGCTGGCGTCACCAAGGTCATCGGAGCGTGGGGCGTGTTCGCTACGCAGGACGTTTCCAAGTGGGTCCTCGCGACCTCGGACGGGAACAGTCCGATGCTCAATGCGCCCACGCTACCGGGCGGGGATTCGGCCGAGACATCCGCGGTACAAAGCTACTTCGAGGGCGCCGGCCTACCTCGCAATCAAATCTACGACGTGTACGCCCAACCAGACACAACGGTCGTCTACTATCCTGACGGTGGAGCAGCTGGAAGCGTGTACTGGCCCATGGGCGTGATCGAGCGTTCCTACCACGGGATTCGCATCGTCGATTCTCTTGCATGGGCGTTTGTTGTGGAGGCGCAGCAGTCGCTCTTTGAGAGCGTATACTGGCCGACGATACCCCATTCGGTGCTCGTCGACGCCGACGGGCTGGCAGCACTCGTAAACACGCCGCAGCGGTTTGCGGCATACCTTGCGGCCCTTCCGGTGAATGGTTCCACCGGAACCGTCGTGATCCGGCACACCTCCGAGACCTGGCAGGGTTCATTCGCGGCCGCGGCCGCTTTTGAAGTGGGAGCTATTGACTTTGATATCAACGCGCAACCGATCGTTCTTCCAGATGCCACCGGGCAGACGCCGTAGGGCAAGCCGACCACTTCTTCGCGCGGCGGCGGTCGGCAACATGCTCGCGCTCGCCGCTTCGTTCGTCTTTGGCGGATGCGCTGCCTCCCGAGGGCAACAGGTCTCGCCCGCCGCGTCGGCGGAATCTGCAGACGCCGAGGCAGACGTCGCCGACGCTGGGGAGGGCACCGTTTGCCCACCGACCGACGCTGGAACGCTGCCCGACAGCGGGTGCATCGGAAGCGGCAGGTGCAACGTTGTGGTCGTGCCCGTCCCGTGCGGCCCCGGAGTTCTGGTCACGAGCTCGGAGCCGTCCGTATGGCAGTGCATCTGCTCGGCGAACGTGTGGGGCTGCAACGTCGTCTCCGGCGGTCTCGGGCTTGTCGGCTGCAGCGACGGCGGGGATGGCGGGTAAGTAGCGTCCAATGCGTGCCCCCCGCTGGCTCGCCCCACGCCTAGTCGCGATTCTTGCTGGGACGCCGGCGGCCCTCGGCTGTCGCCACTCGCGAGTAGGCGGCGCAAAGCTTGTCGGCCGACGAAGAGACGCGGAAACCGCCGCGGTCACATAAAACGCCTTTGGGGCGCTCGTTGTCATTGAAAGCGCCGTCCCAATTGGCGCGAATCCATACCGACGCTCGACGGGAGAGCAGTTTGAGGGACTATCGACCTCGACAACCCCGACCCCGACCTCGACCCCGACAACCCCGACCCCGACCTCGACCTTTGACCTCGACCTCGACGAAGGAACCCCTTCCTATGCAGGAAGGCACGCTCGTCGATTCGGCCCAGCTCGTCCGTCCTTGGAGCGAGAGCCTAATCGTGGCAAACGCCGTATTCCACGCCGTCGACCACCCAACCCAAACCAAGGTCGCATGGGATGCCAAGGTTCGCGCAGTCCACGTTGGTTTGACAGCGTTGCACGCACAGGTATCCATTGTCGGCGGTAAGGGAGCACTGCGTGCCTACGACGCAATCCGTGACCGTCGTGCACGGATAACCCGCCGCCACAATTCCTGCTGCTCTGCAATCCCAGATTCCTGTATTTGAGGAGTCGCCCGTGATGAAGCAGTCTTGATCCGCTCCGCAGGCATACGTGGACGCATTGCAGTTGAACACACAGGCCGAGTTTTGCGGAGTCGAGGTGATCTGAGCGCAGATGCCGACCGTCGGCCCGACCGCTGGCTGCGGACACTGAGAACCGACGAGGCTGCAGAAGGGTGTGCAAACCCCGCTATAACACCCGAGGTTCGGGGCGCAATCTGCGCCGGTCGTGCACAGCGACCCGCTCACGCCTGGGCCAGCCGCGTTGCAACCGGCCACTCCGGTCGCGAAGTCACACTTCTCGCCGGACGGACAACCACACTGTGGATCGATTTGGCACGCCGCCCCTCCCGGCGGGTTGCAAACCGACGATCCACTCGAGGACCCGGCCGTGCTCGACGAAGCCGTACTCGAGGAACCACTCGTTGAACTCGCCGAACTGGTCGCAGCCGAGGAGCCACTCGCCGAACTCGACGATCCACCGGTGGAATTCGAGGAACCACCTGCACTCGTCGAACTCGCCGCGCTGGTCGAACTCGCCGCGCTGGTCGAACTCGCCGCGCTGGTCGAACTCGCCGCGCTGGTCGAACTTGCCGCGCCGGTCGAACTTGCCCCGCTGGTCGAACCTCCCGTACTTGTCGAACCACTTGCAGCCGACGAGCCACTCACGGAACTCGTCGAACCGCTCGCAGCGCCCAACGACCCGCTCGACGCCCCGCTGACTGGAGTCGATGACTCACCGGCCGTGCTCGATGCGCCAGTCATGGTCGCAACGCCACCATCGCTCGCGACGGTCGGATCGCCGATTCCGAGAATGGCGCTGCAGCCATAAACGAACAGCAGCGCGCCGCACAGACCGGCGCGGATGGGGACTCTCGCGACTCGCATCACCATAACCCTCGAAACGCGAGTCCTCCTTCATGGTGGTCGACCGCCGGAACGACTTGCACTGGACCGCTCGGCGCAAGCACCCAGAGGCCAAGCCCACCGGCCGCCAGGATCGCACCGACGACGAAGAACGTCGTCGAGAGATTCGCCGCGCTCTTCGCATCGCGCAATGTGTTGGCATCGGTGTCGTTCGGGCAGACGCTGTTCGAATCGCATCCGGCGCTGCCTTTCTTGCTCGATGCCACGGCCCCGAATGCGATGCCGACGCCCAAACCGACGACGCCAACGCTCGCGGTCGTCAGTCCGACCACTTTCCATGCATTCGACGGCGCACTTTGCGGCGGGTGGTCGCTGTTGAGCGGGACAGCGGTAGCCGGGGCTGGTCCGGCAAGCGCGTCCGGAGCGGGGGTGGCGGGAGCGGAAACGACCGGGGTGGATGCCGGAGTCGTCTGCAGAGCGACCGCGCTCGGCGGCGACGGGGTCGGACCGATTGGGGTGGAGGCGGGGGATCGCGCGGTCGCCGCTACGCCCGGTCGAGCCAGCGCGACGGCGACCCGTTTGTTCTTCTCCCCTTCGGCCACAAGCACGACGAGCCTCTGGCTCGCGCGCGGAGTCCCGTCCGTGGTCTCGAATGTGAACGAGTGGGACCCCGGGTCGACTTCGAACGATCGACCGTCGAGTTTGTCTGCCAGAGCTTTCCCGTCCATGGTGAGCCGGACAAGCGCGAGGTTATTTCCCGCCTCGTCGGTCGCAATGGGCACGATGGTCGGTAGGCTCGTTTGCACCTGATCGAGCCAGGTCGTGCAGTCTTTGACGATGAAGTCTTTGCAGGTGGGTTGGGAGCACAGCCGAAGGGCATCGCGCGCCTGCATCAGCTTTCGGTCGTTGCGCAGGATCTGCGCGCGAGTGTAGGCGTCGGAACAAGCGTTCGGGCTAGGGCCGTCTGCCACGGCGACGGACGCCACGAACGGGATGGCCGCCACGACGAGAAGCGCACACCTCTTGATCATAGGCATTCCGGCTTCGCGTGCTTGATACCCGCGATGTCGACCGTGAAGGGCGGATCGCAGTTCGGGTTGGGCTTGGACGGTGGGGTCGCCGTTGCACCCAAAGGGGTTGCACGAGCGGCCGCGCCTACGCCGGATGGCGCAACCGTCGACAGAGTCCGCGGCGCGACGGGAAGCCCCGCGTCCACCCTGAACATCGGCTTCGCTCCCGGCTCTGGCTCAAGCGTCGCGGCGGCGGGGCCGATGGGGACGGATCTCACGTCGACGGGCGATGTCGCTCGCGATGGCGCGGGCGAGGACTCGGCCGCCGTTACCGTCACGGGCGATGCTTGTCCGGATGACTTCAGCATCGCAAGGACGATCGCCATTCCGAAGAAAGCGCCCAGGGCCGCCACCCCACCCAAGGCCGCCTTGTGCGCCCCCAGCGACCGCGCAGCGTTCTGACCCCAGCCGCCTATTGTACCAGGCGGCCGCGGCGAGGAGGAGGAGGGCGGCATCGAATCAGCGCCCCCCAGGCCTGCGCTCTGGACGACACGCAAAACGCGCTCGGCGGAGGCCTTGCCCCGCTTCGAGCCAAACTCGGACAGGGCCACCGCGAGCTCCGCCACGTTGGCGTACCGCTTGGTTCGTTCCTTCTCGAGACATCGCAACATGATGGCCTCGAGCCCTGCCGGCGCGTCGGGCCGGAGGTTCCATAACGGTGGAGGCGAGTGAGAAACAATCCTTACACAGACCTCCGGCACGGTCTCTCCGTCGAACGGCACCTTGCCCGTCACCAGCTCGAAAAGAATGACCCCGAGCGCCCAAATATCGGTCCGGGCGTCGACGTTGCGCGACGCCTCCATTTGCTCGGGAGACATGTACATGGGCGATCCCATCACGGCGGTCGTCTTGGTCAGCCCCATGTCGGTCGTGGATGCGCCCAAGCCGGAGACCTTCGAAATCCCGAAGTCGAGCACCTTGAGCGAGTACAACCCGTCGGCGCCGCGGACGACGAACAAATTCGCGGGCTTGAGATCGCGGTGGACGATGCCCAATGCGTGGGCTTCGGCGATCGCCTCGCAGGCTTGCAGAAGCAAGTCGGCCGTTTGCTCGATCCCGAGGGCGCCCCGCTGCTGCAACCAGGCCGCCAGATCGCTGCCTTGCAGGAATTCCATGACGATGTACGGACTGCCGCTGTCGAGCGTTCCGACGTCGATCACGCGTGCGACGTGCTCGCTTTTGATCCGGACTGCCGCACGCGCCTCGCGCATGAAGCGCGCCAAGGCGTCCTGGCTGCCGAGCGCCTCGGGCAACAGAAACTTGATCGCCACCCGCTCGTCGAGATGCACGTGATGCGCGGCCACGACGACGCCCATTCCGCCCGCGCCGAGAATGCCGTCAATACGGTATTTACCCGCGATGACTTCGCCCTCACGGACTCCCGCAACCGCGTTCGACGGAAGAACGAGCATTTCGCCTTCGCCCTAGCCCCATCCTCCTTATGCCCGAGTTTTTCGAGTTTGTCCAACCCAGAATCGCCAGGTCTTGGGGCCTTTGGCGCGCCTAGGCAGCGTGAATCGCGCCGCAAGGTAGAGCGCTATTTCCATCCGCTTTCGTGTTCGTAGGAAGCGGCGAAGGTGGGCGGCGCGGATCGTCCTCGGAGCTTTCCACCGTTGCGGCCACCGTGCGCCCGCAAGACAGAGGGCTACCGTGCGCCCGCAGACAGGGAGTTCGCGGCCCGGCCCCGATTTGCGGGTTCCAACCGAGAGACGACTCGGAGAACGCGTTACGGGCATGGAGGGGTTGGAGCTCGGTGCGTCTCGACGCGAGCAATCGGTTCGCCGCCCGGTGACAACGGAAGCCCCTAAGACGCGAAGACGCGATACCACTCAGAGGATCGATCCGACGTCACGGGCACCAGTCCCGCCGACTCGTTCGCCAAGGCACAAGGCCCAACGAGTGGCAGAAGGTGCCCACAAATGATCCAAATGAGCGTCGCGACACGCGTGTTCCTCCGGCCCGTAATCGGGTTTGCCTCGCCGGCGCCCCGTGCGCCCGACCTTATTGCAGCCCTATTTGCTCAAATCGGTTCGCCGATTCAGCGATAACGAACGCCCCTAAGGCGCGATATGTTTCCGCGCCCTCTTCCGTGGCTCTTCGTCGACCGACGCACTTTGGGCTTACTACTCGCCCAGCGTGCGCTTCGGCACCAATCGGTACTCGGTGCCGCCGGAGTATGCGGGCGGCACGCTGGTGCTTTGCGCGAGCGACGAGCGCGTGCGGCTTGTCGACGGCGATCGACAGGTCGCG
>JBEKOY010000154.1:0-11461 GCA_049521295.1 Polyangiaceae bacterium | reverse complement strand
TCATCGAGGACAAGTTCGGAAGGGCGGTCGCAGACATCGTGCGGGCGTGCAGCGACACCGACGTCGAACCGAAGCCGCCGTGGCAGGCGCGCAAAGAAGCCTACATCGCCCACGTTCGCACGGCGCCCCACTCCGTCCGGCTCGTGTCCGCATGCGACAAGCTGCACAACGCGAGGTCGATCCTCGGCGACTACCGAGAACACGGCGAGTCCTTGTGGGAGCGCTTCAGCGGCGGACGGAAGGGGACG
The DNA here is from genome assembly GCA_049521295.1 of Polyangiaceae bacterium. Classification (GTDB taxonomy): domain Bacteria; phylum Myxococcota_A; class Polyangia; order Polyangiales; family Polyangiaceae; genus Palsa-1150. The sequence continues at coordinate 11,213 of JBEKOY010000154.1, read as the reverse complement.
CTCTGGTACTACCGAACCCTGGTCGAGGCGTTCCGCACGCACGGGCGCAGCCCGCTCATCGACGAGCTTGACCGCGTGGTGACGGAGCTCGAACAGCTGTGTCGCGCGGGCGCGAGTTGAACCTCGGGCGGCCCTTCAGCGCTCGGTGCGGCGGGGCGAGACGTTGTCGTAGATCGGCGTGACGCCGGACGGTTCGATCCGGCGTGCCGCGTTGTGGCGCAAACGACGAGGTCTCCGCATCGACACTCGCGGTCAGCGCCCGATCCCTCGGCCGCCATTCGGACGAACGAGGAGCGCGCCTGCTAAATCTCAACGCTCGGACTGCGGCATGCGGCGCTCGTCAAGCGTCCAGCAGATCGACAACGATTGGGCAATGGTCGGAGAGTGCCCACGCGGCGGCTTCATCGCGCACGGTGCAAGTCAACACTTGCGACGCCAAGATGTCCGAAGCGAAGACGTAGTCGAGTTGCGTAGGACGACTCGTCGGGCGGTTGCCGTTACGGTAGGTGCGGACGTGTGAGCACGTGTCAGACGTCGGACACGAACATTCGACGAGGCGAGGGCGGGTATCGCTTGTGAGTGCGATGAGGTCGCGCAAGCCGAGCGCGTGGATTCGTTGGAACAGCGCCTTCGCCTCTTCGATCTCCACGTCCCAGTTGTTATCAGCCGCAATCTGCGTGGTGGCGTTGAAGTCACCAGCCAAAAAGACGGGAATCTTGTGCGGCCTGTTCTTGGTCCAGACCAGCAACGGCGTCAGATCTGACAGGACGCGATGCGACTTGGAGGCGGAATAAATCTCCTGTTTCTTCTTCGGGTTGGCCGGGTCTTGCGGGAGGTATTCCCACGCGCCGTAGAAGCTCGCCGCCACGAACCGGGTCTTGCCTGAGGCCGTGTCGATGACATCGGCGACAGCGGAAACCCCTGGATGGCTCTCCGCCAAGCCACCCTCGCTAGAAGGTGATGCGAGCGGACGCCGGGGCCTCGGATTCAGACGAACCGATGGCGAGAGCGCAACGACCGCCGATCCCCAGTCACTTCCCGGCGGATCGATGGGCTTATAGACTTGCTCAATCTCTGGGGGCGGCACAGCCTCTTGAACCAGAGCCACGTCTGCCCCCAGTTCATGGCGCATGTACTCCCAGGCCCTCGCCCTCGCCTCGCGGGAGCGTTGCCAGTGGTTCATGTTCCAGGTCACGATCCGCATTGCCATCCCTCGCTTGCGAATGGCTGATCGTCCAGCCACGGCCTTCCAATCAGAGAATATCGCTACGTGCGAGGATCTGGCCGGTTATCGCGGACATGCGTCCTGCGCATGGTGTTCTCGCAGAATCGGTCACATTCTTGGTGCGAGCAGTCGGACACGAATAGCCGCCAACAGATCGTGCACGAGGTGCTCGGTATGCTGCTCTCCGAGTTCGCACAACACACTTCGCACCAAGGGCTGCGCCAAAAACGCGTCGTCGCTCGACCACAGCGAAGATTCAACCATGCGCCGACGTGCGTCGTCCATGAGTGCGGGGGTGGGCTCGTTGTGCGCCACGTCGTTCCGGAGGTCGCGCACCTTCCCCGATACGGCTAGGCCGAGATTCGTAAGGGCATCGCGCTTCAGGTAGCGTTTGGCGAGACGGTTCGCGCAGGTAGCGTCGTCATAGATTCGATACCAGTCGGTCTCGCCCGCGGCTTCGACGCGCTTAAACGGACGCTTGCGATCTTCGTCGGAGCCGTTGCGTACCAGGTCCGCGTCAGGCGACGGACGGACCTTGAACTGCCGGCTCTCTTCGGGGTGCCGCTCAATGTGCTCGCCGAGACCGTCCCACAGCGCGGCTTCGAAGAACGCGACGGTGGCGTGGATGGCTCTGGGAATGTCTCCAGCTCGCAGGGCTAGCTCCACGCGGAGTGCGGCGCGAATCGCCATGCGCGGGTGCGTCAGGACAGGGATGTCGCAGGTCGAGGGCATGGGCAGAGAAGACGCAAAGCGGGCAAGCCATTCCATCACCTGCGTCCACTTGCGTTCCACCTCATCGTCGTGCAGGGGCTGAGCGACCGCCCAAGCGCCGAGCAAGCTTCCCTTTTCGACGAGCTCCAACGCTCGCCGGCGAGCCTGGTAGGAGACCAAGGGATCGGGCGTCGAGCTTCGGGGAACGGCGTGGTCAGCAGTCGGCGGGTTCGCCCGAGCGCCGTCGGCGACCTCGAGCAAGTCGACGGATGTCGTCGTTGGGGCGTGTAGCCGAACGATCTCTTCTACGAGATTGGCGACGACTGGCAACCCGCCGGTGGTCGCGACGACAATCCGCTCCGGCGGAGCAGCGCCGATGCACTCACGTACCGCCTGCTCGAGCCGGCTGACGACCTCACGGCGGATGACCGCATCTTGCGGCGACTTCGGGTTCTCCAGCCGTTCAGCACCCTCCAGGTAGGCGTGACGATGAACTCTCACGACCCCCTTTTCGCGCAGCCGAGCCTCGAGAATCGCGCCGGCAAATCGAGGATCGTGACGCTCGGCACCAGCATCACGGCGCGTCTCCAGCACGAGCGCCATCGTCGGCAGAATCGCTCTTTCCGCGAGGTGACGCAGCACTGCATCGAGCTTCGGCGCGCACAGCACGAGATCGCCCGATGGGAGATTCTCGATCGAATCGGCCTTGCGCACGGGCGAATCGACCAGACGCCATCCTCCAGCGTGCTGCTCGATCTCGTCGTGGAGCGAGGCGCAGCGGTCCCTATTCAGCTCTCGCCGTACGCTGCCCTCGACGATCTGCACGTCGCTTTGTCCTGCCGTCAGCACGAGCAGTATGCTCACCGGTTCCGCTCCGGCCGGTCGCGGCGCGCCTGCGAGTGCTTCGCGCGCAGCGAAGTGTGGTACTTGTGGACCTGCCCGTTCTCCGTCGGGTAGCTGTTCGCGTCGGGGTGCTTGTGCCGATGAACGGCTAGCCATCGCGGGAGCATGGGTGTCGGCCGGTGGCGGTCTCGCACCCAAGCAGACACGTCCTCAACCGCCGTAAGGGTGGGCTCGGCGTTCGTGGCGTTCGTGGCGTTGAGGAGCAGCAGCGCCTTGGCCTCGATCCGAACACTCCCCCAGCCCAGCGGACGCGCGTAGCCGAGCTTCGAGCAATAACCATCCGCGTGGTTACCCCCAAGCACCGCTCGAAACTGATGAGGGCAGAGCGCGATAGCGATCGCGGCAAGCTCGGCCAGGTCAAGGTCGCGGAACCTAACCGTGAACCGGAACCGACGACCTGGTCTCGACGGATCGAGCGCCAGGGTGCTGCGGTCGTTGCGGCGATTCCCCTCCGAGTCGTCCTTCCAGGGCTCCCCGTCATAGGCGTCCTTGCGGTCCAGGTAAAACTTGCGGCCGGCCAGATGCCCCGACTCGTCATAGCCCGCGGCATCTCCATACGTCACGAGGGTCGCATTGTCCGACGGTCGATTCGACGGGTGATACGGCTGGTCGATGTAGTGCTCGACCGCGCTCGGGCGAGGCATCCCAAGTTCTTTCAGGAAAGTCGGCGGAAGAAAGCGCTTCTCGTCCGTGTCGCGCTCTTCGACGACCTCGAGGGCGGCGTTCACCGAGACCCGGCCCATGAGCTGCTCGTAGTCACCTCGACCGATGCCTTTGCTGCCTTCGTTGTCCCCCGTGTAACCGAACAACCGGCGAACAGCGGAAAGCCCCTTTGGGGCGCCGTCCTCACCGGTATCTCGCTCCGCGGGAAGCGGGAACAGACCATGACGCTCGAGCGCTCCACCTTGCTGGCGGACGGTGTCGGTATAGGCCCAGCGGTAGTAGTAGTGCCAGCCAAGCGAGACCGTGCGCTTCCGTTCCGTATCCCATTCGACCCAGATCAGATCGCCCGGCTGGAACACAACGCTCGATGCGGCATGCAGGATTCTCTTCCGCGCCTCTTCCCCTATCTGCTTGCCTTCGGGATGGCGCTCGCTGAAGTGGCCGTAGTCGCCATCGGTGAGGTGGCGGATCGTCGCGAGGTAACCAGCTTGCGCAGACTCTGGTACGTCAACGACTTCCGTCGACGCCTTGGGGTTCACTGACAACTTGCTGTGGAGCTGGCGCTTCGAGTTGAGCCTCTCGCCGGCGCCCTGACCGCCACGGTACGTGGCTCCATCGCCATCGTCGAAGCGATAGAAGTTTGAATCCGAGCTCCGGTTCTTGTCGTACCTCAGATTTTCAGGCAAAAGGTCGAGTCGACTCGGGACGCGAACATTCCTGCCGCCCGAATCAAGTGGCCTCATCTCGACGGAATTCTCCGGCACCCGCGCCAGACGAGGAATCAGCCGAGACTTTCGATTCGGAAATCGAGCATTGGGCCGATACGAGTACGAGCGCTCGGCGACGCGCTCCATCGGCGCCCCGAGGAGGGCGCCGAGCTCGTGGCGCAGCAAGCCCTTGAGCGAATCGCCGGGGAGAATGACCGAGCGCTTTCCCCACGGCGCTCGCAGAGGACACAATACGGACTTCTTCTGTGCGAGGTCGCCGACTCCATCGATGGATTCGTGGATCGGCCAGGGCTCCTCGCCATCACCGACTTCCCGGCGTTCCCATCCCACGAGCAGCGGCGTGAGCGTCTCGAGCTCGCAGCGAAGCTCGCCCGAGAGCCTACCTTCGGTGCTCGTGCCGTCATGCCACACTGGAGGTGCCGAGGTTAGCTCTTTGGGGAGCGGGACGAAGCCATACGGCCTTATGTGAAGAGACGCTGCGGTCCGCGATGCTGCCTCGCGATGCGCTGGAAACTGCTGCTGGGCACGGCTACCGTGGTGAAGAGGCGCTGTTTTCGTACGCGTGGGTGGGGGATCAAGCACACTCACGTCGCCGCCCGCGATCTCTTCCACGCCCGCAGCGCTAAGGCGTCGTCCATGAATTACGGACCAGTAATCTCGCGCTCCCATATCGAGGAAAGGCCTATTGGCGCGCGCCCAATCCGTTCCATTATTTACGGACGGCGCCTAAGCTTGGCGCGCACCTGTTCGAGATGCGCCTCCTTGACGGCGCAGACGACGAACTCGAGCTTGTCCTTCGCGTCGAGCACGTCCACATGCGGGACCAGCTGCCCCTTAAGCCTGTTGGGCTCGCGCGGCTTCCCGTCGAGCGCCCGAACACGGATGCGATATGGTTTCTGCGCCGACATCAGGGGCCCTCCTTGGTCAACGTGAACCCGAGAAGCGTGTCGCCCACGTGCCATTCACGCAGTAAGACCCTGCCCTCCCCCGTGTCAGCAGCAGCGAACCTCTTGAACCCATGCAGCCTGGCCCGTGTATGAACGACATCTGCCTGCTGAGTATGGCCTGCGTCGGTCTCCACTTCCTCAATGAACACCCACCTGGTACCCGCGACCGTTCGCGCCGCTCGCCACACGGAGCGCTCCGCGAAGAATGCGACTTCGTCGACCTGAAGCTGATCATCAAGAGGCCACTGCCAGCCGAACGTTGCGGGCGGGCCCATGCGCGTGAGGTCGATGGTCGGGTCACACCACCAGGCGACGAGCGCGCTGTCGCCCAGCAGCGTCTGCGCTTCTTGCACCGCCTCCCCGAGCGTCAGCGACACGTGTGAGAGCGAGCCACGGGTCGCGCGCACCCTGGCGGATCCGACGCCTCGAGACCGGTCCTCGGAAACGCTCGCTCTCCTCGTGGACCGAGGCGGGCTCGGCTCTTCTTCCGGCGGAGGTGCCCAGCTCCGTGTCTTCGTTACGTCGTCGATGGTCCAGCTCTTCGCGCGCCAGCGGCCCCATCCGGCGCCGCGCGTTTTGTGGCCGCCGACAGGCAAGTGCCCGAGCGCGCCGAGCGCTACGAGGTGATCGATCATCGAGACCAATGGCTCGACGTCATGCCGTGCGCAACCCTCGACCACGATTTGCGTTGGGAACGTTCCCCGCAGCACGCGGACTGCGTCGCGCTTGGCGCTTCCGTAAGAGCCGGCCGAGAACTCATCCTCGGCGTGCATGTGGAGCTTGGCGGCGGCCCACGCTTCGCCGGCACGGCCATCCCGGACGAGGATGCGGCTGCTCTTCTCGACCGTGCCGAACGCTTGCCCACCGGGATCATCTGATCGTACCGCGCCCTGAACCTCATGGGGGTCTTGCACGGCTCGTCCCGCCGCGCGTTCCGCACGAGAGAAGGCGTGCCGCAGAGGACCACGGAGGCTCGCCCCCGGCAGTAAGGGCCGGTTATCGTCCATCAGGATCGCGCGATCAGTGCTCAAAGCATCCGGTGGCGCCGCGCTCGCAGCAGCCCAGGAGGGCGTCGCCCAGGCCCCATCACCCGTTGGTTGTACGGAGCGCTCGGTGTCGTGAGGACCGATGGCGAGCATGTCGAGGCCCCACGCCGGCCCGTTAGGCTCCGGGAGGTATTCGCCGAACGTCAGGTCGAGGTCCAAGGTACGGAAGCACCAGGAGCGAGTGGGCTCGACAATCGGCATTGTGTCTAGCGCAGGCGGCAACTGTGCTCGACCCGACTCGACCCAGCGATCATACGACGCCGCGTCGAGGCGCCAGGCGCGCAGGTTCTCGACGTGACACCAGCCGAGACCCCGTGCCGCGCCGCCGCCGAGCCAGCACCGCCCTCGCGCCCAGTGCTGACCCAGCACGTAACCGAGGATCCCTTCGGCCTCGGAGCCTTCGGCATCGCTTACCGCATGAGACCAGTCGACGCGGAACGTGAGCGCCCACCGCGTCCCTGCCGGAATCACCTCCCGGTCGTAGAGCACCCCTGCCGCTCGCGCCCCGGTCCTGTGGCGAATGCCCAAGCCGGCGCGAACGCGTGGAGTCGGCCTATCGCTCGGCGTGGCGTCGGCGAACTCCCAAGCAGACCGTCGCAGTGAGGTGCACCGTGCGGGGTCTTCGGAGACGCAGCGCGGAAGTGGCTCGAAGAAGCGGCGCGCCATCGCCACCGCCGCACCCTTGAAGCCGCGCCCCACGAGGGTCGGCGTGCCATCGACTACGGCAAAGGGCTGGTCTGCGCTGCTCTCTCGATCGAGGCCGGACACCGAGAGCGCCGAGTCCTGTACGAGCGTGGCGGTGAACAAGGTCAATCGCGTCGTCATACGGTCCCCTGACTCAGCCAGCGCACGAAAAAGCGCGCGTGCGATGCACGGGCTTTAGCGGGTAGCTCCTCGATCTTCTCGAGAATCGTGTGCGCGTCCTGGTGCTTCCATCCTTGAGCGCCTGCGGTCGCCGGATTCAAGCGTGAGCTGACCGCGTTTGGCGTCTCGCGGTCCAGCTCTGTCACCAGATCGAGCCATTGAGAAAGGCTCGGCTTGCGGTTCGTCGAAGTCGCTGCCTGGGTCAGGGCACAATGGGCTTTGAACCAGCGGTGCGTCGTCTCGGCGGCCACCTCCTCCGCGACGTCGTCGACGGGAGGGTCTGTAGGGTTCCATGGGGGAGCGGCACTCGTGATGCCCGGCAGCGAGGAATCGAGACGAAAGCGTCCGAATCCCTCGTGCGAGCGCTCGCCGAGCCACCGGCCCGTTCTCGCCATCTCGGCGAGGTCCGCTATGCCTTTGCCTTCGATCTTGAAGACGGAGCCACGCCGAATCGCCGCTGCGGGCATTCGCCAGAGCCGAGAGGTGCCGTTGAAGCCATGCACCATCACGCTGTCCTGCAAGACTGGCGAGACGCAAACGTCGGCGGGCCAGCCTGGGAGTTGCCGCATGCGACCGTCGTCCACCGCCGAGCACCAGCGCAGGTCCTCGTCCCGAAGGAGAAGGTCGGAGGTCAGTGTGAGGAGGGCGGACGACGATAGAGGCGCGGCGGGTGCTTCGACCGCCCATTCGAGCCGTTCGACTCCGACGGGCGCGCCGGCACGACCCACGCGCAGCCATCGACGGCCGTCGAGGACGGGCCCAAGGTCGCTCGCCAGCCGCATCATGTCTCCTCGGGCGCCGCGAAGCTCGCACAAGAAGAGGGTCTCCTCCGCGATCTGTTCGATGGCGAACAGCGACGCGTCCATCGGACCAATCGGCGCATCGGAGCGACCGTTGCGCAAGCGCACCCGAAGCGAGGGGCGAAAGGTCTCCCATGGCTCATCGACGTTAGCGCGGTAGGCGACCAAATCGTCCTCCGGGCGCTTCAGCTTGCCTCCGTCTTTCTTGGCCTCATTCGCTTGGACACGGAAGCGATCGAGCCGTCGCGTCGCGGTACGAGCCTGCGCCCACCACGGAACCGAACCGGCGGATCCTTCGGGCTTCTCGCTTTGGAGCGACAGCGGGGCCGGAAGAACCTCGGCGGCCGAGAGAAGTTGCGGTTCACGTGGTACGGGTAGCGCGTCGCCCACACTGATGCGGCCGCCGACGAGGAGTGTGGCGGTGTCGCGGTGGCTTTCGGCAATCAACCAGGCGGCGAGCGCCCCGAGGATCGAACGTCCTGGGACAAACGCGAGGCTTGGGATCACGTTGTCCGGGGTCGCGGTCGCAGTGATGCAGAGCGGATCGAAGTTTCTCAGCAGGAGAACGAGTCGGCCCGTCGCTTCGCCGACGGCGTGCCGCGCGATAACCCCCTCTCTCAACGTGAGGTGGACGCGGCCAGCGCCAGCGGCTCTCCCGCCGCCCACCGCGTCCACCTCCTGGAGCAGCCGACGCAAGAGAGGCAGCTCGCTTGCGGGGAGCTCCACGTGTCCTTCGAACTGCGTGCCCTTGGGCACGTGCTCCACAACGCGCAATGTGTCGTTCTTCGGGGCGCGATTGTCGAACGCCGCGCGGGCCGTCGAGCGCCAGACGTGGCTGCCGCGATCGGCTGCGGTCCCCTTCGCCGCCTCGGCTTGGTGCTTCACGTAAAGCGACGTGAACGCCGCGTGTTGACGCTCACCCCCTGGGCGCCCGAAGAAGTCGCCCGCGACGTCGTTCCCGCGAAGCCTTCTCGCGGCGTCGCGAAGGACACCCTCGATGTGGGACGCCCAGATGACGGGCCGGCCCCGGCGGTCCCGCGCGACCAGCGCGTCGATACCACCGCCTCCCGACCCCGTGCCGAGATGCGCGTCCGACAGCAACTCGGCCGCGATGGTTTGCCGAACCCAGCCCGTTGCGCCATCTTTCGGGGAGTCTCGCGGGACTTCGCCCCGCGTGGCTTCTCTGCCGCGCGGCTCCGCTCTGTTCTTCGGGAAAAAATTGCGCTTCGACTTAGCCATCGATCGCCTCCTCCACGGGCTCGGGGGCGTCGAGAGCGGCGTGGCTGCTTCCAAGTCGGCCGATCTCGGAGACCTCGACGAGGTCGAGCACCTCGGTGAGCCACGGCCCGTCATCTCCTGAGCGTCGCCAAACTTGCTCCAGTCCAACGTTCTTGAGTGCGGTTCGCGCCTCCCTCGAGAGCTCAGCGAATGCGAGCTCGGAGAGGGCTCGCCCACGCGAGAGCTGCTCGACCAAATAGTGAAACTGCGAACGCGGTGCAGCCACGATCTTCTCAGCGCCCCGCAGCAGTCCTTGAAGGCTATCGAGACCGCTTCCGAGTACGTCCACGGGTCGCTGCGAGAGCACGCGTAGGTCCCGCCCGGTTCCACGCACCCAGTCGCGCCGACGAACCTCCTCGGGATCGTCGATCCAGGCAGTGCTGTAGACCGCCCAGTCCACGACCGAACGGGGTGCGTCTTTGGGAAAGCCGCGGAAGCGCCGCTTTGCGGAGCCGGCAAGCTGCTCGGAGACCTCGTGAAGTCGGTGGATCGGAATCGTGTGCTTCGCGAGCACCACACCCACCCCGAGGGTCAGCTCGAAGCGAGCCTCGCCGCGCGGGGTCTCGGCGAGGGCTTTGCACAGCGCGACGACAAAGGGCAGCGCCGTATCAGCGCGGCAAACCACGAGCAGGTCGTCGCCACCGAGCATCAGCGGGATAAGCGGTGCTTGTTCGCGTTGTCGGCTGTTTCCGCTCGATAAGGCCACTGCGCAGAAGACGTCGATCGCCTTCTGGACAGCGCGGCGCAAGAGCACGCGAGTTCCATGAAAGAAGGCCGCGCGCTCGACCTCGGTCTTGCCGGCGCCGCTGCCGACCCCGTTGCCGTCGGCGTGAATCAGCGCGATGTAGCCTGAGCCCACGAGCTCTTTGAGCTCGACCACGCGCCGGAAATCTTTCAAATTCGTCGTGGCGACGAGCAGACTTGCGAGATCGCTGGCTTGTCCCCTCTCGGCGCGCTTCGCCGCCTCGTGACGGCGCTGCACCTCCATCGACACCGACGCATGCTCGTCGCCCTGTTGAACGTCCTCAGACGCCAACCCGCGCCCCGTCCATTCGCACGGCGCAAGCACCGGAAGCTCTGTCGAGAGGTGGACGGCGCTCTTCTTCCATTCGTCACGGTCGATGGAGATGCGGAAGCGAAGGCCAGGTAGCTCTCGACGAAGGAGCGCGGCGGCCTTGCTGGCGAAGGCGTCGGCGCCGTTCGCGAACAACGCTTCGAAGTGGCCGCCGTCGCGCGCCAGGATACCGTCCTGTGCGTCCGCCGCGGGATCGTCGTGATCCTTCAGCGGATCTTGCGAGTCAGCCGCGGGATATGGCTCCATGGCGGGCGATAAGGCCCACGCTCCGCCCTCCCGCGCGAGCTTCGGCAGCGAGACGCGTAGGGTCTCGCCAAGCAACGTATTGGCGCCCACCATCGCGCGCAGCCGCGGAGCAGAGAAGAGCCAGGTTTGCACGCGCTGAAGCTCGATGTGCACTCGCCTCATGGTCTCGTCCTGATTGGGTTGGCACGACCCCCGTCGACCCGTCGCAGGCCAAGAACAAGTCTCGTCATCGAGGCAAGCAGCTGGGCCGGTCGTAGCGTAAACGAACTGATAGCTAGCGCCGAACTTGCAGCAAGGCAAGCCGTATAAGCCCATATGGGTGAAGTCAGATTGTGTCCGTGACTGGCGCGGCCGGGGCCGCTTACGCACGGATGTACCGGGATTCCATAACACGGACATTTCGCGTTTGTTTTGGTTGATCCTGCCTTTGCGAAAAGGCAGTCAAACACTTTCCCTTGATGGTCATCAAGGTTTCAATTGGGCCGCGGAATCAATACCGGGGAGAGCTGACCGCAGTACGTGGTACGTCGTGCCGTGCGGCAGGCTTCAATTGGGCCCCGGAATCAATACCGGGGAGAGGTAATAAATATTGGTATCTAAATGGCAAACAACATAGCTTCAATTGGGCCCCGGAATGAATACCGGGGAGAGTTCTTTGCACGCGCAGCAAGCATCGCGGTCCCGAAGCTTCAATTGCGCCCCGGAATGAATACCGGGGAGAGCCGAT
>JBEKOY010000153.1:0-17113 GCA_049521295.1 Polyangiaceae bacterium | reverse complement strand
CATCGCACCCGCGTGAGAAACTTCTCCGATGTGTCGTGCGGCGGCGCACCGATCGCCTGAAGCTGCCGTTGGGCGCGGCGGTTGCCACGCCGTGCCGCCTCGTCACACGCGAAGGCGTAAGCGTACCGTTCGCTCTCGGCGAAGTCGACGTCGATGCCGACGGCAACGATTCGCCCGATGTGCGCGGGGTTCTGTGCGGCAGCCATCGTGGCAAGTGTGGCGCCAAGCGAAAATCCGACCATGTCGAGACAATCCACCTTCAGTCGCACGCAGAGAGCATCGACCACGGCCCGTACGTCGGTCACAAGCCGAGCGAGGTTGATCGTCGAGGGATCGGCGCTGCACGACCTGCCCGTTCCGCGTTGATCCCAGTACGCGACTACAAAGTTCGACTCGAGGTTCAGTCGTTGCTCGATCGCGCGTGCCTCGTGGATGAGCGGCAGCCCCGGCCCCTGTTGCACGAGTAGCAGGACGCGCCGCGCGTGCGGGTCTCCGCGGAGAAGCACCCATTGGGTCGAACCGTCAATTTCGAACGATTCCAGAGACTCGATGCCTCGGGTGTTCATTGTCACCTTATTGCGCGGTGCGTCGAACGGTGGCGGTGAGGGTTCGGCCCCTTCGTCACTCCTTTTCTGGTTTGTTGTCAATTCGCGAAAAAACGATTGGCACGATGCCGCATGTATGTTCGTTGGTGGACATCGGAGGGACTGCAGCGTCCACGATCGGCGCGACGGCTAGGACCGTCCCATCGAACGAGCCATGTGTCTGGAGGATCGGGGCAACTTCAATGCTACCCTTGTCCGGGTGAAGGACCCGCACGCGGTGACCCTCGGCACCGCATGCCGATGGCAACAGGCCTATCCCGCAGCGCTGCTCTGGGAGCACCGGTGAAGCTTCATGCCTCGTCCGCGTGGTGCCGCCCGAACAGCAGCTCGTCGTCGATGCAACGGCTGCCCTTTGCAAACGATGGGGCGCGTATCTTGCCGGCGGATTCGGCGCGACCCTGCATCGCGGTCACCGTCAGTCGGCAACCCGGTCCCCATCGGTCGGCAGCCTCCAAGACCCTGGTCCCCTCGGCTTTCTAAAGAACCTGCGATCCGCGTCCCTGCCCGTCGGGGTTCGACAGAACGACCGCCGCGAGCGCGCAGCGCGAATCACGGAGACCCTCGATGACGGACGGGACAACGGCGGACGACGCGGTCGACGAAACCAACCACGAGTCGTTTCCCGCGAGCGACGCGCCGGGCTGGACCGGAATGCACGCCGGGCCACCGCTCGGCACGCGTGGGCTCGACGACGCGGCGCTGAGCAGCCCGGCCGACCGGCGCTTCCCTACGTTGTCTCGCGTCCTGCTCGTCGGAGCGATCGTGTCGATTGTTGCCGTCGGCTTTCTCTATGCGGGCGGATGGCTATCGCCGCACGCGCTCACCCCCAGCCGATTCGTCGACACCTTCGAGCAGGTGAACGGCAAGAGCCAGGGCTTCCGCCGGAACCACGCCAAGGGCATGGGCCTATCAGGGACGTTCGAGTCGAATGGACAGGGAGCGCGGCTCTCGAGAGCCGTCGTATTCGAGCCCGGCCGGATGCCGGTCGTCGGCCGCTTCGCGCTGGCGGGAGGCAAGCCTTACGTCGCCGATGGGCTGCGGAACGTCCGCAGCATGGCGCTCCAGATCCTGCTCCCCGACGGCGAGGAGTGGCGCACCGGCATGAACTCGACCCCGGTCTTCGCCGTGCGGACGCCGGAAGCCTTCCGCGACCAGCTGGTCGCTATGGCGCCGGATCCTTCGACGGGCAAGCCCGACCCCGCCAGGGTGCGGGCGTTCCTCGATCGGTACCCCGAATCGGCGCGCGCGCTGAAGACGATTCAGGCGCAGAGTCCGTCCTCCGGGTTTGCCGACAGCACGTACAGCAGCTTGAGCGCGTTCGAGCTCGTGAACGCCGACGGCCGGCGCACGCCCGTGCGCTGGTCGATGGTGCCCGAGCCGCTCGCCGAGGGGCCCGCCGGCCCCCCGGCCCCCAATGATCCCAACTTCCTGTTCGACGCGCTCATCGCGCAGGTCCGCCGCCAACCGCTTCGCTGGCACATGGTGATGACGATTGGCCAGCCCAGCGATCCGACGAACGACGCGACCGCCGAATGGCCGGTCAATCGGGAGAAGGTCGACGTCGGCACGCTGACGGTCGATCGCGTAGTGAGCGAAGAGAACAGCCCGGCGCGCACGATCAATTTCGACCCGCTCGTGCTTCCGGCCGGGATCGAGGGCTCGGACGATCCGCTGCTGAGCGCGCGGTCGGCCGCGTATTCGGTCTCGTTCCGCCGCCGCGCGGGGGAGCCGGTCTCGCCGAGCGCGGTCACGTCGGTCGAGGTCGGGGAATGAATGCCGTGAGCGGGCCCCCGCAGTTCGCCTGGAGTTCGCGCGTCCTGCACTGGCTCATGGCGGCCATGGTGATTGCAATGCTCTACATCGGGGTCGGCATGATGGCGTCGCTGGCGGGATACCACCGGCTCGTCGCGGTTCATCGGCCGCTCGGGATCGCGGTCCTCGCGCTCGCCGTCGTGCGGTTCATCAACCGCCGGCTCATGCCCCTGCCCGACTTTCTTCCGACCGTGTCGCTCCGCGAGCGCGTCGTCGTGACGTGGTCCGAGCGGTTGCTCTACGCCCTGATGTTCGCCCAGCCGCTGGTCGGCTGGGGCATGCTGTCCGCCGAGCGGTACCCGATCGTGCTCGTCGACGCGCTGCACTTGCCGCCCATCCTCCCCCACAGCTTGCGACTCTACGAACTACTGCGAACCGCGCACACGGTGCTTGGGTATCTGTTCTTCGCGATGTTGCTGGCCCACCTGTCCGGGGTGCTGCTTCATACGATCGTGCTTCGCGACGGCCTGCTCTGGCGGATGGTTCCGTGGGCCGTACGTCGTAGGCGGACGCGCGGCGAGGAGGAACGCGTCCGGTGAGTCGCGACGCTTGGAGCGTCCCCTTGATCCATGGCACCACCGCGGGCGTGAACACACCGGACGCGGGCCTCTGCGACACGTGCGAGCACTCGAAGTGCGTCGAATCTCCGCGCGGGTCGGGCTTCCGCCTCTGCCTGCTCCATATCCGGGATGCGCGGTACGCGAAATACCCCCGGCTTCCGGTGATTCAGTGCTCCGGGTACGTCCGCAGGCCCCCGGAGTGACACGAACCGCCGCTCACCGTGCGCGGGCGCGCCTTGCATTCTCGCTCGTTGGACGGCACTCGACTCACGGACGGGCGAGTTTCTTGGCTGGTGCGGACTGCGGCGGCAATCCGACGGAGACGTCGACCTGGGCTATCGATACCGTCGATCCGTTTGGGGACGTGGGCTCGCCACCGAAGCGGGGCAGGCTCGCCTTCGGGTCGCATTCGAGCGCTTGCGGCTCTCGAGTGTCATCGCAAGAGCCCACCCCGAGAACGTGGCCTCTCTGCGCGTGATGCAAAAGCTGGGCTTCGAGTTCGAGGCGACGTCGTCGTTCGATGGCTTGCCGGCTGTCGTTCATCGGCTGCGCGTCGACGCTTACCGTCGCTAGACGCCACCGAGATCCGAACGAGCGAACGATGGCCCTCGGGGCACTCGCGCCCGCGCCGCACGGTCTTCCTTGCGCTCGTGAAGTCTTGCCGGCTACCGCCGCACGGCCTTCTCGCCGGAGCCCACGCTGCGGGGGTCCTACTAAGCCGCGAAGGGATTGACCACAAGCATCGCCCCAAAGCTCTGCCCTGCGTTCAGGTCCTCGGAATAGAGCCGGTCGCACCCCGCGGTGATCGCGGCTTGCACGACGAGCGCGTCCCAGAAGGAGAGCCTGGCGTGTCGCTGGAGGTCGATCGCGCCAAGCAGGATTGGCCCGGTGTTGTCGACGACGGTCCAGGTCAGATACTCATCGACGATGTCTCTCGCCTTGCCGACCGCAAGGGGCTTCTTCAGCTTGCGGGTCACCGTCACGTAGAACTCCTGGAGGACCTGCACGCTCAGAACTCCGTCGCGAAGGTCCCACAATTGCAGGACGAGGTCGCGTGCCAAGCGCTGCTTGTCCTTCGCGTCGGAGTCCTCTGCGTAGACGAGGACGTTGGTGTCAACGAAGCTTGGCACGATCGTGGATCTCGTCGCGAGACGGAAGCTTGCCTCCGCCAAGAGGCTGCCCGCGACGGAGGCGATTCAGGGCAGCCGCTCTGGCCTTGGCATACTTTTGCTGTCGCCCCACGAGACCAGCAAGCTCGAACCGAAGAAACGCCGACACGGACAGGCCGCGTTGCGCCGCGAGAACGCGCGCTTCGCGTAGCGTCTCCTCGTCCAATGTGAGAGTGATGTTCCTCGTGGACACGCAATATACGTGTAACACGTGTTTTACGTGCGAGCCAGCCGCCGCCCGATGTCACCCGGGGGGGGCCGCCCTGACGCCACCGCTCGGACGACCTCGCACCGCTCCCTGGAAGAGCGCAGGTTGCTCTAAGCGCGAGTGCCCGCTGCGCTGTCCCGGCGCTGCGCCCTCGGACATTTCGATCGAATGCGCCGTACTCGTGGTTCGAGCCATGCACCACCCTGGCGCATCACCTAGGCACTCGCCATCGCCGGCGCCGTCGACTGGCAGAGGCAACGCCGGGAGTAGTGCGTGGCGGCCAAAGAATCGCTGCCGGCACTACCGCCGACGAGGGTACCTTCTCGGGGACATATGCCGCCTGCGGAACGCACTGAGAAGAGACCGTACGGCTCGACGCACCTTGCGCCGCACGAGCCCCGCGTTCAGCCCCTTTCCGACGCTACGGGCTCGCTGGTTCGTCTGCCCGACGGAAGAATGATCGGCCTGCGCGAGACGGGGGATCCCCAAGGCTGGCCGCTGCTCGTCTTTCCTGGAATCCCGTGCTCCCGGTTGACGCCCCTTCCGGACGTCGCCGCTACGAGCGAAGCGGGCGCCCGGGCCATCGTGCTCGAACGCCCCGGCTTTGGCATGAGCTCTCCTCGGCCAGGCAGGCGCATTCTCGATTGGCCAGCCGACGTCGCGCATGTGGCCGATGCGATGGGAATCGACTCGTTCGCGATTGCGGGCATGTCGGGCGCGGGACCGTATCTCGCCGCGTGCGCGCTTGCGCTTCCGGGGCGCGTCCGGTCGGTGGGTATGCTTGGCGTGGTCTGTCCTCTGAACGCGCCCGGAGTGCGCGGCTCGATGACGTTGCGACGCCGTCTCATGTATCGCGCGCTTCCGCTGGCACCGTACGCGGTGCCGCTCCTTCGCGCGCTCGGACCGCGGGGAGTCCAACGCGTCATGACCGACGACGTTCCCGACTGCGACAAGGCCATCCTCGCCCGTATCGCCGAGCCGTATGCGAGGATGAAACGGGAGGCGTTTCGACAGGGGCCTACGGCCTTCGCGACGGAACTGGCGCTCGCGGCGGGCCCGTGGGGATTTCGCCTTGAGGACATTCGGGTCCCCGTCCATCTTTGGCACGGTGAGTTCGACGTCTCGACACCCGTCGCCATGGGGCGCTACCTCGCGGCGACCATTCCCGGGTGCCATGCGACCTTTGTCGCCGGAGAGGGGCACTTTGTCGCCTACGCGAAGTGGGCGGAAATCCTGGCGGCCCTCGCGCCGCGCTAGTTCCTAGCGCACCGGCGTTTGGGATGGCGACCCGACCCCGATGCACTCTCGGTGGAGTCGAAGAAGAGGCAAGCAGCCAGGTCGTCAGCGAGAGGGCGCAGACGCCCCCACCGCACGACCCCTCCGGAACGCGCCGACTCCGAGAAGGACCGTGATCGAGATCGAGTCGATTGCCGGTCCCGCGAAGAAGTAGCGCCAGCTCAGGTAGACTTGGACGGCGTGGCTCACGAACAAGGCCCACGCAATGGGCGACACGCTCGCCCAGTGCTCTCGCGTCAGGCTGGCCAGAGTCCAGGATACGGCTGCCGAGAGCAGAAGAAACACGGAGGTCGTGAGCCCGAACGCGAACCAGAACCCGTACCCGGTACAGTCGGCGCCGTTGAAGTTGAAGTGCACCGCCTTCATCGACGAGAACACTGCATCCGACTCAGGCCCCAAGCTCTTCTGTGCGAGCATTCCGCCGGCCGTGTGCCCGAGGCAGAAGAGGACGAGCAGGTATGTCGCGATTCGATAAACGCCGAGGTACTTCACGCCGCCGCCGACTTGGCGAACCCCTCCAGGATGCCGCCCCATCCGCCCATCGAGCCGACGCTCTCGCGGATCTTCTCCCAGCCGGCGCCGTGCCGATCCAGTTGGGAGTGCACGAGCTCGACCCGAGTCTTGCCATTGCCTTCGTCGTGGAACGCGACCTCAACACGGCTCGCCTTTGCTGGGTCCGGGTCGTAGGCATAGTTCGCGTCGAGGTGCCACGATACCGCGATGAGGGTCGGCGGCGAGTAGACGAGCACACGACCCCAGTCGCACTCCGACCCATCCGCCCCTCGCTCGAACCAGCGCCCCCCTTCGCGCGCTTCGATGATCGCGGTGTAGGGCTCGACTTTGCCGATGTGGTGAGTGCGGGGCCACCACGTGTCGAAGCGCTCCGTGAAAACCTTGAAGGCATGCGCGACGGGTGCGTTGACGACGACTGACTTTCGGACGCTGGTCTCCAGGCTGTTCATCTCTTCCTCTCCTTGTTGTTGTTGTTGGGCGCGCGGCTGCGATGCTGGGCTGCGTGAGTCTCCTCGGCGGCTCGACGAAATGCGTCGAGCGCCTTGTCCCAGAAGCGGTCGAAGTACTCTCGGACGGCGGCCAGGCCCGCCTGGTCGATCGAGTAGACCCGACGCGTACCCTCGGCTCGGTCCGCCACGAGCCCGGCGTCCTTCAGCACACGGAGGTGTTGGGACACGGCTGGCCGGCTGACAGGAAGCGTGCGGGCGATCTCGACGACCGCAAGCGGGCCCTTGGCGATGCGCTCGAAGATCGCACGGCGGGTGGGATCGCCAAGAGCGTCGAGCTGCCGGTTCGCTTGGTAAGCCACCACGAACCGTAAGCTAACACTAACTGATGCACGGTCAAGGGACCGTTTCGAGTGGCCCGCGAGCACGGCCGTGGCGCCCTCGGGGCTCGGCGCTGCGGCTTGCTTCCGGTCGCACGCTCACGCGCCGGTCGCACGCTCACGCGGCGCTGACGTGGGCCGAGGGGAGGCCCTGAGCGGCCTCGCCGACCTGCCGTGGCGTCGTTGACACGTGGCCCGGGCAGAGGCTGGCGTACTCGGCGACGGCCTCTTGTTGGGCCGACGAGGATCGCGTCTAATTGGTCTCATGTGTGACAGCGATTCCTTCGACGACATGGTCGCGTACCGCCTTCGCTCCGAGCTCCTCTCGCGGCGAGCCATCGGCTCTCTCTCGCTCGGCGCAGGCCTCGCGTCGCTTCTGCCGATCGGGTGCAAATCAGCCGACCCGGCAGTGGGTCCAGTACCCGCGCCGACGGCGGCGGCATCGGGAGCGGTGATCGCGACGTCCGAGTCGGAGGTCAGCATCACGACGCCGGACGGCGCGTGTGATGCCTACTTTGTACATCCAACGAACGGCAGAGCTCCGGCGGTACTCGTCTGGCCGGACATTTTCGGTCTTCGTCCGGCGTTCCGTCAGATGGGAAAGCGGCTCGCCGAGTCGGGATACGGCGTGCTCGTGGTGAACCCCTTCTATCGGACCCAAAGGGCGCCGACGTCGTCTCCGCATGCGGACTTCGAAGATCCGGTGGCGCGTGAAGCGCTGATGGCGTTAGCTCATTCGCTCACGCCGCAGACCCAGGTCACAGACGCGAAGGCCCTGACGGCCTGGCTCGACCAGCAACCGTCCGTCGACACGTCTCGCAAGATGGGAACGACCGGCTACTGCATGGGCGGGCCGCTCGTCATGCGCACGGCGGCGACGAATCCGGATCGCATCGGCGCCGCGGCGACGTTCCACGGCGGAGGCCTGGTGACGGACAAGCCGGACAGCCCGCACCTTCTGATTCCGAAAATGAAGGCGCACTTCCTTATCGCGATCGCCGCCAGCGACGACGCGAAGCAACCGGATGCGAAGGGGACGCTCAAAGCGGCGTTCGCCCAAGCGTCGCTGCCCGCAGACGTCGAAGTGTTCGAAGGGACGATGCACGGCTGGTGTCCGCCGGATTCGCACGTGTACAACCGCGATGCGGCGGAGAAGGCGTGGGGCGAGCTCCTCGTGCTCTTGAAGAGTGGGCTCGGGTAGGGCGGCTGCGTGAAGACCGCGCACCGCGGCAAGCCGATGCGTCAGGGCGTCAGTTAGACGCCGTGCGTGAGGGTGGGAGCGTGCCGGCGACATCGCCGGCCGGCGGCAACGGAGAGCGGGACAGGAGCTCGACGCGCCTGCTCGTGAGGCTAGGGGTGAGAACGTGGTACACCACGCGCAAGCCGCATCCGCTGACCGCATACTGTCGCTCTGGGTCCAGGCGCCTCATGTGGAGGTTGCTGCTCTCGCACGGTAGATCCCGCGAAGCACTCGCCATCAAAGCCGATAGGAGCGGGTCCAGCGTCGTCGCCGGCGACTGTTGGAACACGGTGCCGCCAGTGGCGGTGACCGAATACGCACCGCACCCTGCGCATAACCACACACCGCCGATCGTCGCGCCCACCCTCAACGCCCAGCCCAGCCTTTTCATCTTCTCGTCATGTTCCATGGCCAAGCCCACCTGTGCCGTTCGCCGACGTCGAAACGCGTCGCTTGCCAGACCTCCTAGAAACGTCTGGCAGACGCATTTCTTCCGCGTGTGACCAAAGAAATTTGCACTTGAGCGCGCGCGGATCCTGCTACCGACCGGACGCGAGGATTTGAGGACGGGCAAGTCGCCGAACCTCGACCTCGACCTCGACCTCGACCTCGACCTCGACCTCGACCTCGACCTCGACCTCGACCTCGACCCGTATCCAAAATATCGCAGCGACAATTGGGGACGGTGCGACACCCGGAAATCGAAGTGCTTAGTCACTTTGCGAGATCATTTTTGGTTTTCCTTGGATCCGCGGAAACGCGATAACACCGCCTAACCGGGGCGCACGACTTGCCGTGCGCTGTATCCATTCCCACGCCGAGGCGCTGAAACGGGCTCGCATTCGATCTCCGGGATCGGACGGAATCTAGATCGTGCTTCGAAACATTTCCGCAATGTCCCATTCACATCCACGACCCAATATGGTTAGCGCACGCTTGCGAGTTTTTTGATTTGTTTTTGATTTGCGAAGGTCGCACTGCTCTGTTAGGAGGATTGCAACGCAGGGTGCTCATCCCCGCAACGCTCGACCGGCGACGCCTACGGCCCGCCAGAACGGCGGCGCGCGTCCAAATTCCGGACTTGCCACCCTCCAGCGAAGGAAATATTTCATGCTGACCATCGGCTACAGTGCTCTTGGCGTCTCGCTGCCCCTTTTTGTCGCCCACCGGACGGGGATCTTCGCGGATCACGGCCTCCAAGTGAAGATGAGGGGTTACCCGACTGCCCACCCGCTCGTCGAAGCCATCATGGACGACGGTGTGCCCTGTGGCGGCTTCGTCGCGTTCCCGATCTCGCTGCACCGTCACGTGCGCACCCGTCCTCTGTACTACGCCTGCGCGGTCGCCGAAGACCTGGACAACCCCATCTCGTTTCTTCTCCTGCGCAAGGGCAGCGGCATCCGATCCATCGCGGATCTCGCGGGCCGGCGCGTCGGCGTGCTGCCCACTAAGGCTTACCGCGAGTGGCTGAAGGTCCTCCTCGCCCGGACGGGGCTCGGCTATCACCAGGTGAAGCTCGACAAGACGTGCAAATGCATGGAGACCTGCGCGACGGGCAATGTCCCGATCGAGCAGATGGTTTCCGTCCACGACGTCCTGCCGCAAGAGGCCACCGCGGCGCTCCGGTTCGGCCGCGTCGACGCACTCTTCACCAACGACCCAGCCGTCACCGACGCCGTGCGGAGCGGCGTGGCCGACATCTTCGGCGATCGCCCCATCCTGCCGTCGCTGCTCGGTAGCCCGTTTCTTTTCGGGAGCTTCGTCCTGGACAGCGATTTCGTCGCGGACCGGCCCGACGATGCGCGCCGGATCCTGGGCGCACTGGACGAGGGCATTCGCTTCTGCCAGCAGAATCCCGGCGAAGCGCGCCGCCTGGCCTTGAGGTACCTGCCCCCTTCCTGTGGGGACCTGCGCGACGCGCTCGGCCGCCCTGTCTTTCTCACGTCACGCCAGGTGGACGTCGCACGCTTCCAAGCGGCGATGGATCTGCTCGCCGACGGAGGGATGATCCAGGGTCGCGTCGAGATTGGCCCCTGGGTGATGGGCACGGACACCGCCTTGGCGGACCGCTCCGCCGCTCGCCCCACGCGTCGCCCTCGTCCCGATCACGCGGAGATCGTCACGAGTTGCTCCTAGCTGATCGTTCTCGTCGCATCACCCACATCGCCGAGCTTCAACGCATGCGGACATTCGCTCCACGCCGGCACCCGTTCGTCCTCGCGGCGGCCCTCGCGCCCGTCTTCGTCGCGCTCGTCGCGTCGTCCGTGCGCGCAAGCCCCGTCGCTACCGCTGCGCGCGGCGTCGCGTCTCCTGCACGGGCGATCCCGGAGGTCTGGCCCACGAGCACAGACACGCTTCTCTCGGAGATCCAGACGCATTTCCACGCTACCCGGAAGTGGTTCGGGATGGTGTCGGACCTCCAGCTCGATCGCGCCGCCGACGGCACGGTCACGCCACGCTTCGAGACCCTCCACTCGAAGTTCGTCCTGGCCCGCGACGCCGCGGGTCAGACGCTCGGCGCGCACCTTCCCGCGCAGGCGAGCGCCGCGCACGTCGTCGAGTTCGACGGTGTCGACGGCTTCTCGGTACGCACCGAGGAGATCGGCATGCAGCCCGTGCCCGCCGAGATCCACCAGGGCGTCGTGGTCTACCGCGGCGCCGTCGCGGGCGGAGACCTTCTCTACAAGCTGACCCCGACACACGTGGACGAGTACGTTTACCTGCGCCAGCCGCCGGCACACCTGCGGAGGCAGTTCGAGTTCGACACGGGCTCGGCGGTCTGGGCTCTACGCGAAGCGGACACGATGATCGAGGCGGTGGGCAAGGACGGCATCGCTCACCTTCGGCTAAGCGCCCCGCTGGCGCGGGCCGCGGACGGCCAGCGCCGGCGCGGCACCGCACACATCGTGGGCCGCACGATCGTCCTCGACATCGATCTGGCGGGACTGGCGGCACCGATCCTCGTCGACCCGGACTGGTCGACAACGGGAACGATGACGACATCGCACTGGGGCGACGCGGCGTGGCGGCGTCCCGACGGCCGCGTGATGGCGGTCGGAGGGTGCGCGCTCACGGGCTGCCCGTCGAGTTTCATCCAGACTTCGTGCGGGCAAGTGCTGGCCAACACCGACTTGTGGGATCCCTCGTCGGGCACGTGGACCTCGTCGGCGGCCATGGCGACCGCGCGGACCACGTTCGCGGGAGTGCCTCTTGGCTCGGGCGACTTGATCGTGGCGGGGGGGTGCACGGAGACCAATTGCACCCAGATGAACGACGCCGGATTCTGCGTGGCGCAGCTTTGCACCACCAGCACCAATCTCGCCGAGCGCTACTCGTTCGACGCAGGCTCCTGGGTCGATGCAGGCTCGCTGTCCAGCCCGAGATTTGCGCCGATGGGCGCTCCGGTCGGCAACGGCGACGCCCTCGTGGCGGGTGGCTGCGACGTAAGCGGCTGCTCGGCGGACGTGGAGCGATGGAGCGCCGCCACATCCAGCTGGAGCGAGAAGGCTCCGCTGCCGGCTCCCCGTGGCTACGGGACGGCGACCGTGCTCGCCGACGGACGAGTCTTGGTCGTCGGGGGTTGCGCGGACCCCATGTGCGCGACCGTGCTGAGCGACGCCCTTGTCTATGATCCGATCGCCAACACCTGGACCGCCGCCGGTTCCATGAGCTCGCCGCGAGCGGGACAGAGCGCGACTCTGCTCAACGACGGCACCGTTCTCGTGGCCGGGGGATGCATGGACTCGGCGTGCATGAACGTGCTGTCGTCGGTCGATATCTGGACCGCTGCGGGCGCGGAAGGCGACTCGGGCACGGAAGGCGACTCGGGCACGGAGGGCGGCTCGGGCGCGGGTGGTGAGTTCGCGCCGGGCCCGTCGATGGTGGCCGGAAGGCACCACCACACCGCGAACCTGCTCGCCAACGGCGAGGTGCTGATGGCCGGCGGCGCCAACGCGACCGGGGCCAGCATCCCCACTTCGGAGGTCTACCTTCCTCTGGCGCACGAGTGGATCGGGACGGGCGCCATGCTCATGGCGCGCGCATTCCACATCGGCGTCGACCTGAGCGACGGGCGGGTGCTCGTGTCGGGGGGCTGCAACCCGGCCACATGCATCCCGTTCGCCGAGATTTTCTCGCCGGCAAACCTGCCCGCCGACTCCGACGCCGGAGTCGACGCCGGCCTCGAGATGGCGGAGGACAGCGGCGCCGACGCCGCGGTCGAAACCGGAATCGGGCCGCCCGTCACCTCGCCTCACCCCGCGCTTTACCACACCGGAGTGGTGACGTGCGCCACGAACACGGCGCAGGATCTCAAGTGTCCGCAGGCGGGCTATGAGCTTCAGGACGGGGATTTTCAGCCCAACTCCCAGTCGATCGTCAACTTGTCGGTGATCTCGTCGCCGAGAGACGAGCTCACCGACCAGACGACGGGCCTCGTCTGGCAGGCCCTCGACGACGGCAGCACGTACACCTACGCGGCGGCGGGCCCGCACTGCGCGAGCCTCCAGAGCGCCGAAGCGGCTACGGGCTGGAGGTTGCCCTCGGTGATCGAGCTCATGACCCTCATCGACAACGGCGTCGACCTGCCGTCGGTCAGTCCAAGCTTCGTCGGCACCCAGAGCACCAACTACTGGACGTCCACGCCGACGGCGACTGCTACCACGCTGGCCTGGACGGTGAAGTTCGACTTCGGCGAGGTGATCCCGCTGCTCATGGATACTGCACTGCCGGTCAAATGCGTTCGAGGCAAGAGCAACGTCCTCAACGTCGGAAGCGTGGGCCTGCGCAAGGCGGGGCCGCTCACTCCGACGACGGCGACGGTCCAGGACACGACCACGGGGCTCGAGTGGCAGCGCGAGGACGACGGCACGAGGCGAGACCAGCAGGGCTCGCTCAACTACTGCACGAACCTGCAGCTCGGGGGCCTGTCGGGCTGGCATCTGCCCAATATCAGCGAGCTCCTCAGCATCGTTCAGTACGACGCCGTCGCCAGCAATGGCGTGGCGATCGACCCGGCGTTCCAGAACGCCAAGGCCGATCTCTACTGGAGCTCGACCCAGAACGAAGGCGCGCCCACCCTCTCGTGGAGCGTCACGTTCAACCTCGGGGTCGTCGACGGCATCTCGGTCACGGGGCTCGGCTTTGCCCGGTGCGTGCGCCACATCGTGCCGCCGCCCTCCTCGTCGTCGTGCGGATGCAGCGTGCCCGGGTTCTCGGGTCGGGCCACGGCCGCTCTCTGGGCCTCGGCGCTCGCAGCCCTTGCGATCTTCTTCCGACGCTTCCGCAAAACCCGCGAGCGCAAAGCCCACCCGTGACGCCGCCCGGCGGACGTCTCTGAGGTGAGTTGCCTGGGTGGCCCGTAGCCGGACCGGGCGCCGCTTCGCCGTCGATGCTTTCTTCCGCGCCCGATGATCGGTGCACCCTCTCCGACAGCTCCGCCGGTCGATTCGTCAACTTCGGCGCGATCTACTTCGCCCAGGGGCTGCCCATGGGCTTCGCGGTCTTCGCCGTGCCCGCGTGGCTCGCCGACACCCGAATGCCCACCGCCGACATCGGGATGGTCGGCGCGATCACCATGCTGCCCTGGGCGTTCAAGGTGGTGTGGGCGCCTCTCGTCGACCGATTCAAGTACCGCGCCATGGGGCGTTTCCGGGCCTGGATCCTGGGGGCGCAGCTCGGGCTCGTGGCGAGCACGGTCGCGCTGCTCTCGCTCCCCTCTCCGGTGGGCCACGTGCGCGCCCTGGCCGGGGCGCTGTTTGCGCAGGCGCTCTTCGCGTCCATGTCGGACGTCGCGGGCGACGGCCTGGCCGTCGAGGTCCTGCCGAACCGGCAGCGGGGCCTGGCCAATGCCGTGATGTCCGGAGCGCAGGCAGCGGGGAACGTCATCGGCGGCGCCGGCCTCTCGGCGGTGCTGGCCCGAGCGGGGTTTCGCGAAGCGGCGGGGCTTTCGCTCGTGCTCCTTTTGGCGGCGTGCGCACCGACGGTCCTGCTGCGCGAGAGGCCGGGCGAGCGGCTCTTGCCCTGGACGCGGGGGGAGCCGGCGATCGTCGCCGCCGATCGCGCGCCGCTCGCGCTCGCGGGCAGCGCCCGACTTTTGGCTCGTTCCGTCCTCGCTCGCCCAAGCGCGCGCGCCCTGGCGGTATGGATCGCGGTGTCCTTTCTCTCTGGTTGCCTCGGGATTTTGATGACGGCGGCCGCCGTGAGAGACCACGGTTTCCGGCCGGCCGAGTACGCCTCCTTGGGCGCGCTGGCGCTCGCCCCCAACCTGATCGGGGCGTTCGCCGGCGGGCGGCTCGCCGACCGGAGGGGACGCGCCCCCGTCGTCGTGGGGGCGCTGCTTCTCGACGCGGTCGCCTGGGCGGGGTTCGGGCTGCTTTCCCCCGAGTGGTCGATCAAAGGGGTATGGATCGTCCAGGCGCTCGCCGCGGGGGCCGCCAGCGGCGCGCTCTTTACGGTTCTGACGGCCCTCTTCATGGATCTCACCGAGCCCCGCCTCGCCGCCACGCAGTTCGCCATGTGCATGGCGCTCGGCAACCTCGGCTCGGTGATCGGGCGAGCTTCGGCCGGAGCGCTCGAGGCGCGCTTGCCGCTCGCATGGCTTGCCCTCGCCGCGGGAGCCGCGCTCGCCGCGCTTGCTTTGTGGACGGCGACGTCGCCCGCGATTCCGCCGATGCCACGGAAGGTGTAAAGGGCGGTATGGCCTCCGGCAAACGTTGCAGCCGGCGCGCGGCGATGGCTGGGTTGCTTTCCCTCGCCGCGTGCGCCAGGAGAGGCTCCGGAGGAGGTAGTCCCATGGTGATCGGGGTGTCGACGCTGCGGATCAGCTTGCCCGTGTTCGTCGCGGAGCAGCACGGCCTGTTCGTCAAGCACGGCATCGACGCCGAGGTGCGTCGCTACGATACGGCTCAGCCACTGGCCGACGAGCTCGGCGCAGCTCGGATCGACGCCGGGGGCTATGTCGCCTTCCCCATCTTGTTCGGGCCCGGGGCTTCCCCGCCCCGGGTGCGGGTCTTCACCGCCGTCGTCGAGGACGCCGCGCACCCGCTCTCGTACCTGCTCGTCAAGAAGGGCAGCGGGCTGCGTGGCGTGGCCTCGCTCCGGGGGCGCCGCATCGGGATGCTGCCCACCGCGGCTTACCGCCGCTGGCTGGAGGCAATCCTGCGCCATGACGGCCTGCGGCTCGAGGACGTGAGCATCGTCCCCCTCGCCCCGTCTCTCGAGGTGGACGCCCTAGCGGGCGGCGGCGTGGATGCGCTCTTCACCGGCGATCCCATGGCCACCGCGGCGCTCGCCCGGGGGCTCGCCGAGCCGGCGACGGATACCCCGGACGTGCCCCGCGTCCTCGGAGACCCCTTCCTCTTTGGTACCTTCGCCGTCACGCAGGATTTCGCGCAGAAGCATCCCGCACAGGCGCGGGCGCTCGCCGACGCGCTCGACGAGGCCATCACCCTCATCTCGGCCGATCCGGCCGTGGGGACGGCCGCGATGAAGCCTTACGTACGAGAAGCCGAGCGTCCGTTCGTCGATCGCTACCCGGCGGCGCGGTACCTCCGCTCCGGAGAGATCAGCGCCGCACAGCTCGACCGGGCCCTCGAGCTCGCGGGCACCGACGCGCGAGCCGCGACCGTCGCCCTGTGATCGTCGCGGCGCTCGATCGGGTCCGCGTGCTTAGCGGCGATGGCCCGATGCTGCGCGAGGCAAGCCTCAGCCTGCGGTCGGGGGATCGCGTGGCGCTGGTGGGGCCCAATGGGGCCGGCAAGAGCACGCTCGTGCGCGTGCTGCTCGGGCTGACGCGCCCGGCGGAGGGAACCGTCCAGCGTGCGGCTGCGGGCGCCGGGTACGTCCCCCAGGGTTACGCCGAGAGCCTCTTTCCCTGGTTCTCGGTGCTCCGCAACGTGGCGATGCCTCGCCTCGTGGCGCATCGCGCGGACGCCTACGCCGCGGCGCGCGTGCTCGCAGACCGGATCCTCCCTGGGGTCGATACCCGCCGGCGCGCCGGGCGCCTGTCCGGCGGCGAGAAGCAAGCGACGGCGTTGGCGCGCGCACTGGCGTCGCTCGGGGACCTGGTGATCGCCGACGAGCCGTTCTCGGCCATCGCGGCGTCGAGCCGGGAGCGTATGCGCCGCGCGCTGCGCGAGGAGCTCGGCGGCCGGGCGCTGCTCCTCGTGAGCCACGACGCGGGCGATGTAGCGGATCTCTGCGAGCGCACCGTGCGTCTCATCGACGGCCGCACCGTCGAGCCGTAGGCATGAGCGGCACCCGACCGACGTCGTGGCACGGTGCATCCCTCCTGGCGCTGGCCGGCGCGATGGGCGCCTGGTGGGCCGTGGCGCAGATTCACGTGGCCGCGCGCCCGCTCGTCGCCACGCCCGCGGCCACCCTGGGCGCGCTTTCGCGGGCGGCTCCCACTCTGGGCCGCGATCTCGGGGCGACCGCCGCGCTCGCCGGTGTAGGGCTCGCGGCGGGCGTCGCCGCCGGCCTGGCGATCGGAACGGTGGCCGCCGTCCTGGTGCGCCGGGCTCCGGTGATCGAGGGCCTGCTCGACTTCGCCCGCAGCGTCCCGCCTGTGGTCATCCTGCCCGTCTGCCTCCTCGCGTTCGGCTACAACGAGCTCGCGCGGCTGGCGACGGTCGCTTTCGGTTGCATGTGGACGGTCTCGCTCGCGGTCATGACGGCCGCTTCCTCTGCCCGGTCGGCGCGCCGTGAGATGCTCGACGTGGCCGGCGCGACGCCCTTGAGAGCGCTCGCGTGGACGCAGCCCTGGGAGTCGCTCGGCGTCCTCGTGGTGGGCCTGCGCTCGAGCGCCTCCACGGCTGTGGTCGTGGCGGTGGTGACCGAGATGATCGCCGGCGCCGAACGCGGCCTTGGCGCGCGGGTCATCGCC
>JBEKOY010000152.1:0-11482 GCA_049521295.1 Polyangiaceae bacterium | reverse complement strand
CGCCGACGCCCTCCGTGACTTTGCCGACGAGCTTGCGGATATCCCCATCGGCCAGCACGGGCGCCCGCACGCGCGCCCATTCGCCCGTCAGGTCGACGTACAAGCGAGGCACGTAGACCCCGATCGAATCGATGCCGACATCCGCCTTCTTGAAACTCATCGTCCACCTACTACCGCGACCTCGTCTCGTCAGGCAACGACCGTGGGGTAGAGTTTCGTGGCGATCGCCAAGAGGACAACGAGCGCCGCGACCTGAACCATCAGGTCCGTTCCTGCCCCGAAGACCGAGCGTCCTCCCACAACCATCCAAGCGCGCAGCATGTCGACCAGATACGTCAGTGGGTTGACTCGCGCGATGACCTTGAGCCAAGCGGGCATGACCTCAATCGGATAGATGGCATTGCTCGCGAAGAAGAGCGGCATCGTGAGCACCTGGCCGATTCCCATGAAGCGCTCGCGCGTTTTGACGATGCAGGCCACGATCAGCGAGAACGTCGCGAATACCGCCGATCCCAACACGACGGCCACGAGGACTCCGAAGACGGCGTCCGGTCGAAACCGAACGTGAATGCCGAGGACGAGTGCGATGACGTAGATGATGACCGCCTGAGCGGCTCCACGCGCCCCTGCAGACACGGCCTTGCCCAGCACGAGAGCGCTTCGGTACGCCGGACTGACGAGCATCTTTTGCAAGATCCCGAGGTCGCGCTCCCAGATGATGGCGATGCCGTAGAAGATCGCCGTGAAGAGCACGCTCTGCGCGAGGATCCCGGGCGTCATGAAGTCCAGGTAGGTGAGCGGGCCCGTCGGAATGGCCCGAAGCCGCCCGAAGACCTGCCCGAAGACCAGCAGCCACAAGGCGGGCTGCACCGAACGGGTGAACACTTCCGTGGGATCGCGCAGAAGCTTGCGCACCTCGGCTTCGGCGATGGCGGAGGTCTGCCGGATAAAATCGAGGACGCCTCTCCACATTTCAACCAAGCCTGCGAGCCGTGCGGCGCATCCGGGCGACATCGCGGTAACTGCCCGAACGTTCGACCGGGCCGCCGGTGAATTGTACGAAGACGTCGTCCATCGTCGCGTCCGGCCCGATTTGCGCTTTGAGCTCCGAGGGCGCGCCGAGCGCCACGAGACGCCCGAGGTGCATGATGGCCACGTGCTCACACAGCACGTCCGCCTCCTCCATGTCGTGCGTCGTCAGAAGCACGGTCGATCCGAACTCGGCGCGAAGTTCTCGCAACGTGTCCCACACGGCGAAACGCGCTCTCGGGTCGAGTCCGACCGTCGGCTCGTCAAGAAAGACGACCCGAGGATGGTGCAAAAGGGCCTGAGCGATCTCGAGCCGTCGGATCATGCCGCCCGAGTACGTTCGGACGAGGCGCGACGCCGCATCGCCGAGCTGCATGAACGCCAGCGCCTGGTCGACGCGCGCGTCGCGCTCGCTGCGCGGGACGTCGTAGAGCTTGGCGAAGAGCCGAAGGTTCTCGCGGCCCGTCAGCGTCGCATCCGCCGACAGCAATTGAGGGACGTATCCAATGAGGCGGCGGACCTGCCTCGCCTCCCGAACGATGTCGAAACCAGCGACTTGAGCGCTGCCCGCCGACGGCCGAAGCAGCGTCGTCAGCATTTTGAGGGTCGTGCTCTTGCCGGCGCCGTTCGAGCCGATCAGCCCGAAGAAGGAGCCGGCTGCGATCCCGAGATTCAGACGGTCGACCGCCAGTGTGTCGCCGAAGCGGCGAGTAAGATCCGACGCCCGGACCGCGTCTCGGCTCTCTGGACGAGCGGATTGTTCGTCGTTCATTCGATGGTGCCCGAACCGCTCGACTCGCCCGTCGCAGAGACGCTTGCCGAACCCTTGCGGCCGAAGCGCGCCGATGTCAACCGCGCCTCGCCTCACCCGCGTTTGATCTAGGGTGCAGGTCATGCCGCTTTTTCAAAAGCCCCCGTCGACGGCCGAGGAGATCGAACGAAGCCGTCCGCTCGCCATCGTCCCCGAAGACGTCGCGGCCATGGACGAGGCCACCTGGTACGCCCGCGCGTTCCGGGGAGATGCCGCGCAGCTCACCGTCCGCGCCGTCGCGATGGGCGCGATTCTCGGCTTCTTTCTGGCCTTCTCGAACGTCTATGTCGGTCTCAAGGCAGGCTGGGGGCTCGGCGTCGCATTGACGGCATGCATCGCGTCGTTCACGATCTGGACGTTTTCGCTCAAAATCGGCATCGCCAAGTCGCCAATGACGATTCTCGAGAGCAACTGCATGCAGTCGACCGCGACGTCGGCGGGGGCGTCCACCACGGCACTTCTGGTGTCGGCGGTACCGGCCATGCTCCTCTTGTCGATCACCGACGCCCGACCGGGCGGGACCCAGATCCGCTGGTACATCGTCGTGACGTGGGTGTTCTGCGTGGCAGCGCTCGGCGTGGTCATGGGCATCCCCATGAAGCGGAGCATGATCAATCGCGAGAAGCTCAAGTTTCCCTCCGGCACCGCCGCCGCGGTATTGCTCCAGAGCCTGTACAGCGAAGGAACGGAGGCGCTCGCGAAAGGTCGGGCCCTCTTCGCGTCCGCGGCGTTCGGGGCGCTCGTCCCGCTGCTCACCAACTTGAACGTCGTGAAGACGACCGGATCCGACGGTCACACCGACCGGCATGCGATGGCTCCCTCGCAGTCGGCGATCTTCGACTGGCTGCCGGGCATTTCCGCGATGCACCGCGACCCGAAGACCGGCGTCCTCTCGGTCCACGCCTACCCGTTGTCCGCGTGGAACGTCGTGCTCGATCACAGCGTCGTCCTCTTGGCCGCCGGAGCGATCGTCGGGCTGCGTG
This sequence comes from Polyangiaceae bacterium, assembly GCA_049521295.1. Classification (GTDB taxonomy): domain Bacteria; phylum Myxococcota_A; class Polyangia; order Polyangiales; family Polyangiaceae; genus Palsa-1150. The sequence continues at coordinate 8,659 of JBEKOY010000152.1, read as the reverse complement.
TCACGCTTTCGATGCTGGCAGGCGGATTGCTGCTCATCGCGGCCATCGGACCTTTGGCGATGCGATGGGAGTGGTCCCCGCATGGCACCCTCGTGGCGGCTCTCACTCGGCCGGGCGCCGCCTGGAAGGAAATAGGCATCTGGTTCGGCGCGCCGCTCATGGTGGCTCACGGGCTGATCACCTTCGCGCTCCAGTTCAAGACCATCGGTCGTGCGCTGGCCGACGTCGGCCGTAGGCCCCGGGCGGGCGACGACGGGCCAGCCGACCGGGTCGAAGTGCCCCTGACCTGGTTCGTCGTCGGAACTGCCGGCTCGGGGGCCGCGGTCGTCGCGCTCGCCTGGCTCGCGTTCGACATTCCGCCTCACTACGGAGCGCTCGCGGTGTTCTTGACCTTCTTTTTGGCCCTCGTCGCGTGCCGCGCGACCGGCGAAACGGACATCACCCCGATCGGCGCCATGGGAAAGATCATGCAACTCACCTACGGCGCCCTCATGCCGCAGAGTACCGCGGCCAATCTGATGACCGCATCGATCACGGCGAGCGCTTCGGCCGAAGCGGCGGACTTGCTCAACGACCTCAAATCCGGCTACTTGCTGGGCGCGCACCCGCGTCGGCAATTCATGGCTCAGTTTTTCGGCATCTTCACGGGAACGGTCGCGTCGGTCCTCGGCTACTTCCTGCTCGTCCCCGACGCCACCGCCCTCACCGGGGTCGGAGGCAGACCGCCGCAGTTCGCCGCCCCGGCGGCTCAACAATGGAAGGCGGTCGCCGAAATTTTTCGCATGGGCATCGGCAATCTGCACCCGATGGCGCGCGAGGGAATAGCCATCGGCCTTCTGGCGGGAACGGTGCTGGCGATCGCCGAATGGCTCTTTCCGAAAGACAAGGCGTGGCTGCCGTCCGCGACGGGCATCGGCCTCGGCCTCTTCTTGCCGTTCTACACGTCGCTTTCGTTCGTCATCGGGGCCGTCGCCGCCGCAGCATTCCAACGCTTCAATCCCCGGCAGGGGGGCCGCTTCGTCATCCCCATCGCGTCCGGGCTCATCGCCGGCGAGAGCATCGTGGGCGTCCTGGTGGCGGCGCTCGACACATTCGTTCTGACCTGAGATCCGCCCATGCCCCCGCCGCTGCGTGTCTTGTTCGTCGCCTCCGAGTGCGCCCAGTTCGTCAAAGCGGGGGGCCTCGGCGACGTGGTCGGCGCGCTGCCGGCGGCGCTGCGCGCACTCGGGCACGACGCGCGCATCGTCATCCCGCGCTACGATGTCATCGAACCGGCGGGGCTCACGCTCCATGCGGCGCCGCTCGGCGTTCCGCTGGGCGGTGGGGAAGCCTGGGCGGCCGTGTTCGAGACGCGGTTGCCGGGCAGCGAGGTCCCCGTCTATCTGCTCGACCACCAAGCGCTCTTTGCGCGGGGGTACCTGTACGATCCCCCAGGCGGCTACGCCGTCGACAACCTCGTGCGCTACGCGTTTCTCTGTCGCGGCGCGCTTCAACTCTGCAAGCACATCCGCTTTGCACCGGACGTCTTCCACGTGCACGACTGGCCTACGGCCATGCTGCCCATCTACCTGAATACGGTGGAACGCCAGGGCGCTCTCGGCCAATCGGCTTCGGTTCTGACGATTCACAATCTCGCGCATCAAGCGAAATTTCCGGCCAGCGATCTGCCCGCCACGCACATCCCCTGGAGCGAGTTCCGGGCCGACGGCCTCGAAGACTTCGGGGGAGTGAACCCCCTGAAAGGCGGCCTCTTTCACGCGACCAAGTTGACCGCCGTGTCCCCACGGTACGCACTCGAAATCCGAACGCGCGAAGGCGGAGCCGGGCTGGATCACGTGATGCGCTTTCGCGGTGCGGACACCGTCGGGATTCTCAACGGAATCGACGAGCACGCGTGGAACCCTCGGACCGACCCCGCGATCGCTCTTCCGTTCGACCGCGCGGATCTGACGGGCAAGGCCGCCTGCAAGCTCGCCCTGCAACGCGAGCTCGGATTGGCCGAACGCCCCGACGTGGCCCTCCTCGGCGTCGTCTCGCGCCTGAGCGGGCAGAAGGGCACCGACGTGCTGCTCGCCGGGCTGACGCGCATTCTGGATCTGGATACCCAGGTCGTGGTCCTCGGCGCCGGCGACCGAGCGGCCGAGGAGTACCTGCTCACCCGATCGCACCACGGCGGCGATCGCTTTCGCGGGTGGGTGGGTTTCAGCGAAGCGCTGGCGCACCGGATCGAGGCGGGCGCGGACCTCTTCTTGATGCCCTCGCGCTTCGAGCCCTGCGGCCTCAACCAAATGTACAGCCAGCGCTACGGCACGCTGCCCATCGTGCGCGCAACGGGCGGCCTCGACGACACGGTGGACAACTACGACAGCGCGACCGGCGCCGGGTCGGGCTTCAAGTTTTGGGATCTGAACGTCGATGCCCTGGTCGCCACGGTGAAGTGGGCGGTCGAGACGTATCGCCACCGACCCGCGGATTTCATCGCGATGCAGCGCAGAGCCATGGGCAAGCGCTTCGGCTGGGAGGTCGCGGCGGCGCGCTACGAGCAGGTCTATCGGTGGGCCGTGGCGGCCCGGCGCGGCGAACCGCCGACTCAGGTCGCATACACGCGGTAATCGACGTCGGGGAACAGGTTGTCTCGGCTCGCGACTTCCGCGAGCCATCGCTCGTCGAGGGCTCCGCTCAGAAGCTGGTCGTAGATGCGCGTGAAGCGCGTCACGTGGTCGACCGTGCGCTTGGTCGCGTACGGCACGGTCGTGCCTGTCTTCATGATGAAAGCCCAGTCGCTCGCCTGGGCGAGCATGACCTCTCGCGCTGCCTGATCGAGGGCAACCCGCTGCACGCCCTCGGCGCTCGGAAACTTGTGCGCAAGCTCCACCATGCGCTCGGCGATCTTATGCAGATGCCGGTACACCCAGGCGTTCGTGCCATTGCACCAGTAGTCGCCATAGCCCTTCTCGCCCCATGACGACCAGCACGGCGTCGCCACTTGGTTGGTGGGATACTCGTGCAGGTATCCGCTCGGCGTGATCGGCGCAACGGCTCCCTGATCGTATTGGAGCTTGCGGAACAACAGCTCCAAAAACGTGGGACCCTCGTACCACCAGTGCCCGAAGAGCTCCGCGTCGTACGGCGCGACGACGATCGGACGCCGATCCATGTTGGCGCGCAGATGCTCGACCTGACGCTCGCGATTGTGCATGAAATTGCCTGCGTGCTCCGCGGCGCGCAAGTACGCCTGGTGGGGGTCGTAAGGACGCTTTTGATCCGCCGAGCGATGGGTCACCGCGTAGTACTTGATCCCGGTGAACGTCCGGATCCCTTCGGGGTGGATGTACGGCCCAATATAGTCGTGTGGAAGATCGAACCCGATGTCCCTGTAGAAGTCGCGGTAGGTCGGGTCGCCCGGGTACCCCTCCTGCGAGCTCCACACTTGCTTCGAGCTCTCGATGTCGCGACCGAACGCGGCCACCCCCGAACGGCAATAAATCGGCGCGTGCACGCCGTAGAGCGGCCGCGGATCGGCGAACAGAACGCCGTGGGTGTCGACGAAGAAGAAGCGGATGCCTTCCTCGCGCAATAGTTCGTCCACGCCGGGGACGTAACCGCATTCGCCCAGCCACATGCCCTGCGAACGTCGCCTGAAGAGACGCTCGTAGAGGCTCGCGGCGGTGTAGATCTGCGCGCGAAACGCGGCCCAATTGCGGTCAAGAAGCGGAAAGAACGGGTGCGTGGCGGTGCACGTGATGAGCTCGACCCGGCCGGCGTCTTGGAGCGCGCGGTATGCGCGGATCAAATCGCCGTCGTAGCGCCGCCAACAGTTGCGCGTCTCGTGGAAGCGATACCGGTACATCTTCGCGAGCTCGTGGAAGGTTCGGTCTTCGCGCCACGTGCGGTCGACCTCCTTTTCGGCGAGCTCGATCAGGTGGTCGAGCTTGCGCGCGTACCGCTCCTTGAGCAGATCGTCGGTCATCATCGAAAGCAGCGACGAGCTGAACGAGAGCGTGATCCGAAAGTCGATGTCGTCACGCGACAGGTTCTCGAACGCGAGCAACAGCGGGATGTACGTCTCGGTGATGGCCTCGAAGAACCACTCCTCCTCCATGTATGAGGGAGCTTCCGGATGCCGAACGAACGGCAAATGCGCGTGAAGGATGATCGCCAGGTATCCGTGGGCCACGTTCAATCCTCCTTCAGCCGCCCGCCCCAACGCTCCGCCGTACCGAACAACCGCTCGCTTGCGCCTCCCCGTGGACTCGCGCCGCCCGCCGCGTGCCACCACTCGCTGGCGCCTTGCGTCTCGCTCGCGCCTCCGACATGGCTCGCGCCGCCCGCCGCGCGCCACCGCTCGCTCGCACCGAGCACCTCGCTCGCGCCGTATCGCTCGCTCGCGCCCAGTTGAGCGAAGGCGCTCGCCCCCGCGAACGCCCACTGCGAGCCGCCGAGAAAGAGCGTCTCCGAGGCGCCAGCCGCAGCCCACTCGCTCGCACCGAGCCACATGCGCTCCGAGGCTCCCATGCGCCATAGTTCGCTCGCGCCGCGCTCGAGCAGGGCGTGCCGCTCCGAAGCGCCGTGCACGACGAGCTCGCGCTCGTAGCCACTGAGGATCTGCCGTTCGATTCCGAGTCCCCAACGTTCGATGAGGGGAGTCGTGGCGCGCACCCAACGCATTGCCCACGTCGAGATCACGCGCCGGTGGGGCTCCGCGTCGAAGCTTCGCACGGTCATCTTCCAGGGGCCGTACACGGTAAATTCCATGCCTTGCGAAAGCAGGCGGACCGGCACCTCGCCGAGGAGCTCGATGGCGATGCGCTCCCGGTCGAGCAGCTCCACGGCGAACGGCCCCTCGTGCCACGACGACACGGTCGTGTCGTCGACCGCGCCGACGCGGCGCACGAAGCGCAGGCCGCCACGCCACTCCGACCGCCATTCCTCCAGATGCCACCAGCGCTCGATATGCACGCTCCGATCGTAGGTCCGGTGGACGCCCGCGCCGCTCGACGCGGCGTTCTCGAGCGGAGCCGCAGCACCCGGAATGGAGGGTGCATACGCCGCACGCCACACGTCGACGTAGCCGGCTCCCTCGCGACCCGGCAGCACGGGATCGGGCCCGGCGTACCGCGACTGAAACGGTGCGACCGCCGGCGGCGGGTAGTCGGAGGTCACCGTGAGCCACTCGAGATTCGTGTTGGGAGAGGGCGCATTGCGCGGGAAATCGGCACCGCCCGATCGCGCGATGGGCTGAAAATACCCTTCTTGCGTCTTGACTCCGATCTCGACGTGCATCGTCGAGGTCGGTCGCCGAATCATCACGAAGTACTCGCGATCCGCGCGATCGACGCGGATGTCGAAGTAGTCGTTCGCGTTGGTGCCGTCGAAGAGCTTGCCGGTCGTGTCGTACACGCGCAAGTTGCACCAGCCGTCGTGGCCGGCGGGCCCGAGACGCTGCCGCGCGGACGCGAGGCCGGCGTCGGTCACCTCCCAATAGAGGTAGGCCGATTCCGGATCGCGCACGACCGCCGTGATGCGGTCTACGCCGAAGCCCCAGGGCAATTCGCCCGCGTAGATGGCGGGCGAAGGGGCACCGAGATCGTACTTCGAGTCTTCGACGCGCGTCTCATCCGTCATCACGGCTCGGAGACTAGTACCCCGCGATTCACTTTTGTCCATGGAACGGTATGGGCGGGACGGTTTCCGCGCGGCGGAACCGTACGGGCGAGCGCGATTTGTGCGCACCGGAAACGTGGGCGCAAGCGATTTGCTCGCGCCGGAAGCGCGCGGGCGGAAAGCGTTTCCAAAGCACCGTCCGCAATCGACGCTCCTTTGCCGGGTCCGCTCAGCGACGGCGCAGGACCAATGAAGGACGAATGAAGGAGGATGAGAGGTCACTGGACAGCGACGCCCGCATGGCGGTACGAGACGCGAGTGGTCGGAGGTCTGATGCAGACGAAGCGGCTTGCTCCGGTCGCCGTGGCCGTGGTCGTCGTCGCCGCCGGCGCGTGCGGCAAGAAACCGCCGGACCTCGAGCGCCCGTCTGCGGCCAAGCCTGAGGCAACGACGTCGGCCGTCGCCCCGGGGCCGGGTCCGACGGCTCCGCTGTCGTCACGCGCCATGATGGGAGCGGAAAACGCAGAGGCCCCGGCCGTCACGTGGACGACGCCAGCCGGGTGGCAGACCGTGCGCAATCCAAACCGTATGCGGCTTGCGAGCTATCGCGTCCCACTAGCCTCCGGCGCCGAACCGCTCGACGTGAGCGTCTCGCGCGCCGGCGGAACGCCCGACGCGAACATCCAACGCTGGATGGGCCAGTTCGACGGGCCCCACGAGAGCCAGACGGTAAAGCACGTCCACGGTCTCGACGTCACGATGGTCGAAGTGAGCGGAACGTACCGCAGCAGCGGAATGTTGCCCGGAGCACCCGTGACTCCGCGTCCGGACTGGACGCTGGTCGCCGCGATCGTTCCGGCAGCAGGCACCGCGTACTTCTTCCGACTGATCGGCCCGGCGGCCGACGTGCAGAGCGCGCGACCGTCCTTCGACGCGCTCGTCGACAGTTTGGCGCCCAAATAGGGGCCCACGGTGGCCAACCTGCGCACGCGCGCTTAGATGTCTCCTATCGCCATGCGCTGGGACGAAGAGCACGAAAGCCCGGACCTCATCGATCGCCGCGGCGAAGAGCCCATGCAAGGCGGCGGATCCATCGGCGGTCTTCTCTTCTTGCTGCCCTGGCTTCTTCGAAGCCGGTTCGGCTGGATCGTCGTCGGCGGCGCCATCCTCTTTTACGTCGGCCGGGGACTTCTCGGCGGCGTTTCGGCGGGGATGCACGCCCACGGCAGCGCGTTTCCGCAATCGGCGGGACCCCAAGCGGAAACACCGGAGGTTCATTTCGTGGCATTCGTGCTCGACGACGTGCAGTCGAGCTGGTCCGACACGTTCACGACGCGTCTGCAGCGGCCGTATCGGCACGCAAAGCTCGTGATCTACACGGATGAGACCGAGACCCGCTGCGGCGAAGGCGAGGCGGCGACCGGGCCGTTTTACTGCCCGATCGACGAGCACGTGTACATCGATCTCGGGTTTTTCCGCGAACTATCCAGCAAGCTCGGAGCGCGCGGGCAGTTCGCGCAAGCGTACGTCATCGCCCACGAGATCGGACATCACGTCCAGAAGCTTCTGGGCATCAGCGAACGGGTCGAATCGAAGCGGGCCATCACCGGAGCAACGAGCCCTTCCGTCCGTCTCGAGTTGCAAGCCGACTGCTTCGCGGGGATCTGGGCCAAATCGACCGACCAGCGGCACCTGCTCGAAAGCGGCGACATCGACTCGGCACTCGGGGCCGCCGCGGCGGTCGGCGACGATCGGCTTCAGAAGAGGGCGACGGGTACCGTGAGCCCGGAGTCGTGGACGCACGGCTCGTCGCAAGAGCGCGTGCGCTGGTTTCGTCGCGGATTCGAGCAGGGTTCGATTTCGGCGTGCGACACGTTCTCGGCGAAGTCGCTCTGACCGTCCATAGCCGTTCGACTTCGGCCCGCGAACACGTAACGCCCTCTACGAGTACACGCCCATCATGCTGGATTGCACATACAAAAGCCGAGCGACCGTACCGGAGAGTTCGGCACGGTCGCTCGACTTTTGCGTCAGGTGATGTGCGTTGCGGAGAGAAAGCGGCGGTCGCCGGGAACTGTCCTCCTACGGGGTCTGTGGGACGGCGCAGGGATTCACTGCGATTGCGACCAAGAGTAGTCGACCACCTTGCCCTTGAATTCGACGGGGGTCGCGAACGTTCCCCACACCGTTGCGCCGCCCGAGTTGGTCGAAGTCGCCCACTGACTTTCGTGGTCCGGAGTCGCCAAGAGATCGCAGGGGTTGAGACCGAACGGGTTCGGCTGCGGTCCCACGAGACCGGTCGAGTTGTAGTACGCCCCGACGATCGCATACGGGTCGGGATCGACCGTCATCGTCGACGAGCAACCGCTGCCCTGGCACTGTTGGCCGACACCCTGGAACCGCGCGGGGACCGATGAGCCGTTCAGGGTCATGGCGAAGTACGGATTGGCCGAGCCGCCAGGACCGTTGAACGGCGAGCAAGCCACGCTGTTGCCGCCCGAGTACTTGTCGTAAACCGCCTGGGTATTCGGGAAGAGCTGCAACCCGCTGGCGGTCAGAATGCCGAACCACAAGTCCGGATACACCGTCGTTCCCTTCAAATCGATGGTGATGGCCTCGGCCCCGTTCGACGACACACCGCTCGTCGTAAAACTATCGGTGACGTCCAGGGGGTTGTAGTTCTCGATGACGCCCGTGGGCCGGCCACCGATGATCGAAACCGACTTCGACGAACCGGGGTAGACGAAGCCCTTGAGAACGCCCGCTTTGAAGCTGTACACGTTGTCGGCGCCTTGCAAGAAGCAACTCGTGAGGCCCGCGGTCAAGTAGCTCGCGACTTCGGGGCTTTGCTGCATGGCCTCGAGGGCGTCCACCGCCTGCGGGGGGATGAAAGCGTAGCCGGGAACGTTCGGGTCGAAGGCGATCTCGCCGCCCGACACGATGTACGAGGTCGAGGCCCAAATCAGGTTATCGTAGTAGGGATAGTTCGCGTCGCCGGTATTCGGCAGCTTGTTGTTTTCGTATGCGATCGCCACGTTCAGGGCACCGGTCGCCA
>JBEKOY010000151.1:0-11495 GCA_049521295.1 Polyangiaceae bacterium | reverse complement strand
CGCCGTCCGAAGACGGCGGAGAGTCCGGAAAACGTCACCGTGTTTGTGGGACCAGGTAGCTTCAACGGAGCCGCCGTCCGAAGACGGCGGAGAGGGGTCACGCAGAATCGAAGCGAAATCAACAGCTTGGAGACCGGTTTGCGAGTGCGTACCCCAAGGCCTCGAAATGGCGTGCCGCCCGACCGGCGTTTCGGGCGGCATTCGCCGCGTAACTTGTGACAGGGATTCAAGGATCGTGGCATGCGAGCGATCCGGGGGGGTCGTCCACCACTCCGGCGTTCGCACGGGACGATCGTAGCCCAGGGGAAACGTGCGGGCACGAGAAGTCACACGACAAGCGCGATATCGCCGGGAGGCACATACGCCTTCCCGAGCGCCCGCACTGAAAGGCGAGCGCGTCCCTCCGTTGGGCCCACGTCGATGAAAAGCACTTGGTCCTGTTCCTGGTGGATCACCTGGCCGAGCCGGCCGCGCAATTCGATGAGCATGCGCGCGTCGAGCTCGCAACGGAACACCGAGAGCTGAATATGATCGCCATAGCCCTTCATCAACCGGAACACCTTGCGGAGGCGCTTCGCATCGCACACGTCGTACGTCACAATGTAGGTCTGCCGCATCGCGGCTCACCGGGTCCGAAAGTTGGGGTACCGAGGCAACTCCCCCAGCAGCACCCGTCCCAGCAGCCGTGCTTGGACCTCGAGGGTTCGACGCCAACTGATGGCATATCCGAACAGTGGATGGGCGATTTCCGTGCTGAGCCTCCGTTCGTACGCCGATATGACGCGACGCCGTGCCGGCGGCGTCAACGCCACGCCGCCGGCACGAACGACGAAGTCGTCGGCCGCCACGACGCCGGTGCTTATGACGTGCAGGACGACCGAATCGCCAAGAAGCGGGCGCAGTTCCTCCATGACGTCTAGCGCGAGCGCCGGTCGGCCGAAACGAGGCTGATGATAAAACCCGAGCAGCGGGTCGAGGCCCGCTGAAGTGAGCGCTAGCGCAACATCCTTGGCCAGCAGACCGTACGTAAACGACAAGAGTGCGTTGATCCGATCCTTCGGCGGCCGACGATTGCGCCCATCGAGGTCGAACGCACCCAGCCTCTCGTCGTCACCTTTGAGCATCCCTGTAAACGCCCCGAAGTACGCCCTGGCCCCGGTGCCTTCGAGGCCCAGCAGCGATTCGATTCGATCGCATTGTTCTGCCTTGGTGGCCAGCTGTTCGAGATGCGCCAGGACCGTGGGATCCGCTGCCGTGTGGTTTCGCCGAAGGAGCGTACGCGCGTTCCGCAACTTGGCCGCGACGAGTGCTCGCGCGAAGCCTACACAGAAGTCTTCATCGGCAGCCGCACGATGTTGGGCGATACGAAGATCGATGTTCTTGCTGTCATGACCGACAAGACGCCCCGTGAACCAGCCGCCGTATGTGAAAAAGAAAAGAGGAATTCCGCGCTCGAGAAGGGCCCGGATAGCTTGAGTGCTCACCTGCACGTTGCCGTAAATGGCCACCTGCGACGTGTTCGAGAGCCGCGCCTCCGTCGCAGACGTCTTGCTCTTCACCAGCAGCCGCTCGCCATCGACACCGACTCGCGCGCCCTGCTCCTGCACGTAGAGCGGCAATCGCTCGTCCCTACTGGCGTGCAACCGTCGAAGGGCCCTCGGCGATGGATCCGTGCTCTCCACGGCAACGTTCGCCCTCGCGCCGTCCTCGCCCGCATCGCGGAGGGTCGCGTCATCCTCGCGAAGGGCATTCGTTTCGTCCGGCAAGCAGATCCCGACGAGCGAACATCCGTCGCACTTCGGGCTGTTCTGGAGCGGCGGGGGCGGCTCCGTTACTTCGCACAAGGCGCGAGCACGGGCGATCGCGGCAAGCGTCGTCTCGATCAGCGCGTCGTCGATGACGATCGCCACGCGTCGCTTACTCGCCGCAAAATAGAGCGCGCCTTCGTCGCAACGAAAGCCATGTTCGCGAAGCAGGAGCACTTGTGCGCAGAGTTGCGCGCGTTCGGGAAGGAACGCGCCCTCGGGCACGTCGGGCGCCGCACCCCGCTTGTATTCGATCGGAACCGCGACACCATCCGCTGACTCGACCACGTCCATCTTGGCCGTCAGCCCGAGTCTTTCAGACGTGAGCCACACGGACCGCGCGACATACGGGCGCCGGTCCTGCTCGGGAGAATCGACCGGCGCAAGCTGACCGGATTCTTCATCCGCCCGGCGATGCACCCACCGTCCCTCGTCCGTGTATTCGTTATCGGCCCACTCGCCTTGCGCCCACTCAAGGAACGCGAGCCGCTCGCAGTAGAGAACTTCGTTCACGATGCGTGCAGGGACGGCGTCCGGCGCGCCGCTCGTCATCGGCAGCCGGCGCGGCAGGATCTTCGGCCGCGCCGCGTCCCCTTCCTCCGGCGCGCGAGACGGAGGCGCCTGGGACACTTTCCTCATTCTTTGAGGATCGGGGATTGGATGCCCAAGTCAAGTACAGGCCAAGGTCCGAGTCCGCAGGCGCGCCGGCGGCGCCACCGATGCGCACGGGAAGCCCGTGCTACGCTGGCCCACGACATGCTCTACTGGCCGAACCCGGCCCATAAGGCAGAGACCACCGAGGCCGGGCCGCCGCTCTGGACCCCCGACAAGGATCTTTGCCCAACGGGCATGACGGTCGCGGAACGGCGCGACCTCCTGGCCACATCCGTTCCTGCCAACGAGGAGGATCCCCGGTCCCGGCGGTTCGCCTTGCGGCGGACCGAGCACGGCTTGGAGCTCTTCGACGTGAAGTGGACGGAAGACAGCCCCGGCGGGGACCCTGTTTTCCACGGCCACCCTGCGTCTCGCGTTCCTCGAACGGTCCTCAAGCGTTGGCGCGATGACGGTGTCGTCACTGCGGCCGAGTACCGCCGCCTCTCGCGGGAGCTTCCCGGATGCTAATTGGCAACCGCGAGCGCTTTGCGATGGAGATGTCTCCCGTCGCTCCGAGCTGGCAGCGCCGGCATGGCCCCGAACGGGCGGCCTGGGCGGGGCTCGCGATCTGGGCGAGCGGCTTGAACCTGTGTCGTCACGTAAGATCCGGTGAGGAGGAGATCCGCGACGTTCTCCACATTCCCCTAGCCCCCATCGCGGATTGGATCGTGCGCAACCACGCGGCACTTGCGTTCCAGGAGCGCGCGGCGGCGTTTTCGATCGGCCGAAGGCCTCATGAGGCGTTGCGTGCGTGGGGGGAAGCGCCGCCGTTGCACGGCCTCGATGAGGACCAGTGGCTCGACGCACGGGAAGCATTCTGGCAGGGACACTTTTTGGTCGCCGGCGCCGAAGGCTCACACGTTCCGAACATCGCGTTCGTCCGTGAGGACGATGACGTCGTCGTGACGTGGCGAGCGCCCCGATTCGTCGCACCTCCCCATGCCGAGATGCTTCACGCGGACGGCTCGACGACGGCGCGATGGCACGAGGTGAACGAGGTGCTCCTCGAATTCGTTGGCCACGTCGCCGACGCATTCAAGGAAGCGAACGTTCCAGCGCCCTTTCCCTGGATGGGTCGGGGTCGTCAGGCTTGGGACAGCTTCGAACCAAAGCATGCGGTCGAGCTCTACTGCGGGCGCAGCCTGGCCGACGTCGAGGCTCTCGTTGGCCCCGTCGGTCCGATCTTCGATAGTGTCTCCGACGGCGATCCGGGCGCGAGCCCCTCCTTGCAAATCGTGAGAGATCTGCCGCCGCGGCCCTCCCCGTTGATCGGCAACGACATCCAGCGCACCGTCGAGCTGGCGCGCACCAAGGACCCGTCGCGCAGCACCGCATGGCTGGCCGGCCGTGCCATCTCGAGCGACGCCGCCCGAGCGGGCACCACGCCCGAGGAGCAAGGCTACCTTGCGGCGCGCTCGATCCGGGAAGACCTGAAGCTCGACGGACAGCCCATCGAGTCGGTATCCGATCTCGTAGCTCGCTACGGCGTGCGGCTGAGCCAGTCGACGGCGCGATCCGCGCAGGAGCGGATGGTCGTCGCTGGTCGTCTGGACGGGTCAGCGGCCGCCACCGTTCTTCTTACGAGGCGCACGGAGACACGGTGGGGGAGGAGGTTCGAGGAGGCGAGAGCTCTGGGCCATGCACTGCTCGACACGATGCGCCAGGGCGCCTTCGGAGCGGCCTCCACGACGTGGGCGCAAGATTCTCGTCGCCGTCGGTCCGGCGCGTTCGCGGCGGAGCTGCTGCTCCCGTCTTCTGCGCTCGGCGCGCTCAGCGAAGGGGCGCTCGACGGGGTCGCCGAAGGAGAGCGTTTCGCCGATATCCTCAAGCGCTATGGCATCGGCGCCCGGACCGCCGCGTACCAGCTCCACAACCACGGGTGGTTGTCGGACACCGCGATCCGGGACGACTTGATCGAGGAGTATGGGTACCGGGAGGAATGATGGGCAGCGCCCGCCGCCAAACGGCGAGGCCGAGGGACGAGACTGGGCGACCGCTCAGCGAAATCACTTTGCCGAAAGGCCCCCTAGCGCGTCGACATCGATCGCGTGTCGACCGGCTCGACTTCATCCCAGCCTATGCGCCGGTCGAAATACGGCATAGCCCTGGCCGAATTCGTGTCGTGTACTTTCGTAGATCGCGGCGACGCCCTCACGGAGCGGTCGACGGCGACGCGAAACATCGACCACCTCCGCCGCCGCAAGTAGAACGCCAAGAGCATCGACGCTCACCGGCCGTGCCGGAACCGGCCACCGGAACTGATCGAGGCGCTTCTCTTCGATCCACCCGACCGTTTGCACCACTCCCGAGACGGAAAAGCTCGGGAAGAGCGGCAGGGCCTCGAACCCGAGCCACACGGCCGCCGCGATGCACGCCGTTTTGTCCTTCGTGGGCGCTTTGAAGCGCAGGGCGTGCATGCGCTCGGTGCCTGGATCCCACCCGGCGCCCCATTCGGAGGTCGCGTATCGCCACGGACCGAAGAGAGCTTCGGTCCATGCTTCTCTTTTGCGAACGCGCTCGCGAATCCTCTTCATGGTGTCGAGAAAGCTTTGCTGTCCGGAGGCCATGTAGAATGGCGAAGGCTTCACCAGATGCTTCGTATTGTCTTCCGCGCCATCCGCTGCGAGTGCGACGAGAAACGATGCGAGTTCCTTGCCTTGCGTCGGAGCTGCGAGCGAGTCACGAACCATGTCGTGGAATCGCGAGGGAGCAACGCGCACGTCGTCGTCGCCGAACACTCGGAGAACCTCGGATGCGCCGCTCTCGGTCCACGTTTCCAAATACGCGAGGAGCTCGTCATTGGCGACAAATGTGGAATCGAGCGCGCAAATCCAGTCGTCTCGTTCGACGAAGCAAAGGCGTGCGTTCGGATCAACGCGCGACACGGCCCGTAACAAGCCGAACGATGCCAACGCGCCGAGGGGATGGCTGCCGATCAACCCAGTCAACTCGATCCGGCTCATTCGTCCGCTCCCCAAGCAGTGTGGCGTTTATCGTATTCCTCGACCTCTAGTTCAGACCGCCGGTGGTCGGCGAGGCGTAGGATCGACTCGAGGTACGCCAGCATCCACGGCCCGTACTTGCGATTCTGCGCGACAAAGAGATCGACCCACCCCGAATCGACGGCGTGCAGCGCCGGCCTGCCGTCATAGGTCAGCTCTTGCTCCTCATAGGCAACCTTGAAGGAGACCCCGGAGTCCTCGGTAACGGGATGCATTCCTCGCCCCATGCCGTGGTGCGATCCGACGAGATACCGGATTAGGTCGCGATGCTCTTCCACGCCCGCGAAGATCGCTGGGTATTTATCGAGAACGGCAAGCGAATACACTTCGTGGCGTTCGCCACGAGGGATGCTTCGATCGTAGGTCTTGCTCTTCGCGAGGAGCTGCCCTTCCGCCGCTCCGAGGCGTCTTTGAAACCGTGGATCCGCTTTGCCGAGGTCGTGTGTCGCTCCGGCCACGCGGAGCGCGTCGACCAAGGATTCTGTGAGGCCGACCCCACGGGCGAACGTTTCGGCGAGTGCACCGACGGTGCGCAGGTGCTCGTCGAGGGCAACAGGGACGGTTCTCTGTAGCTCTCGCCCTTCTACCAGATCTTCTCCGGTGACCCGGCCGTCGCGAAGGACGAGACCAAATCGCTCGTTCCCGGTCGTCAGCCACTCGGGAGTCCTGCTCCTGAGTCCGGCGAACGTCGCACGTACGTCGGGAGGAAGGGCCGGCTCGTTCTCCGTGAACCACGAGCGGAGCTCCTCTCCCGCCTCCGCAAGGGTCGCATCCGGGTTGGCGACTACGTCGAGGAGTAAACGCATGTTCGCGTCCGCCCCGGCGCCCAGCCACGTATGGGCAATCTCGGGCGTCCAAACGAGCACGAGCTCACGTCGTCGCGCCGATCGAGCACCGGGCTCCTTACTAGGATCCCCGAAGAGCCGGGGATCGCGCGCCGCGAGCGCCAGGTCCGACACGGGCGTTGTGTCCTCGGGCTTCCAGCCGTAGACGTCGGCGCCTCCACGGGTAGCCGGCACCACGATCAGAGCGCCAGGACGCACCCGATCCGCCCGGATGCACTGGACGCCACTCCCCGTGACGAGCAACACCTCACCGGCGATCTTCTCGCGTTCGTCCTCGTCGCGGTTGGAACGGTCACCCTCAAGATCGCCGCTGTCGACGATCTTGCGAGTAGTCCCCGCATCCCATCGGGACGCCCACTGCCTGAAGACCGAGTACGGGAGGCTCATCGCCTCGACGCTCAAGGGCGGCAGAACATCGAGAATCTCACGAGCTTGCCCTTCATTGAGCGCACCGGAGCCGTCCGTCAGCCCTTCGCGCCAGACGACCGAAACGTCGGGGACCTGCATCGCGAAGCCGTGCAGATACTCGGCGACGTCCGGCTCGACCGCAGGCCTCGGGTTCGTCTGTATCAGCAGAGAGAGCAACGACGGCGAGAGCTCCGGGGTGATCGGCTTGGGAACCGCCGTTTCCTTGGTCGGCGCGGGCGCGTGGGTGATCCCGAGGTCAACGACGCCGTCCTGCGCGTGGCGTTCAAGAAGAGTCCACGCAGCGTCTATAGTCTCCCCATAAAGGGCGTCGGCCTTCGAGTCAGCGCGCACGAGGACGATGGCCCCGCGTGCTGCTGCGCGAACGCCGAGCCGGTTCAGCCGGCCGACGCGCTGCTTGATCGCGGCGTAGCTGGCCGCCTCGACGAACAACGCATGGAAGTCGAAGTCCGCCCCGACCTCGATCGTCTGCGTCGCGACCACCACGATGGGCTTCGCCCCCGCCCGCGCTTCCGAACTGGACTTGAGCTTCGGGATCAGGGCAGAGAGATACCGGTCGCGATCGAGCGGGCGAACACGTCCGATCAGGAGCTCGATTTCCGCCGTGTCTTTGAGGCCCTTTCGTAGCGCGTCATGTAGTGCTCTCGCCGTTGCGACGCGATTGACGACGATCCCGATACGCGGCTCTTCTTTATCGCTCAGCCGCGGCATCGCGAGCTCGGCCTTCACGAGCTCGGCCAGTTTCGCCGGAAGATCCTCCCGCTTCGCCACCTCGACGAGCTGTAAGGGTTTCGAGGCGGCGAGCCGGCGCAAGAGAACGGGGTGGACGAGATCCTCTTCCGACAGGGAGAAGACACGGGCCTGTCGCTGCTCGTCGCTCGGAGTGGCCGAGAGCTGGGCCCACCGGAGGGGCTTCGGACCGAGGGCGTCCGCCTTCGCGCGCGCCTGCTCGCGAACCACCGCCTCAAGCGTTTGTTTGAACGGCTCTGCGATGTGGGCTTCGTCTAGCAGGAGTAGTGTGTCGGTGCCGAAGATGCCGGCGTGCAGAGGCCGCATTCCATCGCTCACGCCGTATCCGCGAAACAAAATCCGTGAGCCTACTTGATCGACTGTCGAGAGGACCACGGTGACGCGCCGTGGATCACGAACAAGGTTTCGCTCGCGAGCAACGCCGCCGCGCAGCGTGAAGACGCCGATGGTGGCGTCTGCCGCGGTCGCCACCAGGACTCGGCGGGCCTCTTCGAGGACACCAGCGGTGGCCCTGGCGATCGCGTCGCCGATCTTTCTCGCGCGCTCCGTCGCCTCGTCGACAATGATGCGGCGATCCACGACGAACGCGATGCGTCGCGCCGCTTCAGAGGGGCTTCCTCGGCTCGCACTGACCAGCCAGTGAAAGAGGGCTATGTCGATGCACGCGGTCTTGCCGGATCCAGTGGGCAGATCAAGTACGGCGGGCCAGACGTTCGTCGTACACAGTTCCTGCGCCAGTCGTGACTGCCAAGGGAAAGGCTCATTATTGTGAACTTCTTTGAAGAACGCGTCGAACTCGGAAGCCTTCACGACGGTTCCCACTTGGGCAAGAGTAGTCCGAAGCCCGCGTGAGCCCCCGCGCCGACTACGAGTGGGCCAGCGACTCGCTCAGCGAAGCGAATGACCGCGTGTCGAAGGCGCCGGCCCACGAGCGCACGGACGTTGCCTCTGTGAAACGTTCGCGCTGGCGGCGCTCCCCACAGCTCCGACACGTCGCGCAGACGAATCCCGATCGGCTCCGGCAATCCGAGCTCCTTCAGATGACGAACGACGATGTCTTCCTCGGTAAGACCTTTCGCCGGCTTCGGATGAAGCCCGAGCACGACCGGCGTGACGCTGGCCCAGGTTGTGGCGCTCTTCGAGTAGCGCCGGGTATCCAGCGAATGGAGGCGTCCTTTTGTCGCCAGTCCCACCCAGTCGGTCTCGCGGCGCGCCCGAACGTGCAAGGCGCCGCGCTGGCCGAATACCAGTTGCTCGATGCTCGCCAGCGCCGTGTCGAGGAGGATGAGCGCGTCCTTATTCAAGTCACGAGGGAGGAGCACCGCGAGTCCTTTGATCGAGCCATTGGCAAACTTTCCTTCCGTCGGTGCAACGTTGGCGAGGGGAGCGAATGCAAGGTGAGATCGCGTCGAGGGCTTCCCGTCGGGCCCGTGACCCGAGAGACTTTCGGGTGTCGCGCGGCCGTCCGGAAGCTTCGCGAGCAAGGCGGCGCGAAAGCGCGCGGTGACCCATGCCATTTCTTCAAGTCCGAAGGAGGTGCCGTCGAAAGCCATCACGCGCATCGCACCGTGCGGTCCGTGAACGGCAGCCTCTTCTCCAATCCTCGCGTACGGGACCTCCCGGCCCCTCGGGGGTTGCGCGTAGGTGTCAGTCTTGCGAAGCTCGTGGATCGCGTTCAGTCGGTCGAGGCGTCCCGGCCCGGGTACGCGCAGCAGGTACTCCCCAGCAAGCACAGGCCCGAGCGTACATGCGGGCGCCTCGCGTGCACACGACATGCGCACGAGCGAGCTCGAATGCCCGAGATATGGCACGCGCTCCGTGAGCTCGGACAGAGCCAACATGTGCTCCGCGAGCGGTTCACTATTGGGCCACGCAAAGACGACGCTTGGATCTCCGGGAATGACCGCAGGAAAGTACCGCTCCTGCCGCGTGCGTAGCTCTATGAGCGGCGCCGGCCGCGCGTTCTTCGAGTCCGCTACTTCGTCGTTGATGGGAACGAAGTGCTTCACCACGGTGCGAAGACTCATGTCTTCGTCGAGGCTCGCGGCGATATCCGGCGGCGGCTCGCCTTCGAGCCAACGGAGCGCGGATTCTGCGCGTGCTCGAGCTCCCGCGTCGGATACGTCGCCCAGCGCGTCCACAAGCGCGGAGAACAGGCGTGTTGGATGCGGCGGCCACTCGGCCCGATCGCGCTGGCTCGGATCCGTAGCGACCGAACGTCCCAGCAGGTATTCGACTTCGATGGCGAACATCGTTTACTCCACGCCCGCCTCGCGGCTCAACGACACGAGCTTGACGAGCTTGAGCTGAGGCTTCATCAATTTAGGCGCGGGTTCCCACGGCAGACCGGCCTTCTTGGCCTCGGCAACGGCCTCCGTGTACAGACCGATGGCCCTCTTGGAGTCGATCTCATGCTCCTTGGACGACCCGTCTTGACCAAGAACCTCGAACGGTGCGATTCCATCGGCGACGAGGTCGCACCTCGAACGAAGCGCGTATCCGCGCTCTCGCGCCGCCGTCAATGCGACCAACCCGAGTGCCGCTAGCACTGCGCGCGCAGCATCGTCGACTCGGGGGTCCACCTTTCCGTTGAGGGGAAACCGCAGGCGACGAAGGCCTGCGAGTGTGATGACGCTCTGCTGGAGCGCGTAGTCGCAGGTGATGCCGCCCTTCAACGAATGACGGGTATCTCCGATACGCTCGTATTCGACTTTCACGAGGACGTTTCCGTGGTTCACTTCAGAGGGCCGGGTACCTTTCGCTCGGTCGTCCTTCTTGCCGCTTTTGTCGGCGAGTCCCTTGGGCTTCCAGTCCTTGCTCTTGTCGATCTCGATCTCTACGTGGCTGCTGATCGCGAGCGGGTCCTGTCGGATCCCGCCGCGCGTTTCGCCGCGCTCCACCTGCACGCCGATGAGCTCCGTGACGATGGCTCGGGCGAACTTGTTGCCCAGGCCGCCGGCTGACCCGGTAGAATCCCAAGCGCCGAAGAGGAGCGCTGTCGGCGCGTGGGCAAAGAGAGGCGTCGCGTTCTGCGCGTTTGCGCGCGACAGCTCCGCGTAAAGGGGATGCTTCGGGAAGGCTTTTCCGTCGAGCTCCGAGTCCCGGAAGATCGCATCGAACGCGCGGTGCGGCGCGGTCAGCGTCGTCACCTCACCTACCTCCGGAAACTCGGAGAAGACGGTTCGAAAATGCGGAACCTCTATAAGGCTCCGCGCAATCAGGTCCGACAGGGCATCCTCCTGACGGTTGGCGCTCGACGCGACACCATCGAGGAGTACGCATGGCACCGCCGCTCCTCCGATACGCCGAGTCTCGTAGCAGTAAACGCCTCCCTCGAAAGTCGGCGGAAAGATCTTGGAGCCGTCTCCGGCAGACGACTTCAGTCGCTGGGTGAGACGAATGGCGGCGTGCGGCCCGGAGAAAAGTTCAGCGAGATTCATAGTCGGCTTTCCTTCATTGATGGTCGATCTGAGTTTTTAGAGAGGAGCGGCTGCCGTCAGCGCAGCTCGGCGAACGAATTCGACGTCAAATTGCTTTCCGAAACATTCATTGAGGGAGTTCCATCCAGCTGAGAGCGACGGCACGTCGCGTTTGCCGTTCCGCAGTCTTAGTCCCATGCGCCCCCACAAAAGACCCCCGTCGATAGCCGGCACTGCGCCGCCGTTCACTCTCCCGCCGCGGGGGCCTTCAGGCCTTTCGCGCGTGCCTCGTGGACCCGTCTCTTCCCTACCGATTCGAGCGCTCCGCTCGCCAGCTCTCGCACACGAAGTGCGAGCTCGGGGGTCTCGACGTGCGCCGCACTGCCAAGACCCACCACGAACCTCGCAACGCGAACAACGGCGGGAGTCGTGCAGCGCACCCGAATACCGCCAGCGACGTCCTCGTCGGCGTCGATGTGCATCCTGGATAGCAAGTTTCGGGCGACCCAGCGCGCCTCGGGATCGCGAACGAAGAACGCACATTCGACCTGCAAGCCCTCGCCGAGATACCCGTCGACGCTCTCTCGTATAAGG
>JBEKOY010000150.1:0-11597 GCA_049521295.1 Polyangiaceae bacterium | reverse complement strand
TGCGACGCGATCTGCCGTGGGCTGATGCTGCGACTGCACCGGGAAGGCCATGTGGAGCTGCCTGCGGCGCGATGGCGAAGCAAGCAGCCCCGTCGCCACGCGGTGGTGCAGCCCATTGATGTCCGCGTCGCCCCGCTGGTGGCGCGTCTTGCGGATCTCGGGCCACTGGACATCCGCCAGGTTCGCCGCACGCCGGAGGAGACGCTGGTCAAGTCTCTCGTCGAGCAGCCACGGCCGCGGAGTGGCAATGGGTCCGCCGTCGTGAGCGGCGCGCAGCGTTAGCGTTAGCGTAAGGGGAGGTAACGCACCCGGTCGGCCCAGTCCGTGGAGACGCTGCACTCGAGCACGAGCAGTAAGTCATCGATGGCCTGGCTGGCGGGCAGCATTTGCGGTACGGCGATTTACGCCGGGCATGGGCCGCCCTTCGCGCACCCGTTCGTGGGCCTTTCCGATCAGCGTGGCGACGTCGTGAGTCAACACGATCCGTTCCTCGGACGCCGCTCTCTCCAGCACAGCGTCATCGGTTGCCCCGCGCATTCCTAGGTCCTGCACGCGTACAACATCCGCCGCAGGAAGGCGGCGCAGGACACCTCGGACGAGGTCGTTGTTGAAGTCCTCGTCAACCAAAAAGCGAATCACACCGCGCCGGGGTGCGCCCGCCGAGCCAGCAACCGCGCGCGGATGCCGGCGGAGGGAAAGGCCGCCTCAATCGCGTCTTTCATTTCGGCGGTCTCTGTGCGGCGGCGCAGCACGTACGCATCCACGTCGCCGCGGTGTCCGAGCACGAGCGAGATGACCGCGTAAACGCTGCCGAGATCGACGGAGGGATACTGCTGCGCAATCTCCTCAGCGGTCGCACCCACATCGAAGGCGGCAACTATCGTTTCGAGCGATACGCGCGTTCCCGCGACTCGAACGATGCCGTCGGGACCCGTCACGAGAGCGGGCGGTCTTGTCTCGAATGCTTGCATTCGGACTACAAGATAACTTGTGCGGGCCGCTTTGCCAGACCTCTTGGACGAGCGGCGTGCGGCACCAGCCAGCACGACCGATCATGACGCCTCGACGTAAGATGCGTAGCGATGTCGGTGGGCCCAGTCTCCGGGCGGCGACGGGGGCGATCCGGATGGTCAGCCCAGCGCGGTGCGATCGCTCTCCGCTCACGGGATGGTGCTCGGGAGGGGAATGAGCGCGGGCGGATTCAAGTGCGCCTGAAATACTGGCGCGCCCAACGGCTCGCTAATTGACTCGCGGTCTCTGCGGTCTCTGCGTCAACGAGTGCCGCCAGCGAGCTCAGTTCATTCGGGCGACTCGGCCTCCGTCGGAATTAATAACCTCGGCAGCGCACGCGTGATCGCCCGGTCGATGTGCGTGCGCCGACGCTGGTCGGCAAAGTCTTCCCGTGCCGCGCGCCGCCTCAGATGCCCTTCAAAGCGATGCGCTTGTTGTCGAACACCGCAACGACTTCCAGCTCTCCACCGAGGGCGGTCACGTAACGCCGAAGTGTCGAGATCAGGTGGTCGTCCCGCCGCTCAAACTTCGACAGCTCGGCCTGGGTCATTTCGGCGATTTCGGCGACCTCTGCCTGGGTTTTGCCGGCCTCTTCGCGTAGCTCGCGCAGCTCCATCGCGAGAAGCTCTCGACGGACAGAGGCGTCCACCCGAGCCCTGCGCTCGGGTGCCATCTTGTTCTTCAACTCGCTCCACTTGTGCGTAGCCATAATGCTGCTCCTAAAACTCGCCCGCCGTCTCGGCAGGGCCATTGGGTCACCTCTTCTTGGGCTTCTTCTGGCCGGTCTCCTCCAGGTATTCGTTCCAGATCCGTTCGGCAATGGGGATCATCCTCTCGTAGAAGCGGTCGTCTCCGGTCTTGTCGCCACCGATAAGCAGGACCGCCTGCCTCGACGGGTCGAAGGCGTACAGGGTTCGGAGGGGATCGCCCTCCGCCTGCGTGCGAAGCTCCCGAAGCGCGAACGAGGCGCCCTTGATCGAGCTGGAATAGGGGTACGGCAAGGCCACGCCGCGCTCCTCCAGTAGCCCGACCGTGAAGGCCACCCGATCCTGTTCGACCTCCGAGAGGCCTTTGTACCAAGCCACGAACTCGTCCGTTACGCTCACTTCTGTCGCCATTGCCTACATCTCCAATTCAAGCACTCTCCTGCACGCCGGCACTATTGCCTCGTCCGTAATATGTGTCTGATGGAATAGTCTGTCAAGTGACTCGCGCGCGACCAGCTCATCGCGCCCGTCCTGGCTCCTTCGCCGCTCCGCCAAACTCGCTGGGGGCAACGCTATGTTCGCGCGCGATGTTCGCCATCGTGACCGTGCTCGCCGCCTCTCTCGTGGACCTGTTTGCGTATTCCGGACTGACTCGGGCGGGCGTTCCGATTTGACCCGGGCACCGATTCCGGAGGGACTCGGGCACTGATTCCGGAACACCCGGGCACCGATTCCGACGGACCCGGGCACCGATTCCGACGGACCCGGGCACCGATTCCGTGGGGTCGGGCACCCCCAACGGGAAGTTGACTCGGAGCGGGTGGGTGGCGGCTCGATGCGCGACACGCCGCAGGTTGAAAGGGTCGCGGGCGGTTCCGCACAATACGCCCGTCGAAGCGAGTGACGCACGGATGGTCGTGACCAACGCAGCTCTCGACACGCCCCTGGGGCGCGAGAGGGCCGATGTCGGAGCGAAGTTCGATGCGAAAAGTTCGAGAAGTCTTACGCCTCAAGTACGAGCAGGGCCTGAGCCACCGCGCCATCGCAGTGTCGTGCGGGCTTGGCAAGGGTTCGGTGTGCGAATACCTGAAGCGCGCCGAGCAGGCGGGGTTGAGCTGGGCGGATGCGCGGGAGTTGAGCGAAGCGGAGCTGGAGAGCCGGCTGTTCCGGCAGGTGGGTCAACACGAGCCGAGCGCCCGTGCACCGGCGGACTTCGCCTGGGTCCATCGGGAGCTTCGCCGAGCGGGAGTGACGCTCCAGCTGCTGTGGCTCGAATACCAAGAGGCCACGTCGCAGCGCGGGGCTGGGGCGAGGCCCTACCAATACAGCCAATTTTGCGACTTGTACGCGAGCTTCCGCGACAAGCTTGAGCCCTCCATGCGGCAGGTACACCGCGCCGGCGAGAAGGCATTTGTCGACTACTCGGGCAAGAAGCCGCACCTGGTCGACGGAGAGACCGGAGAGGTAATCACCGTCGAACTCTTCGTCATGGTGCTCGGGGCGAGCAACTACACGTACGCGGAGGCCACGCGCACGCAGCGGGTTGGGGACTTCGTCGCATCCCATGTCCGTGCATTTGCCTATTTCAGTTGCGCACCTCAAATGGTAGTCCCGGATCAACTTCGTAGTGCGGTTTCCGGTCCACATCGATACGATCCGGATATCAATCGCACCTATCTCGAGATGGCCCAGCACTACGGCATTGCCATTCTTCCGGCACGACCGCGAAAACCAAAAGACAAGGCGAAGGTCGAAGTAGGCGTGCAAATCGCCCAGCGCTGAATTCTGGCATGCCTGCGCAACCGCACCTTCTTCAGCCTGGAGGAACTCAACTGCGCGATCGCCGAGCTACTCGAACGGCTCAATGCGCGCCCGTTTCAGAAACTGAACGGTTGCCGCCGCTCCGCGTTCGAGAGCATCGACCGGCCGGCGATGAAGCCATTGCCGCAAACGCATTACGAACTGGCCGCATGGACGGATGCTACAGTCAATATCGACTATCACGTCGACTGTGAAGGACGTTTATATAGTGTACCGCATACCCTGATTGGCGCCGACGTCGAAGTGCGTGCCACCACCACGACCGTTGAGATTTTGCATAGTCGCCAGCGCGTCGTTGCGCACCGTCGCAGCTACGGACCGAAGGGCTCGTTCGTCACGCTTGAGGCGCATCGACTCAAGTCGCATCGCGACTACGGCCAGTGGCCTCCGTCGCGCTTGGTGTCCTGGGCAGGCTCGATCGGACCCTCGGTAGCGAGCGTGGTCGAGCGCATCCTGAACGATAAGCCACATCCCGAGCAGGGCTACCGGTCGTGCATGGCGTGATCGACGACAATTACTTCTGCAGGTCGACGACAACTAAATCTGCAGGTTGACCGGCGACATCGCGGGTGAACTGAATGAGACCGACGGCCCCGCTAAGAGGATTCCGAACCGACGCGCTGAACGTCTCGCCGCTTTCGAAAGCCATGCAGGCCATCAGATAGTCGGGCTTTGTTCCGAGCCAGCCGCAGATCTCGATCACTTTCTTCCGGAACTTTGCACTGACTTTCGCACCCCAAGCCATACGCGGCGCAGCACGTAGAGGGACAATAACATACTCGCCGTGTCTGAAGGCGCGGCGCAGCATCTCCAACTCGTGGTGGTCGAGCCGGCTGCCGTGATCAAAGCTCCGATGCAGGCTCTGTCGACAGAAATCGAGGTAGATCTCTCGGGCAGTGAGTTCGTCGTGCGAGAGCGCGTTCATGAGCTCTACCGCGGCGAGTGCGGAGTGAGACTCCTGGAAAGTCTCGCCAGGGGCTAGATCGGTCCAACGTTTCACGCGAATTGGAGTCCCAAGACGCGGACGAAGGGTCCAACCGTTGCGGTGCATGGAACAATATCGTCTCTCTGTCGCGGGAGACGAGTCAAGGCTCAAGGCAACGACCGCGTCGGCGGAGTTATCATCAAAGATTCAGAAAATCGACACCTTGTGTCGATAGCTTGCATAAAAGCTTGCGACGGCCCGCCACAATACCCACACCCTCGCTGGCGCACATGCTCGGCCTGCGCCCGATGGATCTCCGTCAACGCTGCCAGAAATGGGCGTCCCTTAATCAATCGTTCGACATACGGGCGCGTGGAAGTATTTTGCCATCACGAACACTGGATTAATGTTCTTCGCGAACGACCTACCTCATGTGATCGCGTTGACGCTGTCATCGACATCCCGTTCAAGCAGGTGGGCTCGCTTCTGCGGCGCGACGGACCTTTAGGTGGTTTGCTGCCTCCGTGATCTGAGAATCCGCTACAAGGTGCGAAGGAGCGATGCCGCTCCGAACGCATCGCCGCGCGGGAGCGCGATGCTGACGTGATCACGAATGGTTTTTCGATGATTTTGGCCGGCGGGGCACAGGGCGAGCCTTCCGCGTCCGCCGGAGCGATTTGCCGATGACAGGGGCGGGGGCCGGCGCGAACCTCGGGTTATACTGTCGGTTCAAGGATGATCGGCACGCCCAGCCCGTCGATCGAGGTCGGCGATCTGCACGAGATCAGCGACGAGGAAGCGTGCGTGCTTGTGGATCGCCGTTTAGGCGCCCCGTCGACGTGGCCGGAGGGGCTGATACCGTGGCGTCTCGGGCGCGATTCGCAGTCCGACTGGAAAGCGGAGGTCGGGCACTGGCTGCACACGGCCGAGAAGCAGCGCCAGGCGAACGAGAAAGCCCACCAAGCTATGACTTCGGAGCTGGCTCCGGCCATGGCGACGCACCGTCGATGATCGTGGTCAGCGCTCAACGAAACTTCAGCCTCGCTGTAGACCCGGATCTTTCCCTTCTCGGTTTGGTCGGCATGAGTCACCAGATAGACGGCATGATTGTGTACCCCCGCGACGAACTCGGATGTTTCTCGCTCCCGGCTTGGCGCCACATCGGAGCCGTCGTGTTCCTGGATCATGTTCGCGGTGCCGCTCGCTTCCGCTACGTTTGCACGGCGTTGCTGAACCCATGGGCCGATTCGAGCGTTCGCTGTGAACGTGAGTGGTACCCGAGAGCGCGCGTCCTCTGGGGCGACGGCGAGCGACTTCACTGGCAAGCCGGGCCCCCGCACGGCCCGGTGTACGAGAGCGCAAAGATTGTGACAGCCTGGTGGCGGGAGCCGCGGCGGACCGCGCCGGCGTGACTGAGCGCGGCCCGGGAGCGTCGTCTTCGCCACTCTGGTCGAGACTGGGAATCCGCGCCCGCGAGGCACCACGTGCGAGCGACACACCAGAAGCGCGCCCCAAAGAAGCTGGCGCGATCATCGGACCCGGGTCCTCAGCCGTCTTCGATCTCGAAAGACGACGACCCGATGATGAAGGGCGGGAAGTTATGCCGATCGTCGTGCCGCGGATCCACGAGCCCCTCCCGGCGAGGTTTCTCGTGTGCTGGCTGGCACAGTCTGTCCATGCCGGCCCAAGAGCCCGCACGGCACTTGCCGTCGCACAGACTCGCTCGAAGACCCCCAACGGAAGGGCACGCCGAGAAGTGAATGCCACGACGCGGCAGTGCGTTCACCATGACTCGGGAATCGCACGAATGAATCTGTCGTGCTGCCCGTTCCAATCTGTCGTGGAGGCCTCCCGAATCTGTCGTGGCTCGCGGCTTTCAGGGCCGCTGGTGCAGCGTGGTGCAGTCGAGTTGCCCGGAAATCGGCGCCAGATTGCACCTTGCTGCACCACGCTGCACGAACGGCCCTCTCGTACGGACTTCTAAGCCGCGGGTCGCTGGTTCGAGTCCAGCCGGGCGTGCCTGGAATCCTTGGGGATTTCTTCCGTCCCTTACTGCGACCGGGAGCAGACCCGCAGCAAAAGCCGCAGTAAGGGCCGCAGTAAAACCAGCGGCTTGGGGGCGCCTGGCTCGGCCCCCGTTACGGCGCGTATCGGCAGCGCGATCAGCTCGCCGGTGGAGAGGTCCGATCGAATGCTTTCGACCGCGTCGCCCAGCTTCGCGAGCACGGCCGGCGTCATCGCCGTGTAGTGCCGCTCGCGGACGCTGCCGGCGGAGTGGGCCCATCAGTCGATCGCCGATGAAACGTCGCGACCACACTTCCGGCTTACAATTTCAGTAATGTGGGCTTGTTTCTGAAACCTACGTTGCTTACACTTTCCGTAACTTCGCATGGACGCGACAACCAACCCCCGAACCCTCTCTGCGGCGGAGTCGCGCGTGATGCTAGAGCTCGCGTGGCGCGGCCAGCAGCAGGTCACGACGGCCGAGCTGAAGCGAATCCTGGGCGGCTCCGATGGCAACACGCACGTCGTGGCCCATCGTCTCGTCCGGAAGGGCTGGCTGGAGCCCGTCAAGCGCGGCCTTTTTCTAGTCGTCCCCGCCGACCGGGGGCCGCAAGGCATCGCTGACACCAACCCCCTCAGCGTCGGAGCGCAGCTCGTCACCGAGTACTTCTACTCGTTCGCGACGGCCTGCTCCTTTCACCACCTTACCGAGCAAGCCTTCACGACGGTCTACCTCGTCTGCCGTCGAAGCCAGCCCGCGCGCCGCGTGCGTGACACTCATTACGTTTTCGTCGGCGTGCCGAGCGACCGTTTCTTCGGGTTCGAGCCGGTTAGCGTGCTCGGATCGAAGGTCCAGATGGCAACCGTCGAACGCGCCGTCCTCGACGCGGCAAGCCGACCGCGATACGCCGGGGGTGTCGGCGAGCTGTCCCGCATCGTGCGCAACGCGGCCCTCCTGGTGTCTTGGCCGCGACTGTTGGACTACGCCCAGCGCTGGAGACAGTCGGCCGTCGTTCAGCGTCTCGGGTACCTGCTCGACGTGAACGCGGTACCCGTCGACAAGAAAACGCGCGCCGAGCTTCATGGCCTCGTGCGCGCGGACAACAAGATCTTCCTGGGCGATCGAAAGCGCTGGGGCCCCTCGGGCAAGCTCGTCGCCGAGTGGGGGATCATCGAGAACGTCCCACCCGACGTGCTCATCGACCGCGCTGAGGGGCAGCGCCGTCCGATGAAGCTCCCCGATCGAGGCAAGCGATGATCGACACGAAGGTCGTGGACTTCTTCGCCCATCAGTGCGGCGCCCGCGACAAGCTCATCGCCGAACGCGAGGTCGTGCTCACGTACGCGCTCCACCTGCTCTCGCGGCGCGGCGTGCTCGACCGGCTTGCGTTCAAGGGCGGGACCGCGCTCCGCAAGCTCGTCTTCGGCGCCGGCGGTCGGTTCTCCGAGGATCTCGACTTCACTCTGCGGGCGGGGGCGAAGGAGGACGCTGCGCTCGCGCTGCTCGACGCGCTCGACGGCAAGACCCACTATGGCATCACCTTCGGCACGACCGACTTCTACGAGACCGACGGCTCCTTCGCGACGTTCGTCACCTACCGGCACAGCTGGAACGACAGGGGGCGGTTCAAGCTGGACGTCAGCACGCGCGAGGCTCCCACGCTGCCCGTCGTGCCACGCTCGCACGTCAAGCAGCCGTACTTCGCGGAGCTCGAGTTCGGCCCGCCACCGGCCGTTGCCGCCCTCGATCCCATCGAGATGATCGCCGAGAAGGCCCGAGCCGCCTTTCAGCGCGCCAAGGTCCGCGACGTATACG
The DNA here is from genome assembly GCA_049521295.1 of Polyangiaceae bacterium. GTDB lineage: Bacteria > Myxococcota_A > Polyangia > Polyangiales > Polyangiaceae > Palsa-1150. The sequence continues at coordinate 3,313 of JBEKOY010000150.1, read as the reverse complement.
ATCTGTTTCTGTACGCGACGCTCCCTGGAACGAAGGCGTTCGACGTCGAGTGCCTACGAGCTCTGGTCGTGCTCAAGCTGTGGCAGGTGCGGGAGCCCGAGCCCTTCGGCGCCGCCCTATTCGCGAAGCTCCGCAGCGGTCGCTACGACTGGAACGAGCTCAACCATTTGCTGCCGCCGGGCAAGACCGTGGAGGTCGGCCACCTCCTAACGACTCTGGAGGACCGGTTCCAGTCCGTGGCGATGCTCACCGATCTCGAGCGGCGTGTGGTCGCTGACTCGCCGAGCGGTTGGAACCACGCCTTAGTCGAGGAACTGCGAGCGCACATCCTTAACCGGGCGAACCGACAATGATCTGGCCGAGTGCTTCCGGATTTCGCGGACGCGGTCGATTTGGCCGAGGGCCGCCACGGGCCAGCAATCATCGTCGGGCCGTGGATATCGCCGCCGTCGTTGACGGGGATCGGGAACTCGGTCGAGACGAAGAACGACCAGGACGCCCTCGATGCTCGTCCGCGCGGCGTGCAGTAGAGAGACCTCACCGTTCGCCCACCAGCGCGTCGATCCTGCGCGAAAGCTGCTTTTCGTGGCCGGCAACGAAGTCCATCGTTTCCGAAATGACGTTCTCGGTCGCAAGGTCGAGGCCGAAGTGCGCCGCCAAATAGCAGAACGCGAACGCCATCCGTGGGCTCGACAGGGACTTCGGATCGTGGCCGCTCACAACCACGTAGCTCGCAAGAGCGGCCTCGGTCGCCCGCTTCAGCGTCTTCTCGGATGGCGCAATGTCGCGAAACTTCAGGCACACGGAGGGCGCGAGGTGAAAGAGCTCGCTTTCGGTGAGGGTCTTGCCGACGAGAGGCCCGAAGGGGATGGCCTCGTGGGCATCGGCATATGCCGCTGCGATCTCCCGAAGCCAGGCCCCTGGTGACGTGGGTACTGGCACTATCGCGCGGAGTGCCTTTCGAGGAGGTCGGCTGTCCATCTTGGAAAACCGTGACACGACACTCCAGGCGCCGCTCGACGGCAAAGGGAATCCGTTTCGTGCCGCGCGCCACGGTCAGGCGCGACGATCGAGGTAGGTCCGGTAGTGATCGGGTTGGAGGATAGGGGTGTCGTCGTTCTTGGTGACGCAGGACATCCAGTACGGCCCGGCGAGCTTCATGAACGCCTCGTATTGCGCCTCGAGCGTTGCTTCGTCGTCGAAGTAGAGCTTGTTGAGCACCATGTCTTCGAGATGGGTCTTCGTCTCCTTGGGAAAGCCCTTCGGGTTGCCAAATAGGAAGACCTGGTTTCCGTAAGCCATCGCGCGGGTCAGGAGGATCTCGCCCTTGCCGTACTCTTCAACGGACGGGAAGGCCGAGATCACATTTCCTGAAAGCAGCTCACGGAACTTGGCGACCTTCTTCGTTCGCATCACGTCTTGATGAAGCCCGAGACGGCTCTTTCGAGCCTCGTCGACAAAGCGCTGGAAGCGGGGCGCGACCTCGGCCCCCTTGAGGAAGATCTCGAAGTAGTCGAGAGTGGTCTGGCCCTCCGGCCCGAAGGGGAAGTCCATGAGTATCCAGCTCTGCACGAAGACACCGTCGTCGAAGGCCGGGTCGCTCATGAAAAGCCTTTCCAGGTCCTTCCAGCACCGGGTGAGCGGCGGGTACTTGTCCTGGGCAATGCACGCGAGCCCGAAGAACAGGAGAAAACGAAACCCACGGATGTACTCGACGATGCCCTGCGGCCCGTCGATCCGCTCGCTCAGGAAGGCGTGGACCTCCCTTACGCTGCGAAGTTCGTCGAGGGAGAACTGCGCAGGGTCTAGACCACCGGGTAGGATCGAGAGCCACGCCGCCTTCTGCTTCTGCTTCGGCATCGCGGACATCGATAGCAGGCGGGACTGCGGGGTTCCATGGGGGCTGGCTCCGCGCGCCGTGGCTTACTTCGGCAATCGACGAACCGACGGGCGAGGGTTGGGCGCGCGAACAACAGGCGATCGGTCGAAGCTTGGCTGCGGCGACCGTGATCGCTCCGCACCCCGGCAGCCCACGTCGAAGACCCGGGTGCCGGGACGTAGGTTCGCGCGCTCCAGGACGCGGTCGGACCGCCGGGGCGCGGTGGTCGGCGTCGCCGTCTCGACGCCGATGGTTGCACGCGCACGCCAGCGCTCGGCCCGGCGGCCGAACGTTTCGTGCGTCGTGGCCGTCGCAGCAGTCGAGTACGGGTCGGAGCTTCGAGTTCGTTCGACACGGTCGTCTCACCTCGACGTGATGTCCTTCCGGCGCTCTCGCTCCGCGCGCGTCGAGGCGCTTGACGAGTCGGACCAAAACTCGGAAGCCGAACCACGGACGCGGTCCCGAATGCTCAACGCGCGTTGCGCGGCTGTCGGCCGGATCACACCACAGCTCTTGCCAATATGGCTCCGCGTCTTCCAGCGCCCCGCTTGGCTCGATCCGTGCCGAAGTGTGCCACATTCGAGGACGAACTTCCCGGTCAATACCGCTAGCTGCGGCCCAGAATTCCCGCGGGCGTTACCGATCGTTCGACGCTTGCTTCCTCGGGAGACGATCGGCCCGGGTTACTCACGAACGTCGAGCGTCAGCAAGTACGCTTGCGCGGAACCAGTTTGCCCCGAGCACGGGGGCACAATCCCTTCGCTGGCGAATTCTCGCGGCATGCCGAGAGTTTGTGGCGTCTACCCCCATCCGCAATAGAGGGGTTGGTGCCCCCTCGGCCACACCCGGACCCGAATTCTGTCATTTATGTCATTTTTTTTGCCGAGCCGACCTCGGAAAATGCCTCAGGCGCGACAGTGATGGTGGAATTTATAATGCCAACGCACGTCCCAACTGGCTGAGCGATCCCGCATCCCAGCCGTCAACTGTTCAGGATTGCCCGGAGGCCCGGGGCGGCAACGCCGTGGACGTTGTCGGGGTGAGGCGTCACGTCTTCCCCGGGTGGGCTGAGCACGAACCTGACGCGAGGATACAGGCCGGCGCAGGGCGGGAGACACTGCGCTCGAAGAGCGCGGGGCGCGTCACGCCGGCCGTTCTCAGGTCCTCGCGCAACTCGTCGGCGAGGTGCAGCGTGTAAAGGGGCCGTCCGCCCCCAGGCTCTCGGAATACGAGGTCGTCCGGTCGCGCGTCGGCGTGAAAGAAGACCTTCCACCCGTGAAGCGCACGAGCCACGGCCGGATCGAGCGCCCAACTTCGGGGATCATCGGTCTTGTTCTCGTCGAGCACGATCTGACCGCGGCCGAGATCGAGATCGCGCCATCGGATGCGACCGAGTTCGTCGCGACGCAGTCCTTCGCGGGCGAGCACGCCGAA
>JBEKOY010000149.1:0-11716 GCA_049521295.1 Polyangiaceae bacterium | reverse complement strand
ACTCCGACCTCGGGCAGGCCTTCCACTATTTCCTCAAACGGTGGGACAAATTCACGGTTTTTCTCCGTGTTCCGGGAGCCCCGCTCGACAATAACCTGTGCGAGCGTGTCCTCAAGATGCAACGCGAGCAGTTTCTGCGCCGGATCGACCATCGCCATGTGACGTGGCGCCATGTTTCAACGTGGACGTGCCGTGACCTCGTATCCTCAGTTTCGACTCTAGTCGGCTTTGGTTGGGTCTTGTCGGCAGAGCACGTCGCCGGGTACGTTGGCCGCATGTCTCGGAACGCGCCCCGCAACGTAGCGCTGCGCAGCGCCGAACCGTGGGTCTCGGTCGAGGATGTCGCTAAGCACCTCGGTGTTGCAAAGGACTCCGTCTACCGCTGGATCGAGCATCGTCGTCTGCCCGCGCACAAGATCGGGCGGCTCTGGAAGTTCAAGCTCACCGAGGTTGATGCCTGGGTCCGCACGGACGGTGCCGAGGGTGAGGACGGCGCTTCGCGATGACAAGCACCCCGCTCTGGTGGACTCTCCGCGAAATCGCTCGACTCGAGCGTGGCGGATACGGCCCTGAAGCGCTTCGTCCCGCCAGGCTCACCGAGCCCGACCACGAGCGCTGGCATCGCGTCCGGCGAAAGCTCGGATGGGTCGCCTTCATAGAGCTCCTTCATGAGGACCTCGCAGAGCCGTTTCCGACGGCGTTCGCGCTCGACCGCTGGTCGGAGCCACCGACGACGGCTCTCGACGAGCGTGCTGCGCTTGCGCTCATCGATGAGGCTGTCCGCCCGGACGACGCGGACCGGCTGGCATTTCTCCGGAACGCATGCCGAGGACTTGGGCTCATGGACGGGGGAAACATCGCGGCCCTCCCGAAGGTTCAGACTCACCAGCGTGTACTCGAGCTGCCTGGATGTGGCGGCAGGATCGCAGCACACCAGGTCATTACGAACACGGGGCTGTCGTTCCACGAGCATTTCACGTTCGTCGCCGACAGCGACGCCGAGCGCGTCGCGATCGGTCTCGCGGCCGCCGAGCTGCGGGCCAATCCGCCGACCATCATCACCCAGGCTGAACTGCGGGCTCGGCGCCCTTCGTTCGATCACGTGTTCGGCATCAAGGGCTACCCCCAAGCCGAGCAACTCGCGTCGGACCTCGGTCTGGAGGTTCGATGGGCCTAGCGGCGGAGACCACCGAAGCTCTCACCTCGTGGACGCGGACGCTGAACGAGGAGGACGCCCTCACGCTCTTGGACTCCGCCCATGCCGGGACTTCGGTAGAGGACTGGGCTGCGCGCGGCGATAGCTTGTTGCCACAGGCGAGCCCCGCGCGCCGTCGGGAGCTCATTCGCATCGTCCGCGAAGAGCTGCTCGATAGCCGCGACGCCGTGATCGTCGAGTCGGCGTGGCTACGCCTCTTTCAGAACGGGAGCCCCCACCGGCGGCTTGGGCTTCTCTACGGCCGTCTATGGAGGAATCGCCCCGTCGTTCTCCGCGCGCTCGACGAGGTCGTGCACCCCGCCCTTGAGCGGGCTGACCGTCCGCTGGCTCCTCATGACTCGGACGTGATCGACGCTGATACCTGGGACAGGTTCTTGCGCTCCGCGCTGCGGTCCGACGTGCCCAGCGAGGCGTTCGCGAAGACACGGAGCACCGTACAAGGGGCGCTGCGAGATGTTGGCGTCCTCGAGATCACGGGAAATCGAGAGCGAGCGTTCCGCGTTCGCCGGGGCCGGCCTGACCCGCTGGCGTTTGCGTGGGTGGTGGCGCGCGAGCTTCGCGAGCAAGGCGAAGCCTCCGAGACGTGGGCGACCCGAGACTCGTTTGCCGCACGACTGTTTGCGCCTCGATCCGACTATGCGGCGATCTGCGTCGATGCGGGTGTCACTGCAGGTCTCCTGCGACGCGGCCATCTGATGGCCCAGAGCCGACTTCAGCTTGGCCCGGAGATGAGCTGATGCCCGCTCGGCACGTCCCCAAGGGTCATCCGGTTCACGACGCAGAAGCGCGCGGAATCCAGGCGCTCGTTCGAGCCCTCCCCGACAACTACTGGGTGTTCTCGAACATCGAGCTTCCGAGCGATCGCCGCGGACAGACGTTCGAGCACGATGCCATCGTCCTTGCGCCCCACGCGGTGTTCACCGTGGAGCTCAAAAGCTGGGGTGGCCGCATCGTCGGGAACCGAGACCGATGGACGCTCGCAGACGGAACTGTGGTCCCCTCCCCAATCCCGCTCGTGCTCGCGAAGGCTCGAGTGTTGAAGGGCCGGCTTCAGACGCGCCGGCGTGAACTTGGCACTGTCTGGGTTCAAGGGGTCGTTTTCCTCTCCGCAGCCGACGCAGCTCCGCAGATCACGCGCGACTACGAAGACTTCGTCGTGAACCACGACGGCCTTCGCAAGGCCCTGACGGACCCAGCATGGCTTGGTCATCCGACGCCGATCACCGCGACGCAACGGCGAGCGATCGAGGACTTCCTCAACGACGGGCGTCCGACTCGCATTCAGGATCAGCTCGAGGACTTTCGCCTCCTTCAACGGCTCGCCGCGGAGGACCGTCCCTTCGAAGCCTGGTTGGCCGAGCGCACATCGCTGACGCGCGAACGACGCGTACTCCACGCGTACACCATCGTCGGGGAAACCGAAGCGGAGCGCGAGCGCCTCCGCGCTCATGCGCTCCGCGAGGCAACCCTTCATGGGAAGATCCGTGGCGGCCCCGACGTCCTTCGCTACGACACGTACTTCGTCACGCGCGACGATCCGCAGCGCATCGTGCTGCAGTTCGAGGACACCACTCCGCTGCAGCCGATGGATGCGTGGGCCAAAGATCGAAACCCGGGGCAGCACGCTCGGCTCGCCGTGGCCGCTCGGCTCGCAAGATCCCTCGCGTGGGTTCACGAGAAAGGTCTCGTCCACCGCCGGCTATCTCCGGAAGCCGTCCTGGTCTCGAGTGAAGATATCCCGGTGGAGGTACGCCTCTGCGCGTTTGAGCTCGCTCGGGATCTGACCGGAGCAGTGGCCACGGTTACTGGGAGCTCTCTCGGCGATCCGACGTTTCGATACGCCGCCCCCGAGGCGCTCAAGACTGGTGAAGCGACACCGCGCTCCGATCTGTTCTCGCTGGGCGCAACGCTAGTGGAGCTGTTCACCGGACGTTCGCTGTTCGCGAACGTCGATGAAGTCCTGAGGCCGTTCACCGTACCGCCGCTCCATCTCGGCGAGCGTGCGTGCCCGCGCGTCGTTTCGGAACTCGTAACCGAATTGCTTGCCATCGATCCAGCAGCCCGGCCCCAGGACGCGGCGGCCGTTGCGGATCGACTCGAGCAGGGACTGCACGACCTCACCCACCAACCTGTCCGGACTGAGCTCGCCCCAGGCGCTGAGATCCGGCAGACGTACGAGCTCGTCGCGCGCCTTGGTCGCGGCGCGACCGCAACAACCTGGAAGGCTCGTCAGCTCCAGACGGACCACTTCGTCGTCCTGAAGATCGCAAACCCGGAGCACGCGCATTACCTCCAAGAGGAGGGGCGGGTGCTCGCAGCGGTGCATCATCCGAACCTCGTCCGCTTCCACAACGTCGAGCCGTTCGAGGGTGGCAACCTTCTGGTCCTCGAGTACGTCGAGGGCTTCACGGCCTCGCTGTGGGCCGCTGCCGGTGATGCGCTGGACCCCGCTCGATTCCTCATGGTGGCGACCGGACTTCTTGGAGCGCTCGGGGCTCTCCACAATGCGGGGTGGGTCCACCGCGACGTGAAGCCCGACAACGTCATGCTCGCGGAGGCCGACGCCGCACCGAAGTTGCTCGATGTTGGGCTCGCTGCGCGATGGCCTTTGGAAGGCGATCTCGCCGTCGGCAGCATCAGGTACAAGGACCCGCTGGTCTACTCGGAGAACCAGTGGAGCCCGAAGAACGACCTCTTCTCCGTCTTCCTCGTGCTGTACGAAGTGCTGACGGGCACTCATCCGTTCGGTGGCGGCTCTCCAGAGCCGAACCAGCGGGCCACGATCCAACGCGAGGAATTTCCAGACAGCTTCGCCCCAGCAGTCGTCGAGCGCCTCGCGGAGGTCTTCGGTCGGGCCCTTTCGCCTGTCGCTAGCGAGCGACCAAAGACAACAACAGCCGCGATCAAAGACCTCGAGCTGGCTCTCCGGCCGGCCGAAGAGGGCGCGAACGACGGTGACGGGCGCCAGAAGGAATCTCTCCCACCGCCGCCACTCCCATCGAAGCTCGAACTCGGAGATCCGCTCACGGATCTGACCCTCTCCACACGGGCGCAGGGCGCCCTCGCGCGGCTCGGACTCACCGTGGTCGCCGATCTTGTTGGTTTCGATGCAGCCTCGGCTCGGGGACTGCCCAACGTGGGGTCCAAGACCATCCGAGAGCTTCACGCGCTCGCAGGCCAGATCGCGGACCGCTGGCCGAACCAGCCGCGAGCGGAACGCCCACCGCCCGAGCGATTCTATGCGGCGCTCGCCGAAGATGCTCGCCCGCTTGACGAACTAGGGCGCGAGCTTACGCCGGCAATGAGGGAATCCCTCATCGCTCGCGGAGTGATCAGCGTCGGTGACCTTGCGGCAATGCCTCCGAGCGCGCTCGAACGCCTACCCTTTATTGGGCCGGCCAAGCTCGCTCGTCTGCGGGGCGCCCTACGACGGCTCGCAGGCCGCGAGCGTGTTCCCGACTCCCTGTCCGAACTCGACAACCTTCTGAAGGAGGAACTCGGGGAGCGGACCTGGCAGGCGCTTGGGCTTGTGATTGGCTTGCATGATGGGAAGACGCGGTCGCTTTCCGAAGTAGCGACAGCACTCGGCGTGAGCCGACAACGTGTTTCTCAGATCGCCGATCTTGATGCACTTCGTGCCGAGGCGAGCTGGGCCCACTTTCTTGTCACCACCATCACCAACGCGATTCCACCAGCGGGCTTCGCTACCCTGGACGTCGCGGGTGCGGCGCTGGCGGCGCGCCTTGCCACAACGGACACGGGACCATCTGCCATCGGCTATGCGCGGCTCGGCGGACTACTGCTGAAGCACGACGCTCGCGCCACGGATGCATCCGCCCTCGAATGGGTCATCCGTTCGCCGTGGACCGACGAACGAATCGGCCAGCTTCGAACACTCCTCGCAACGGTCGCCAACTGGCCGCCCGCACCGCGCGCCAATGTCGAGACCCGGCTCTGGGACGAGCTCCCACTCGAACTCCAGCGAGCGCTAGTACGCTGGGGCGCCGACGCGTCGCAGCTCCTCGACGCTCTACTCAAACTCGACGATGCCGTGCTGCTCGATCGAGTAGGCGGTCTTTACACACCGCCTGTCGAACTCGGGCTCGCGCTCACCTCGCTCCGCCCCGGGCTCGTTCCAGTCGTGGACACCGCGAGCCTGCTAGCCGAGGTGCACGCTGCCTATTGCGGCGTGTCGGTACCCGACGACGCCAAGTCGGTGGAGCTCGCGATCGAACGCGCCGGGTATAGGCGCGATGGCGATCGTTGGATCGATCCTGCGCGAATAGAGGGCGCGGGAAGGGTCGTGTCACCAAAGGTCGATGCGACGATCCCGAAGCAACGCGTTTCGCTCGACCAGCTGCCACCTGTCGTGGCCACCCTTGCCTCGCAGGTCGATCGGGGGGGCTTTCGCGTCATCGCGCTCACTCCAGCGGCCCACCACACACTCGGCCGACGCCTCGCCGGCTGGCTAGCCGACAAGTTGGGTGGAGAGCGCGTCCAGCTCGTCGCCATCGATCGTCTCGTGCTCGACGCCCTTAAGGCGAGCGATCTTTGGAAGTTTGTACCGTACCTCGAAGCGCGCGAAGACGCCGACTGGCGCATGTTCCATGCGGAGCTGGCAGCGGCGCTCGACCGAGCAGTTCGAGACGCGAAACCGGGGCATATCACGGTCCTCGCCCAGCCATCTCTGCTCGGCCCCTTGGGGCTGATGGACTGGCTCTCCGGTTTTTATGAACGCGCACGAGGCGGCAAGCATGGCCTGATCGTTCTCGCGGTCCCCGGCGGCATTCACGAGGACCGCGTTCGGTTGAACGAGAAGTACAACCTACCGTACACGCCCGACATGGCCGCGGTGTACGTCGAGGCGGAAGCACGATGAAGCCCGAGACCTACAAGGCGTTGCTGAAAGACCTTCAGAAGCTGCAGAAGACGGTAGTGGCTTCTCAGATCGACGCGGTGCGGGCCGACCATGCGCTCACCGAGCGTATGGCGCGGGTCCACGGCGAAGCAGAGGTGGGCGGTCGAGTGGACGACTTCGTGGCCACCACTGCGCGAAAGAGCACTGTGCTCTTCCTCTTGCGGAGCGTCTTCGTGCGCGTCCTTGAAGACCTTGGCATTCTCGGTTTGAAGCGCATCCGCGATGAATGGGGATTCGCGGCATTTCGCGAGGTCGCTCCGGCACTCGGCCTTCGCTCCTACTTTCTGTTCATCTTCCGAGACCTCGCAATCGACTTCCCGGCGTTGTTTTCTCCGGGCGACGACGAGCTGCCGCTGCCCAATGAAGACAGCTGCCGTGCACTCTGGCATCTCTGGCATCACCCAAACCGAGATGGCGAACGTTACGTTTGGAATGGCGACGGATTCGATAGCCGTTTCCTCGGCGACTTGTACCAAGACCTGGACGCGGACATTCGGAAGCGGTACGCGCTGCTCCAAACGCCGCGGTTCGTCGAAGAATACATCCTCGACCAGACCCTCACGCCAGCCCTCGCGGAGTTCGACCCCGTAAAGCTTCGAGCGGCTGGGCAGACGTTTCGTCTGCTTGATCCCGCTTGTGGCAGCGGGCACTTCCTTATTGGAGCCTTCCACCGGCTGGCGGACTATTGGCGCACTCAGAAGCTCAGCGAATGGGACGCATGCAAACGAGCACTCGAGACAGTGTGGGGATGCGACATCAACCCTCATGCAACGGAGATAGCCGCGTTCCGGTTGCTCCTTGAAGTCGTTGCCCGCAGCGGAGTGAAGGAGCTCGAACGACTTGCAGAGCTGAAACTCAATCTGCGCGCGATGGATTCGCTAATCCCGTGGGAACGATTTGCAAAACAAGGCGACCTGTTTCCCGCCAAAGACCGTCTCGACGCTTACGCAACCCCAAAGCAACGACGCGAGAATGCTTCTTTTCTCGGTCACGACTTTCATGTCGTGGTAGGCAATCCGCCGTACATCACTCCAAAAGATGTGCGCAAACGCGACGACTACAGACATTTTTGGCCAGACTCCGCCGCTAGAAAATACGCACTTTCGGCCCCCTTCGCCGAACGAATGTTTGCCATCGGTGCGCCCGACGCGTTTGTTGGGCAGATAACCGCCAATTCGTTTATGAAGCGCGAATTCGGCAAGAGGCTAGTCACCACGGTCTTCCCGCGCCTCGACTTGACCGACGTGCTTGACACTTCGGGTGCCTACATGCCTGGCCACGGAACCCCCACCGTGATCTTGATCGGCAGGAACCTACGTCCTTCGGCACCAACGATTCGAGCCATTCTCGGCAAGAGAGGGGAACCGAAGCGCCTCGCGAATGCCGAAAAGGGCCTGGTCTGGTCAGCGATCGCTGCCGCGGGGAGCGGCCCAGACGACTCCAATCCCTTCGTGACAGTTGTCCACCTGTCTCGCTCAGATCTGACGGCGCATCCCTGGAGCCTCGGCGGTGGCGCCGCACGAGGCATTTACGATGCTCTCAACGAATCCTCGACTGTGCTCGTCAGGAGTTGGGTGGACGACATCGGTCCGGGCGGAATCACTGGCCAAGATGACCTGTTTATTCGGCCACGAACACGAGCATTGCAGAGCGGGGTCAGCCCAGACCATCTGGTAGAAGTTCACGCCGGCGATGAATTGCGTGACTATTCGGTGTCTGCAAACGAACTCGCCCTCATATTCTCTTATGAAGGTCAACCGCCTTGCCCGGTCGACACCGATGACGTGCAGCGCCTTCTGCGACCGTGGCGTCCTTGGGTTCGCGAACGGCCGACGAAGGGATTTGGGAAGATATGGCAGTCATCCGAGCCGGAGAATCGCCTCTCCTTCTTTTACCCGGGGCGATTCTCCGCGGAGCGTCTGCTCGTGTTCCCATTTGTGTCGACGCACAATCACTTCATCCTCGAACGTGGCGGCAAGGTGTTCAACCGAACCTCGCCCGTGGTCAAGCTCCGGCCGACCGCCACTGCTGACGACCACTTCGATCTGCTTGGCTTATTGAACAGCAGCACACTTGGCTTCTGGATGAAGCAAGTCTTTCACGACAAGGGCAACGGCGGCATTGGTGGAGGAATTGCGGCCGAAGATTGGGAGCGTTTCTTCGAATACGATTCCACGAAGCTTCAGCAGGCACCAGTTGCCTCAAGAGATAAGGAGGCACGGATCGCTCTTGCAAGAGCGCTCGACTCCGCCGCCCAGGAGCGCGCTGCCGCGCTACCCGGCGCGCTACTCGCCACGAGTACTTGGTCCCCAGGGTCGATCGCGCAAGACTTGGCAGCTGCAAGAGATCGATTCCTTGCTCTCACCCAACGTATGGTTGCGCTCCAAGAGGAGCTTGATTGGCTAACGTATGGTTCGTACGGGCTGATCGATTCGCCCAAGACCTGCAGCGTCGAAGCTGTCGAGCCGCTAGCGCCCGGGCATCGTCCCTTCGAAATCGTCCTCGCTCGTAGGGATGAGGACGCCGACGAGGACGAAAAGAGTCGAAAAGAGTGCTTGGTGGGCTCGTCACGGGCACGACCGAGTTACCGCAGTTCCAAAGACCTATTCGGAGGCACACCGTGCACGACTTCAGACGCGGATTGATCTGATCGAGTCGGATTCGCGCATCGCCATGCTGGAAACGCCCCCGTACAAGCGGCGCTGGCAGCCCGTCGACTGGACGAGCGAGACCCGAAAAGCTGCCGAGTCGTGGCTGCTCGACCGGCTCGAGAGTCTGTTTGCGCCTGCCACTGAAACACAAACGCGCGGGCCGCTCGCTGAGCCAAGACCGTACCGCCTTGAGGATATTGCTGTCGCGTGGTCGCGTGACCCATGCGTTGCGGCAGTTGCAGGGGTGTGGGCTGGCACTGGTCTTTCCGTAGATCTGTGGTTGATAGCCGAAAAGCTGTTACGTGCACACTCCCTGCCCGATAACCCTCACCGCGTGTACACCGAAGACGGCCTCCGCAAGGTCGACGAGTGGAAGCGCGTGTGGATCCTGCAGGACCAAGAGGATGCGTGGCGGCAGGCGTGCGTTGGGGCAGAAGCGCGAGGCGAGACGCCGCCGAAGCTGCGCCTGGCGGACCCCGAAGCTCCAGAGAGGGAACTCGACTCCATTCCGGTTCCGCCGCCTTTTGAAAAGCACGACTTCGTGAAGTCGGAGTTCTTCTCCGCGCGTGGCAAACTGAACGTCGGTCGTGAGCGTTTCGTCCTCTTCGCTGATCTAACCCCACATCGTTACGGTTGGAGCGGCTGGCGTGGTCGCGAGCGTGCGTTGGCACAAGTGGAGGCTTTTTCCATCGCGGAGAACGACCCGCAAGCCCCGCTCCCTGCGCCGACACCTGACGAACCGCGTCGTTGTGGCGTCACTCTCGGTCTTTGGGAGTCGCTGCCAGATGTACGTCGCTGGGGCTCCACGGAAGAGCACGGAGAGCTCCTTGCGCTCGCTCGGGAGGCTTGTCGCCAACCCCGTTGTCCATGTCCGGTTGTCCAGCACTGGAGGGCGCAGGAGCTCAACGGCCAGCCTGACAACAGCGAGCAGCGGCGGGCCAAGAAGAGGCCGCCCGTGGTTGGAGCGGTATCGCTCGCCCAACGGGCGTGGGTCGCATCGCTATTCCAGGTTGGCAAAGAGCTCGACCTCGCCGGCGTGTGGGCATGTCACCGGGTCCGGATGTCAGAATCAGGTCAGCTCGCCATTTCAGGTGTCGACGAGAGCCCCGTGCAATTGACGATGCCTATCGCTACCAGTGGAGGTGCCAACGAGCAAACGTCAATGGACCTAGCTCAACTTGCCCTCGTTCTCGACGATCTCGTGGCGAGCGGTGATCTTCAGTTGACGGGACGCGGAAAGAAGAAGCGATTCCAGCTCGTGGCTCGCGGGGTCGCTTCATGAACCAACCACTCGACAGCGGACACTTGGAATCTGCACGCAGCAAAGGTGTCTTCCGGGGGCGTCAATGAAGATTCGCGAGCACCTGCAGTGGCAGGACGATACTGACCTTGACGCATTCATCACGCGGCTATCCGACAGCGAGGATCGGGTCCGCCAAAACGTGCGGCAGTACGTCGTCGGCGCGAAGGTGCGCGAGCGCCTCGACTCAATGCTGAAGGCGGTCGGCGAGCGTCTGGACGACAACCGCGATGTTGGCCGCTACATCCATGGCGCCTTCGGGTCAGGTAAGTCGAATCTCCTCACCGTGCTCAGCAAGATGCTCGAGCGCGACGAGATGGTCTACGACCTGGGGCATCCGGCGCTGCGCGAACTGCGTGCGAAGCACTCCTGGCTTGATCGCCACCGTACCCTCGTCGTTCGCATCAACATGATGGGCAAGCACTCGCTGACGCGAGCGCTCTTCGAGGGATACAACGCGGCGCTTCCCGCAGCCGCGCCGCAACTCGGTTTCACCGATGACGAGCGGGTCTTCGAGCTGATCGATAAGGACGCGCAGCGGCTCGGCGGGCTGACTGCATTGTTGGAGCAGGCAGCAAGCGAGGCCGCGTTCGACGCGATCCCGGAGATGCCGCGTGGAATGCCCGGCCCTCTCTTCGTGGAGTACTACCAGCGGCTACGTCGCGGAGATCGTGACAAGCGTCTCGCGTTGGCTGCAGCCCTCCAGAACTGGCGCAACCACGGTGCGAATGCAATTCGGCCTGATGACCTCTGGGTGGACGCTCGCCAGGGCCTCGACCGCATTGCTCGACATGCCAAGGAGCAGGGGTTCACGTCGGTCGCGTGGCTCGTCGACGAGCTCGTGATCTGGATCCGAGGACGCTCTCGTGCGGAGTACGTCAACGAGATCAACAATCTCTCGGCCCTGGTTGATCATGACGCAGCTCGCGTGCTCCCGTTCTTCGTCGCGGTAGCTGTCCAGATGGACATCTCTCGCACTTGCCCCGAGGACTTGTCGCAGCGGGACTTCCAAGAGCAACTCGGTTTCATTCGCGACCGGTTCCAGCCGCAACTCGAGCTTGAAGATCAGGATCTCTACGAAGTGGCAGCCGAGCGCGTGCTCGCGCGGCGCGGTGACCTCACGGTGGCGGAAAAGAAGGCTTTCGAAGCGGCGATCGACGCTGCCTTCCAGAAACACGGCGACGCCATCGTAGGTCTCTCCGGTGGACTTCCGGCCGACTTCGTTCGGCGCCTGTATCCGTTCAATCCTGCGCTGCTCAGAATCCTCGTTGACGTAACGCAGGCGCTCTCGCGCAACCGCACGGCGATCGCCGCGCTCTATCGGCTCCTCAATAAGCATGCTGACCTCGAAGTCGGTCAGTTCATTCCCGTCGGCGCGTTGTGGGAGTTTGTCTTCGAACCCGAGAACGTGTCGTACGTTAAGCAGAACGCCTCCAGCAAGCTGTGCCAGCGTCTCGCGGATACGCATGAGACGTGGGTACGCCTTGAACCGAAGCTCGAGACGGTGGCGCAGGAAGCTGGGGCGACTCTTCATCAACTGCAGCAGGTCGTACGTACCGTGCTTCTTTGCCAGCTTTCGGACAGGCCGTACTTCCCGGACGGCCGGGCATTGGGAGAGCGGCTCACAGCAT
>JBEKOY010000148.1:0-11930 GCA_049521295.1 Polyangiaceae bacterium | reverse complement strand
GTTGCGATGGATCGGATACCTACCCATCGCGCTCGGAGGAATGCTGACTCTGCGTCAGCGTGAAGGTGTTGCCCTCGGTGTCGTCACATCGGACGATGACCACACCGGGCGCGACCTCGACCGCGGACGACACGATGCAGCCACCCGCGCGTTCCACCTCGGCGCGCGCCATCGCAAGGTCGCTGACCGCGAAGTGCAAGCCCACGGTACTCGCCATGCGCTCGGAACTCAGAGCGAGGCCGACGCGCACGCCCGCGATACGCAGCGAGGACCAACCCGCCGACGAGAACACCACCGTGGCGCCGAGCGCGCTGACGTAAAACGCGACGGCCCGCTGCATGTCCTCGACCTCGACGGCGAAGAAGGTCTCCTTGACCACCACGGAGATCGAGTCTCCTCGATTCGCGGCGCTGCGGCAACCGATCGCCCGTTGCGCACCTTGAAACGTGCGACAGCCGGAGCGCGATGAGGCCCAATGAGGCACATTAGGGGTATGAAGACGCCTGCCAGACTCAGGGGCTGGATCGGCACCGGCGTTGCCGTCGCTGGTCCCATGCGGTCGCGCCGGGTGGTGGGGCTGACGCGGGCGCTGTCGATTACCTTGGCGCTCGGTGCATGCGGTGGGAACACCACGGGGAACCCCCCAGCCTCGAAGGGGCCGTGTTCTGTCACGTCCGCGTGCGGCGCTTCGACAGCCAGCAGCGCGAGCCGTTCCTCTGGCACAGCCACCGGGACCTCGGCGACCGTCTCCGCGGTCGATGCGTCGACCTCGACGAGCAGCAGCGGTGCGAGCTCCCCGGTCGGCGCATTCGATGCTGCGGCCTGCACGATTCTCGCGTCCAACTACGATCAGTCGTGCACCGTCGACGCGGACTGCGCGAGGGTATTCGCGGGCGATTATTGTGGCGACGAGTGCATCTGCGGCGGCGACTCGACGATCAACGTCGGGGCCCTCGCCCAGTTCAACGCCGATGTCGCGAAAACTCCGATTGGCTCAGGCGCCGTCGAGGGGGTGGGCGCGGACTGTAGCTGCCCCACGGAGATCGACTACGCACCGTGCTGCCAAGGCGGAAGGTGCGTCGTTGGCGACTGCCCCGAGACGGCGGACGCAGCCCCCGCGAGCGACGACGCTCCGTCTGGAAACGAACTGAATTACACCGTTCTGTGTGTCGCTGACACGGGGCCCCTCGACGCGGGCTATCCAGGACCCCCCGCGATCCCTGGCGTGAGCCGTTGGTGCAACGGCCCAGAGGTCTGCACGCCGTTCAACGGCGGCTGGGAATGCTGCGTGTTCATGGCTCCCCTTTCGATGTGCGTCGCTCCCTGATCGGCCCGCCTCTCCGGTCGAGCGCGACCCGCCACGCGCTCGCGCCTGCGAGCAGGACGAGAGGGCTTTGCAAACCACCTCGTCCATAAACAAGGGACGGGCATCCCTCCACGAAATCGCTCCCTTATCGGGAGCAATGTGAGAGCATGTCGGCACCGTCCCTGACCAGCGGGAGACGGTGACCCAGCCGGTTTCGAGGGAGTGGTCATGAAGTCCGAACATTCGACCGATTTTCGCGTGGGCGAGCGGGTGCCGATGCAGTCGATCACGGCGGCCGGAAAACGGTGCTCGGGACCCGGGCACCCGGTGGGTACATGATTCGCAAAGCGCAGGCGGCGGGGTCTGTGGCGTCGCGGCATCGTCCGCGTGGGTTTCTCGCAGTATTGCTGACCTCACCCCGCCCGAGCGCCCTTCTTCGCTCGGTCGACGACCGCTTCGAGCTGCCGACGCGCGGCGCGCAAGTGGAAGACGAGGCTCCGGTCCCTGGTGTCCTTCACCCATTGCTCGAAGCCGACTCGAAAGACGGCGAGGCCCGCTTCGGCGGCCAGGCTCGCCGCCGAAGCCGAGGTCCCGCGCTCCTTCAGGATCTCGGCCATCGCGGCCGCGAGCGACATCATCTTGACGAGCTCGCGCTCCTTTAGCTCGGGATGCGCCGCGATGAGCTCGCTCCGCTTGCGCGCGAACGGGCGTCGCTCCTCGAAGAAGTCGCTGGTCGACTCGCAGGCCCAGAGCACCGCGTCGAGAGGCGCGCTCGACTTCGGGGCGGCGCGCACGGCGTCGACGACTTGCTTGACGAAATGCTCCGAGCCCGCGAAGAGCACCTCCCTCTTGTCCGTGAAGTAGTTGAAGAACGTGCGCTCCGTGAGGCCAGCGCGCGCAGCGATGTCAAGGACGGTGGTCTTGCCGTAACCGCGCTCGGCGAAGAGCTCCATCGCCGCTTCGGTGAGCCGTCCGCTCGCATTCGGTTCCCAGCGCGCCATCGCATCTCATCCTAGCAATTTCAGTAGCTGTCGTTGTGATTGCATATGCTGCACTCAGGTGCTACGCCCATTGCAGTTTCTGTTATCAGGAGGTTCCCATGCGCGTTTTCGTCACTGGAGCGAGTGGTCACATCGGTTTCCCGGTCGTCGCCGAGCTGATCGGCGCTGGGCACAAGGTCGCCGGCCTGGCGCGGTCCGAGGCGTCGGCCGAGAAGCTCAGAAAGGCGGGCGCCGAAGTCGTTCGCGGAGATCTCGACGATCTCGCCGGTCTGGTCGCCGCCGCCAAGGCCGCCGAGGGCGTCATCCACCTCGGGTACAAGCACGACCTCGCCTTCGGCGGCACGCCCGACGGCTTCGTGAAGGCCGCCGAGCACGATACCCGCGTCGTGCAGGCGCTCGGCGAGGCGCTCATCGGCTCGAACAAGCCCTTCGTGAACACGGCGGGGACGGCGCAGCTCGCCCTCTTTGGCGGCGTCACGCGCACCGGCACGGAGCAAGACGTCCTGCCGGGGGGACCGCGCGTCGACGGCGAGAACGCCGTCATCGCCCTGGCTGAGCGTGGCGTGCGGTCCTCGGTCGTTCGCCTCCCACCGACCGTGCACAGCTCGCTCGATCACCACGGCTTCGTGCCGATGTTCGTCGCCGCGGCGCGCAAGAACGGCTCCTCGGTCTACATCGGCGATGGCGCAAACGTCTGGCCTGCCGTCCACACGCTCGACGCCGCGAGGCTCTATCGGCTCGCCCTCGAATCGGCGCCCTCCGGCACGCGCCTTCACGGCGTCGCCGACGAGGGCGTCTTGTTCCGTGCGATCGCCGAAGCCATCGGCAAGGGGGTCGGCGTTCCGGCGAAGAGCGTCTCCGCCGACGAAGCTCCGAAATACCTCGGCGGCATGGCGCACTTCGCGCAGGTTAGCAACCCGACGTCCAGCGCGCGGACGCGGGCGCTCCTGAAGTGGGAGCCGACGCATCCGGGGCTGCTCGCCGACCTCGCGGAGGAGCACTACTTCGCGGACGCAGCGAAGTGAGAGGATGAGACCCCCAAAGGTTTTTATGTGACCGAGGCGGTTTCCCGGTCTCTTCGTCGGCGGACGCGGTTTTCGCTTCCTGCCATGTCGACCGGCAAGTGCGGCGAGGCGCTTTTCTCCGAGCAACGAGCGAAAACGCCCTCGCGCGAGGTGGAGTCGAGCGCGCTGGCCGGCTCGACCGATCGTTGGCCCGAGGAACACCCTCGAGGCCCTTCGCTGCTTAGAATGACGCAGCCTTGTGCCGGCTCCACGTGAGACGCTCTGCCCTCGTGCTCGTACGCTTCGAACCACGGCGGGGACGCCGCGACCGCTGTGCCGCTCTGGAAGCGCCGCGCATTCAGGCTGTGATAGGTCGTGGAGATGGCTCGTCCAGACGGGGTTGGCATCGTCGTCGCCCCGCATTGGAGAATTGTCCCGACGCTGGGCGCGGACGAGGGCGACGAGGTCCGGCTCGTCATCGACCCTGGCCCCGGGTTCGGGGACGGCATGCACGAAACGACGCAGCTCTGTCTTCAGGCGATAGCCGCGCTCGCCCGGCGCTCCGGGCCCTGGCGAATGTTGGACTTCGGTAGCGGGTCGGGAATCTTGGCCATCGGCGCGGCCAAGCTCAGGGCTGTCGTCGACGCCGTCGAGATCGATGCCGCTGCGGGCGCGCACGGCGAGCGCAACGCGCGCGCCAACTGCGTCGACGATCGGATTCGCCATTCGCGGACGCTCGAGGGCATCCGCGGTCCGTTCGATCTCGTCGTGGCCAACATTCTGCGTGCGGTCCTCCTCGAGTTCGCGGACGCGCTCGTGGCGTGCTTGGCCCCTGGCGCGACGCTGGTCCTGTCGGGCCTTGTCTCGACCGACGTGCCGCAGGTGAGCGTGCGCTATGCTTCGCTGCTTGGTGAGGAGCAGCCTGAGGTGTACGAGCGTGGCGACTGGCGGGCGCTCGTGTGGCGCCGCGTCCTCTCAAGCACAAGTGCTTGAGCTGAGTCCGGCGCCAAGAGCCGCATGATCGCATCGCTCTGACGCGAGCGCGATCGGGCCCCGCCGCCGGGCGCCTCTCCGCGCCGGTGACCTAATACCAAGACCCGCCTTGGATGCGGCGTATGATGGCGGATATGAGGCAGCTCTCCGCGACGACGTTCGCCCTCGTCGCGGCAATCGCCGCAGCGCTCGGCCTCGTCTTCGCGGCGTACTCCACCTACGACTACGCCGAGCAACTCGATCGGCGGGTGCACGCCGTTCACTGCAGCTTCATCCCGGGGCTGCCCGCTTCGAGCGACGGCGACAATCCCTGCAAGGCGGCCCTCTTCAGCGCGTACTCGGCGGTCTTGCGCGCGACGTTCTGGGGCGGAGTGCCGATCTCGCTCTTTGCGATGGGAGCGTTCGCCTTCTTCGTCGCCTTCGGGCTGTACCTGGCACTGGCGCGGCTGCACGTCGCCCGCGGGGCGCACGCGTTCTTCGCCGCGGCGTCTCTCGCGCCTCTCGGCGCGTCGATCGCGATGTTGCTCGTCACGGTCTTGCACCTGCACGGGTTCTGCAAGCTGTGCGTGGGGATCTACGTGTCGTCCCTCGTCCTTTCGGTGTGCGCCGCGCTCGCGTGGCGTGCGGAAGACCGCGAGCGACGCTTGCTCGCGCCGACCGGCGGTGGGGTCCGCCGCGGGGGTTGGGTGCACGCCGCGCTCTGGCTCGCCGGGCTCGGCGTCGCCACCGCCCTGCCCGCGGTCGCGTATGCGGGGAGCTTGCCGGACTACCGGCCCTTTCTCACCAAGTGCGGCAAGCTCGCGGTCACGGGCGAGCCTCACAACAGCCTGCTCAAGCTTCCGACCACTCACCCGACCCGCGGCGTCGTGCTCTTCGAAGACCCGCTCTGCCCCACGTGCCGGTCGTTTCACGATCGGCTCGTCGACGAGGGGGTCTTCGAGCGACTCAACGTGACCCTGGTGATGTTCCCGCTCGACAGCGAGTGCAACTGGATGCTCGATCGCGCCTTGCACCCGGGAGCGTGCTTGATGGCCAAGGCCGTCTTGTGCGGCGGTGACGAAAAGGCCAGGGCCATCCTCGAGTGGTCTTATGATCGGCAGGACGTGCTCAAAGAGGCTGGCAAGCAAGGAAGCCAGGCCCTGCTCGCGAAGATCACCGAGCGCTGGGGCGACACCGTGTCGGCTTGCGCCGTCAGCCCCGCCGCCGCGACGCGCCTCAACCAGCACCTTCACTTTGCCGCGAACAACCATATCGCCATCTCGACGCCGCAGATGTTCCTCGGCGACCAGCGCATCTGCGACGAGGATACGGACCTCGGAATGAGGTACACCCTGGCCCAGCTCGCCCCCGAGGTGCTGCCGTGATCCCACCGAATCCTTTGGCGAAGGCGCGCGCATTCCTCGACGGGGGGCCGAACCGGGCGGCGGTCGCGGCGGTGGCCGTTGCGACCGCGCTGGTGCTCGTCGTTACCGGTGCTGTCGGCGCGATGGTGCACGGGGCCAAGGATCGGCTCGAGCATCCGGAGGAGTCGGCGCGCGCGCAGGTCGCCGTCGCCGACGACGCCGAGGTGGCCTACTGCACGCCGGCCTTCAAGGAGGTCCTGCAGCGCGTGATCAACGCGTGTGGGCTCGTCGGCACCGAGCAGCGTCGCGGGTGCCAGCCTGCGGACGTCAAGACCTTTGCGTCGATCAGCGGACCCGACTTCAACGAGCTCTTCGCGCCGCTCAAGGAGCGGGGCGCCGTCATTCTCTTCGAGGAAGGCTCGGACGTCCTCGACGACGCGGCTCGAAAGCTTCTCGATGGGCGCTGGAACGATCGCAAGGGCGCGCGCTACTTTTTCGTGGTTGCCCGCGCGTCGAAGGACGGGACGACGGAGGGCAACAGGGCGCTTTCCCACAGGCGCGCGAACTCCGTCATGATCCATCTGAAAGACGCGACCCAGGACCCCGAGCTCGACAAGCAGGTCGGCCTGCTGTGGCTCGGCAGCGAGTTCGCCCAATTCGACAAGACCTATTGCGAATGGCCCAACTCGCACTCGGACAGGCGCTGCACGCCCGAAGCGATCAACCGGAGCGCCTTCGTATCGTGGGTCGATTGCAGACTCTGAGCGGGACGACCCGGAGCTTGGCAGCGCTCGCACTGCGGTCATTCGCGTGCGCGACGGGCGCTGTCGCCTGCGACAAGGGGGCACCGGAGGCGACGGTAGAGCGCGCGGAGCAGGTGATCGCGACCGGCAGCATGCCGACGGCGGCCCCAGGCGCGCCCGACGCGCAGGCGACAGCGGCTCCCGCGTGGGCTCCACGTGCCCACGGGCTGTGCGGGGGGGATGGCAACGCCCAGGGACGGACGCTCTCCAAGGTGGCGACCTCGCACGCCGAGGCGGCGGGAGCGCCTGTGCTCGGCGGAACGCTGCCCCCGCGGCGCGGGCGGTGGACATGGATCAACTTCTGGGCGGCGTGGTGCAAGCCGTGCAAAGAGGAGATCCCGCGGCTGGTCGGCTGGCGCGATCGGCTGGCGAGCGCGCAGTCGCCCATCTCGCTCGTCTTCGTGTCCCTGGACGATGATGCGCGGCAGCTGGACGCGTTTCTCGAGCGGCAGCCCGCCGACGGGTTGCGGAGCACGCTGTGGTTGCCCGATGGGCGAGCGCGGAACGCGTGGATGACGAGTCTACGCATGAAGAGCGCGCCGGAGTTGCCCGAGCATGCGCTCGTCGATCCGGAAGGACACGTGCGATGCTTCATCGAGGGGGAGGTTGAGGATGGGGACTACGCGGAGATTGCGGCGCTGGTTCGATAGTCCGTTGCGCCGCGGTCGCGCAACGCACATGCGAGAATCGCGCGTGGCGCGACCGATCCACCGCGGAAGTTCGCGATCGCCTCCATGCCCGTGGCCACGACGTCCTCTCGCGACACGATGCGCTTTGAGTTTCTGGGGGATCCGGGGGAAGATGCCCATGGGGCTGTAGGACGTGCGCGCCGCGGAGCGGATCGAATACCTGGCGGCCATCGGACTCGTGCTCCTTGCGGTGGCGTGTGCTCCTCACGCGCCGGCCGAACGAACGACCCTGCCCGGCGATTGGTCGCGGCCGCGGCTCGTCGTCACCGATGCGAGCAATGCGAGCGACGGGAGCGACGTGCAAGCGCCGGATGCAGGCGCCGCCGGGAACGCGGGCGAGCGCGCGCCGCTCGGCGGGTTTCCCGAGCAGCTCGAGCTGCTCGATGGCAAGGACAACGTCGGCGTCGTCTCCGTGCCCCTCGACGCGCGCGAGCCGCGGCCAATCATGATCGCGCTCCACGGCGGAAGCGAGAAGCCCGAGCGCGCGTGTCCCGCGTGGCGCGGCATCACGGAGGCGTACCCCTTCGTGATCTGCCCGCGCGGCTGGGGCGGGAACGAATCGCGGCTCGGATGGAGGAACGCTTCCGACACGAACCAGCGCATCGCTCGCGCCGTCGCCGCGACGAAGAAGACCTTCGGCCCCTGGGTCGAGGACACGCGATCCTTGGTGCTCGCGGGCTTCTCGATGGGTGGCAGCCAGGTTGCGCTCGTCGCGCGTCGCGATCCGCAGACCTACCGCCGGATCGTGGTCGGCGACTCGGCCCACGATCCACGATCCGCGCTCGCGTTCGCGGGCGAATGGGTCGCGGGCGGCGGCGAGCGTGCGCTTTTCCTCTGCACGACGAGCGGCTGCGAGCCCTCGATGCGCGCTGCCGCTCGAAAGGTGGCGCGGGAGAGAGCGCACGCGCGGCTCAACATCGCCCCAACGCAGGTGCACGCCCTCTCGGAGCGCGCAGTACAGTCGATGAGACGCGACTGGGCATGGCTGGTCGAGGGCGCAGAGGGCTGGGAGAGGTACGCGCCTCCGAGCGAAGCGCTCCCCGGCAAGACGGAGCAGTTCGACCCATAGGCAAGCTGCCGAGAGAGCCCTACCGGTCGCACTGGGTGGCGATGGGCATCCGATCGGCTCCGAGCACGATGTGTTCGAAGTCGTCGCACGGCGGGTGGGCGTGGAGTCGCGGTACGTATGCCGCATAGATAGGTAGAAAGCGCTCGATGTAGTCCCGTGCGTCGTCGTCGCTGAGCGCTTGCTCGCCGCGCTCCCGCCGTTGGCGCTCCGCGCCGACGCGCCAGCCGACGATGGTCTCGAGTTTCTCGACGTCGAGGTGCACGAAGGCATCGAGCGCGCGGGTCCATGCCGCGTAAGGGCGCAGGAGTTCGTTCACCACCGGGAGCGCCGCGTCATGCGTGGACGCGAGCTCTTCGTCCATCAGGGGCGAGAAGCCGAGCATCCAGCCTTCGAAGATCACGAGGTCGATAGGTCCGTCGGCGCGCTTCCACTGATTCTCGGGCGCGCGATCGCCCCGGCCGGCCTGCGCCGACTTGTCGTAGAGCAGGATGCGCGTCGACATGCCCGGCCCGAGCGCGCACAGCTCGCCGAGGACGCGGGTCCCGAGCTCGACGTCGTGCGTTCCTGGGCCGCCGCGGTGCTCGAGATAGCGGTTTCCCGCCCAGCGTGCGGCGAGGGCGCACTGCTCGGCGTAGGGGAGGTAGAAGTCGTCGATCGACACCGAAACGCTGCGGGCTCCGACGTCCACAAAGGCCTGCGTGAGGGCCGTCGCGAGCGTGGATTTGCCGCTCCCCTGCGGTCCCTGGATGCCGAGGACGAGCGGCCGCGTCGTTGCGCGCGTGAGCTGCTGTTCGACGCCGTGCGCCAGGGGCGCGTAAAAGAGGTCGACGCGGGCGGCGTCGGCGACGTGGCGGTGGAGCGCGCGCGTGAGCGGGGTCACGGCTCGAAGGATAGGCGATCCCGGCATGAGCGGCGGGCGATGGGACCGCGGACTCGGTGTGCGTCCATGCGAGGCGCGAGGGCGGCGTGACCTCGGTGTAGATCCCTGAGAATGCCATGGGACGCTTCGGGTCACGTCCGACTGACGCTCACGTTCTTTTCCTGTTGCCATCATCGGATTTCTCCGCCCCAAAGGCCTTTAGTGGCCATTCGCTTCGCTACGGCTTCGTGTGCCCCGTGGGACATTCGGCCGCGACGGCGTGGCGTTCGCGTCGACGTTTGAGCGTCTGTCCGGCACTTGCAGCGCGTGGACGCCGAGTCGATCCGCTACTTCAACGCCACAGGCCCTCACCAAGGGCTCCGCCAGCAAACGCCGGTGCCCGCCGTGCGCCCCAGCGACGGGAAGGTCGTCCGTTTGCCGGTAGCCTGGTGGCCTGCATCGTGACTATCCTGGAGCTGCATGAAAAGACGCGATTTCCCGCCGATATGGGAAGCCCGGGGGCCGCGTTCGCCGAAAAGGCGTGCACGGGCGTCTTTCGGCGCGCTGGAGCCCATGACGGACGACACCAGTCGCGTCGCCACGCGAACATCCGTTGCAGCGAAATGAGGATGGAACAACGCCGGTGAACGGGAGTAGCCTCATCGGGAGGCGATGGCACTCCCTCATGCATGAGGGGGAGCTTCCTTCGTCGATGCAGAGGGGCACCGCCGATGAAGCGAATTCGCGGGTTCGACGGGCTGAGAGCGCTCTCGGCCTTGCTCGTCTTTTTCGAGCACAAGGTGCAGCGACGAGGCTTCGGGCTCGGGAGCGTCGGGGTGTGGACGTTCTTTTGCCTGAGCGGCTATCTGATCGTACAGATTTTGCACAGGTCGCGTCGTGCTGCCGAGGATGGTCATTCGAGCCGTGCCCTCATCGACGCGCTGCTCGGGTTCTGGCGGAACCGCGCTCTCCGAATCTTCCCAATTTATTACCTGGTCGTGTTCTCGGCGTTGGCGCTCGGCCGGCTCGGCCTCGCCGAGTTCGCGTTCTACGCCACGTATACCCAGAACTTCTACATCGCGTTCGTCAGTCATCGCTGGGGAGCCATCACGCACTTCTGGACGCTCGCGATCGAGGAGCAGTTCTACCTCCTCGCTGCACCGATCCTCATCTTTTCGCCTTCCTCGCGGCATGGGGCGATTCTTGCTGGAGCGTTCTGGGTGTGCGCCGCTTATGTGGGGATCACGAAGCTCTTCCACGTGGGCGCGGTCCTCATGCCCCCTCCGAGCTTTGCGTTCATGGCGGCGGGCGGGTACGCCGTGATTGTTGGACCGAACGCGGCGCTGAGCCGCTGGCTCTCCCATCCCGTCACCGTCGTCGCGTCCACAGGCGCGCTCGGGGCCGTTTGCGCCGCGAGCTGGATCCAGAACACGGGCGACGAGTCGCCTGCATACTTGAACCTCGCGGGTTGGGTATTCGCCGCGTCGTGGGTCTGCTTCGTCGTCCGGTATCCCGCGAGCGGGGTCGTCGCATGCCTCGAAACGGGGGCGCTCACGTGGCTCGGCCGGCGAAGCTATGGCTTCTACGTTTACCATTACCTGACGCCCTCTCGTGAAGCTGCAGGGCGCCTCCTGCGCCTCCCCACGGATCTTCTTCCGTCCGGCGCCGGATGGGTTCTCCTCCAGCTCGCCGCGACCCTTCTCCTCTCGCATCTTTCGTGGGTGTACGTCGAGAGTCGCGTCCTTGCGTGGAAGCGCCCCGCCCTCTCGCCCGTCGCGACACCGGCGTGATCGCTTTCCGGCATCGCCTGGCGGCACGGTGGAGGTGCGTCTTCGCGGCGGAGCGCGCGTCTTCGGGACCGAGCACGGCGGCAAGCCTGCTCTCGGCATCCTTCGCGACTGCCGTCAGTACGAGAAACGCAGCGCCGACCGGATCGCTCGCCGGAATCGCAGACGAATCGGCGAGCCCAGCCTTCACGGCTCCGACCGCGCGCAGTGCGCTGTCGGCGGCGGTCGGATTGGTCGTCTTTTCCGCGTTGAGGATGACCTGCGGGCACGACTCCAGCCCGAGCGTGTCGGCGATTGCCGTGCTCCCCGCCGCCGTGGCGCACAGGGGTCGGATCTGCGTCCATGCCGTATCGCGCGCCGCGGTCGCGAACCGTACGATTCGGCCAACCAGCGGCACCGGCGTCGACGGTCCGTTGCCGGCAGACGTCGGCGCGTGCAGCAGTCCGGGGCGCTTCGGGGCGGGGCATCTCTGATCACATGGCCGTCGAGACGCCCGACGGGCGGGCCTGAAGGGCCATATTCCGCCGCCGTACCCGACTGCCCAAAGGTCGTCGACGCAAGCACTTGCCACTCGGCGTGAGGCTCTCAGGACGAGGTCGAGCGACGCAAGTGGCGCGCGAGGACTGCGTCGAGCGCTTTCCTGTCGAACGGCTTCTCGAGGACCGTGTTCGGGACGCTGGCGACGAAGTTGCGTGCGGCCGGAGTGAACGCGCCCCCGGTGACGAACACGATCCGCGCTGCCTGCTCGGGCATTTCTCCGGCGATGAGTGCGTGCAGATCCATTCCCGTCATCGCGGGCATCATGAGGTCGCAGAAAATTATATCGAAGGGCTCTCCTCGGAGGACGCGGTTGACGGCCGCACGTGGGTCGACGGATATCTCGACGTCATGATCGGAGAGCAGGGTCATCGCCAACGTGCGCGCCACTCTCTCGTCATCATCGACGATGAGAAGGCGACCGCGGCGAAGCGCAACACCACCGGGGGGCCGGATCTCGTCGGTCTTACGCGCCCGCCCGCTCGCAGGCCGCCCCTTCCCCAGCCTCCGTCGAGGCTAACCGCAAGCAGCTCAATGAG
>JBEKOY010000147.1:0-11970 GCA_049521295.1 Polyangiaceae bacterium | reverse complement strand
CCCGACCCCGACCTGGTTGGAGCGCTTATGTCGTTGCCGCGAAAAAGGCGGCAAGGATCGCAAGCTACCCCGCCATCACCACGACTCGTGCTTGCTGCTTTCTACGGGGTTCGCTTCCGCAGGGGGGGTCGAACACCACCGGTTTCGGGGGGATGCACGACGAGCCTCTGGATGTCGTCGTGTCTGGGTTCAGGAGCAAGTGGGTCTCGCTTGGCGTGACGGCGGAAGGAACGACCAAGAGGGCGCTGCGACCGGCCTTCGCCCAGTTGCTCCCGATGCTTTTCAGCGCGTCGGGCCCCGGCGTGGCCCGCCAATCCATGGGCAAGCTGCTCGCGTCGAGTGGACGCTCCTGCTGGGGTGCTCGAGGGGAGCGGCACTCGCTCCCCTCGACTTCTCGCGGGTACCGGGTCGGCGAGAGCGGAGCCGAGCGAGCGCAGCGAGTCGAGGCGGAGCGAACGCTCAGGGTGAACCGGGTATCGCCTACGCGAACAGGAGCGAACGCTCAGGGTGTCTCGCGTTACGCAAACAAAGAACTCACGCTGTCGGAGCTGTGAATTCGCTTGATGGCTTCGCCGAGCAGGCGGGCGATCGAGAGTTGCTGAATCTTAGAACAGCCTTTGGCCTCGTTGGAGAGGGCGATCGAGTCGCTCACGATGACCTCGGCCAACGGCGAGTCGGCAATCCGCTCGACGGCGGGACCCGAAAGTACGCCGTGGGTCGCGCAGGCGACCACGCGTCGGGCTCCTTTGTCCGCCAACACGCGGGCGGCGCCACTGAGGGTGCCGGCGGTGTCGATCAGATCGTCGATGATGATGCAGTCCTTGCCCTTCACCTCTCCGATGAGGTTCATCACCTCCGAAATGTTGGCGCGCTCACGCCGCTTGTCGATGATGGCCAGGCTCGCGTTCAACCGTTTCGAGTAGGCACGGGTTCGCTCGACCCCGCCGGCGTCCGGCGAGACGAACACGGCGGACGAATCGAATCGCTTCTTCAAGTAGTCTTCGAGAAATACCGGCATGGCGTAGAGGTGATCGACCGGGATGTTGAAGAACCCTTGAATCTGGCCGGCGTGGAGATCCACCGAAACGACCCGGCCGACGCCCGAAGCCTGGATCAAGTCGGCGACGAGCTTCGCGGTGATGGGCGTGCGCGGCGCGACCTTTCGGTCTTGGCGCGCGTAGCCATAGTACGGGATGACCGCCGTAATCGACCCCGCGGACGCACGGCGAAGCGCGTCCGCCATAATGAGCAACTCCATGACGTTGTCGTTGGTCGGGCTGCTGGTCGGTTGGATCACGAACGCGTCGACGCCCCGAACGTTTTCGCCAATCTCGACGAAACTCTCCCCATCGCTAAACCGCGTCACTTTGCACTTGCCGAGCGGAGTTTCGAGATATTGCGCGATGGCAACCGCCAGGGGCTGGTTTGCGTTGCCGGAAAAGAGGCAAACCTTCTTGAACACTCGTGAACCTCCCCGAGTCTGTGGCTTGGATCCGGACTCATCGGCCCGTGCGGGCTGAGTCGAGCCGTCTCGTTACCGCTTGTCAACGGTTACGCGTCAACGCAGCAACGCGGCGCACTCCCCTTTCGGACCACGCTGACCCTTGTTCACGCACTCTTCGTAGCAGCGACGCGCTTGCCGCAGATCGCCTTTCTGTTGGTAGGCCGCCCCGAGAATGAGCCAGGCCTCGGCGTCGCCCGGATCCATCGCGGTCGCAGTCTGCCCGGCGGCGATGGCGGCCGCGATCCTGCCACGCTCGAGCGCACCACGCGCTCGCTCTCTCTGTCGAGCCGCCTCGGTGCCGGCGCTTTCCTTGCCCTTCCCGCCCAGCGCCGGACGCGCTGCGACCGGAAGTGCCGGACGCGCTTCCATCGGGATGGCCGCGGGTGCTGTGATCGCGACCGGCGCCGGCTGAGGCGCTTCGGCCGAGATCGCCGCAGGCGCCTCGACCGGGGGCAAGGCAGGCGCCTCGGCCGAGATTCCCTCAGGCGACTCGACCGGAGGCAAAGCAGGCGCTTCGGCCGAGATCGCGGCAGGCAGCGCGATGCGGGATGCCGGCTCGATGGCCTGAACGAGCGGGGCTTGCGCGGACGCAAAGGCAACGCCAGCCGGTGCATCGTGGCGGGAGGGGGTGCCATGACTCATAGTGTGGGCGATCAGGCTCTTGGCGAGCGCGACTCCACACAGCGCCGCCGAAAACGCGATCGCACCCTGGACCCATTTCGTCAGTCGCGCGCGACGGGATGCGGCTTGCGCAGACAAAGTCCGCGCCGCGCCGCTCAGGCTGGCTTCGGCATCGAACGGATCCCAGGAAGGTTCGAAAAACCTCGAATCGAGGTCGCACATCGGCGCAAGGCTCGAGTCCTCGTTGCTCGATGGGCCCTCCGCTTCGACGTCGCCCACCGGCATCCGCATCGAATCCGCGATCCTCGATGCGCTTTCCGCTTCGAGGCCGCGCGCCGGCGTCGGGGTCGAATCGGCGACCCTCGAGGGGGCCTCTATGTCGAGCGCGCGCGCCGGCCCAAGGGCCGAATCCGGCGGGTGGCTCGCCGGGACTTCCGTCGCCGGGCGCGCTCCTGGCTCAGCCGGAGCCGTGGGGACCGAGATCGACGACGTCTTCGCGACGGCCCCTTCGGGTACCGCCATCGGGGCCACACCGGAGGCGTGTCCGCTCTTTCGCTTCGCGCGGTTCCTTTTTCGGCTCATATTCCGCGACCTTTTCCCGTCTCTTTCGCGCTGGTGCTCGACGCCATACCGGGTCGGGCGGCCAAAGAGCGAGCCGCCAATCCGCACAGTACCCGCCCGAGCCATTTGCGCGTCAGCACCGGACCGCCAAAAGCGGCAAGTCGCGCATCGGAGGCCCATGAGCGATGCTCCCGCATGATCGTACGGGACGTCGTCCTGAGACACACGGCTGCGGCCGACCGCATTGCACGAGGACATCCGTGGGTCTGGCGAGAGGCCATTGCCCGCGGTCTCGACGGCGTGGCGGCCGGTGAGGAGGTCCAGGTGAAGGCGCCGGACCAGACGCCGATCGGCCGAGGATTGGCCGACCCGATGTCCCCGATTGCCGTCCGGATGTGGACGTCCGGAACGGCTCCGATCGATGCGAATCTCTGGAGGACGCGCGCCGAGCAGGCTGGCCGGCTTCGAACGCTGCTCGTCGCGGGCACGGGGACCGACGCATACCGAGTCGTTCACGGCGAGGGCGATCGAATGCCCGGATGGGTCGTGGATCGTTACGCAACGGTCGCGGTCGCCCGGGCCGACGGAACCGCGGCTGCAGAGCGGCTCGAGGATCTCGCCGAGGCCCTTTGGCCGACGCTCGAGTCGTGGGGCGTTCGCTCACTGATGCATCGCAGCGGGGCAAAGGGACAGGCGCCTCGGCTCGAGATCGTCCGCGGCGAACCTCCTCCCGACTCCGTCATCGCCGCAGAGAGAGGAGTCCCGTTCGTCGTCGACTTGGTCCACGGCCAAAAAACCGGGGCGTTTCTCGACCAGAGAGAGAACCGTGTTCGTGTCGGCGAGCTCGCACGAGGCCGGCGAGTGCTCAACCTCTTCTCGTACGCGGGGGGGTTCTCCGCACACGCCGCACTCGGAGGAGCGACCCATGTGACGAGCGTCGACGTCGCCGCAGCCGCCCACGCCACCGCGCAGGCGAGTTTTCGGTCGGCGTCGATCGATCCGGCGGCCCACGCATTCGTCGTGGCCGACGTTCAATCGTTCCTCGACGCAGCGCGCACGAGGGGGCGCCGCTGGGACCTCATCATCAGCGACCCACCAAGCTTCGCGCCGAGCGAGCGAGCCTTGCCGCGAGCCCTGGCGGCCTACCGAGCCTTGCACCGCGGCTGCGCGGCCGTGCTGGCCGACGGAGGGCTCTTTTGCGCGTCGTCGTGTTCGAGTCACGTCGATGCGGCGGCCTTTCTCGGCACGCTCGATGACGCGGCCTTGGGCAGCCGTCTCCTCGCGGTTCTGGAAATGCGAGGGGCCGGACCGGACCATCCGACGCTCGCCTCGTTTCCCGAAGGCCGATATCTGAAATTTGCCATCTTGGGCTGACCTCTCGTCAACCACGCTCGAGCTCGTAGAACTGCGCGTCGCCGCCGAGCACGTGATAGACGCCGCACCCGAGCGGTTCGAAGTAGCGAGCGAGACTGCGCCGGTAGAATGCCGCGGGGCGCGCCAGAACCCGCACGTCGGTGCGGGATCGGTCGCAGACGTCACGCAAGTCACGCGCGGTGACCGCCTCGACGTACAGAAAGCCCCGGCACATGGCGGCCATGTTGGCGATGGCTCGGCCGCAGTCGCGGTCCGCCAAATACGGCAGCACGCCCTGGCACACGACGAGATCGTATTTGGTGCGCCCCCGCCACTGGGCAATGTCGCGCCGCTCGTGACCGTATTTCTCGCACGCGTAGTCACTCACGTCGATCGAGCGGTACTGGACTGCCGGCATGTGGGTCCGAAACCACCGGCCCCAGAGCCCGATGCCGGCCCCGACGTCAAGCACGCGCTCGATCTCGCAGCCGAACCACTGCGCGAACCCCGTTACGCCGCTCGCGAGGCCGCCGATCTGATCGGCATCGTACACACGAGACCGGCGGGACTCGTAAAACCGCCGGAAGTACGAGCCGTCGAACGAGACGCTCATCCGCCAAACGTCTAGCAGCTCCGCCGCGCCGCCGGACCCCGAAAACGTCGCAGCCAGGATCCAGTGACATGGACGCCTCGACGTGGATTGGCTACCTTCGGCACGCCGATCGCGAGCTCGTATGCACACCGCAAGATGGATGAGCGGACGACGATGACTACCCGTCTGTACGTGGGCAATCTGTCGCACGACGCAACGGCGGAGGCGCTTCGCGCCGCGTTCGGACGGTACGGCGAAGTCGTGGACGTTCACGTCTTGATCGACCGATACAGTGGGCGCCCGCGCGGGTTCGCCTTCGTCACGATGGCGTTGCGCGAACAGGCGGATCAGGCCATGGCGCGGATGAACGGCACGATGTTCGAAGGGCGTCCCCTGCGGGTGAGCGAAGCGGAGTCGGGCCCGTCGCACGCGACCGGCGGGCCGGGCGGCCCACCGCGCGATCGGTGAGGGGTCAGGCCGACGCGCAGATCGCGCGAACGTCGTCGTCGGTGAGCTCCCGCTTGCGGTCGGCGAGCGCTTGAAACGCCTTTAGCGCGCGGGCCAGATCGGCGCCGCCCAGATCGAAACCCAGAGCGCGAGCGCGGGACTGAAACCCAGCCGTGCCGGAAAGCTTGCCCAGCACGATTTCGCTTCCTGTCGGGTGCCCGATCCGAGCGGGATCGATGCACTCGAAGTTCAGACGGTGCTTGAGTACGCCGTCCTGGTGAATGCCGGAGGCGTGGCGGAATGCGTTGCGTCCGACGATCGCCTTGTTGGCCGGGACGGCGATGCCGCTTCGCTCTTCGACGAGCTTTGACAGCGGATAAATGCCGGTCGTGTCGACGTCGGTGTGCACCCCGAGCGCTGCGCCGTGCACGACGATCGCCATCACGACCTCTTCGAACGAGGTGTTGCCGGCGCGTTCGCCGATGCCGTTGACGCACAGCTCCACTTGCCGAGCGCCCGCACGCACCGCCGCGAGCGCGTTGGCCGATGCCATGCCCAGATCGTTCTGCCCATGAAACGACAGAACGGATCCCTCGATCTCGGGTACGGAGCGACGCAGATACCCAAACAGGTCTTCGACCTGATGGGGAAGCGCATAGCCGACCGTGTCGGGCACGTTGATCGTCCGCGCGCCCGCGAGCACTGCCGCCCTGATGAGCTGAGCCAAAAAGCCCCTCTCGGCACGAGTCGCGTCCATCGGCGAGAACTCGACATCACCCACCGCGCTGCGCGCCCGCGCGACCATGGCGGTCGTCAGCTGCAGCACCTCGTCCCGAGTGCGCCTGAGTTGATGCTCGAGCTGCACGTCGCTCGAATTGACGAACAAGTGAATGCGAGGGCGGGCCGCGCCGGCGAGTGCCTCGGCGGCCGCGTCCACGTCGCCCGGAACGCATCGGGCAAGAGCGCAAACGCTGGTGGTCCTCACCGCGTGCGCGACGGCGCGAACCGCGCGTAGCTCGGCGGAAGAGGCCGCCGGAAAACCAGCCTCGATGACGTCCACGCGCATCGCGGCGAGCCGTTCGGCAATGTCGAGCTTGTCGCGATCCGTGAACAGGACCCCCGCGGACTGCTCGCCGTCTCGCAGCGTCGTGTCGAATACGATGACCCGTTCGGACATGGCAGACGGCCGGAGCGCAGGGACCTCTCAGGCCAGGGTCTATTATAGCGCCCCCCCCTTCTGTCAAATATCACGCGCGCACGCGCAGGGCATTTCGCACCAAATCGACTTCGATCGGGAGCCCCCCCAACGGCTCGCCGTCGACGTCGAGCAAGAACACGCTGCGCGCTCGGTCGTTCGCGAGATCGATGCGGATTCGATCGCATCCGAAATGCTTTACGCCGGGCGCCGCCAGATGCCGACCGCGATAGATGAGCCGCGAGAACGCGACGAACGCAAGCTTGCTCGGCGCGTCCATGGAGATCACTTCGAAGCGTCCGTCATCGGGCTCGGCCATCGGCGCGACGTGCATTCCTCCACCGAAGTACCGCCCGTTGCAGATGGCAATCATGTACGCAGCGACCTGCCGTTCGTGGGCCACGCCGGTGAGGCTCGACGCACAGACGAGCTCGCCCCGTTCGCACTGCGCGAGCGCGCGGGTGCTTGCCCACGCGTACGCGAAAGACCCTCCCCATCGCTTCGTCGTGCGGCCGACGTAGCGGTCGACGAGGCCGCCGATTCCCGCGGAGAGAATGTTGACGAACCAGCGGGTTCGCGCTGCGCCATCGGGCGCGCGGAAGGTGACCTTGCCAACATCGACGATCCGATCGCGTCCGCGGGCGATGGCGTCGACGTACCGGTCGATCCGGTGATCGAGGCCCATCGTCCGCCGGAAGTCGCCTCCGGTCCCTTGCCCGACGTAGCCGACCGCCGTGTCGCCGGGACCCGCGAGGACCCCGTTGGCGACCTCGTGCAGCGTTCCGTCGCCTCCGACGGCGATGACGAGCTTTCGCCCCTCGCGGGCCGCCGCAAGCGACAGATCGATGGCGTGGCCGGGCCGCGCGGTGGCCAACACGTCGACGGGACCCAGACGTCGCTCCAGGACCCGTTGGACCTCGGGAAAGATGCGACCGGCCCTGCCGCCGGCCGCTTGCGGATTGACGACGACGAGCGGACGCACCGATCGGCCTCAGGCGCCCCGCGGCCAGACCACGCCGCGCACCCGGAGATCCTCGACGGTCTCGTAAAGCGTCACGTTGGGGTCGCGAGCGGTCCAGCCGAGATCGAGCCGCGCCTTGGTCGCGTCGACGTACCAAAAGCATTGAGCCATGTCCGCCGTCGTCGCGTCCACAGGAGAAGCCATCCCGAGGCGCGACGTCACGCGCTCGACCCAAGACGCCCCCAGGCGAACGAACCCGCGAGAACGCGGAAGAGAAATCCACGGCGGCCTGACACCGGAGACGCGAGCCAGCCGGTTCAGGAATTCCCGCATCGTCAGGTTGCAGCCGCCGACCAGGTACCGCTCGCCCGGCCGGCCGCGGTCCATGGCCAAGCGCAACGCCTGCGCCGCGTCGCGAACGTCGACGAAGGATAGACCTCCGGCCGGAATCGCTCCGACCCCTCCCTCGAGAAAGGTCCGAACATCGCCCGTCGAGGAGCCGTTGACGTCTCCGGGGCCTAGTAGCAGGCTCGGGTTGACCGAGACCACGTCGAACGCCTCCCGGCTGCGCGCCAATGCGAGCTGCTCGGCGAAGAGTTTCGCACGGTAGTAGGGCCAACGCCCGATGAGACCGATCGGCGTCGCGGCGCTCTCGCTCAGAACGGGCTCGGGCCTCTCGCTCACGGCGACCGTGCCGCTCGTGGACGCGATGACCACCCGCTTTACGCCCGCCGCGTGGCATGCGTCGAGAACACTTCGAGTCCCCTCGACGTGGGTGCGGTAGAGCGCCTCGGCGTCCGACGGCTTGCGGGACACCTTGCCGGCGCAGTGAAACGCACCGTCGCAGCCCTGGGCGGCGCGTCGGACGCTCTCGGGATCCAGTACGTCGCCACCGCTTGATCGCGCGAAGCCGACGACCTCGTGACCCCGCGACTCGAGATCCCGCACCAGGTGGGTTCCGAGAAATCCGGTCGAGCCGGTCACGAGATACTTCACGATGCCTGATCGAGCTGGAACACCTTCTGGAACGTCATGAGCAGCGTCGGGTCGTTCGACTTGAAGGCACCGGAAAGAAAGTCGGCAGCGCTGGGTACGTACGCTTCGCGCACGATTTTGGCGAACATCTCCGGGCTCGTCTTGAGCACGCAGTCGGCCTGACCGCCTGCGGGCTTTCCCGGGCGGACGTCGCACCCGCGCGAATCCACGCGCACGGTCCACTTGGCGAGGTCGTCGCTGCCCAACGTGACGTAGTAACTGACGGGCCGTTCGATCTCGCCGGCGCGGAATTTGGCGCCGAGCTCCGAGAAGAGTCGGACCAGCGGGTGCTCGCGTGGGTCCGGGACACCCCGGCCTGGCTGCGCGCGAGCGAGGTCGAGCACCCCGCCATCGCGAAGCGCCGTGACGGCGGATTGGGCCAGCCGCGCGACCTCGCGAGCCGCCTCCGCGGGCGTCATCCCCGTAGTGATTCGCCGCAGATCATCGATGCACAGCGGTGGACCGATGCGCGCGACGAGATCTCGGCGCGTCGGGACGGGCGCGCCCTTGCGCATCGCGGCGTGAGTCCCCCCGAGGTGAATGGGAAGGATGTCGATTGCGTGAACGAGCGCCAGATGCCCCACCATGGGCTTGAACGCTTGCATTTCGCCGGTCGGACTGCGGGTTCCCTCCGGGAATATGAGGACCGTTTTACCTTGCTCGATGACGTCGCTCGCCTGGCGGATCGATTGGCGGAGCGACGCTCGGCGGTCGATCGGCTTGAGATTCGTCAGGTTCTCGAAGAACGCTCGGGTGATCGCGCTTTCGAAGAAGTAGTCCTGCGCCGCAAGCGAGACGATGCCGTCGCCGTACGTGCCGAGCGCATGCCGCACGAGGCCCATGTCCAGATGGCTGGCGTGGTTGGCCACGACGATCACGCTGCGGTTGTGCGGAATGTGCGATTGACCCAAAACCCGAGGATTCATCAGGTCTCGGTAGAAGACATCCTGCAGCTTGCCGACGAGGACCTTGCCGATCGCCCGAGCCGGCTCCGGAAGAACCATCGGGCTCTCGGTCGTCCGCGTGATCGGGGGACCGTCGCGATCGGCACCCCCGTCCTGTCGACTCGACAGTCGCTCGACGTCGGCCACGGTGACGCACGATTGAAGGTGTTGGGGGTCGACCGCACCGACGCGCGCCTCGAGAACCTCGAGCAGCTCGGTCAACATCAACGAATCGAAGCCGAGATCGCCCTGCAGAAGCGTCGCGCCCCGGATCCGATCGAGCGGGACACCGCCGACGGCCGCGATGGCGGAGCGGACCGGGGTGGCTTCGCGGGATCCATCTTCGGCGGGTGCGCTCGCGGTCATGATGCGCTGCACGATGGCACGGACCTCGTCGCGCTTGACCTTGCGCGTGGCCGTTCGCGGCAGTGGCGCTTCATACAAGTGCACGAGCGCAGGGCGCTGCGACGCCGGCAGATCGTCGATCGCCTTTCGGAGGCTCTGACGCGCTCGTTCTCTCATCTGAGCGCGCGGCATCGATTCGTGATCCGACGGGACAGCGAGGCATGCGAGCCTCTCCACGCCTTGAGACGGCACGCCGACCACGGCGAGCTCCACGACGTGATCGACGTCGCCGAGGCGGTGCTCGACGTCCTCCGGGTAGACGTTTTCGCCGGTCGGCGAGATGACGACGTTCTTGATGCGACCGACGATCTCGACGCAGCCGTTCGAGTCCAGCCGGCCGAGATCGCCCGTGTGAAGCCAGCCATCCCCGTCGATGGCGTCGCGTGTTGCATCGGCGTCGGTGTAGCCGAGCATCACGTTCGGACCCCGTGCGACGACCTCGCCGATACCGCCGCCATCGGGTCGATCGATTCTCAAATCGACGCCGGGCACGGCCTTGCCCACGCCGGGGTCGAGTCGCAAACCAGGCCGCGCCACGGCGAGGACCGGTGCGGCCTCGGTCAGGCCATAGCCCTGGGTCAGACGCAGTCCCAAGCCACCGAAGCGCCGTTGGGTCTCGACGGGCAGAGCGGCACCCCCGGAAATGAGCCAGCGGATGCCCCCTCCGAGCTCGGCATGAACCTCGCCGAACAGCACCCGCCCCACATCGATCCCGAGATTCGCCGCGAGCCAACGGTTGACCTCGACCGCGGCATCGAATGCGGCACGCGCCATCGGGCCGCGGGCGTCCACATCCGCCAGGATGCGTCGCTCGAGCAGTTGCCAGAGCGCGGGGACCCCGACCATTGCTTTGGCTTTGGACACGCGCAGAGCGTGCGTGATCTTCTCACCGCTCAGATCGGGCACGTACACGACGCGGGCTCCGCGCGACAGCGGCAGAAGCAGCCCACAGGTGAACTCGAACGTGTGATGCAAAGGCAACACGCTGACGACGGCGTCTCCTTCGCGAAGCGGAAACAACGGGGCCAATGCCGCGACGAGCGAAGTGAAATTGGCGTGAGTGAGCATGACCCCCTTGGGGCGTCCGGTCGTCCCGCTCGTAAACAGGATGCTGGCGACGTCGCCCGGCTCGGCGTCGGGCAGGGGCGGATCGAGGGCGTCGCTTGGTTCGACCGCAGCGTGAACGTCGAACCATACGAGATCCGGGCGGTGGACCACCAGATCGTCCTTCGCGGCGACGGTCTCGTCACCCACGATCAGGCGCGCTCCGCTCTCGGCGAGCACGCCCGTCCAACCCGCCGCGTCGAGTGCGGGGTCGACGGGAACCGCCGTCGCACCCGCGCGCAGGATTCCAAAATACGCGACCACCCAGTCCGGATCGTTTTTTCCGCTCAGGGCGACTCGGTCGCCGCGCCGCACGCCCCGATCTTCGAGCCGCGCAGCCATGGCGTCGGCGCCTCGCCGGATGTCGGAAAAGCTCGTTCGCGTCAAGCCCTCGTCGGTCGACCGCTGCAACGCAAGCGCGCCACCGTGTCGCTCCGCCATCTCCTCGAGAAG
Source organism: Polyangiaceae bacterium (assembly GCA_049521295.1). Taxonomy (GTDB): domain Bacteria; phylum Myxococcota_A; class Polyangia; order Polyangiales; family Polyangiaceae; genus Palsa-1150. The sequence continues at coordinate 795 of JBEKOY010000147.1, read as the reverse complement.
CGACACGAGCGTCGCGTGGGCGCCCAGAGGCTTGAGCTCCCGCTTCAACTTGCGGTCCATCTGCGGGATGATCCGCCGCTCCATCGCCGGCATGTGGACGTTCATCATCCAGTCGGCCCAGTCGATCGACTCCGGTGCCCACGGCAGCTTGCGCTGGTCTTGCTCGGACAGCCGCGCGCGAGCAGCCCGCGTGTTGGAGCAGTCGAAGGGGCCGATGAGCGTCGACGTGAACGGCTCGAAGAGCCTCTGAATGTCGGCGATCTTGGCATCTCGCCGCGCCACGGCGTCGAGCGCTTCCGCCGCCGGCGCCAAGACGGGAACCGCGTCCTTCACGAAGGAGGCAACTCGGCGCGCGATTCGCGATCGCGCGGGCGCGCCGACTCGCTCGAACCGCACGCGATCGACGAAGGAAGGCTCGTAACGCGCCTGCAGCGCGTCGAACAGAACGTTTTTCGTGCCTTTGCCACGATAATGAGCGCGCTTGTACAAGCCCACGAGCTCTCCGAAGCGCTGCACCGTGCACGGGTTCACGTCCGCAGCTCCAAACTGGTAGACGGGCTTGTGCGTGCCTTCCAAGAGCTCGACGAGTGCGAGAATCATCCCCGCGACGACGTAGTCGACCGGAATGAGGTCGAGCGGGACGTGCCGCCCGAGGATCTGCGGCTCGCCTTTCATGATGAGGTAAATGAGCGGCGCGCTCGTGTTGATGCCTTCGTTGTAGGCCGGTGCCGGGTAGGCGATGCTCGACTCACAGGCGGCCGGACGTGCGATGGTGAACGGCAGGCCACTCGCCGC
>JBEKOY010000146.1:0-12059 GCA_049521295.1 Polyangiaceae bacterium | reverse complement strand
GTCTTGGTTCCACAGTTTTGTCGTCACGAAGACCTCTTCGCGCGGCACGCCGCTGTCGCGGACGGCGGCCCCGACGTCCGCCTCGTTGCCGTAAATGCGCGCGGTGTCGATGTGCCGGTACCCGAATCGCAGGGCGGACAGAACGGCGTTCTGCGTCTCGCGGCCCGCGGGGGCCTGCCAGACACCGAGGCCGACTTGCGGAATGGATGCACCGGATAGGAGCGGCAAGCGCGTCGTCGCGATCATCGGTGCGAAAGCCTAGCAGCGTGCGCCCTCGCTCGGGCGCCCGACGGGTCGGGGTCCAGAGTCGCGACGGCGAAGCCCGCCAAGCTAGCTATAGCTAATCCGGCGCCCGCACCGCCACCGGCGGTTGCGGCAGGAAGATTGCGTCGGGCTGGATCTCCAACGCGCAGGCCGCGGTCGAACTCAAGGCGTGCACGGGGTAACCGTCGGTGGCCCGTCGGCGGTCGCCGATGTAGAGGTCTCCGTTGAGCCACAGGCTGCCTTGCAGGTAAAAGCCCCCGTCGGCACCGACGGTCGCCAAGGGGCTCTGCGAGGCGGCGGCGATCGGCGCGCCCGACACGGGGTCGAACGTGACAAGCGAGGTAGCGTTCACGAGCGTCGCGTCGGCGACGATGGCCGCGCCGCAGGATCCGCTGACGGCCACCTCGACCACGCTGCCGCCGAGGTCCGCTTCGTGCGCGATCAGAGCCGTCGTCGAGGTCGACGTATCGAAGCGCTCGATGCCTCCGAGCGCATCGGTCGTACTGGCGAAGCCCCCGTCCGCCGACTCCCCAGGCTCGGACAACCAGAGGATGCTGCCGTCCTGCACCATCCCGAACGGGTTGCGGCCCGCGAGCACGATCTCGGCCTCGACGGTCGCGGTGGCGACGTCGACGCGCAGCATCCAGGATGGTTGCTCAGCCTGGTAGCTTTGGCCGCTCCAGGTCAGCCGCTGAAGCGGCACGAACGCCTTCTCCCCGGCCGGCGTGTCCACGATGGCGATCGCGGAGGCATCCGGGTTCCCATCGCTATCGTAGCTCGATAGGTCGAGGGTGTGCGCGACGGCGCCGCTCGGAGAGATCACCAAAAGGGTGGGCACCAGGTAGAGGGGGATCCAGAGCGAGCCGTCGCTCGCGACGGCCACGTCTTGGGGATCGGACGAACTCGGGGAGCTCGCTTGGTGCACGTTCCACTGCTCGGTGGGGTTGCCGCACGACGCGCCGATCTCGAAGATCGTGTCCTCGTCGCGGGCCACATAAAAAGCGCGACCCCGCGACACGGAGAGCGCCGGATCGGCTCCCAGGTTGACGCGACCGGTCGTGGCCCACACCGCGCCCGACGACGACAGCGCCCCGACCGAGCTCGAGGTGTAATCGCTCGCGACCCACAGCGCATCGGATCCGGGGCAAGCGGAGGGGCTCGTCGAGGGCCTGGATCCTCCCCCGCACGCGGCCGTCAAAGCCACCCCGGCGATCGTCAGGACGAGCCGTGCGGGCGAGACGACGAAGGCAACGGTCATCGCCCCTCGGCGGGCTGCGTGGACCGCACGCTCACGAGGAACGTCCGCCCGGGCAGCGGGTACTCGTAGTAGTCGCCAATGGGCTCGTGCACCGGGCCGAGCGCCCCCGCGTACGTCCCAGTGCGGACGTCGAACACGTTGCGCACGTCGAGCGCGAGACGCACGCCGCGCGTGACGTCGACTCGAATGCCCGTGGACCCGAGGACGCGAGCCGGTACGCCGATGCTTCCCGCGACGTCCGCCACGATTCCGCTCAAGGCGTCGACGCCGACGCGGGCGCTGGCCGGGCCGAGCGTCCCGATCAGATCACCGACGAGATCGTTCGCGGGTCTTCCCGGCAGCGGAGGGTGCACGCATGGACCTGAGGTCGCTTCGCAGGCCGAATCGTCTTCGGTCGAGAGCCCGGTGTACGACGCGCGCAGCTCGATCGGGCCTGCCGCCGCGCGCAGGTCGACCTCGACGCCGACCAGGCGCGCAAGCCCGATGTTCGTTGCCTCCGATCGCCCGTACGCACCCACGGGAACGAACGTGATGAGATCGTGCGCCCACGTGCCGAACGCGGCAATCTCCGCCACGAAACGAACGGACCCCAGCCGACGCGACGTTCGCACGCCCGCGTCGACGGTCCACGCCGACTCGGGCCGCAGATTCGCGTTTCCGACGAACGCGCCGCGGTCGCCGTAGAGCTCGATGAAGCTCGGCGGACGGGCCGTCGCCCCACCGTGCGCGGCGGCCGTCACGGCGTCGATGGCGATCTCCGCGCCGAGATGCCCGGTCGGACGCAGAGCCGCGCCGCCGGCCGCATGAGGGCTCAGGCTCGACTCGAGGTTCGACCAGTCGTCCAGGCGGCCCGATGCCGCCAGGGCGACGGCTTCGGCCGCGCGCCACTCGCCGTCGAGTGCGGCGCCCGCCGACACGCGCGTTGCCCCGGGCGGCGTAGGGGCCCCCACCGTCACGCCGGGCTCATAGTGCTCTCCGCTTGCGTCCACGCGCAGCTCGACGAGGGTGCGGGACAAGGGGCGCCCTCTCCATCCGAGGGATCCTCCCGTGGCGGTGAGGGTCTCGTCGGACCGGGCCGGCCCGAGCGCGGCCTGCACATCGGGATCGGAAAGCCGAAGGCCGTCGCGCCTTCCCCAGGCGCGCGCGCTCCATGCGCCGGGACCGGCGGCCCCGCTCAGCTGCACCGACGCGAGCTCGCGGTCCGAGTCGAGATCGGCAAAGGGAGTCGGGCCGAACACGGTGCCGGGAAGCTCCTGGCGACGCGCCTGCGCGAGGGTCGTGACCGTGAGTGCGCCGGTGCTGCCCTCCGACCATCGTACCGGCACGGCCCACGACACGAGACCGTTGACCGCGGCATGGCCGGCGTTTTGGCGAATCGCGTACACGTCGTGGCCCGGCGTCGACATCGTCGGGTCGAGGTAGCTGAAGTGGTCGTCGGCGCGCGACGCGGCGAGTGCGGTGACCACGCGGGCGCCCCCGCCGGCATCGCGCACGTCGGCCGCGCGCATCCGCGCCTCGCCGTAGCTCCCGACGGCGCCCCACACCTCGGTCGACGGCGGCGATGACGGGCTGGGCGGATCCAGCACCAACGTCCCGCCGAGCGATCCCGGGCCGATCGCTGCCGGAGTGAAGGTGCGGTGCACGTGTACGACGGCCCCCGGCCAAAGGGGTAGAGTCGATAGGTCGAGCGACGGGTCGCCCCCTCCCGTCAGCGGGACGCCGGCGAAGACGATCCCGACCTCGGTCGACGATGAACCCCGGATGCTCAACGTCGTGAAGGAGTCGTCTGCTCCGTAGCGGCGGATGTGCACGCCGGGCAGGGGCTCGACCAGACTCGCAAGGTCGGTGACTTCACGGACCGTGTCCCGTTCGTCGGCGCGCGAGGTGAAGTCCCCGGTGGAGTCGCCGCGCACCGTCACTTCGTCGGTTTGCGCACGGGCGCTCCGACACAGCGCCGTGGCGGTCGACGCGATCAGAACGGCGGACACCGCACGCATGCCGGCTCAAGGCAGCTCGGCGTGGATGATCGCGACCGCGTCGAGGTCGAAGCCGTTGGTGTCCGGCCGCGGCCCCGCCTCGGGGCAGTCCTCTTGGGTCTGGTCGACGATTTTCACGTACCGCGCATGAACGAGCCCCACGGTGGCGAGATCGAGGGCAAGGCCGCCGGCGACGCTCGGGTCCACGGGGGAGATTCCATTCTCGGGATTCGAGTAGACGATCTGCCAGCCTCCGCACGACCCATAGGGGCCCGCGACGCCGGTGCCATCGCCCGCCTGGGGATCGATCGTCGGAGTGCAAGGAAATGCGCTCCAGGTGACCCCATCGTCGCTCACGCTCACCTCCCCAGGCTCCGCGTAGGGATCGTTCGGGTTGCCGCTGATCCAAAACGGGTTCTCGAAGACGATGAAGTCGGCGCCCGGACCGTCGACGATCGCGTTGGGCGCGAACGAGACGACGATGCTGCCGCCGCTGCCGAGCGAGACGACGTCCGTGCTGCCGTGGCCGGTGCCCCCACCGACCGGAGGCCCCTCGACGATGCCGGGCATCGAGGCCTGGCCAAAGCCCGTGCAATCGGTCGGAGTGAACGAGACGACCGTCGTCACGAACCGATCGGCGCGGATGACCAGGCCCCCGTCGCCGACCGGATAGCCTGCCTCGGGCCCTGGAGTGCCGGCGTCTTGTCCGGCCGGGGCCCCGTCTTCGTCATCATCGCCGCTGGCAGCCCCAGGGCCGCTCGCGCCGTCCCCCAGGCTCGCGCTGGCGACAGGGCTGGCCGATCCGCTCGCCGCGGGTGGAGTCGCCCCGCATCCCCCGCCCGTGCCGGCGAGCAAACAAAGAGGGAGCGCCGTGCGGGGCGCCCATCCGCCTGGCTTCAGGGCGCTGGCCATAGTTGTGCGCCCGAGACGAAGCCGTTGGTTAGCGAGAAGGGGTTTTGGCCGAGTGTCGTGACGCCGCCATCGCCGGAGTTCACGGTCAGCACGCTGATCCCCGTCGGGCCCCCGTCTTGCCCGTAGTTCTGCGTTACGCCCACGAGGTTGCCATCCCCATCGACGTCGAAGGTGCCCGGCGCGTTCGGGATGGCGGGCCCGAGCGTCGTCGTGGTCGGGTCCCACGTGTAGGCCGTCTCGAGCTGGAGAATGACGTGGCGCGAGTCGATGTAGAATATCGCCTGCGGGAAGGCAGCCGACGTGAGGTCGAGCAGCGTGCTGGTGGACCCGTCGGCGAGCGAGACCGCCTCGACCTCGCGACGCACCAGGGGGCCGACTCCGCCGTCTTCCGCGACGGCATTGCAGCCGGTCTCGAGCACGAGCAAGCGGTTGTTCGGCGGATCGTAAACCATGGAGGACGGCCCGAACGCAGGGTCGTAGCCCTGCAGCGTGTAGCCCGAGGTCGCGACGCCGCCCGCGTCACGGCCGAGCGGCACGATCGCGTCGGTGGTCGTGTCGATGGCGACGATCGTCGGGCTCGTGTCCGAGCAGAGCTGGCAGTATCCGTTGCAGCTCACGTCGGCTCGGTTGATGTTGCCGAGCAGGACGTAAAGGCGGCTATTGGCCGCATCGTACCAGCCGGCCGTCATCTCGACGTAGCCGTCGCCGCCCGCCTGCACTTGGCCGCTCAGGTCAATCGTGCTTGCGGGCGCGCCGCCATCCACGTTCTGCGTCGAGTCGACAACAGCGATCCGGTTGCGTGTGTACCGCAGCACGTAGGCCTTGCTCCCGGCTCCGACGACCACTCCATCGGGATCGGAGTACGGCTCCGCGAAGCCCGCGTCGGTCTGGTCGTTTAGCGCGACGCTCCACGACGACTGGACCAGCCACGGCTGGAGCGGGTCCAGCCGCCCGACGACGTCGTTGGCCTGCTCCAGGAGCCACGGGCTCGTCGGCGCGACGAAGGTCGTGCCGATGTACCCCGGATAGATGAAGCGTCCGTCGACAGCCTTGGAGTCGAGCCCGAACGCCACGAGCTCGCTCGTCGTTTCACCGTTGTAGGAAAGAAGCAGGCGCGGCGTAGGCGTCGCATCGACATCGGCCGCCGCATCGGTCGCGCCGTCGGCCGCCGCATCGGTCGCGCCGTCGGCCGCCGCATCGGCCGCGCTCTCGGTTGCCACGTCGGCCGCACCCTCGGTCGCCGCGTCGGCCGCGTCCTCGGTCGTCGCGTCGGTGCCCCCGCCGTCGAGCGCCGGAGCCCCTGTGTCGTTCACCGAAGATCCGTCGAGCGGGCCGGTCTCGAATCCATGTGCGTCGGCGAGCCCCGCCGCATCGGCCTCTGCGGCGTCGGGCGTCTCCGATTCGCCGCTACTGGAACACGCCACCACTCCGGCCATGCTCGACGCGAGCACGGCGAAGAAGCCTATCCACTGCCTACCCATGGGTCCCCGTTGGCCGCGCCAACCCCGGCGCAGACTGTTGCAGAAGGAGAAACACGCGTCGGACCCGGTCTCCGGACTTCCAGGTGTGGCGCCTTCGCGCCGCCTCCCTCGGACCCTTCCCAAAAGCTCCGCGAAGGAGGCTTCCAGTGGCTGCGTCCGAGATCGTCCCTGGTTACCGTGGCGGGGGCCGCGCTGGACTCTCACCAGCTTCCCTACGACCCGGCACGTGATGGCGAGTCCGGGGGCAACGCGCCACCGAACCACCACGCGCCTGCTGTAGCCCACTAGGTCATACGGGTCAAGGGCCATGCCGCGGGGCGGCAATGCGGCTCACCCTCTCGCGATGGCTCACGAAGGCCGATCTCGCGAAGGCCGATCCACGGTCGCGCGAGCCGTCCTAGGATGCGGCATGCTGCGCGCCACCGTCTCTGCGCTCGTCGGTTCGGTCGCTCTGCACCTCCTTGCCGCCTGCGGTCGCTCGGACGCTCAGGAGATCGAAGTCCGGCCGCCGGCAGCGTTGCAGCCATCGAAGCCTCTGCCGGTCGCCCTCTCGCCCCGCTTGACGCGTGCCCCGCCGGAACGGCTCGTGGCGATCGGGGACCTGCACGGAGATCTCGATCATGCACGACGCGCGCTCCGGTTGGCGGGCGCGATCGACGATCGGGATCGGTGGGTCGGCGGCCGGATGATGGTGGTGCAGACGGGCGACGCGATCGATCGCGGCGACGACGACCGAGCCATTCTCGATCTCATCGAAGCACTGAGCCGACAAGCCGCGGCCGCTGGCGGAGAAATCATTGCTCTTCTTGGCAACCACGAGATCATGAACGCGGCGCTCGACTTCCGCTACGTGACCGCCGCCGGCTTCGCGAGTTTCTCGCTCTTCGAGGCAACCGATGCGTCCCGGTCGCTCGCCGAATTGGCCGCGCCGTCGAGAGGCCGTGCGGCGGCGTTCGCACCGGGTGGCTCCTACGCGATCCTCGAGTCGGGCCGACCTTTCGTCGTTAAGATCGGCGACACGGTGTTTGTCCACGGCGGGGTGCTCCCGAAGCACGTGTCGTACGGGCTCGACCGCATGAACGACGAGCTCGACGGGTGGCTCGCCGGCAAGCGTCGTGACGCGCCGGCCATTCTGGTCGCGGAAGATGGCCCCGTGTGGACGCGGGCGTATTCGAGTGAAGACGCGCCGCCGGATTGCGCCGACCTCGGGACCGCGCTCGCCGAGCTTGGGGCGAAACGCATGGTCGTGGGGCATACCGTGCAGCATCGCGGTGTGAACAGCGCGTGCGACGGCAAGGTATGGCGCATCGACGTGGGACTTTCCCGCTACTTCGGCGGGCCCATCCAAGCGCTGGAGATTCGGGGCGATGACGTCACGCCGCTGCGCGAGACGGCTCCGAAGTAGCACGCGACACTTCAAGTGTCCGGCCCTGCCATGCAGCGGTCCGGGCGTCGGAGGCCCTTTAGTTGTTCTGCGCGCCCTCCTTGATCCAATTGTAGATGAGCTGCTGCTGCGCTGCGGTCAGCGCCGTTCCCGAAAAGACCGCGCTGCCTTTGAGGGTCAGCACGTAAGGATTTGCCGGCATTTGGGCCCCGCACGAGGGCGTCGCCTCCGAGACCTTCTGATACATAATGCTGTTTTCCGGCGAGTAGGGCACGACGCGAACTCCCATCCCGGCGCAGCTGGGGCCGCCGCACGGCTGGCCGACCAGGCTCCAGTACGCGATCACCTTCGAGCTCATGTCGAGGGCGCCGAGGCGTAAACCGATGCCGTTGTAGTGGCAGTAGTCGCTGCTGCAGGTCGGCTGGATGATCTGGGAATAAACCTCCGAGAACGAATTCGCAGACGGCGGGGGTGAGCTGCATCCGAAGCTGAGCACCGCCATGCAGACGGAGAGCGCGAAGCCGGCTCCTAGAACAGCGTGTCTCATCGATTCCTCCACGTGCCCATGTTTCAAGCTCCGGCGATCGCCTTTTTCCAACGATGCCACGACCGTCGTCGAGTGGTCAGTCGTCATTGCCCATGCCCGCATCCGTGCCCGCCCCTGTCCCAGTCCCCGTGCCCGTACCTGTCCCTGTACTCCCGTACCCGGCCCAGGCCGAACCGATGTAATCCGTATTCTCAATCCAGTTCTGCGGCGGAAAATCGTCGGTCGCGCACACGAACCCCAACGGGCACGTCGCGCCCGGCGTATAGGGGCCGCCGCAGACGCACTGGTCGTAACTGCTGCCGGTGCAAAGAGCGTACGAAAGGCACGGCGAAACGTTCGGACCGCAGGAGCACCCCGGACAGCTCAGGGTGGCGATGTAGTTCCCCAAGACACAAAGGTATGGCCCCGGGGTGACTTGCCCCATCTGGGGGTCGAAACCGGTAGGGGGGGTCCACGGCTTGGCATCGGCGGTGATCGGTTGAAACGCGTTGTTGCTCTGGGAGCATCCGAAGCCGAATGCGGTCCCGATGACCGCGGCAACGCAAATACCCAATGGGCGTCGTACTCTCATTCGTACTTGCATGATTCGTCCTCTCGCGGCACCGGTGCTCATCTGAAAAATTACCTGCGACCCATGCCTAAAAGAAGTAGAGCCAGGTCATCTCGTAACGATTGTTGTAGGCGCTCGTGCCGTCCGCAAATTCCTGTGTGACCCGTTGATACGAAAGGCCCAAACGCGCTGCGGGTGTGATGTCGACAAACACGTTGCCGTCCACGTACCACGAGGACTGGAACACAGCTTGCGAGTTGACCCACGGTTGCGAGGGCGAATCGGGATGATAAAGACTCGCGATGTTGTCGGAACGACCCCGGCTGTAATTCCCCGTGATGAAGACGCGCCCGTTCGGAGGCAGGTAGTACTGGACGTCGATGAGATACGTCGTCCAATTGATGGTGTGAAGGACGCCCGCCGTATCGAACGCGACGAGTCCGGGGTCGACGTCGGGCGTGTACGGGCTGCCGACCAGCGGTGCAACACCCGCGATACCCGCATTGGCGGATCCCGCCCCATTGACGGGGGTGTCGAGGGGCAAGGGGTACACGTTGGGCATGGTCGCGCCCGCGGTCATTCCCGTGTATTGGTCGGCATCGGCGGTCCCTGTGACGAATTCTCCGACGATCGTCAACGCGTTCCCGCGGTCGGTGCTGTCCCTCGCCGGCAGGATGGGCAATAGGATGTCCGCTGCGATCGCCCACCCCTTGAGCGGGATGGGCGAGGCCGGGAGCGGAGCGTAGGGGTCCACGCGAAACGATCGTTCGAGCCCCGACACACCGATCGCGGCCGGCAGCGCTCCCGTTCCCCCGCTGCCCGGAGTGGTGATTCCCTTCCAGTGGTTGATGGCGAGGCGAAGCCCCCCTTCCCAATCGGGCATCGCGGAATCCCGCTGAGCCGGGCGGAACGCGGCGGCCGCGATGTCGAAGTTCACCGCATCCGACGCGAAGGTGTGGCTCAGTCGAAGCTGCACCGTTCGATTGAACAACTCGTTCGGCATTCCCAGGAACCCGCACGTGGCTCCGAAGAAGTAATTCTGCCACCCCAGCAGATGGTACGACTGGCCTGCCAAGACGTCGACGACGGGATCCTCCAACTTCACGTACGCGTGCCGAACTCGCAGTCCGGCGTTGTTGAAGTACGCGGCCTCGGTCGTGTCACCCGATCCCGGGGCTTGCCCGGACGATCCTCCACCGGCGTTGATGCTCGGCTGATTGCCGAACAAGTCGAACTCGAGCACCCCCGACGACCGAATGCCACCGATTTCGGGTGCCTGCGCGTTGAATCCCAGGCGGGTATTTCGGATGGTAAATTGCAGACGCGTGTTGTCGCCGGCTTGCGTCTGGTTGTGGGCAATGACGTTGTTGTTCAATCCGTCGTTGAAGCTCCGGGTGGAGTCTCCAATCATGTCGCCTTCGGCGAACCCGTAGATCGTCAGCTTCCATTGGGCCTGGTCGCCGGCCGTCACGACGAGCGGAGGCCGGACCCACCAGGGGTTGACGGGCGTGGGAGAGACGGTTTGTCGGGCGGGCAGGGCGATGGGCGGAGTCAGCTCCTCGGACCGTTTCTCAGCCGACGTGGCCGCCGGCGTCTCATCGCTGGCCGGCTTGTCGCTGGACTGCGCATGGGCGGCGGGCGCGACGAGCAAACCGGAACCGGCGATCAGGAGAGGCCACGATTTCAGAGACATGGTCAGATTCCTTTCGGGATGCGATTCCCGGAGCGTGACTCGTTCTGCCCAAAATCGACACAAGCGATGGAGAAGCCACGCACCCAAAGCCGGGTAAGAGAGGCCGACCAGCCAGGACCCCTCGCACCCGGACGCGCTCAATCGCATATCCGTTGATAGGCGAGCCCTCTCAACCCCAAAATACGATTGAAGTCAATCCAAGGCGGCACCCGCGCATGATCGGATTACAGCCGACGACGATGGGCCAAATAAGAGACCGTTGCGCGTACCTCTACCGCAGTGTGCGTCCAGCGGTCAAGTGGTCTAGCCACGCGCGTTTCGGCCGTGAAAAGCGCTGGTTCGCGCCGACGTTCGGCGCGATCCACCCTCGGAATGGGGGACGGCGGGCTGCGGCCTTGTGAAGCCATTCGGTAAGGCCACTGGACACCTTGACCGCCTTTGGATTAGAGCTGGCGAAGCATGCACCGGGGAGGGGCGGACGGGCTCGGGACGGGCGGGGAGAAGGCGGCGCAATTGTCCAGAACCAGAGCGCCCTCGCGCGCGTTTTACGTCCCGGGCCTTCGCTGGTGGATTGCGGTCCTCTTGATGGGGGTCACGGTCGTCAACTACCTGGATCGGGCCTGCCTGTCCGTGGCCGCGCCGTCGCTCAAGCGCGATCTGGCGATCAACGAGGTGGACTTCTCGCATATCGTGATGGCCTTTCAGATCACGTACCTCGTGATGCAGCCGCTGGCGGGACGCATCATCGACTGGCTCAATATCCGCGTAGGCCTGGCCCTCTCCATCTTCTGGTGGTCGCTGGCGCAGGCGCTCGGAGCCTTCGCCGGCGGATGGCGCTCGTTTGCGCTTTTCCGCGGCCTGCTGGGCATGGGTGAAGCCGGCAGCTTTCCCGGGGCCGCGAAGACCGTCGCTCAGTGGTTTCGACCCCGCGAGCGCACCGTCGCGATGGGCATTCTCAACGTGGGCGCGGGCCTCGGCGCCGCGATTGCGCCGCCGCTCGTCGTGTACCTCATTCTGCATTACAGCTGGCGGTCGGCTTTCGTGGTGACGGGGGCCGTCGGCCTCGTGTGGGTGGCGGTTTGGACGCTGCTCTATCGTGCGCCGGAAGATCATCCGTGGATGTCCCCTTCCGAACGGGCGCTTCTGGAAGAGGGGCAGGACGAGCTCGTCGTGAAGGACGCGCCCGCGAAAAAGGGCACCTGGAGGCTGGTGCTGTCGCGGAGAGACTTCTGGGCTCTGGCCGTCGCTCGATTTTTCTCGGAGCCGGCATGGCAGTTTTTTACGTATTGGATTCCGCTGTACCTCGTGAGCGAGCGCCACATGAACCTGAAGCAGATCGGGTATTTTGCCTGGCTGCCCTTCGTGGCGGGCGACGTGGGATGCCTCTTCGGCGGCATCCTGTCGCCGCTCTTCATCCGGCTCCGATGCTCGGTCCTCACGGCGCGCAAGCTGTCGGCTTCGGTCTGCGCCGTCCTGATGGTATTCGCCATCTTCATCGGCCGAGCCCCAACTGCGCCCTGGGCGATCGTCTTCTTCTGCATCGCCGCGTTCGCCCACCAGGCCATGTCCTCCACGCTCCTGACCCTTCCGGCAGACCTCTTTCCGAAGCGTGCGGTCGCGACGGCCAACGGCCTTTCGGGATCGGTGGGTGGCCTTGGAGGGACGCTGTTTACGATGGTCGTGGGAATCGTCGCGATGAAGATCGGATACGGTCCGCTCTTCACGGCGATCGCGTTCTTTGACCTGATCGGGTCCGCGGTTTTGTGGGCCCTCTTGCGCGAACCCGTGCAGCCAGGCTCGGAACTCCATGCGCCGGAACTGAATTCCGATTAGGTCGGGGTCGGGGTCGCAGAGTCCCTTAAAGCCGAAAAACCTCGACAGTGCGCTGGAAGCGCCCCGTCGAGGTTCCCGGTCGGTCACAAGGCTATTGCATGACGCGGACGAGTGCCGCGGCCGCCGGCGGGATGTACACCGTAACGCTGCTGCCCGACGTC
>JBEKOY010000145.1:0-14359 GCA_049521295.1 Polyangiaceae bacterium | reverse complement strand
CCCCGACCCCGACCCCGACCCCGACCCCGACCTCGACCCCGACCTCGGCATGCTATGAAAACTCCGTAAAAAAAGAGGGTGCTGAGACCATGCCGGGCAAGCTCGAAGGCAGGCGAATTGTCATCACAGGTGTTTCGCGCGGGGTCGGATTCGAGACCGCCAAGCGTTTCCTTCGCGAGGGTGCGCGCGTGTTGGGCGTCGCCCGCGAGCCGGCGCGGCTATCGCTCGCCGGCGAGTCCCTTTCCTCACTCGGTGACTTCGCCGCGGTGCACGCGGATCTCTGTGACGCGGCGGCGCGTCATGCTGTGGTCGACACGGTCCAACTGCGATGGGGTGCGCTCGACGTGCTCTTCAACAACGCCGCGATCCTGGTCAACACCGGCGAGCCCCGGTCGTTCGAAGACGAGCCGGCCGGCACGCTGGAGCGATCGATCGAGACCAACGCACTCGCCCCTCATCGTCTCTCGATGGCGCTTTTACCGCTGCTCCGTCGAGGCCACGAACCGCGAATCGTTCATGTCGGCTCGGGCGCGGGGTCCTTCGAGGGCATGCGCCAAGGCGGACTCGCGAGTTATCGGCTGAGCAAATGGGCCCTACATGGCTTGACGATGCTCTCGGCCGCGCATCTGCGCGGGGAGGTCGCCGTCAACGCGTTCGACCCCGGTTGGGTCAAGACCGATATGGGGGGCCCCAACGCACCCGGCAGCCCCGTCGAATCGGCCGAGGGGGCGCTCGCGGTCGCCACGCTGCCGTTCCCCGTGACAGGCAAGTTCTGGAAGGACGGTCGCGAAATCCCGTTTTGAAGGTCGCGCGACGGGAGCGTCGCGGGCACCGCAGAGCACTCCGGCAGAACCGCACGGTGTTGCTGGAGCGTCACGGGCACTGAAGAATGGCCGTCGCCCCCGCCGGCGGCGAACCGTGCGGAAAGGCGATCGCTTGCGTGCACGCGTTGGCCGCGTTGGTGACGTAGCACCAACCCGGATCGGTCGTCTCCGACTCGCAGGAGCCGTTCGCGAAATCCGCAGCGCGTCCCCATGGCCGACGCGGGCATCGACCGTCACGAGGACCGAGCCCGCGCGCTCACCGAGTTTTGATGCCACGTCGACAGTTGCAACGGTCGTTCCAGGTATAGCGTCGGCCCGAATGGGCCGCCGTTCGGCTCAGGGGTCGGATCCGCGGATCCGAGTGGCACGCCTTGGCGCATGCGGCGTTCAGACCTAAACCGGAGACGCCCCGCGCGCGTTCCGATGGCTCGCCATCGCAAGGGCCAGAGCGACGACCATGAACGCTGCCGCGAGATAAACGGCCGTACCTGCGCCGAGCCCGACGTTCGGGCCGCCGATCGACCAAGCGAAGACACCCGTGAACAGCACCGGGCCGACGATCCCGGCAACGGCCATGAGCCCCGAATGGGCTCCCTGAAGGCGCCCCTGCTCGTGCTGCGCGACCCGCCTGGTGATAATGCCTTGATAGCCGGGCTGAACCAAGCCCATCAGCGAGAAGACGGGCAAGGCGAGCCAGAACTGAAGGCCCGTCGTGGCGATGGCGTAGCCCACGAAGCCCACGGCACCGGCAGCGAGGCCGGTGTAGAGGGCGCCGCGCTCGCCGAAGTGCCGGACGAATGGACCGACGACGAGGCCTTGGACCAGGACGCTTCCGATGCCCACCCCCATGAGATTGAAGCCGACGGCCGACGGTCCCCACCCATACCGGTAGCCCGTGTACAGGACGAAGGTGCTCTGGAGCACTTGGTGGGCGAGAAAGTAGAGAAATACGACAGAGGCCAGAGCGAGAAGCTCAGGATGGGAGCGCAGGAGCAAAAACGATCCTACGGGGTTGGCCTTCCGAGGGCTGAATGCGGCGCGTCGATGCCTGGGCAACGACTCCGGGAGCACGAAGAGACCGTAGATGCCGTTGGTCAGGGCCAAACCAGCCGAGACCCAGAACGGGAGTCTGAGATCGACGCCGCCGAGAAAGCCCCCCATGGCCGGCCCAAACACGAAGCCGACGCCAAAGGCTGCACCCATCAAACCGAAACTCTTGGCTCGCTCTTCCGGCGGGGTGATGTCGGCGACGTAGGCATTGGCGGTCGAGAAGCTTGCCGCCGTGATGCCCGAGAGCGTGCGGCCGACGAAGAGCCAGCCGATCGAGGGGGCCAGCGCCATGATCGCATAATCGAAACCCAGGCCGAAAATCGAGACGAGCAACACCGGCCGACGCCCGAAACGGTCCGAGAGCGCGCCCACCACCGGAGAGAAGACGAACTGCATGACGCCGAAGATCAAGCCGAACCAGCCGACGTAACGAGCCGCCTGCGCCGTATCGCCGTGCGTGAAGTCCTTCACGAGGTTGGGCAGGACGGGAATGACGATGCCGAGCGCCAGAACATCCATCAGGGCCGCGGCAAAGATGAAGCCAAGGGCCGCGCGACGCGTCCCTTGGCTCAGTGCCCCGTGCGACGGGGTCTCGCCCTCGTCGGGCTTTGCGGAACTCTCGGCCATGTCGATCCTCGAGCCCGCGCCTGTATCACGGCCGACCGCTGAGGGGCACCACGCGGTGGCCCCGGTGCCCTCACCCGGTCACCTCCCGCGGGTCCGGGCGCGAGGACGCGCAGGCTCGCGCGGCGGCCCAGGTGCGCGTTTCGTGAGTCCTCGCTCCCGGTACCCGACCCAGCTGCGTGCCCGCGCTGGGCACCCGCGCGAGCGGCGCCGGGCCCCCGCCAAAACGTCGAGTGGGGCGCATGTATGTCGTGCGTGCGATGAGGACGGAATAGACCGCCTATGGCGTGGCGGGTGGTCGCGATTCGCAGCAGGGGAAGCGGCGCGCTAAAGTCATGTCCCCGCGCATGCTGGCCTCGTGCCGAAATAACCCGATGCGCCGCTTCCCGCGGCTTCGCGGCTGCATGGCCGCACGCGCCGCAAGCGGCTTGATCGCGGGTCTTGCGTGCGCCTGCGGGGGTGCGAGCAACATCGCGCCGGCCACCGATGCCGGGAGTTCCACCCCGACCCACAACGCCGGAAGCGCCGACGCAGGCGCGGTACCGATCTTGAGCGCGGAAGACTCCGGAACGGCCACGAGCGGCTGCTCCGCGGCCTCCCAGCTCGTCTACGTGCTCTCGACCCAAAACGTGATCTACAGCTTCGACCCGCCGACGAAATCGTTCACCCCGGTTGCGACTCTCGATTGCGACGCTGGATCCATGGTGCCGAATTCGATGGCGGTCGATCGGCTGGGCAACGCGTGGATCGACTACGTCTCACTCGATACTCAGGAAAACGTCACCGGCGGCGCGATTTTCGAAATGAATCTCCAAGTCGGAAATTGTACCGCAACCAACATCGTACTCGGCCCGGGGTGGTATCAAGTCGGAATGGGGTATTCGACCGCATCCGCCACCGACCCCACCGATACGCTTTACCTCGCGGGCGACAACAACATCCAGACCTGCGTGCTGGGCGGAGACTCGACCAGCGCGGGCTTGGCCACGATCGATACGACGACCGGGACACTCACGCGGGTGGGATCGTTCTCGAACGGACTCGGGGGGCAGAACGCCGAGCTCACGGGGACCGGAGACGGAAGACTCTTCGGCTTTTTCGATCTGACGGAGGTCGAGATCGCCCAGATCAACAAGACGACCGCGGCGACGCCGATCCAGAATGCGGTTGCGGGAGTGCAGTGCCCGTGGGCCTACGCGTTTTCCTTCTGGGGAGGGGACTTTTACCTCTACACAGCCACGGGTCAAGACATCAACTCGAGCGTGACACACTATACGAGCGCGGACGGTGGAATCGACACGAGCTACATCCCCGACGTGGGATTTGCGATTATCGGAGCGGGCGTATCGACCTGTGCGCCGACGACCTCTATCCTACCCCGCTGAGGCCGACCATTCGCCGCTTCCGAACAGGCCGCGATGAACGCGATGAGCAAGATGCGTGCGGGCGCCGCAGCGCTGACCGGAGCGATCGGATTCATGGCCGGCTGCTCGCCGTCGACCCCCACCGGCGTGGACAACGACGGCGGGACACAGGCTAGCTGCGTCGGATCCACAGGCATCGCTCCGGCCGGCGACGGCGGCCCGCCGAGTTGTCAGGAGGCCGCGCCGGGGACGACCCAATGCGGCCCCGGCGGCGTCGGCACGGCGAGCTGCTGCACGAGCCTGCAAGTGCCCGGCGGAACCTACTATCGAACGTTTCAATTCTCGGGGGACACGGACGCCGGCCCAACGGCGGAGGCCGACCCTGCTACCGTCAGCGCGTTCCGTCTGGATCAGTACCTGGTCACCGTCGGGCGCTTTCGCTCCTTCGTCCACGCTTGGGATGGCGGAAAGGGGTACACGCCGGCGGCCGGGTCGGGCAAGCACGTGCACTTGAACGGCGGCCAGGGCCTGGCCAACAGTGCAAACCCCGGCACGTTCGAGCCCGGCTGGGTCGCGTCGGACGACTGCAACATCGCGCCGACGGACCTCAACTTGAACTGCACTCCGGCCCCGGTGACGTGGACGGCATCGGCCGGCGGCAACGAAAGCCTGCCGATCAACTGCATCACCTGGTACGAAGCGTACGCGTTCTGCATCTGGGACGGCGGGTTCCTTCCGAGCGAGGCGGAGTGGGAGTACGCGGCCGCCGCCGGGAGTCAGCAGCGCGAATACCCGTGGGGCGAGACGGATCCGGGGACTGCGAATCAGTACGCGATCTACGGCGACGGAATGGGCAGCTGCTACTTCCCATTCGGCACCCAATGCAACGGAGTCGTCAACATTGCGCCGGTGGGGACTCCGGCGCAGGGTGCGGGGTATTGGGGCCAGCTTGATTTGGCTGGCGAGACGTTCGAGTGGAACCTGGATTGGTACGCCGCGTATGTCGATCCGTGCGCCGACTGCGCCTATCTGTCGCCGGGCCCCGGCCGCGTCTACCGGGGCGGTGCCTTTTCCCAACCAGCGACGTACCTCGCCACGTGGCAGCGAAATGACCCGACTGCGACGACGCGCTTCAACTACCTCGGGGTCCGGTGTGCCAGGACGCCCTAGCGCAGGGCAGCGCCCACCCTTCCTCAGTCAGCGGCGGCCGCGGCCGAGGCGCCCGGCGGCACCGGGGCGCGCCACCCAATAGCCGTGGAGCCCCACCGGGTGCCATGGGTGCCTGACCCAGAGGCCGTAATGGTACGGCCCCCATCCCCAGGGCGACACGTACCACGTCCAGCCGTACGCCGGCGTATACAGGTACGTGTACGGAACGCCTTCCATTTCCACGGCTGACGCTCCGGCGGGAACCCATACCCATCCGTTGCCGGCCGTGTAGACCCACTGCCCGGTTGGATAGGCATTCACGAGCGGCGCGGCGGCAGGCTGCGCCGGCGGACCCGCGGCGGGAGCCTCCGCGGTGGGGGGCGGCGGCGCCTGGGGCGGCGGCGAAGAAGGCGGCCCCTGATTCGGAGGTGCGGCCTGCGTGTACGGCTCTGGAAGCGGAGGCGGCTCAGCCGATGGCGCGGGCGGCGGCGCCGGCGGCACCTGCGGAGGGGGCTCGGACTCGGTCGTGTCCGCGCAGCCTGCGAGCAGACACGCGACAAGCAAGGGGAGGGTACGCAAATGAGGGATCATGGCGGTGCTCGATTGGATAACATCCGGCCAAGGTCCCCGCTGCCCGTCCCGAAACCGCTAGCCGACGAGCCGTCGATTCACGGCGACCAGCGGTAGCGATTCGGCGCTTCAACCGCAGGGCCCCGCGACCCGCGCAGCCTGTAGAGGCCCTTGACACCCGCGCATTCACGGCGCACGAGCTTGGACGCATGACCGTCGACGAGCTCTTCGCCGCCGCCAGCGACCACGACCTTCCGCCCGATCTCATCCCGCTGCTTCGCGCGCTGTGGCTCGACGCACGGGGAGATTGGGCCGGCGCGCATCGCATCGCGCAGGACGAGGCCAGCCGAGACGGCGCCTGGGTACATGCGTACTTGCATCGCAAGGAAGGCGACGGCGCAAACGCAGCGTACTGGTATCGCCAAGCCAAGCGGCCCGAAGCGGACGGGGCATTCGACGAGGAATGGCGGATGCTTGCCAGCGAGCTGATTTCCAGGTCGATTCCGGCAGTATGAAATTCGCGCGGCGCCGCACGCCGGCACGGGCCGGTCCCGCAGGCGGACCCGAGCTTCCGACGAGGGGGGCGGCCTCAGCAGGGCACCCACGCGGGTCGCGGTTCCGCATCAAGGCTTGTGGAGACGAGCCGTTCCCCGCTGGGAGGAATGCCGTGGCCGACCGCTACAGGACGTTGCGCGCGCTCGCCCTTCGCCTGCTGAACGGCGAAGTCCTCGAACACGTGGACGGTCGGGGGCGCCGGTGGAGGGCGACGGCCAAGCATCTCACAGTCGTTTCGTCCGAAACCGGCGAGGGCGCTCCGGTCGTGGACGGCGACGCCTACGAGATCGCCGATCGGCTGACGAAGCTGCCGTGAGCGACGAGATGCCTGGTCGGGGCAGCGATCACGGATACCTCACCGACGTCGCGTACGTGCGGCAGTTCTGCTCGGAGCTCAACCCCAACCTATGGCGCGCAGCGGCTGCGCTCGCCGGCTGTCCGGCTCGCGCCGGCGACAATTTCGACTATTGCGAGCTCGGCTCCGGTCTCGGCGATACCCTCGCAACGTTCGCAGCGGCCTATCCGCGCGCTCGCTTCGTCGGCGTCGACGTCAACCCCGAGCACATCGAGGCGGCGCGAAGGCTGGCGTCGCGCAGCGCCCTTGCCAACGTGCGCTTTCTCGAACGCGATTTCGAAGATCTGCGCGGCGACGAGCTACCGCCGCTCGACTACGTGTGTGCGCACGGCTTGCTCACGTGGATCCCCCCCGAAAAGCGAAGGGCGCTTTTCGCACAGGCGGCAGCCTGGCTCAAACCGGGAGGCCTGCTTTACCTCGGGTACAACGCGCTGCCGGGGTGGGCTGCCGTCGAGCCACTCCGCAGGCTCATGCTCGACGCGTCGGTGGGCGTCGAGGGAGGCAGCGAGGCTCGCGTGCGGCACGCGCTCGCATTCGCAAAGACCCTGTGCGACAGCCACGCGGGATACTTCGTTTCCAACCCCTCGGCCAAGGAGATTCTCGCGACGATGCTGAAGATGGGCGTGCCGTACACGGCCCACGAGTTCTTTCATGCGCACTGGCATCCGATGTACTTCGCGGACGTCGTCGCAGAGGCGGCCGAGCACGATCTGCGCTTTGTCGGGCAAATCCCACTGCATCTCAACTATCGCGATCTGACGATCCCGCCGCCTCTGCAGGAGGCCTTTCGGTCGGTCTCCGATCGGCGCGCCTGGGAGCGCCTGAAGGATTTCGCGACCAACGAGAGTTTCCGGCGCGACGTCTACGTCAAGGGCGCCGTGGGCCGTGCCGAGAACGCGAGCCGAGCGTATCTCGAAAGCACCCCTTTCGGGACGCTCGTTCCGGCGGACCAGGTGAAGCGAGACGTGCCGCTTGCGAGCCGATCGCTGCACTTTACGGGACCGGTCTTCGACGCCGTCATCGCTCGGATCGCCCGGCGCTCGTCGACGGTGAGCGATCTGGCCCGGGAGCCGTCATTGGCGGGGTTCGACTTCGACGCGATACGCCAGGCTGTGCTGCACCTGATCGTGGGAGCGGAGGTCCTTCCGGTGGCCCTTGGCTCGACCGAGCCCATCGCGACCGGATCGCGCTACCGTGTTGCGTCCGCGTTCAACCGGGCCATTCTGACGCAACCCTTGGCCAACCGGGCACCGGTCGTGCTCGCCTCGCCGGTGGCGGGGACCGGAGTGGGCCTATCGATGATCCAGACGGTGATGCTGCGCGCTCTCACCGAAGCGCAGCCGGAAGAGCGGGCCGCGTGGATCCGATCGTTCGTCGACCGGAGCCCGCTCAGGGCATGGGACCACGGCAGTCCGCTCGACACCAAAGAAGACGTCGCGCGCGTCATTGGTCAAAGACTCGAATCCTTTTGCACCACGTGGCTGCCCAAGCTCGTCGAGCTCGGCGTCGTCGAGCCGGAGCCGTGACCGCGGACGGCGGAGCGACCCTGCCCGATCGGGGCCGGCCCGCCCCGCGGAATCGCCAGGACGCGCCGCACCGGTTCGGGAGGCGCGCTCCTACGGGGACGCGAGAGCGGTTTCGATCGCCTGCTTCACCTGCGGGCTCGTCGGCTCGACCTCCGGCTCGAAGCGCGCGAGCACTTCGCCGTTCTTGCCGATGAGAAACTTGTTGAAGTTCCACCGGATCTCGCCGGAGAAAGAGGCATTGGTCTTCGCGCTCGTGAGATAGTCGAACAGAGGGTCGATGCCCGGACCCTTGACTTTGACCTTCGCGAACAGATCGAACTTTACGTGGTAACGCCGCGTGCAAAAGTCCTTGATGGCGTCGTTGGTGCCGGGCTCCTGCGCGCCGAACTCGTTGGCCGGGAAGGCCAGTACGGCGAGCCCTGTGGGTGCATAGGTCTCGTGCAGCGTCTCGAGGCCCGCATATTGCGGAGTCAGCCCGCACTGCGACGCGACGTTGACAATGAGGAGAGCTTTGCCGCGATACTCGCCGAGCGTTTTCGGTTGGCCGTCGATGGTCAGCACCGAAAAATCGTAAAGACCTTTGGACATGAGTCACCCGCGGTGGAAAGGCCGTGGGATGAAAGCCCGGCGCGCCGCCTTTGGCAAGGCGGCTCAGCGGAACCGGATCCGCCGACGTTCTACTTCCGGCCGGCCTCGGCCGCGAGCTTGTCGCGGTACTTCTTGACCATCTCTTCCTGCTCACCCTTCGGAACGGTCGCGTACTTCGCAAACTCCATGGTGAAGGTGCCTTTACCCTGGGTCGCCGACCGCAAATCGGTCGAGTAGCCGAACATCGCATTGAGCGGAACCTCGCAGGTGACGCTCACATTTTCGCCGCCGACCGTTTCCAAAATCACCCCGCGCCGCTGGTTGACTTGTCCGACGACCGCCCCCTGAAACTCGATCGGGGCGTCAATTTCCACTTTCATGATGGGCTCCAAGATCGTGGGAGCGGACTTCGCGTACGCCTCACGAAAGCCCATCAGGGCGGCGGTCTTGAAGGCCAATTCGGACGAGTCGACCGCGTGCGCCGCGCCGTCGGTGACCGCGCACCGGATGCCCACCACCGGAAACCCGATGAGGGTCCCCTTGCGCACACCCTCTTTGAAACCTTTGTCGCACGAGGGAATGTACTCGCGGGGAATCGCGCCGCCTGAAATGTCGTCCACGAACTCGTAGGTCTCGACCGCGTCGGCGGGCAGCGGCTCGATGTATCCGAGCACCCGTGCGTACTGTCCGGAGCCGCCGGTTTGCTTCTTGTGGGTGTAGTTGATGTCCGCCCGCCGCGTGATCGTTTCGCGGTAAGCGACTTGAGGTTTGCCGGCGACGACTTCGCAGTTGTACTCGCGCCGCATGCGCTCCATGTAGATGTCGAGATGGAGCTCGCCCATGCCGCTGATGATCGTCTGCTGGGACTCCTCGTCTTGGTGCACTCGGAACGTCGGGTCCTCTTTCGTAAAGCGGTTCAGCGCTTTGGAGAAATTCGTCTCGGCCGCGCGGTCTTTCGGGGCGACGGCCAGCGAGATGACGGCGGCAGGTACGTGCATCGACGTGAGCGTGACGTTGACCTTGCCGTCGGTGAACGTCTCCCCGGAGCTCGCTTCGACCCCGTAGAACGCGACGATGTCGCCGCTCTCGGCGACCTCGATCTCCTCGCGATCGTCGGAATGCATGCGAAACATGCGGGGCACGCGCACTTTGCGCATCTCGTTGCTGGCGTTGTAGATGGTTTCGCCCGCAGCCACCTGTCCCTGGTAGATGCGAAAGTAGGTCAACTGGCCGTATTTGTCCTGCTGGAGCTTGAACGCGAGCCCGACGAACGGCTTGGTCGGATCGGAGTCGATGACGATCTTCTCTTCCCGATTGCTCTGGTCGTGACCCTCGTTGACGACTTCGGTCGGATTGGGCAAGTAGTACACGACGCCATCGAGCAAAAGCTGGACCCCCTTGTTCTTGATGGCCGATCCACACATCACGGGGGTCATTTTCAGCGCCAACGTGGCGCGGCGGATGGCCGCTCGGAGCTCGTCGGTCGTGATGGGCTCATCGTTGATGAATTTCTCGGCCAGCGTATCGTCGACGTCGGCGACGCGATGGATGATGTCGTGTCGAGCTTCGGCGGCTCGATCGGCGTAATCCGCTGGGATTGGCTCTTCTCGCACCGTTTCGCCGTCCTCGCCGTCGAAGAAAAATGCCTTGCCCACGATGGGGTCGATGATGCCTTTGAACCCGGATTCCGCGCCAATCGGAACCTGGAGCTTGACGGGGTGATGCCCGAGCTTGTCTTTGAGCATGTCGGCGACGCGGTCGTAGTTGGCGCCGGGATTGTCCATCTTGTTGACGAAGGCGATGCGCGGCACGCGGTAGCGTTTCATCTGCCGATCGACGGTGATCGACTGGCTCTGGACGCCCTTGCCGGAGTCGAGCACCAAAATCGCCCCGTCCAGCACGCGAAGCGCACGCTCGACCTCGATCGTGAAGTCGACGTGTCCGGGGGTGTCGATGATGTTGATGTTGTGAGGTTGGAGCTGCTGCTGAGAGCCGTTCCAGACGCAGTACGTCGCGGCCGACTGGATCGTGATGCCCTTTTCGCGTTCGAGGTCCATCGAGTCCATCTTGGCGCCGACGCCGTCCTTGCCGCGGACCTCGTGAATCTTATGGATGCGCCCCGTGTAGTAGAGAATTCGCTCGGTCAGCGTCGTCTTGCCCGAGTCGATGTGCGCCGAGATGCCGATGTTGCGGATGCGTTCGAGAGGGATGCGTGTGGCCACGGGAGTGTATTTTTCTTTCGTAGGAGTTATTCGGACGTCCGAGGGTACCCCGGCCAGCGCAAAGTCTGCCATCTCTGGGAGAGCCGACCGCCCTCGGGCGCGACGACTTCGGGGGGCCAGAAGGCTACACTCGGCTTCGTGCGATTTTTTGGCTCTGCCGTTCTTTTCGTGTGCGCGGCCTGCGCCGCCGGGGATGGGGTGCGCTTTCAGGTCATCAGCATGGAGCGACCGCCGGAAGGCCTCGGACTTCGGCCTCCCCCCGACTACGAGCCTTGCTACACGGGCGAGGCCCGCGGCTACGATCGCAATGGGGACGGAAAAATCGACGAAATTCGGATCAGTATCAAGGGTCGCGAGCGCTGCTACGGCGAGGACATGAACCACGACGGGGTCATCGACACCTGGGACGTGATGGACGAAGGTGGCCATCTCGTGAAGCGGGCGCACGATGCCAAAGGAGACGGGCGACCTAACGAGGCTTGGACGTTCGACCCGACCCGCCAAGGATGCGCAACGTTGGTGGTCGACCGCAAAGGGGGCGGCGAACCGGACTTTGGAAGCCCGATTGACCTGTGTCCGGCCCCTGCGGACGGAGGGCGATGAGCGGGGCCCGTGGCTCGGGCGCTTCGGCGCCGAACGGTCCAGCGAGCCCGCTCAAGGTGAACCTGCGGCCTCGTGGACCCTGGACTGGAGTGCGAGCGAATCGGGAGGTCCCGCTTTCTGCACGGCTCCGCTTGCCGCCCGCCCCGACCCCGTTCAAGATAACGGCAAGAGCTCGATAGCGGCGCCCGCGCGGGCAGTGATGGACCCCGACGAGTTGCAGTGGGGCCCAACAGCGCTGCCCGCCGACTGGTCAGGCCATCTTGTGGTCAAGTGGACTGGTCAATCGCCGCAAGGTATCTGCAGAAAAGCCCCTTTGTGAACTGTTAAAGGATCGATCTCCGCATCGTGGTTGACCACAATATCGCACACTGCATCACCCTTTCGACAGGAATAATGGGATGACTTCCATCTATCGATTTGCGGGTCCCGCACTCTTGGCCGTCGTAGCTCCCGTGGCGCTCAGTGCGGCATGCAGTTCTGGAACGGGCTCCAGCACGCCGGGGTCCAACGTCGGCACGATTCCGACCGGGGCAGGGGCTGCGACGACGCCTCCCGCGACGACGTCGACGGCGCCCTCCTCGACCGCTTCGACGCCGACCAATACGGGCGGCGGCCCGTCCGACGATAGCGGAGCCCCACCGCCCGAAACGGGCGACGCGACCACCGGGAGCGGGACGACTGGGGACCGGCACGGGGGATGCCGCGCCCGTCATGACCAGCACGCCGCCCGTAATGCCGGTGCCTGCGCAGGACTCGGGGGCCGCCACGACGCTTGCAGCGTGGGGAACGCCGACCGCCGGGGGTCCCACAGGCACAGGGTTGGCGGCCACCGTGACCGTGGACACCGCCACCACCGTGGGGAACATCGGTGCCGACTTTATCGGGTTCAGCTACGAGAAAACGCACATCACCAACGACTCGCTCAACAGCACGAATACGAACCTGGTGGGGCTCTACAAGCTCCTCGGTTCGCCGGTGATGCGACTCGGAGCCGACGACGTCGACAATTGCAATTGGGGTGGAACGGGGACGGCACCCACCGCGGCCTCGGGGCCGCCCTTTTCAAAGAGCATCACGACCGGAATGGTCGACGACATCTGTGCCTTTCTGGGGGCGACGGGAACCAAGATTCTCTACGGCGTCAACTTCCATTCGGACAACGTAACGGCCTCCGCCGCGGAGGCCGCCTACGTGATGAGCAAGTGCCCGGCGAGCATCATCGGCTTCGAGATCGGCAACGAGATCAACCGATACGGATCCTGGGCTTCGCTGCAGACGGAGTGGGAGTCGTTCGCTACCGCCATCGTTGCCACGCCCGGCGCCAACTTGGTCGGTCCGGTGGCCGGTGGAGGAGATGCGTTGTCGCTGTCCACGCCGTTTGCCGCCGACGAATCGGTCAAGTTCGGGAGCAAGCTCGTTCTTCTGACGCAGCATTATTACGCCGGCACCGCCAACACGACCACCGCAACGACGATCCGTCTCCAGACGCCGGACCCCGACCCCGCGACCTCGCAAGCTGGACTCGTCGGCACGTCTTCCGCGATGGACAAGGCGGCGACCACCAACAAGATCCCCGATGCCTGGCGCATGGGTGAGGTCAACACGTTCTCCGGTCACGGCCAGCAGGGAATCAGCGATGCGCTCATCGCGGGCCTCTGGTCGCTCGATCTCATGTTCGTGGTGGCCGAAAACGGCGGCAGCGGCGTCAACTTCCACGGTGGAGAGGAGGGCATGGATGGATCGAGGAACTTCTACTACGAGCCGATCGAAGAATTGGACGGCGTCGTGCAGCAGGTGCACCCGGTTTATTACGGCATGTTGATGTTCGTCCTCGCCGGAACCGGCCCGATGGTGTCCACAACAGTCACCACCACCAACCCGTACTTCACCTCGTACGCCATCAAAGCGAACGGATTTGTCAGCGTGGTGCTCGACAACAAGAACGCCACGAGTGGCGTCAACGCCACGGTCAATCTCGGATCGGCGGTCACGAGTGCGAGCGCGATTTATCTCGAGGGCACGCCGGCCGGCGACCTGACGGCTGCAGCAGGAGACGTGACCGTGGGCGGCAGCCTGGTCTCGAACGCGGGAGCGTGGACGAGCACAGGAACTTACACTCAGACGACGTCGGGCAGCAGCGTTACGGTGTACATCCCGCCGGCGGCCGCGGCGCTCGTCCGCGTCATGCAATAGCCTTGTGACCGACCGGGAACCTCGACGGGGCGCTTCCAGCGCACTGTCGAGGTTTTTCGGCTTTAAGGGACTCTGCGACCCAACTGCGAGAGCTCGATAGCGGCCCCGGGCGGGCGGTGATGGACCCCAAGTCGCGGCGGGGCAAGGCCGTGCCCGTCTAGTGGTCAGGCCATCTTGTGGTCAAGTGGACTGGTCAATCGCCGCAAGGTATTCTTCAGAAAAGCCCCTTTGTGGACTGTTAAGGGCGCCATCTCCGCATCGTGGTCGACCACAATGACCTACACGACATGACCCTTTGACAGGAATACAGGAATACTGGGATGACTTCCATCTATCGATTTGCGGGTCCCGCGCTTTTGGCCGTCGTAGCTCCCGTGGCGCTCAGTGCGGCATGCAGTTCTGGAACGGGCTCTTCGGGCAACGGCGCCGGTGTTCTTCCGCCGGGAGATACCTCGACGGCGGCGACATCCACTGCCACAACGCCGACGGCAACTTCCGGGGCTACGACCTCCAGCCCCGTGAGCTCGCCGTCCGGGACGAGCACCAGCGGAACGACGTCGCAGACGCCCGACGCGTCGACGACCGGAACCTCGACGCCCGACGCGGGCAATGGCGCCGGGACCGGCACGGGGGATGCCGCGCCCGTCATGACCAGCACGCCGCCCGTAATGCCGGTGCCTGCGCAGGACTCGGGGGCCGCCACGACGCTTGCAGCGTGGGGAACGCCGACCGCCGG
>JBEKOY010000144.1:0-12608 GCA_049521295.1 Polyangiaceae bacterium | reverse complement strand
TGGCTATCCGATCACCACACCCATGCATCAGCTCGATGAGCCATGGCGCGAGCTTGCGAGCGACGCCTCTCTCGATATCGCGCTCCTCCAGGAGGCCAAGCCGCCGCCCGCCGGCGTGACCTACGAGGTTTTGCCCGCACGGGACAGCAATTGGAAGATGCCGCGTTACCGCCGAGCGTTTCGCAACGGCCATCGCTCGTCTTTCCGACCGCGTGTCCCTGAAGGAACGCCCGACGACCGCCCTTGCGCTGGCGATCGAGCTCGCGGCGCCCGAGCCCGCCTCGGCGACCTCGCTCGAGATTGGCGTGAGCGTACCGGGACCCCCACCGTCGTCGATGTTACGTGGGGCAAGGAGGTCTTCCTCGGTCAAGGGCGCCGCGCTCCTCGTGAGGAAGGACGGCGCGGCTTCTGGGGCGGTTCGTCGCCGGACGCCGGGGTTGCCGACTCATGGTCTTGACGAATCCACGTGCGTCGCGACCGCGTGCTTCCGCGCGAAGATAGACCGAATTCTCGACCGTGTACTTGTACGCGGGCCAGGCGCGGAACGACCCGTACGTCGCGAAGCCGAGGAGGTTCCCGTCGTCGTCTTCGGCACCGATGACCGGGAAGCGCGACGCGGTCTTGGTCGCGAACCAGGGCTCCATCGTCGCAGGCGACCGCGGGACTTAGTCGTAGACGGCCGTGCTGTTCTCGATGACCTCGTTGAGATTGCCGACGATGGCAGCTCCGTGCTGCGCGAGGGTGCAGTCGACGAGCTTCATACCGCCTTGAACCGGGAGCGTACGACCGCGCCGGCCGAGTGCAACTTGGTCCCCCTTCGGGGCATCGTAGACGTGAGCGCACGATGACCCGGCGATACGCGAACATGGACGGCTCGGTCCCGGACAACGGGTTCGGCGACGTCCTCAAGTGGCAGGTCCTGGACCGCATCGCGGGCCGCAAACGCGACCGCGGGGGACCCTTCGTCACGCCCCGGCGCGACAACGACGGAGCGGCGGTCGCCGCGGACCGGCCGAGCCTCACGTGGGTCGGACACGCCTCGCTGCTCCTGCGCCTCGGCGGGAGCCTGATCGCGACGGACCCCGTGTTTGCAAGTCGCATGGGCCCGCGCCGCCGGCTCACTCCACCGGGGGTACCGCCCTCGCGGATCCCGGCGGTCGACATCGTCACTGTCTCGCACTCCCACTACGACCACCTGGATCTCCCGAGCCTGCGTCACCTGGCATCGCGCGGCAGTCCCCGCTTCGTCGTACCCACCGACTGCGGCGAGATCCTGCGCGCGTCCGGCATCGACGAGGTCGTCGAGCTCGGGTGGTGGGAGTCGATCGAGATCGGGGCCGTGCGCGTCACCTGCGTCCCCGCGCAGCACTGGTCGATGCGCGTACCGTGGGATCGCAACGCGCGCCTGTGGGGTGGGTTCGTCTACGAGAGCGCCGACGGCGTCGCGTACCACGCCGGCGATACCGCGTTCAGCGAGCAGGTCTTCCGCGCCATCGCGGACCGCTTCCCGCGCATCGACTGGGCCATGCTGCCCATCGGCGCCTACGACCCGACGTGGTTCATGGCGGCGCAGCACATGGGCCCCGAAGACGCCGGGCGGGCATGGGCAATCCTCGGGGCGCGCAACCTCGTTGCGATGCACTGGGGCACCTTCAAGCTGACCGACGAGCCCGTGGGCGAGCCTCCGATCCGGATGCGCCGCTGGTTCGCGGACCACGGCCACCCCGAAGACCGCCTCTGGGTGCTCGACGTCGGGGAGACGCGCGATCTCCGGCTGCCCTAGTCTCGACTTGGGCGGTTTTTAGGGGGGCCGCCGCCCAAAGATGGACGCGCTTCAGCCCCTGTCGCTCCCTCATCGAGCTCGTATCGATCGCGGCGCTCGGGGCGGTCGTCGTGCACCTGGGGCGCGGGTAAGCTCGGGGCAAGCGATCCTGCGAAATTCCCAGCGCCAAGCTCGCCTACTCGATTGCAGCATTGTTCGACGGGTTCGTCGAAACGCGAAACCGAGCGATCGAGGCCCGCACCATTCCGCAAACCGCACTGCTTTCGAATGCGAAACACATCGATGTTGAGCTTCGGCGGCGCCATACGCGCATCGTGCCCACGTCGAAGGGCCAGGCCGAAGACGTGCAGTGCGCTTGCTTGAGAGGCCATCTTCAGACGTTCGTGTCTTCCGGTGGGGTCGCCCCCGGGTCCGGCAGGCCAGCGGCCGGACGCGCGTCCTCCATATCGCGGCGACAGTCGACGTCGAGGGTGTAGGAGGTCATCGAGAGCGAGCCATACGTGTAACCGTCCACGAGAACCTTGGTCGGTCGCTTCACGGCCGCGGCGAGACCTGCGACGTACAATAGCGGCAAGAAGTGCTCGGGCGTTGGCGCCGACTGCGCGAAGTCGCGATGGCTCGCGAGGCTCACGGCGTTCGCGGGGCGCTCGGTGAGAATGGCGCGTGCCGCGTCGTCGAAGCGGTGAGCCCAATCGAACCCTTCGTCAGGCTGGCTCCAGTCAATCGCGTGAAGGTTGTGGACGACGTTGCCACTGCCGAGGATGAGAACACCGCGGTCGCGCAAGGGCGCGAGTCTCGCGCCGAGCTCGAAGTGGAACGCGGCTGCTTGCCTTGCATTGATCGCGAGCTGTACGACCGGGACGTCCGCCTTCGGAAATGCGTGAACGAGGACCGACCACGTCCCGTGATCGAGGCCCCAGCTGTCGCGGTCTAGGCCGACCGACGTGGGCTTCGCGATCTCGGCGATTTCCCCTGCGACGGTTTCGTCACCCGGCGCGGGGTACTCGACCTCGAAGAGCTTGCGGGGAAAGCCGTAGAAGTCGTGGATGGTCCGCGGTCGGGCCATGGCGGTGACAGCGGCGACGTTGATAAACCAGTGCGCGGAGACGACCAGGATTGCCCGTGGCTTCGGGACGTGCGTGCCAAAAGCGCGCCACGCCTCGGTGAAGCGGTTGGACTCGAGCGCGTTCATCGGGCTGCCATGTCCGAGGAAGGCAGCAGGCATCGGCGCCGTCATCTTAGGACTTAGGATGCCCATTACCTGCTCGACCCCGCGTCGCACGTCCTCGTCGAGCAAGCTGGCGTACACGGCCGTCGTCGCGACGTTGGCATTTCCGAGCAACCTCTGCGTGAGACGGAGATCGCGCGTGCGCCGGTACACTTCGACGGCATACGAGTGCCGAGTCGCACGGACACCCAGCGTGTCGGCAGCTCGGCGCGCTCCACGGCGGCTTTCCAAACGCGATGAGCGCCGGAGTGTGTCAGGTGCCCCCCACGCGCGCTCACGAAGAGCGGGCGGTCAGGCTTGAGCCCGCGCCAACGACGAAGAATAACAACGCCGTTCCGAGGACCACAGCGGTCCACGTCGGAGCTCGTCATCACGTCGTCGGCGACGTCGTAACCGAGTAGCTCGACTTCATCGTCGACGTGCAGGGCCCTCGGCAACCAGATGCCCTGGCCATCCTT
Organism: Polyangiaceae bacterium; assembly: GCA_049521295.1. GTDB lineage: Bacteria > Myxococcota_A > Polyangia > Polyangiales > Polyangiaceae > Palsa-1150. The sequence goes on along the minus strand of JBEKOY010000144.1, from coordinate 9,139 downwards.
GGCAACACCCCGTAGCAAAACCGAAACGGCAACCGTGTCCCCCTCGGACTGCGCCGCTGCGGCCCAAACACGCACGTCGACAGATAACGGCTGCGGCACGCCGAGGCGAAGCAAGTACCGCTCGCGCCTCTCGGCGGTCCAGGCGTCAGGACGGCCCCCGATGGAAACCCGCCTCACGATCTCGATGCAGGGCTCATCGCCTTCAGGAGAATCGAGTCGCAAATGACTTCCTCGCTTCTCTTCAGGAAGCACCTGGCACGTCTCCGGATTCTGGTTGTACTCGTAGACCTTGGCGCCGTCGATGCCACCGTGCAGATGCGCGAGCTGCACGCTGGACGCGGGCTCCTCGAGAGCAGCGGATGCAGTGCGGTGGGGAGCTGTTTTGCGGCAGCGATGATCGTCTGCGATGCCTACGGCCTCGGATGCGCGTGCGACGGGACCCAAGAGAACGTCATTTGCAACGGCCTTCCGGGAGGGTACGTCCACAAGCCGCTCCGCCACACAGGGGCGTGATTCGACCGCGGATAGGCGACCCATTGGCAGACCGTTTTGCGCGCGACCGTCTTGCGCCGATTCGTGCCCGCAGCTCAGCGACCGACGAGGTACTCCAATGCGCGCGCCTCATCGTCGAAAACGACTGGCGCGGCGGTCGAATGAGCCCGGCCCACGCGGACTGATTGCAATTTGCCCAAGGGTGTCGCGACCGAGCGCGCAAAGCGCGCCGCGAACACATCGGTGCTCCGAACGAGAAATCGGTGGAGGTGCGGGTCGGTGGACAGGGGGGCCAACCTCCAGTCGAGCAACAGTGATAACTTCGATATGTTGAGCTCGGAAAAGGCGACGTCGCACGCTTTCAAACACGTGGCGGCCTGTTCAATCGAGCTGAATTTCGCAGACGTGCGTGCAATCCGCACGTAACCAGACGCCCTAAAATACTGGACGTTGAGGTGGGTTCCCTTAGCAAGAGTCGACACGGTCGCCTGAAGCTATGTAGCCGAACGCGGGGCCTTGCGCCGACTGCCGGTCCCGTGTCTCGAGGCACATGATCGGGCTCGCGCGGCAGGTCCGACACTGTCGCGGGTCCCGGAGCACCGCGCGCTCGGTACGACCGATAAGGCGGTCGCGAAACGCAAGCTCGCCAAGCTCGCGCCGCCATCGATTCCGGCGTGGAGCTGGCCCATTCGCCGCTCGCCCGCGCCCGAAAGGTCGATCGGGTGAGCGACTACGCCCAAGGTTGGCTGCGCAAGCGCGAAGCCCAAGGCGTCAAGGACCGCACTGGGGCACGCCGTTCGAAGGGTCGAACGGTCGCGCTAAGTCTGGTGGTGGGCTTGCAGGAGAGCGCAATCGCAGCGAGCGAGCCGACCGACTCGCCTCCGGCGTCGTCGCCCTATCGGGCCCGGATCGGCCGTCACGCGGTCGGGTCGACGATCTCTCCCAGGAAAAGAATCGTGTTGGTCGGCACGTCGCGAATGACGAAAAAGAAGGGATGGTCGACGGTGACGGTCGCGTTCGGCAGGATCGCCGCGGCGTCCTCGAAGCCCACGGCGGTCGCCGCCGCGGCAACGGTGCCCTCCTCGTCGACGTCGACGAATGCCTGATGGAACACGTGACCGATGTAGAGCATGTCGCTCGGCGAGATGCCGCTGAAGTCGGCCGTCGACGAGTTGAACGCGTCGGACATTCCGAGCTGTGAGAGCGTGCCAGCCACGTCGATGCTTCCACCGTCCGTCTGAAACTTAGGCATCGTGACAGCCACTACTTGCGTCTGCAGCGCGCCGACAAGGGAGTTAAAAACGGCCGCCGTGACGGTGGCGGGGCTCGTGCCGGCCGCGGGGAGCACGATGTCCATCGCGACCTCTTGGCCTTGATAAGACATCTCGACGAGCTGAAACCCGGCGCTCGACGCGTAGGCGAAGGCGGACGCCTGCTGCATCATCGAGGGCTGCACGGTCGTGCCGTCGAGTCGCGTGAACGTCCCGGGCGAAGTCTCGCCCGGGGAAAAGGTCGAATTCCACTGGGCGTCAAAGTAGACCGCGTTGACCAGCACCATCCGGGTGGACATGTCGATGCCGCCAGCGGGAATGAGTTCGGCGATCTTGCCGTCGGTCTCGTCGCTCGCCCAGGCATTGATCGTCTGTCGGCTCCCGTCAGGGTCTCCCGAGAAGTTCGCGAGCTCGATCCCCGCGCCGTAATCGGTCGCCAGCGTGTCCAGAAAGGGTTCCTGGAACGAGTCGCCCGTCTGCCCCCAGACGGAGTTGGCGACGTGCAGCGCGAAGGGCATGGCGGCATCGCCGCCGGCACGCGACGCGAGCTGCAGGTCGAGCCAATCGAACGCGGGTGGGACCTCCGCTTGCGAGGTCGCCGTGCTCGGATCAAGCTGGATGAAGTCCAGAGTTTGCGCCATCTGATCGGCGGTCGCCGTGCGCGCCCCCGCGTAGGTCATGCCGAGGGCGCTCGAAAGCGAATACGGCGAGAGAACGAGGTTTGCAGAGGGCGAGGCACCGAGCGCGCCGTAAACCTGGAACGCGAACGATTCATTGGCCGCTTCGAGGGCGGACTGCTCGGCGCTCGGCACGTTGGGCGCGGTGTTTCGCGCGAGGGCGGATTTCTCGACGGACGTGCTCGCCCTGGACGCGGACGCCCCGCCGGAGCACCCGACGCCCGCGAGCGCCGCGAACAAGGCGGTCGACGCCATCACGGCGGCCGTTTCTGGCAGTCGGCAATTCCCCCGAGCTCGGGTCGGTCGTGAACGACGTGTTTGGATGGGCATCGTGGCCTCTCGCGCGGTTCTTTGGCTCCCGCAACCTATGTGCCAAAGCGTAGACGCCCTCCGTGCGCCCGATCTGCGGGGATTTTCCTTTTCATTGGCCTGGCAGTGGCACAGCCTTTTCGGCACATACACGACGGCCGTGTCTTACTGAGAGCGGCCATGGCTCTCGACCCGGCGTCAGAGAGCGCCGGAGGGAGGCCGTGCGGTTCCGGAGTGCCGCGGGTGAGCGCGAGCGGGACGACACCGGCCCATATAGGAATGTCCAAGTCCTCGGGGTCGTCCATCGCCCGTCACTATATCCATCCGGCTTTCTCGAACGCCACCGCCGAGAAGCTCCCCGCCCATGGGGCTCACGATGGGCACTCCGTTTGGGCCCTTTCAAGCCGGAGTGCAAGCTCACGTCGTCGGAATGCTCGGACGGGTACCGCCCCAAGTCGTGGGGCGAATCCGGTGGGCCTTCCGCCGAGCGGAACTAGAAACTAGATCGTCTGCATCTCGCGGCACACGCGGGGTCTCCGCGCGAGGTCTAAAAGCAGAATCGAGCCTTGCGCAACAACGAGCCGAGCCGGCGCTTATTCGGCGGGGCCGTCGGCTGTAGCGAGGTGCACAGGCGCACGCGCAATGACACGCAGAAGACGCTGAACGTCGACGGGCTTGACGAGGTGCTCGTTGAAGCCGGCCGCACGCACTCGTTCTCGGTCGTTCGCTTGACCGTAGCCTGTCAGCGCCACAAGAAATGGGCGTTCAACCTGCTGCTGCGCTCGAATGTTTGTGGCCAGATCGTAACCGTTCATGACAGGCATACCTATGTCGATGACCGCCACGGACGGGTGGAATCGCTCGAGCATCGTGAGCGCCTCGGGGCCGTCATGCGCTGTGGCGACTTCGTGGCCTGCGCGCTCCAACAAGATCGCGAGAAGGTCGAGCACGTCCTTGTTGTCGTCAACGAGTAGCACCCGCTGGGGGTCCTCCGTACGAAGGACAGGGAGCGACGCGGTGGAAGCCGCAGAAGCAACCGATCCCACCGATAGAACCGGAATCCGCACCGCGAACTTCGCCCCGCGTCCATACCCCTCGCTCGCGACCGAGACTGACCCGCCGTGCAGCTCGGTCAGTTGCTTCACGATCCCGAGGCCTAAGCCGAGACCCCGTTGTCCGTTCGAGCGACCCGGGACCTGAACGAAGAGTTCGAAGATGCTCGAGAGTGAGTCGGTCGCGATCCCAATGCCATTGTCCGACACTTCGATCACGAGGGTCTCGCCGTCCCGACGTGCCGTCAGGATGACCTGGCCCTCGGCCTCAGTGTAGTGAGCAGCGTTGCTGAGAAGATTGGAAATGACCTGCGCCAGCCGATTCTTGTCTGCGTCCACCATTAAATTAGCGGAAGGGACGTCGATCGTGAGCGAGTGCCGGCGCTCCTCGAACAGCGGGCTTACCATCTCAACAGAGAGCGCGACGACCTCCGCAATTTCGACCGGCGCTCGCTGAAGCGTCAACTTGCCGCGCGTCAGGCGAGCGACGTCGAGCAAGTCGTCCACCAGCCGAACGAGATGCTGGGTTTGCCGCTCTATGACGTCGAGCTCATTCGTGGGTTGCCCGTCGGCGCGCATCTTGAGCTGGGTCACCGCCATCAGGATCGGCGCGAGCGGATTGCGAAGTTCATGACTGAGCAAGGCGAGAATATCGTCTTTGCGCGCGCTCAATCGCCGCGTCTCTTCTTCCAGATCCATCCGGGAGACGAGAGATCCGAGGTATTGTCCCGCGTGATGCCCAAGCCGCATGTCTCGGTACGTATAGGCGCCCGCTGCGGTCGAAAAGCAGATGGCACCGAGCGTTCGCTCCCCCACTTGGAGCGGAACGCCTATTCTTCCCGATGGCTCACCCGCCAGCGCGCCAGTTTCGATCACGCGCTCGATGAGGGTCGCGTCCTCCTCGCGCAAGTCGGCGAGCATGACGCGACGCAGGCTCTCTTCCGCGCGCGTCCCGATCCAGCACACGCACCCCTCGGGGCGCGCCAGTGCGAACGTGCATCGGTCGAAGTCGATGACCCAACGAAGCCGGCCGGCCGCGACCCGGAGCAGCGCCTCGAGATCGGCGCTGTTGGCGCACTCGGAGAGCAGCTCAATGAGGACGTTGAGCCGCGCGATCTCGGCAAGGGAAGACATTTAGAATTGCGTGAACATGTCGTCGGCGGGCATGCCGGTCGCGTCGGCAATTGTATTGGCATAAACCGCCAGCGCCGCCATCGAGATGATCTCTATGATTTCCGAGGGCCCCAACCCTTGACGGCGAAGCCCTTCGAAGTCGTCGTCCGTGAGGCCCTGAGGATCGGCGGCGCACTTGAGCCCGAAGAGAATGATCTCGCGCACCTTCGGCGGCGAGATGTCGGTGACGTCGGAGACCAGGTCGTTGAGCGCATCCTGGTCGATTCCCAGCATTCGGCAGCAGGCGATGTGCGCCGCTTCGCAGTAGCGGCAATTGCGGCGATGCGAGATGGCCACGAACATCATCTCCTTCAGCGTTCGAGGGAGGAGACCGCCGACGAGTACATTCTGTATTAGCCCCCAGGTTCCGCGAGCGGCAGCGACCGAGTGACCTTGCGTCTTGATGAAGTTCGGCGGAGCGGGGAACCCCATTCGTCGCTGGAAGTCGCGGTAGACTTCGACGACCTCTTTCGGCGCGGAATCCGCTTCCAGCGTTAGCAGATGGGCCACGTTTTTCCTCTTGGAGGCAGGCTGTTCGAACGTATGAACATGGCATATCACCGAGCGGCGCCCGCTGCAACAGAGCGTAGCTCTGCGAACATGTTGTCTAGAAGAAGGCTATTTTCGTCTAACGATCGTTTCGGCGCCCCCGTATCGTATTGGCGTATTGCCTCGAGAATTCGCAATTTGCAAATCCAATAACTTGCGTATTGCTAAAATCCGACGCCGAGCCAAACACGTGGGACCAGCGAGGGCCGGCACGCTTCGAGGTCGATCGGCGCTTGGCCGCGCGCCCCCACTGGCCAGGCGTCGGCCCTCACGCCACGCGGGCCGTCGCCACCTTGCGGATGTCGTCGATGCCGTGGCGCAGGAGGGCCAGGCGCTCGAGGCCGAAGCCCGCGCCGAGCGCGATGTGCCGGCGCGGGTCCGCGCCCAGGGCACGCACGACCCAGTCGGCGTACTCGCCCCAGGCCATGAGCTCGAGCCAATCGTCGTCGCGGCGCACGTCGAGGCTTCAGGCGCGCGCGCACATCGGATAGTCGGTCGGCGTCATCCGCACCTCGGAGCGGGGCAGCGCGCGGTCGACGGCGCTGAGGATGCGGCCCGCGAGCCAGAACGCATCGACCTTCGGGCGCTCATCGATGACGAACAGCTCGAGCTGATGGAAGGCCTCGAGGCGCGTCGCGCTCTCGATTTCGCGCCGGTAGACCTTCCCGGCGGCGGTGAGCCTCTGCGGCGCACCGTCCCAACGCACAGTCAGCAGAAGCGGCAACGTCAGGTCGTAGCGGAGCACGCGCTATATCGGCCGTTGACTCAGAACGTCAGCCGCAGGATCGGCCATGTCGCGACACGTGGGTTAACCGGAATCGGCGCATCCCGGTGCGTCACGTCCCACGAGAAAAGAGCGGAGGAGGATTTGGGGCTCGGGCCGAAGGCAGTCGTTTGAGCGACGCGAGAACTGGGGTTCAAGACGACGAGTGCGATGCCGCCCGCTTCTGCAAGCAAGCCCCCCGCGAATAGGCCGAGCTTCGGACCGTCACCAAAACTATCCGAGAGCCACGCCAAGGTTCCGATGCTGGCCGTCACCGCCCCAAGCACAATCGCGGCGATGCCGATGCCGAACGCGCTGGCCGAGGACGGCGACACTACCAGGGTTTCGCGCTCGGCGCTCCCGAGGAGTTCGAAGCGACGCGACGCTCGGGTACCGCTGCCCACGATGCGATAGCTGTCCGTCGCTGGCACCCACGCGTCGCAAGGCGATGTGCAGATCACGTAGAAGGGATCACTGAAGTCGCCTGTCCCGCGCTCCAGGTCGACTGGCTCTGGGGATTGGATGTGCACGAGCACCCTACCCGGGACCGGCAAGGGCGGGGCCGAGGATTGCGCGAGCGCGAAGCGTGGCGAACTTGCGTCGATCAAGAGTGCTACGAGAAACGCGGTTGTCCATCCCCCGGCAGCCACTGCTCGTAGTGTCGCCCGCCGGAGGCACGAAGTACAGGAGCGGCGGCTGCCAAGTGCTGGACCCGGAGCCTTGCCACATCCCGGTGAACTCGACATCGGTCGAAAATGTCGTGCCATTCGCGAAGGTCAGAGCAACATGGCTACCGACGACCGACCCTTGAGGCCGCAAGAACGTCGGGCCCGGTTCCGCCCATGCGCACGACGAATAAGACGGACACATGCGCATGAGTGATGTCGCACGTTTATTCGTCCTAGTTATACATTGACTTTATTCGCTTCACGCATATGTTGATTTCGCCGCCCTCCGCGGGATCCCCATGCGCCAGCCCATCACAAATCCAGCCCAAGTAGCGGCAATCATTCGAGGAAGACGCAAGGCCCGTCACCTTTCGCAGCACGAGCTGGCGACCAAGCTCGGCCTTAGCCAGGCCCGCCTGTCGGTCCTCGAAGGCGATGCGTCGACCCTTCCGCTCGACCGTCTGCTCCTCCTCGCCAAGCTCCTCGGTCTGGAGCTCGTCATCCAGGACAAAGCGGACGAACCGAAGTCCAAGGCGCAGTGGTGAGGAATGGCTCGTCCATCCCACAGCCGAGCGCTCGGGGTTTGGGCCAACGGCATGCGTGTGGGACGATGGCTTCTTCCGGCGAGTGGGCCCATGGAGCTCTCGTACGACGCACGATGGCTGGAGTCGAAGGAGGCGCGGCCTCTCTCCCTCTCGCTCCCGACGAATCTCGACGGCCAACCGCTCAAAGGGGAGAAGGTCGACTTTTTCTTCGACAACCTTCTGCCCGACACCGATGGAATCCGGCAACGCATCCGATCGCGTTACGGCACCCGGAGCGCCAGCGCGTTCGATCTCCTCGAAGCCATCGGCCGCGACTGCGTCGGGGCCTTGCAACTCCTGCCCGAGGGGAAGGCTCCCGAAGGGGTGACTACGACTCAGGTCACCCCCCTCACCGATCGAGAGGTGGAAAGGCTCTTGCTCGGCACGGTCTCCGAGCCCATTCGCGTCGCAACTGAAGACGACGACTTCCGGATCTCCATCGCGGGGGCCCAAGAGAAGACCGCTCTCACGTGGCACCAAGGACGCTGGTGCAAACCCCACGGAGCGACTCCCACCACTCACATCTTCAAGCTCCCGCTGGGTCTAGTGGGAGGGCGACAGATCGACATGAGCACCTCGCTGGAGAACGAATGGCTCTGCACCCAGCTCTTGACCGAGTACGGGATCCCCATCGCATCCTGCGAGGTCAAGCAGTTTGGAGCCACGAAGGCACTGGTTGTGGCCCGTTTCGATCGCGACCTGCATCCCTCAAAACGCTACTGGCTCCGCCTCCCCCAGGAGGATTTCTGCCAGGCCACGGGGACGCCGGGGTCTTCGAAGTACGAGTCGGAAGGCGGGCCGAGCCTGGTCGACATCGCTCGCATCCTGCAAGGATCGGAGGAGCGCGAGACGGATCTGGCAACCCTCCTTCGGGCTCAGCTGCTCTTCTGGATGTTGGCCGCCACCGATGGCCACGCCAAGAACTTCAGCATCCGACTCCTGGCCCAGGGACGCTATCGCCTCACTCCCTTGTACGACGTGCTCTCCGCGTGGCCGATCGCCGGGCCGCGGCAGAATCAATTGCATCCAAAGAAGCTCAAGCTCGCGATGTCCCTACGCGGCACGAAGAGCAAGCACTACCGCATCGGGGAAATGAACCGACGGCTCTTCAATCTGACCGCACGGCAGTGCGGCCTCGGGTCGGACATGGAGGCGATCATCGGCGAGGTGCTGACCGCGACGCCCGATGCGATAGCGAAGGTGGAGAGGCGGTTGCCCAAGGGATTCCCAACAGGGCTCTTCGCGTCTGTGACGACAGGGCTGCAAAAGGCCGCCACGCAACTCACGGCGATGCCGTCCCGCTAAAGGTCGACTCGGTCGGTCCCGGAACGACGTCACGAGGTCCCCGTGGATTCGAGCCGTGCGGCATCTCTCTTGCCGATGGGCGTCATGGCTACTTCGCCGATCGGTGCGCTCGACGCCGAGACTGAATAATCAAGCCTTGAAGTCGCAAGTCAGCCGATGAAGCGCCGCGGAAGCAGCGGCGATGAGGCCGGGGGGGGAGGAGACGCGTCCAGCGACAGGCCCGCGGTTCCTCCCCTCGACGCCGGACCCGCGGAAGCGACGGCGGCCGCGGCGGCCGGCAGCGATTCGGCGGCCGG
>JBEKOY010000143.1:0-13034 GCA_049521295.1 Polyangiaceae bacterium | reverse complement strand
CCTGGGAGACCGCGCGGGCCTCGAGGTGCGGCTGTCGAGCGCGCTCGACTCGCTCTGGGTCGCCTATCAACCGATCGTCGCGTTTGAACACCGACAGGTCCTCGCGTACGAAGCACTCGTCCGCAACGAAGAGCCGACACTGCGTAGCCCGCTGGATCTTTTCGACGCAGCCGAGCGCTTGGGACGCTTGCACGAAGTGGCACGAAGGATACGGTCGCGCGTCGCTGCGGACGCCAGAGGACTTCCAGAGGGCGTGCTGCTCTTCGTCAACGTTCATCCGGAAGACCTGAATGACTTCGATCTCTTCTCCCCCTCGTCGGCCCTCAGCGAGATCGCCAACCGAGTGGTGCTCGAGCTCACCGAGCGCGCCTCGTTGGATCGGGTGGCGGGGCTGCAGACCCGCATCGGCAAGCTTCGCGAGCTCGGCTTTCGCATCGCGCTCGACGACCTCGGCGCAGGTTACGCCGGGCTTTCGAGTTTCACTCTCTTGCAGCCCGACTACGTGAAGCTCGACGCCTCCTTGATCCGCTCGGTGGATGCGTCACCGCAAAAGCGCAGCATCGTCCGAGCCATGTTGCAGCTTGCAGCCGGCGACTTAAACTTGAAGGCCATCTGCGAAGGGGTCGAGACGGCCGCGGAGCGCGACACCCTCGTCGCGCTCGGCGGCGATTTGCTGCAGGGCTACCTGTTCGCCCGTCCAAACCGCGGATTCGTCGACCCGCAGTGGTAGAGGACCCGTTCACGCTGGCGGCGGGCGACTGGGACCTTTGGGTGGGCCGTCGAGGACGTCACGGACCTTGCGGAGAAGCGCGTTGGGCGTAAGCGGCTTCTGCAGGAATGCGATGCCTGAGTCGAGCACGCCGTGGTGTACGACCGAGTTCTCCGTGTAGCCCGACACGTACAGGACCTTCATGGCGGGCCGCAGCGGGGCCAGCCGGTCGGCGAGCTGTCGGCCGGTCATGCGCGGCATGACGACATCGGTCAAGAGAAGGTGGATCGTGGCGGTGAACTGCTCGCAAACCAAAAGCGCGTCGCCGGCGTTTTGCGCGTCGAGCACATTGTATCCTTGCGGGCGAAGGATCGCTTGGATCGACGAGCGGACCAGGTCGTCGTCCTCGACCAGCAGCACGGTCTCGGTCCCCCGAAGCGTCGTCGGCGGCGGTGGCGCCGAGGGGAGCGCGGACGGATCTCGGTCGGTGCACGGGAAGTACACCTTGAACGTCGTTCCGTGCCGGAGCTCTGAGTAGACCCAGATGTGCCCACCGCTTTGATCCACGATCCCGTAGACCGTCGAGAGGCCCAGGCCCGTCCCCTTGCCTAGGGCTTTCGTGGTGAAAAAGGGCTCGAAAATGCGTTCCTGCGTCGCCGCATCCATGCCGGTTCCCGTGTCGGTCACTGCCAGCATCACGTACGGACCGGCGTTGACGCCCCGGTGCGACGCTGCATACGCCTCGTCCAGCCGGACGTTCGCGGTCTCGATCGCCAGCTTGCCGCCGGTCGGCATGGCGTCGCGCGCGTTGACGACGAGATTGACGATGACTTGCTCCAGCTGGCCCGGATCGACGAGAATTCGCTTCACGTCGCGCGCGGCGAGGATCGTGAGCGCGATTCCCTCCCCAATGAGGGACCGCAGGACACTGTGAAGGCCGTTGATGACCACGTTGACGTCGACCACGCTCGGCTCGAGCACTTGCTGCCTTCCGAAGGCCAACAGCTGGCGCGTGAGCGTTGCGGCCTTCTTGGCGGCCGTGACGATGTGCTCCAGGTCGATGCGCGCCGGATCGGCCGGCGATGCCTCATCGAGCAGAAGCGAGCCAAACGTCAAGATGACCGACAAGAGGTTGTTGAAGTCGTGGGCGACGCCGCCGGCCAGACGGCCGACCGCCTCGAGCTTTTGGGCCTGACGGAGCTGTTCCTCGGTGCGCTTGAGGGTCAGCTCGGCCTGCTTGCGTTGTGTGATGTCCCGAATGGCCGCCGTGACGACTCGGCCGCGAGGTGTGTCGGCGGGGCTCAAGCTGATTTCGACCGGAAACTCCGTGCCGTCTTTGCGAAGTCCAAAGAGTTCCAGACCCGCGCCCACCGATCGCGCTCGACCGGATCGGAAGAACGCGTCGCGTTGCGGCGGGTGCTTCGCACGGTTGCGCTCGGGAACGAGGATTTCGATGGGGCGTTCCAGAAGCTCCTCCCGAGAATAGCCAAACAGGGCCTCGGTCCGTGTGTTGACGTACTCGATGCGGCCGTCGCTGGTGATGATCACCATCCCATCCGGAGCGGATTCGAGCAGAGCGCGAAACTGCTCCTCGGCCTGTCGCTTCTGCGTTTCGGCCTGTCGCCGCGCTTCGCGGACCTTGCTCTCGCGTATCTCACGCTCGACCGCCGGCAGAAGCCGCGCGAGCTTGCCCTTCGCCAAGAAGTCGTTGGCGCCAGCCTTCAGGGCCTCGACCGCCGCGTCCTCCCCAATCGACCCGGACAAGACAATGAACGGGATGTCGAGGCCGCTGCGCTTGAGAAGGGCCAGCGCCGCCGGCGCGCTGAACGTGGGCATCGTGAAATCGGAGACGATGAGATCCCAGCTCGCGCGGTTCAGTGCTGCCGTCATCGCGTCGGCGGTTTCGACGCGCTCGAATACAACGGCGTATCCGCGCGATAGTTCGCGGATTAGCAGGTCCGCGTCGTCCACGGAGTCTTCGACCACGAGCACGCAAAGCGACCGACTCACGACCGTCTCCGTTCGCGATCGCCGACCGGCGCGGTCTCCCCAGACGACGGCGGACGCTCGTTCAAGACGAGCCAATACTGACCGAGCTGGCGTGCGGCCTCCAGAAATTCACTGAAGTCCACTGGCTTGCGCACGAAACTGTTGGCGCCGAGTCGGTAGCTCGACTCAATGTCTCGTCGTTCGTTGCTCGTCGTGAGCATCACGACGGGCAACGTCCGCGTTCGCTCGTCGCCGCGCATTCGCCGTAGGACTTCAAGACCGTCCACCTTCGGCAGTTTCATGTCGAGCAAGACGACCGCCGGGTTCGCGGTGGGGTCGCGCGTGGCGTACGGCCCCGAGGCGAACAGGTAGGACAGGGCCTCCTCCCCATCACGCGCGACCACAATTTCGTGGGCGACTTGGACCTTCTCGAAAGCCCGAAGTGTGAGCGCGACGTCGTCGTCGCTGTCCTCCACGAGCAAGATGACCCTCGCGCGCGGCGTCATGACGGACTCTCCCGGCGACTCGCCGGTAGAGTCCAGCGAAACGCCGCGCCACGACCGACCGCGCCGTCGGCCCATACGCGCCCACCGTGACGGTCCACGATGCGCCACACGATGGCGAGACCCACGCCGGTGCCGGGAAACTCCTTTTCGGTGTGAAGCCGCCGGAACGGGGCAAAGAGCTTGCCGGCGTACGCCGGATCGAAGCCCGCACCGTTGTCCTTGACGAAGAACGTCGAGATTTGGTCCCTTTGGACCGTTCCGAATTCGACCCTCGGCATCGCCGTCTTTCGAGTGAACTTCCAGGCATTGCCGAGCAAGTTCTCCAAGACGATTTCGATGAGATTCGGATCCACTTCTGCGAACGCCTGGCCCTCGGCGACGAACGTGACGGCGTGTCCGGGATCCGACTTCGTCAGCCGCTCGGCGATCCGGTGCGCCATGGGCGCAAGATCGACGCGCGTGCGAACGAGGTCCGCGCGGTCGATGCGTGAGAGCTCCAGCAGGTCGTCGATGAGGTGCCCCATTCGCTGCGCCGCCGCGCGGATGCGTTGCAAGTGGGCACGCCCGTTCGCGTCGAGCTGACTCGCGCAGTCTTCCAACAACGCCTGACTGAACCCGTCGATGCTCCGGAGTGGGGCGCGCAGATCATGCGATACCGAGTAGCTGAACGCCTCGAGCTCGGCATTCTTGCGACGAAGATCCTCTGCGAGCGCCGCCCGTGCCTCGGCGAGCTCGCGCGCGGCACGTGCTTCGGTCGCCTCCACTTCGGTGCGCAGGAGTCGCTCGCGAATCTGGCGTGTCTCGTCCTCGAGTTGTTTGCGGCGCATCTGAGCGAACACGCGGGCTTTGAGGACCGCGAAGTCGCTCGACTTGGCAATGTAGTCGTCGGCGCCGGCGTCGAGGCCGCGAATCATCGTCTCGCGGTCTTCGAGCGCTGTGAGTAGGATGACCGGAATGTCTCGGATGCCCTGCGCACCCTTGATCTGGCGGCACGTGGCCTCGCCTCCCAGGCCGGGCATGACGACGTCGAGAAGGATGCAATCGACGGGCTGAGCTGCGAGCAGATCGAGCGCCTCCTCGCCAGACCGCGCGAGAGCCACATCAAACCCGGCATCGCGCAGGACAGATGAGAGCATCTGCAAATAGGTGTTGCTGTCGTCTACAGCCAGAATCTTCTTCGGTCCCGCCAGGCTCGCCGGGACGGTCTCCCGGGCTTGGGGGGTCGCGGCTCGGATGATGGCACCCAGCCGCGCGAGAATCACGTCGAGGCGCTCGTCCTTGCGCACGAATCCGTCCGCCCCGGCGTCCAGCGCGCGCAGCTCGGCGCCGCCCTCATCGGACGCCGTCAGCAACAAGCAGGGGGTGTGTCGGAGCGCCGCGTCGAGGCGAATCCGACGAATGACCGTCGCGCCGTCGATTCCGGGCATCACGCCATCGACGATGACCGCGTTGGGGCGGGCCGCCGCCGCAAGGCGCAGCCCCTCCTCGCCCGTCTGCGCGCAAAGCACCCGGTAGGACCCGGATTCGAGCGCGCCTCGGAGCACCTCCCGAAACGTGAGGCTGTCGTCGATGAGAAGCACGACGCGCTCTTCCGAAGGGACCTGGAATCGGCGCATCAGCTCGAGCGCTCGGGCCACGACGTAGCTCACCTCGTACGGCTTTCCGACGTAGTCGTCTGCGCCGGTCGACAGTCCACGAATGCGATCGTGGACCTCTGCTTCCGTCGACAGAAGCATGACGCCCATCCCAGCCGTTGCCGTCGATGTCCGAATTTGCTCGAGCAGATCCACGCCGTCGCCGTCGGGCAACAACACGTCGAGAATCGCCACGGCAAACCGCTCATCCCGTAGGGCGGTTCGCGCATCGGCGGCGGTCGCGCAGGCCACCACACCGAGACCCGCGGCACCGAGGGCTTCGGTGAGATCCATTCGGACCGTCAGGCTGTCGTCGACCACCAAGACGTCGTGGGTCATCGCGTCCCCCTGAGAGGCGGACCTTGGGCGCTCAGGGCGAGGCTCGGACCGATCTGGTCGAGCGGCAGCACCCTGTCCACAGCCTGCAGAAGCACGGCTTCGCGCGGCATGCCGTAGACCACAGAGGTGGCCTCGTCCTGCGCCAAGGTCAGCCCACCGGCCCGGCGGATCGCGAGCAGCCCGGAGGCTCCGTCTCGACCCATGCCGGTCAGAAGGCACGCGACCGTGGCGGGCCCCATCTCGCGAGCCAACGACTCGAACAGCACATCCACGCTCGGACGACACGAGTGCCGTTCGGGCCCAGACGTCAAACGCAGCCGGCCGTCCTCGACTACCAAATGCCGGTCCGGCGGCGCCATGGCGACGCGCCCCGCGAGCGACTCCAGCCGATCTCCGTCGCGCGCGTGGGCGACGGACATCTCCGACTGACCATCGAGCCACTCGGCGAACGCGGTGCTGAACGGGTCGCCGATGTGAACGACGAGCAAGATCGGTACGGCAAGGGGGGCCGTGAGCGACCGAAGAATCTCGACGACGGCGGCGGGTCCTCCCGTGGATGCACCCACGGCGATCACCCGGCAGCCGCCTTGGGTAGGCGCCGACCGCGAAGATGGCAACACGCCCACCCGGCCAAGCGCCGCCAGCCGCGCTCGCGGATGCGTGATCACCCGGATGCGCGAGACCAGCTTGACCGTCCAACGCAACCGACTCTCCCACTGCCCGTCGGGCTCGCTGCCGCGCGGCTTTTCGAGGACGTCCACAGCTCCGGCGGCCAGCGCCTCGTAGGTCTGGAAGAGTTCACCCCGGTTGGTGGAGGCCGAGACGATGAGAATCGGCGTGGGGAAGTGCGCCATGATGTGCTCGGTCGCAGCCAAGCCGCTGATGCGGGGCAGAATCATGTCCAGCGTCACGACGTCCGGTCGCAACTTTGCGCAGAGCTCGATGGCCTCCACTCCATCGACCGCCTCCGCGATGACCTCGCAGTCGGGGTCACCCGCAAGCACCTCGACCAGGCGCTTACGAACGGTGACCGAGTCTTCAACGACGAGGACACGCACTTTGCCCATAGGTCACCCGATGATCCCCCGAATCAGCTGCAGAAGGTGGCCTTGATCGAACTCGCCCTTGACCATGTAAGCACGCGCCCCGACGTCTCGCCCCCTTTGTCGGTCGTCTTCGGACGAACGCGACGTGAGCAGGATGGCCGGGGTCTCCCGGAGAACGGGATCCGCGCGGGTCCGGGCTACGAAATCGAAGCCGTCGATCCCGGGCATCTCGACATCGACGATGAAGGCGCCGTAGCGCCGTGCCGCGGCTTTGCCCAGGGCCTCTTCCGCGGAGGCTGCCAGGTCGACTTCGAAGCCCGCGGACTCCAGAATGCTCTGTTCGAGCATCCGGGTGGTCAACGAATCGTCCACGACGAGCAGCGGCGCGCGCCGTGCCACGTCCGGATCCACGCTTGCCGCCGCTTCGACGCGCACAGCGGCTACGAGCCTGTCGGGGTCGAGGACCAGTTGCGGATGGCCCTCCGCATCGAGCGACGCTCCCGCAACGATGGGCTCGGCGCCCGCTTCAGCGGGAATCGGCCTGACGATCACGCTTTCCGTCCCGAGCAGGCGGTCGACACCCACGGCGGCGAGTGCCGATCCCGACCCCACGACCACAGCCGAGTAGGCGCCGCTGCCTCGTGCGCAAGTGTGCTTGAAGAGAGCGTTCGACAGAAACGCGAAGGGGATGGCCTGGCCGTCGTGCAGGATCGAATCGTGGTCGCCGGAGTGGACCACGTCCGAGTCGTTGAGGCGTAGAGTCCGCCGCACGCTTTCGAGGGGAATCGACGCCGCGGCGCCACCCATCTCCACCATGAGCACGGGCAGCGACGAAAGAGCGACGGGAACGCAAATCTCGAGGGTTGTGCCGCGCCCCCGCTCGCTTTGTGCCGTGACCTCGGCCTTCAGACGCGCTGCGGTCTCGCGCACGGCGTCCAACCCGATGCCTCGTCCGGAGACTTCGGTGACGGTCCGGGTGGTCGTCAATCCGCCTCTGAGAATGAGCTCGACTGCGCGGTCTAGACTGAGACTGGACGCTTCGGCGGCCGAGAGCAGACCCCGCGACATGGCGACGCGACGCAAGGCATCGACATCGATGCCCCGACCGTCGTCGCGGCATCGAAAGACGACCCGAGCGCCGCGACGTTCCACTGCGACGTCCACCCTTCCCGTCGTCGGTTTGCCTAACGCGACACGCTCGGATGGCGCTTCGATGCCGTGGGCCACGGCGTTTCGAACGAGTTGGAGAAGCACATCGCGCAGCGCCAGAAGAACATGCGCGTCGAGTCGGTGTGCGCCGCCGGACGTGTGAAAGCTGACGCTCTTGTGGAGCGACTGCGCCGCGTCCTGGCACACCCGTTCCAGCGAAGCGAAGACGGAGCTGGCGGGAAGAAGCCGAAGGCGATTTGCGGCGTCCCGGACCGCGGAGAGTTCGCGAGCTGCCTGACCAGCTCCGGATGACACACTTCGTTGAATACGCCCGAGCGAGCGCTGCAGCTCCTCGGCAAGACCACGGACCTTGGCGATGGAGGGGCTTCCCATCGAAGCTCCGGATTCATCGAGCCGACGCGGACCGAGCAGACCGACGAGAAGCTGAGCGGCCCGTTCTGCGCGATCGAGAGCGACTCCCTCGTTCTGCAGGCCACGGACCTGCACCGTCGCTTCGGCGACGCCCTCGAGCAGATCGTTCATCTCCCCCACTTCCACGCGGACCGTTTCGAGGGTTTCCTCGGCTCGCGCCGCGCGGGGCAGCGCTCCGTCCTCGCTGGCGGGCGCATCCATTGAGGTGATTTTTTTTCGTATGGCGTCCAGGAGCCCGAGCACCCCTGCGAACTGATCGTGGGGCATCGGCCGCAAGCCGTCGCGATAGGGCTCCAAAGCACCCTCAAGGGCATGCGTTTGCTCGGCGACGTCCGCGAGCTTTACCACGCGGGATGCCCCTTTGAGCGTATGCGCAAGGCGCAGCAGACGCGGGACCAATTCCTTGTCGCGCGTGTCTTTCCCGAGTTGGAGCAGGCCCTCGCCCAAGCCGTCGAGGAGCTCGCGAGCCTCGATGCGGAAGTATTTGTAGGGATCGGTGGACACGCCTAGACATCCGCCCTGGCCTGGATGATCTGGGACAACTCGCGGGACAGACGCGCCAGTTGGGTCGCGGTCTGCAGCGTCTGATTCGAGCTGGCCTCGGTCTCCTTGGTAGCCTGGGCGACGTTCGAGATCGCGACGTTGACCTGCTCCACGGCCGTCGTCTGCTGTTTCGTGCTGAGCTCGATTTCACGCGCCGCATCGCTCGTCGTCCCCACGAGGCCGGCGATCTGTTGAAATGCGGAGGTCACGTCCTTGAACTGCCGCGCTCCCACGTCGACGGCCTTGGTGCCGCTTTCGGTAGCCATCACGGTCGTGTTCACCGCGGCGCGGATGTCTTCGATGACTCCTCGGATTTCTTTGGTGGACCCGGCGACCCGGTCCGCCAGCTTGCGGATCTCGTCGGCCACCACGGCGAAGCGCCTTCCTGCCTCTCCCGCGCCGGCTGCCTCGATCGTCGCGTTGATGGAGAGAATATTCGTCTGCTCGGAGAGTTCGTTGATGATCTCCAAGATGCCTCCGGCCTGTTGCGACTTCCTGCCGAGCTCGAGCATGTGCCCGACGATGACATCGACCTGACGCTTGATGGTGGCGATCCCTTCTTGCGCTTGCTGCACGGCCTGACTGCCGGCCCGCGCTCCCCCGGCCGTCTCCTCGGCGATGCGCGCCACGCGCTGCGCGCTCTCCGCGATTTGCTTGGAGGTGGCCAGTAGCTCGCGGATGGTCGTCGACACCTCGCTCGTCGCCGACGACTGTTCGCGTGAGCCGCTCGCCTGCTGCGTGGCTGCCGCCTGAAGCTCGGTCGAGGAGCTTCGCATGCTGGCGATGGCGCGTCCGAGTTGCTGATGGAGCGATCGCGCGATGGCGATCCCCGCAAGGGACACGAACGCCACGCCCAGCAGAGCTCCGAGCCAGATGGTCGTCTTGGCCGCGCTTGCGCTTGCCTCCGCGGACTCGCTTCGCTCTCGAAGCCGATCCCGCTCCTCCCGATCCATCGTCGCGAGCACCGCGCGCAAGTCATCCATCGACCTCTTGCCTTCGTTCGTCAGGACGACTTTCAGCGCAGCATCGAGCCCGGGCCCGCGCCGCAAGTCGATGGTGCGTTTGAGCTCGCTGAGTTTCGCGTGAATGATGGATTCGGCCTGCTCGATGCGCTCCTGCTGCCGCGGGTTGTCCCCCGTGAGGCCCCGAAGGTTGGACAGGACCGGCCCGTAGGATGCGAGCGCCGCTTGGTACGGCTCGAGGTACGATTCGTCACCCGTCAGAAGAAAGCCGCGCTGACCGGTCTCGGCATCCTTCATGATGGATAAGGCGCGCGCCAAGTCTTCGACAATCGCGTGGGTGTGGGTCACCTTTCGATCGTTGTCGATGAGCTGATCGGTGCTGTGAGACGAGACGACGCACACCACGAGCAGAATGGCGACCGACAGGCCGAACCCCAACGCAATTTTCCGCCCAAACGTCCATGAATCGGCCACGGTTCACTGCTCCTTGGTTGGGCCGACGGGGTCGGCGTTGAACTTCAGTGCCATGACGGCTGCGTGAACGTGGATCACCGGGCGCGCGAGCTCGCCGACGCGCGCCACATGCTGCACATGGGGTCGCACCTCGCCGCTATCCACAGGGTGCACGTCTTCTCGCCGAATCCGCAGGACGCCCTCCCACTGCTCGAACCCGAGCGCGATGGATTCGGCACCCGCAGAAAGGGCGAGCCACGACAATGCGCAATCGGCGCGCGCATAGCCGAGTAGAACCGCCAGACTGCAGACGGGAATCAAGCTGCCCCGGATGCCCGCAATTCCGGTCACGGCCGCGTTTCGACTCGGAAGCGCGGCGATCCTCCGAGCGGCCACGAGCCCGGACAGCTCAGTGAGCCGCAGGGCGTAGGGGTCGCCTGCCACGCGAATAGCGAGCATGTCCTCCGCGGCGTCGACGGTGTTGCCGGAAGCGACCGCGAAGCTGCGATCGAAGGCACGTCGCAACTCGATCACTTGCTGTTCGAGCGCGATGGGGGTCGTCACGCGCGGCCCCGACAAGCCCGCAGCTCCGAGCGACAGAGATCGATGAGAGCCTCGCGCGTAAATCCTCCTCCGAAGAGGAGAATGCGGGACGGGTCTTCGTGGCCGAGCAGACTGATCGCGCGGCTGAGTTCGTCGCGGGCGCGCTCGACGTCCCCTGCACGCCGAGCGAGGAGACCCAGTTGAAGATGCGGCATGGCGAATCCGGCATCCAGGTACGTCGCGATTCGAGCGTGTTCGGCCGCCGCGACGCGGTCGCCTCCGTGCTCGCGACACAGGGCCATCAGGTAGTGGGCCCCCGCGTTGAGATCGTCAGCCGCAAGGACCTGTCGACAGACCTGCTCGGCTTCAGCGAGTTGTCCCGCGTTGGTGAGAAGCACGGCGCGCAGCAACTGGGCCTCCGGGTCGAGGCGTGAGGCCGTGGGCAATGCGTGCAGCAGACTCATCGCCTCCAAAAAACGCTCTTGGCGAAGCAATTCGACGGTCGGCTCGAGATCCACCTCCGTGCGATCGACGGTCGGCGCGGCAGGCGTTGGGTCGGGCGGCCCCGAGAGTCGTCGAGACTCTTCGGCCATTCTCGCGATGCGCTCCGAAGCGTTTTGGATCACCTCCACCCAGGACGCACCGTCGCCCAGCAGCAATCCCGGCGACGCGTGCTCTTGATTCGGTCCGAGTTTCGGCCCGATGGCGTGCGATGGCACGACCGGCTCCTGCAAGGCGTCCCGACGCCGGTAATAGAACGTGCCGTGCGTGTGACACAAGTGGAAGGCCTGGGAAATCCCGCGCAGTGTCTCGGCATGACCCAAAAAGAGAAAACCGCCGGCGCAAAGCGATCGGGCAAGACGTGCGATGACGGCCGACCGCACTTCGGGCGTGAAATACATGATGACATTTCTGCAAAATACGATGTCGAACGCTTCCGGTTGCCAAAAGGAGGGGGCGTCTTCGACCAGATTTCGCTCCTCGAAGGACACCGTCGTACGGACCGCGTCCTCGAGGCAGAAATCCCGACCGTCAACGCAAAAGTAGCGATGGCGGGTCTCGACGGGCGTTTCACGCAACGACCAAGCCGAATACCGCCCCCGAACGGCTTTCTCGATCATTGCGGGGTTGACGTCGATTCCCCACAAATCGATGTCCCAAGACCCGGGATCGGGCAATTGCTCCCGCAACACGATCGCGATGGAGTACGCCTCGTCGCCCGAAGCGCAACCAGCGGAAAGGATTCGCAAGGCGCGGCGGGACTTTTGGGCCTGGACACGGGCCGGCAGTGCGACTTCCCGCAGCGCGCGAAACTGCTCCAGGTGCCGGAAAAAATAGGTCTCGCCCACCGTGAGATCCTGAGCCAAAGACCGCACCTCGGCCGCGCTGTTTGCGGTCTCGAGCCGTGCTAGGTACGCATCGACCTGGTCGGCCGGCGCTCGGCTTCGCAGAAGCTCTGCGACCGACGCGGTCCTGTCTTCGTCGATCTGCAGCCCGAGCTTTCGCCCCAAGATCGCACGGAAGCGCGCGACGTCCGCGTCGGGCGTCTTCATCGCGCCATCGCCTGCGGCGTGATCGCCTGCCACACGGACTCGGGGACGATGCGAATGGCTTCTAGCACCCAGAGCAACGCGGCATCGATGGTTCCGATCGCCGCAACGAAGTCCGCACCTCTGCCGAACAGCAGTGGCGGCAACGCGCCGGCGACGGGAAAGTCGCGGACTCCTTCGACGGCCTCGACCGCCAGCACGATGCTGCGCTCGCCCACCCGTAGGGCTACCCAACGGCCGGGTTCGACTCCAGGGAGGCCCAACAGCCGGCCCGCGTCGACGACGGGCACGGGCGCTCCGCGGACGACCGCCACACCCTGAACGAAGGCAGGCGCGTGTGGGACTGGCTCGATCGCCATCGGGCGCATCGTTTCGATGACGTGCCCGATAGGAAAAGCCAAGCGGTTCGTCCGCTGTCGGCAGAGAAGCATCCGCGCGAAGGCCGACGGCGCTTCCGGCATGACGGTTCTTGAGGCCGGTGTCCCCACTTGCGCCATCGACCATTGTCCGGTGACGGCAGCGCGGCGGCAACAGCGATCGCGTTCGTTCGGGCCGGCCAGCAACCTCAGCAGCGGAAGGCCGTGGTTGAGCGCCCGCCGAACTCATCGCCGCGATCCTCACGTGACTTGGACTTAGAGTTCGGAGGTTTTTGTCCGGATTTCGCCCCGTACGGGGGCCTTCGGGGTCCGACGCTTGCCCTTTGGGGCGGGTCGCAAGAGCAACTCGCCAAGGGTTTGCGCGAGCTGCCCTGCCCTCGAGAGTTCATCGGGAGGAGGCTCGCGCGTCGCTACTCCGAGCCGAAGGGATGGCGAAGCCTCGGATCTGGCTCGCGTCGCCAGGGTCCGACGGGATCAACGGAAAGCGCGTGATCGCGACCCGGTGGCTCGACGAGCAGACAGCTACCGCGGACGCCATTGAGGATGCGAGGTGGGCGCCCCAGCCCGAAATGTGCAGCTGCGCCGCTCAGCGGCCCTTGCGGAGGAGAGTCATGGCCGCCCCCTGAATGGACACATAGGTAGGATCTTTATTTCTCGAGTGATGTCGATCACTTACGTGCATCGTGCACGAATTGGATAGTCAAAGGCATCGGGGATTCTCTAGACGCGGTGTTGTGGGACAACGCGAAAGGAGACCCCGATGCACGGATCGAACGGTACACGCGCCGAAGTCGGCGTGTAT
>JBEKOY010000142.1:0-13132 GCA_049521295.1 Polyangiaceae bacterium | reverse complement strand
TCGCGAAATTTCGGCCTCGGCGATCCCCGATGCGGCGGACGGCGCGGCCTGGCACGCGTTTGCGCAATCTTTGGGGCGGTCGGCGGATGCTCGCATCACGATCATTCGTCGCGATGGGCGGGTACTGGCCGATTCGGATGCTTCGTGGCCGGCAGCGACCGCCCCTGAAAGCGCGGGCGGCCTCCCGGAGGTGCGCGATGCCCTATTGGACGGCAAGGGGATCATCATCCGTCGGGGTCCGGCCGGTCTGCATTCCCTGCTGCACGTCGCCGTCCCATTCGATCGCGAAGGCGTGGTCCAAGGGGTCGCTCGGGTTTCGGTGCCGTTGGCGGACCTGGACCGGACCCAGACCGCCGTTCGTCGCGGGATATGGATCGTCGCTGCGCTCGCCCTGGCGCTTTCGCTGCTTCTGTCGAACGCGGTCGCGACGCAGGTCTCCGGCGTGGTCGCTTCCTTGACGCGTGCCGCGCGGCGAATGAGCGACGGAGACCTCACGGTAAGGACGAGGCTGCCGGGGCGCAGCGAGTTGGCCGAGCTCGGGCAGGCCCTCGATCGTCTTGCCGGTGGGCTCGGGACCACACTGGGTGAACTGCGCGCCGAGCGCGACCTGCATAAAAGAATTCTCGAAGCGATGCATGACGGAGTCGCGGTGGTCGATCGCCATGGCCGCGTCGTGCTCGTGAACCCGGCGCTCCGGTCGATGCTGCTGCTCGGCGCCGAGGCGGTGGGTAAATTGCTGATCGAGACCGTCCGCCACGCGCAACTGAGCTCGATGCTCGAGCAAGCCCGAGCCGAGCTCGACGACCATCAGGTCGAAATCGAGCTACCCGGTTTGAAGCCGCGACGGGTCGTCGTTCACGCGGCGCCGCTGTCGGGGGGGGACGAGGGCATGCTTTTCGTGTTCGTCGACGTCACCGAGCTGCGGCGTCTTGAGTCGTTGAGGCGCGACTTCGTCGCGAATGCGTCGCACGAGCTTCGCACCCCCATCGCTGCGGTGCGATCGGCGACCGAGACGTTGCGAAGTGGCGCGCTCGAAGACCCGATCGCCAGCACGCGCTTCGTGGACATCATCGAGCGCAACGCCCAGCGCCTGCAGAGCTTGCTCGAAGACATGCTCGAGTTGTCCAAGCTCGAGTCGAACGAGTTCAAGCTCAAGCGCGAGCGGGTCGACCTTCAGCGGGTGGTCCCTATCGTTTTGGCGCTCTTCCGG
Organism: Polyangiaceae bacterium; assembly: GCA_049521295.1. Lineage (GTDB taxonomy): Bacteria > Myxococcota_A > Polyangia > Polyangiales > Polyangiaceae > Palsa-1150. The sequence goes on along the minus strand of JBEKOY010000142.1, from coordinate 11,922 downwards.
GAACGTGCTGAAAAGAAAGGCGTGGCGTTGACGGCGGCGCTTCCACCGGCGCTTGCACCCGTGGACGGAGACGCCCGTGCGCTCGAGCACGTCCTTTCCAACCTCGTCGACAACGCCGTGAAATACTGTCCACCGGGAGCCCGGATCCGGGTCAGCGCCTCCGAGGAAGACGGCCGGATTCGCTTGGTCGTTACCGACACCGGCCCCGGGATCGCCGCGGAACACCTGAGTCGTCTCTTCGAGCGGTTCTATCGCGTCGATGCCGGCCGGTCGCGAGAGCTCGGCGGAACCGGGCTCGGGCTTTCCATCGTGAAGCACATGGTCGAAGCCATGCGCGGCAGGGTCTCGGTCGAAAGCGTCGTCGGCAAAGGCTCGACATTTGCCGTCCTGTTGCACCGCGCGAACGCGGCGAACGTCCTCGGTTCGCCCTGAACGCGTTTTTGTGTCACATAGATTTCACCGAGCCGCCACGGCGTTGCTCGCAGGTTCCGGCAAGCCTGGCCTCCTTACCGATGGTCTACATCGCGGTCGCTTTGACGCTGACGTCGCTCGCACTCTACGCGGCGATGATGACCCTCTTCGTCCGGGCGATGATGAAGCGCCGTCGAGGGATTTGCTCGGGCGGCCCCGGCCCTTCGCGACGGGTGGGCGCGCCCCCGGTGACGATTTTCAAGCCGCTGGCCGGATCGGACGACGACCTTGAAGGCAACCTCGAGTCCTTCGCTCGCATCGAGTACCCCTCGTTCGAGGTCTTGTTGGGGGTCGCGAATCGTGCCGATCCGGCGTTCGGCGTCGCGCGTCGCTTCGTCGCGAGACATCCGCGGCTCGACGCAAGGATCGTTTTGACGGACCCGAACGCGGCGGTCAACCCCAAAGTCGCGCAGCTCGTTGGACTCGAAGCGGTCGCCAGGGGCGAAGTTTGGGTCATCTCCGATTCGAATGTTCGGGTCCAGTCGAGCTATCTGCGGACCATGGTCGATGAGCTCGCGGACGAGCGCGTCGGCATCGTGACCAGCCTGTTCTCCGGCAACGGCGAAGAGTCCTTGGGTGCGGCGATCGAGAACCTGCAGATCTGTGCGGCAACGGCGCCCGGCATCGCAGCCGTGGCGGTGGTCAGCCGTCGCTCGTTCACGGTCGGAAAGTCGATCGCGGTCCGGCGGGCGGATTTGATTCGCATCGGAGGCTTTTCGTCGGTTGGGGGCGTGCTCGCGGAGGACCACGTACTGGGCCGACGCTTCGCGGAAGCCGGCTTTGAGATGCGGTTGTCGCACGAGATCGTCGCGAACTGGAATGTGCGCTGCTCGGTGCGTCGAACGCTCGAACGCCATACGCGCTGGGCGCAGCTGCGGCGGTCCATTTTGCCGTGGTGGTGCTTCGGCGCCGAACCGTCATTGAATCCGATTGCGCTGGCGACCGTGTGTTGGATCCTGGCGCCGGGTGCCGTCATGGGGGTGTGTTGGGCGGCCGTGGCGCTCGCACAAATGGGAGGTGCGGTCGCGGCCGTCCGGTTGCTTCGCGGTCGCGCCGTGGCCTGGTGGCACGGGCCGCTCGAGATCGTCCGGTCTGTTCTCGCGCTCATTTGCTGGATCCGTGCTTGCGCGAGCCGCAAGATCTCGTGGCGCGGGCACCCATTCTGGCTGCTGCGGGGCAGCGAGATTCTTCCGGTGCCCTCTCGAACGGCTGGCTCGCCGACGCGCGAGAGCCTGCCAGCATGAGCGAGGCCGACGATGCGAGTCGATCGCCCCGCGCGACGTCACGCGATCGTCACTCCCGTGACACGGGACAATCGTTCGCGGGGCCCAAAGTCCCGCCCGTGGCCGCTGCGGCGACTTTGTCCTCGAGTGCGGAGGCGCAGCTGAAAATGCGCGCCGGCGGATTGACCGTCCGCTACGGAGAAAAGGTCGCGATCCAAGACGTGACGATCGACGTGTACGCGAAGCAGGTCCTCGCACTGATCGGTCCGAGTGGCTGCGGCAAGAGCACCTTTCTCCGGTCGCTCAACCGCATGAACGACACGGTGCCCGGGGTCTCGGTCTCCGGGCACGTGGAGCTCGACCGGGAGCCCATTTACGGCCCCGAAGTCGATCCCGTGCTCGTCCGGCGCCGAGTGGGAATGGTATTTCAGCGGTCCAATCCGTTCCCGAAGTCGATCTTCGAGAACGTCGCCTACGGCTTGCGCATTTCGGGCGTCAATGAGCGAGCCGTACTCGGCGAGCGAGTCGAGCGCGCTCTGCGGCATGCGGCGCTTTGGGACGAAGTCAAAGACAGGCTGGACGAATCGGGTCTTGGTTTGTCCGGCGGCCAGCAGCAGCGTTTGTGCATCGCGCGCGCGCTGGCGGTCGAACCCGAGGTGCTGCTGATGGATGAGCCGGCGAGCGCGCTCGACCCGATTGCGACGGCGAAAATCGAGGATCTCGTCGCCGAGCTTCGCGACGACCTCACCATCGTCATCGTGACACACAACATGCAGCAAGCCGCGCGCGTGTCTCAGCGGACCGGCTTTTTTTACATGGGTCGGTTGGTCGAAGTCGCGGACACGACCACGATTTTCACCCGTCCCAAAGAGCGCGAAACCGAGGATTACATCACAGGGAGATTCGGCTGATGCCAGATTTCAGGGTGGCCATTCTATGCGCCGGCGCAGCGCTCTTGCTCGTCTCGTGCGACCGGAGCGCGCCGCCGGCTCCACAGCAGCCGTCGGCCTCGGCCGGCAGCGCATCGCAGGGCGGCCCCGTCGAGACGGGAACGGTTCAGGTGAGCGGATCGAGTGCGCTGCAGCCGTTGGTCAATGCCGCAAAAGAAAAATTCGAAGCGAGTCACAAGGGCATCAGCGTCGAAGTCTCGGCCGGAGGCTCCAAGAAGGGCTTGGCCGACGTGGCTGCGGGCGCCGTGCAGGTCGGTGACAGCGACATCTTTGCGCCGGCCGATCTCAAGGGAAAACTCGTCGACCACAAGGTCGCGGTGATCGGCTTCGCGGCGATGGCGAACAAGGGAGCGTACAACGAGAAAATCACGGCCATCAGCTTTGCCGAGTTGGCCAGGATTTTTTCGGGCGACGTCAAGAACTGGAAGGACGTGGGCGGAGGCAACGTTCCCATTGTCGTCATCAACCGCGCCCCAGGGTCGGGGACTCGCTCGGTCTTCGGGAGCGTGGTGCTCGGTGGCGACAAGTTCGTCGAATCGCAGACCGAGGACAACTCGGGCGCACTGGTCGCGAAGCTCAAGCAAACCAAGGGCGCCATCAGCTACCTGGCGATGTCGTTCGCCGACTCGGATCTGCTCACGTTCGGGATCAAGAGCGACGCGGCCTCGGTCGAGGCGAGCGTGTCGAGCATTGCATCGGGCAGCTATCCGATTTGGTCGTACGAGCACATGTATACCCATGGCCCGCCGACCGGAGCCGCGAAAGAGTTCATCGATTACATCCTGTCGCCGGCGTTCCAGGACGAAGTTCTACCGAGCGTCAAGGGTTTCATTCCGGTCACGCAGATGAAGGTTTCGCGCGACGAGAACTGAAGATGGCGCACGGAATGGCGGTCACCGCTTCTGATGCCTCCACCCGAGCGCGGCACATTACGGGCCGCCCGCGGGCGGGCGATTCGCTCGTGCGCCTGGCCCTCGTGAGCAGTGCGGGCTTCGTCATCGTAACGACCGTCGCGATGATCGCGTTTCTGGCCCAGACCGGCATCCGCGGCATGGCGCATGTCGGGATCTGGACGCTGCTCGCGGGCGAGACGTGGAAGCCGGAGGCGGATTCATTCGGCGGGCTGGCCCTGATCACCGGCACGTTCGCGAGCGCCTTCGGCGCCACTCTTCTGGGGGCCACGCCGGCGGTGTTCGCCGCGGTGTGGTTGACGGAGTTCGCTCCCGATCGGCTGCGTCGCATTCACCGACGGATCATGGAGATCGCGTCGGCGATTCCGAGTGTCGTCTACGGGTGGCTGGCGCTCGTCTATCTCGTGCCTGTGATGGCGCAGGTGGGGCGCCTTTTTCGCGGGGCGGACGCGCCCGTGACGGGCGAGGGACTCGCCGCCGCAGCGGTGCTGTTGGGTGTGATGATCACTCCGACCGTCCTTCTCCTCTCGCTCGACGCGATGTCTCGAGTTCCCCGAGAGATTCGGGAAGCCAGCGCAGCGCTTGGCGCGTCGTCGTGGCAGACCGCGTTCCGCGTCTCCTTCCCGTACGCGTGGCGCGGTCTTCTCATTGCCGTGTTCTACGGATTTGCGCGCGCCGCAGGCGAGACCATGGCCGTTCAGATGGTCATCGGCGGCGCACGCAAACTGCCCGCGGATTTGTTCTCGCCGACGACGACGATCTCGGCGCAGATCGTGATGGACATGCAAGAGGCAAGGCCGGGAACCGTGCAAAACGACGTTCTCTTTTCGATGGCGCTCGTCCTGTTGGTCGTGTCCGTCATCGTCGTCGTCGTCACGAGAATTCTGTCCCGGAGGGCCCGATGACCGCGGTACCCCATCTTCATCGGAGCCGCCGCGTCGGCAGCTCGCTCGAGCGAGTGCTCAAGGTCGTTCTCGGAGCGGCGTCGCTCTTGGTCGCGTGCGCATACGCGGGCACGCTCCTGTATTTGCTGATTCGAGGGGCCGGCAAGATCGTCCTTTTTACGGCCTATCCGACACCGCTCGCGGGGATCGACCACGAAGACGTCATGCGGGTCGTCGTGGCGGCAGCTATCTTCGGCGGGATCGCTTGGTGCCTCGCGTTCGTCGCGCGGTCCGTGATGAATCGACTCGGCGGGTGGAATCGCCGGGCCGAGCGCCTCACGTGGGTGGGGATCTCGGTCGTGGCCCTCGCCGGCGTGCTGTTCGGAAGGGACCACCTTCCGAGGTTTCTCATTTCGCTTCCGAGCGAGACGAAGGCGGGGGGCGGGGTCGGCCCGGAGATATTCAACACGCTGTACTTCGCCGTACTGAGCACCGCGATCACCCTCCCGGTCGGGGTGGGCGCGGCGCTGTACTTGGCCCGGTTCGCGCGCGCGGCGCGATTTGTGGCCACGGTGAGGATGGCTCTCGACACGCTCTCGTCGCTGCCGAGCATCGTGTATGGCCTCTTCGGGTTTCTCGTCTTCGTGGTCCAGATGAAAATGGGCTATTCGTTGTTCGCGGGTGCGGTCGTGCTGGCACTTCTCAACCTGCCTCTCGTGGTCGGAATCGCGGAGGAAAGCATGCATGCCGTTCCGCGCGAGCTCGACGAGGCGAGCCTCGCGCTCGGCGCGACTCCCGTCCAGACGGCGTGGCGCGTTACGTTGCCGTACGCGTGGCCGGGCATCTTGAGCGCTTTGGTCCTGTCCGTGGGGCGGGTGTTTGCCGAAAGTGCGCCGCTCATTATGACCGCCGGCACGACGATTTCGCGCTCGACCGCGTATTCGCTTGACCCGTTCCGGGGCGGCGAAACTCTGGCGGTTCACCTTTGGTACGTCAACTCGGCCGGGCTCTCTCCGGACCGGGGTGAGATCAGCGCGGGGACCGCAGCCGTGCTCGTGGTCCTGGTGGCGCTCACGAACGCTCTCGCGTCGCGCTTCGCTCGGCTTGGCGGCGCCGAGGGGACGAGGATGAAGAAGGTGACGAGATGACCCACGGCGCTCACACGAGCCGCGATTTCGAGTCGGAGCTGCGCGAGCTGCGCGCCCATTCTCTGGCCATGGGAGCGCGATGCGAGCGCGCTCTGCAGCTTTCCCTGAAGGCATTCTGGGAAGGCTCCCTGCCGATCGCCGCGGAGGTCGAGGAGCTGGATCGGCACATCGACCGCGACGAGATGGACATCGACGCGCTGGCGCTGCGCGTCCTGGCGCTGCGTCAGCCCGTGGCGTATGACCTTCGCTTCTTGGCCGGGGCGTTGCGTCTGGTGACGGATCTCGAGCGAATCGGCGACGAGGCGGTGAACATCGCCGAGCGCGCGAAAGAGGAACACGGCACGGCGAAAGAAAAGGTGCGTGGCGAGCTGAAGGCCATGGGTGAGCAGGCGCAGGAGATGCTGCGCGATGCGCTCGACGCGTTCGTCCAAGGGGAGCCGACCCGCGCCGAGCAGGTGCTGGTTCGCGACGACGCGGTCGATGACCTCTACGGTCGGATCATTCACGCGATGACCGATTTCATGACGGAGCACACGACGCAGGTCGCAGAGGCCATCCGCGTGATTCACGTCGCAAAATACCTCGAGCGAGTGGCGGACCACGCGACCAATATCGCTGAGGAAGTGATCTTCATGGTCCGCGGCGAAGACGTCCGGCACGTCCGGACGCATCCGCCGCCCCGCGTCGATGGCGGTCGCAGTTAACTTGTCTCGGACTCGTCACATTTGTGACACGGAGTGCGAGCACGGTGCGCCCAAACGAAAGAGGCCACACCGTGACACGAAAACACCCGATCTCCATTTCGGCCGTTTCACTGCTGTTCACACTGCCAGGCGCGGCGTTCGCCCAGTCGGCGTTGCCTCCCCCCCCTCCAGAGGCCGCGCCGCCGGCTCCCGTACCGGCTGCTCCTTTGACACCGGCGCCGTCCACGGCTCCGGCCTGGAGTAGTGCCTCGACGGCGGCCCCGGCGCCCGCGGCGCCGCCGCCCGATCCCGCCTCGCCGGGCTCCCCCATTCAACTGGTGACGCTGCGCATCATGCGCGAAAAGGGCATCATCACGCAGGCGGAATACGATAGTGCCGCTCGTGACATGGCGGAAAGCGTGGGCACGCAGCTGCCCAACCAGGAGCACGTCGTCATCGGCAAGTGGGCGAGCACACTCTACGGCTTCGTCGAGGCCGACTCGATTTACGACTCGACCCGCAGCCTCAACGATCTGTCGGGCAATTCGTCCATCGCGCGGGCCGGGACGCTCGCGGGCAACAACGGACGCCTCCAGGTGGGTGCCCGCAACTCGCGCCTCGGCTTTCGCATGAAAGCGCCGGAGTACTACGGAGTTCGCGCGTCCGCGATGATCGAAAGCGATTTCCTCGGGACGCAGCTTCCGGTAGGCACCGGCCCCTACGCGGTGCCCTCCGCGACCAATTCGGCCTTCGGAACCGAGGCCGCGTATTTCACGAATCCGACGTTTCGCATCCGGCACATGAACTTGAAGGTCGAAACGCCGGTGGTCGATATTCTATTCGGCCAGTACTGGCAGCTCTACGGGTGGCAGTCCGCGTATCAGCCGAACACGGTCGAGATCCAGGGGATTTCCGGCGAGATATACTCACGAACGCCGCAGCTGCGGATCAGCAAGACCGTCAAAGCGTATCCGGTGACGTTCGAAGCGGCCGTTGCGGCGGTCCGGCCATTTCAGCGCGACAGCGCCACGCCCGATGGCGAGGGCGGGCTTCGCTTGGCCATCGATTCGTGGACCGGCGTGCAAACGGTCGGATCGGCCGGAACGCAGATCTCACCGTTGTCCGTCGCCGTGACGGGACTGGTGCGGCACGTGGCGGTCAACAGTTTTCCCGTCAACGGGACGAACACGACGGACCTGACGATGGGCGCCGTCGCCGCCGACGCATTCGTTCCCGTGATCCCAGGGACCAAAGAGAGCAAAGACAACTCGCTGTCGCTCAACGGTGAATTCTCGACCGGCTACGGCGACGCGGACATGTACACGGGCTTGACCGGCGGCGTCGGATTCCCGGCTCCCGCCACGGGATCCTATTCGCCGGACATCGATCCCGGCGTCGTGACATTCGATTACGCGGGCAAGCTGCACGGAATCCAGTGGACTTCGTACCTCATGGGCCTGCAGTACTACGTCCCGGGTACCGACGGTAAGCTCTGGATTTCCGGAAACTATTCGCGCCTGCAGAGCGCCAACATCCACTATTACGCCGAGGGGACGATCGGCAGCGCGTCGAGCTTGATGCACGCGAGTAACTGGTTTGACGTAAATCTCTTCGTCGAGCCACTCCCCGCTGTTCGATTCGGCGTCGAATTCGCGACCACGAAGACGACCTACGTGGACAGCATCTACGCCATCAATCACCGCGGTCAGCTCTCTGGTTTTTTTATTTTTTAGGTTAAATCACCTGGATCACCCTGAGCGTTCGCTCCGGGTCTCGTCAGGCACGTGGATCACCCTGAGCGCTTCGCTCCGCTTCGACTCGCTACGCGCGCTCGGCTCCGCTCTCGCCGACCCGGCACTTGCGACACGTCGAGGGGAGCGAATGCCGTTCCCCTCGAGCACCCCAGCAGGAAGCCGAGCACCCAGCAGGAAGCGCGCGGCGAGCTCCCCCAAGCACGAAACGCGCGACAAGCACCCGAGCCAGGACGCACACGGCGAGCATTAAGAGCGCGCGGCGGCGTGCTCTGCAGCGGGCCAAGCGCGCGTGCTCTGCAGCGGGCAAGCGCGCGGCGGCGTGCTCTGCAGCGGGCAAGCGCGCGGCGGCGTGCTCTGCAGCGGGCAAGCGCGCGGCGGCGTGCTCTGCAGCGGGCAAGCGCGCGACGACGCGGGAAGCACGCGGCCAGCTCCCCCCGGCAGGAAGCACGCGGCGAGCTCTGCAGCGGGCAAGCGCGCCTACTGTAAGAGCGGGCCCCCCTTCCGGGCGTCCCAGTCTTCGCGACCTAAAGCGAGCTCAGGGTGCTCGAAATTGCATTACAAAATACCATTTCAGGATTAGCGCGAAACGCGTTTCCTGCTAGGGTGCTTGAGGGTAGCGGCATTCGCCCCGCTTAGGGTGCCCGAGATTTCATTACAGGGTATCCCCCCGAGATTTCCCGAAACGTTCCTGCTGGGGAGCTCGATGCGAGCGGCATCGCTCCCATCGACGTGTCGCGAGTGTCGGTTTGGCGAGAGCGGAGCCGAGCGAGCGCAGCGAGTCGAGTCGAGTCGAGGCGGAGCGAACGCTCAGGGTAAAATACGTTATGAGAACACGTCATGTTGCGTAAGCGTTTCCCTTTTGTGGGATTCCTGACTTGTCCATGATCGATACTTATGCATGGGCAAGCGCACCGGTGGCGCTTTCCTAAGGCGTAAGGAGAAGAAGCCATGGACGCGATGGGGATGACGCGCATCGTGCATCTGTCCGATGCGCATGTGCTGGACCCGAGACCGAGCAGGACTCGGTCGGGGTGGTCGATGCGCACACGTTTCTTGAGTTTCGGTCGCCCGCTCGATGCGATCGGACGACAGAGAAAGCTGGACCGCGCGCTCCGGACGGCGCTGCGGGTGGGAGCCGACCATGTGGTCTTGTCCGGGGACCTGACCGAGATTGGATCGCCCGGGGAGTACGAGACCCTCGCGGAGTGTTTGCATGATTCGGGTATTCGTCCGGAGCAGACGACGCTCGTGCCCGGCAATCACGATCTCTACTCGTCGCCGGACGCTTGGCGGTGGGCGTTGGCCGGCCCTCTCGCGGCTTTCGCGAAGACGAGCGCCCAGGGACCCGGAAAGGCCCTCGACATCGGCGGGGCGATCCTGCTTCCGGTGGACGCGACGCTGTACCAGCCGGTGACGCGCTCCGCAGGGCTGATGGATCGGGCCAACCTGGCTGCGCTCGAGAGGCGGGCGAGTGACCCGTCACTGTCGGGCCGACCGCTCGTCGTGGTCCAGCACCACCCGCCTTTCCTGCGTAAGACGAGCGCGTGGCACTGGGTGGACGGGCTGATTGGCGCGACCCGAATGATGTCACTACTCGAAAAGTTCCGGAATATCTTCGTTTTGCACGGACATCTGCACGCCGTGGTCGATCGCGCTCTCGGATGCGGCGTTCAGCGAATCTTCGGAGTCACGGCGACGGTCGACGACGAAGACGCCCCCCGCGTGCGAATCTACGATGTCCGCGAAGGTCGTCTCGAGGCCGCCGGTCTGGTCGTCGGCTGAGAGCCTCCGGGAGGCCCCACGTCGACGTTGCAGACCGTCACGCCGCCCGACGACCGAGCGGGGCGAGGAGTCCGCGTGCGGGCGAGCGCGACTCCCAGGCGGCTGCCACGGCCAGCATCGTCGCTTCGTCCAACGGGCGGGCCATCACGTGCAGGCCCACGGGGAGGCCCGCTGCCGTGGGCGCGCACGGTACGCTCATCGCCGGGACACCCGCCAGGCTCGCGGGAAGCGTGAAAATGTCGTTGAGGTACATCGCGAGAGGGTCGTCGATCTTCTCGCCCAGCGGAAACGCGGCGGTGGGCGAAGTCGGCGAACAGATTACGTCGACCTCCCGAAATGCGTCGTCGAAGTCGCGGCGAATCAGCGTGCGCACCTTCTGCGCCTTCAAATAATAGGCATCGTAGTAGCCGGAAGAGAGGACGAACGTCCCGAGCAGGATCCGGCGCTTGACCTCGGCCCCGAACCCGGCATCGCGCGTCGCCCCATACATCGTTTGAAGATCGTGTCCGCTCGCGCCTGCACCCACTCGCAAGCCGAAGCGCACGCCGTCGAATCGAGCGAGATTGCTCGACGCTTCCGCGGTAGCCAGCACGTAGTACGTTCCGACGGCGAATCGGGTATGGGGCAGGCTCACGGGCCGCACCACGCATCCCTCGGCCTGCAGCTCGCGGACCGCAGTTCGAACGCTCGTCGCGACCTCCGGGTCGAGACCTTCGGCAAAGTACTCTGCGGGTATCCCCACCCGGATCCCGCGGACGCTTCGGCCGCACGCCTGCTCGAAGTCGGGCACCGGAACGTCGAGCGACGTCGAGTCTCGCGGATCGTGCCCTGAAATCACGGAGAGAACGCGCGCCGCGCTGCGCACGTCGGTCGCCAGCGGTCCAATCTGATCGAGGCTCGACGCAAACGCGATGAGCCCGTAGCGAGGGACCCGGCCATAGGTCGGTTTGATGCCTACGGTTCCGGTAAGGCTCGCCGGCTGTCGGATGGATCCGCCGGTGTCGCTTCCGAGGGCACAAGGGGTCATGCGCGCGGCTACGGCGGCCGCACTCCCGCCCGACGAACCGCCCGGAGTAAGCGTGGTGTTCCAGGGGTTCTTGACCGGACCGAACGCGCTGTTCTCGTTGGACGAGCCCATCGCGAACTCGTCCATGTTCGTTTTTCCGACAATGACGGCCCCGGCAGCGCGCAGCCGTTCGATGACGGTCGCGTCGTAAGGCGGCGCGTACCCGGCGAGGATCTTCGAACCCGCGGTCGTCGGCAGTCCGTGGGTGCAGATGGCGTCTTTGATCGCGACGGGCACACCGGCGAGTGGGCCCACGCGCTCGCCGCGCGACTGCCGCTCGTCGATCGCGCGGGCCTGTGCGACCGCCGCGGCGTGCCCGACGCAGAGAAACGCATGCACCTCTCCGTCGGTGGCCGCGATGTGCGCCAGGGCGGCGGACGTGACCTGTTGAGCGGTGATTTCACCCCGCTGAACGCGGTCGGCGATTTCGATGACACCGAAGTCGGCCGACAACCCGCTCACTCGACGAATGCCGGCACGGCGAAACCGTCGGCCTCCACCCGGGGCGCCTGCGACAGGACCTCGTCGCGCGCAAGGCTGGCCCGCTCTTCGTCCTCCCGCCACGGGGTGCGGTCGAGCTGAATGTGCGCCGTGGGCGGGACGTCGCGTGTGTCGAGAACATCGAGCTGCTCGACGTACCCCACGATCCGTGCGAGCTCGTGCGTGAACCGATCGAGCTCAGGCTCGGCCAGAGACAGGCAAGCAAGCTTGGCCACGCGAAGCACGAGCGCGCGATCGATCTTGGGAGCCGGCATCGGCGTTGGACGCTAGCATGACGTCCGAGTCAGCCGGACTGCGGTGTTCATTCTCTCGCGGGGTTGGCCGTCGTCGCTGGCGCGGAGGGGATGGGCCCCGGTCCCGCCGTCGCACCGCCATCCTGCCGCTCATCGCTGCGGGGCGGACTGGGCTCCTCGTATACGGGCGCGGGCAAGCCGGGGGGCGGGCGGCCCGCTTGTCCCGAGGCGCACGATCCCATCGTGAGGCCCAACCCCAGCAAGCGCCCGATCGCGAAGCGCGGCGGGCGCACTTTATGGCGCATGATGTTCCTTT
>JBEKOY010000141.1:0-13160 GCA_049521295.1 Polyangiaceae bacterium | reverse complement strand
CCTCGACCCCGACCCCGACCTCGACCCCGACCTCGACCCCGACCTCGACCTCGACCTCGACCTCGACCCCGACCCCGACCCCGACCTTCGGGGGCGAACTACCCGCACTATCTTCAGTGCATCGCAGGTACCCTTCGGCGACGCGCTGTACGTTCGTCCCGGGCACCGCCTGTGAGTAACGGTTTCGCCCACTCCCCCTTGCGCAGGCGGCAAAAGCACGCTCGGTCGTCGTTTGTCGGCGGGAGATTCTTCGGTGCTACGCGACCGACCCGTCGTCGTTGTCGACGGTAAGAGTGCGCGGCCTTGTCTCAGTTCCAGGGCGGCATCGCATAGGGCGTCGTTGGCGAGATGCCGTCGTATCGGTGCAGCTGCGTGACGTACGGCTCGTCGAGCCAGGACTGCAACGTCGCGATCTGACATGCCGTGAGCGCTGCGTGAGGGGGCGTCGTGGCGGTCGGCATTTTGTCGCACATGGAGCACGAGGGGGGATCGGCCTCTTGCATGACCGCCATCACCACTTGAAAGCGGAAAGGGGTCGGCGTTTCGGGACACGACGAGGCGTGAGCGGTTCCTGTAATCCAATCGTAGGCGTGGTTTTTTCCTCCCTCCACCAGGGTCGACTCGTCGTCCAGCACGTGGCAGCCGCCGTTGCTGGCATTGGCGGTCCCCGTTTTTCCACAGGAAGTGTTCAAAAAGCCCTGTACGTCGGCTTGGAAGCTCACCGGCGAAGGCAGTGTGCAGCCGGCCGGTACCACCACCGCGGCGTCCATGCCGGGCGTCGTCTCGCCTTGCGATCCAGTGGCCGGCCCCGTCGTCGTTCCGGTTGGGGTCGCCGTCGTCGTCCCCACCGTCGGGACCGTGGTCGTACCCGTCGCGGTTGCCGTGGTGGTCGCCGATGGGGTCCTGGCGCACCGGAAGCCGAGGTTCACGGCTCGGTAGGACGGGTCCACGTCGAAGCGGTCCGGAGGAACGAGCTCGGTCGCGTCGTTGAGCAAGTCACCGCGCATGACCCGATTGGAGGCGGTCGTCAAGTCGGCGCAATCGGTGCAAGCCGTGTAGGCCGCGTACCAGTCCAGATTCCACTCAAATACGTCCCCCTCCAGATCGAGCTGGCCCCACAGTCCGGCTCCGAGCGTCGGCGTCCCCACGGGGGCGATGTTCGTTACGCCCGTACAGGGCGCCGCCGTGCCGGTCGGATAGTAACATTCGCTCTCGCCGTCACCGTAGATCGCGTACTGGTTTGCCAACCCCGGATCGGTCGATCCCCAGGGATACTCTCGCTGCTGGCTCCCTCCCGCCGCTGCGTATTCCCATTCCGCTTCGCTTGGCAAAAAGCCCCCGTCCCAAATGCAGAACGCGTACGCCTCGTACCAGTCCACGCAGTTGATGGGCAGGTTCTCGTCGTTCCCCGCCGAAGTCGTCCATGTCGCGTAGTCCGGATCGCAGGCCAGATTCGTGTTCCAGGTACTCGCCGCTCCGGGTCCCGTCGCGATGTCCGGCAGCTGCGTGATGGAGTCGGCGAGTGCATTCCAGGCCGTCGCGTTCCAACCCGTCTCGTAGGTTCCCGGGCTGCCGCTGTTGGCCAGTCCGCGGCCCCCGTTCAAATGGGTGTGAATGCCACTGCCGTTCGCAGGCGGCGCGCCCCATGCGCTCGTCAGGTAGTTCACGTACTGCCGAAACCGTCCGACCGTCACCAGGTATTTGTCCAGGCGAAACGCGCTCAGAGTAGCCGGATCGGCCAGGCCCGTCGCTCCGGCTCCGCTGTTTGTGTACGTTCGGTCGTAGGTCCCGCCCGTCACGGGCAAGCTCGTGCAGCAGCTCTCGCTGCCACTGTCGCCCGCCCCACAGTGGGTCACGCCCGCGGCACCCGTTCCACAGTTCGGGCTCGGCACCGTCGAGGCCGAGCCCGGCGAAGCGCCGGCACCGCTATCGCCCAGTCCCGTGCTGGCCGAGCCGCCGCCGGTCGAACCCGTGTCGGCCGCGTCGCTGGCGATCGATCGCGCATCGGCCCCGCCGCTGCCCATCGGTGCCGTTCCGGCCGGACCACTGTCGGCAGGCCCCGCGCTGGTCAAACCGGGGTTGGACGAGCCTGTCGATGAGCCGCCGGCCTGTGCGGCTGGGGAGGTGGCGTCCATCCCGCCGTCCGTGACACTGGCTTCGGTCGGACTTGAGCAACTCGCAAAACTGACCACGGCGACGATCAGCGTCGTGATGGCCGAGAGCATCCCCCTCGTGTCGTTCATCGCGCTACCTCCCAAACAGGTAGGCCCGATCGTCGCGAGTCCGTGCTCGGGTGGAGTGGTTTTTGCACGACCTGCGGCTCAAGCCATGGGCTAACGCGAGCAACTTCCACCGATTGGCCGGCTGCCGTCAAGAGCCGAGGCTTCTCGTTCCGATCGCGACCCTTTTGCTCGCACCCGGGTGCCCCGCGATTCGCGGCGCGCCGTCGAAAGGACGGGATCGAGCGAGTCCGGCTCCTCGCATATGCGGGCGAAGCTACTGAATGACGACGGTATCGATGAAAATGTCAGCGGCGGAGCAAGAGGACACGGCCGCGCCGCCGGGTATGCCGAACTGGACGCCGACGTTGTGGATCGCGGCAGGGGAGAAGCCGTTGGCCACGTTGCCCTTGGGGTGGTCCAGGGTCATCGTCAGGGTGATCCACTCCGCTCCCGGATGGAGGCCTACGACCCCATTGTCCGCCCAGTTGGATTTGACGTCCTGCGCGAACTGCAGGGCGTAGCCGAGATGGTTGGGGTCCGACGATAGCCCGGAGGAGAGCTTCACGTTCATCGTCACGGTCCGACCTGTGAGATCGACGCCGCCATCCCCGTACACGACGCCCATATTGAGGCTCTCGGTCGGGCCGTTGAAGGGCGCCTTGAGTTCCAGACTGCCGGGTGTCGGGTCTCCCTCGGTCGTGGAGAGCGTGAGCGAGCACGCGTCGGCACCGGCGTCGCCGAGGCCTGCCCAGAAGACACTCCAGCCCTGTGTGCTCGTATCGAACGTGTAACTGAACAGGGGGACAGCCGCGTCGGACACCGCGTCATTCGCCCCATCGACGAGACTCGAGTCGTCGCGACTCGCGTCGGTATCGATGGCGTAGCCCGAGTCGTCATCGTCCGAGGCGGCCGTTCCTTGTCCGGTGCCATCGCTGGCTTCGGCGCCTTGTCCCCCGCCGGCGTCGGCTGTCGCACTCGAGCCGTCCGATCCCTCGCTCCCGTTTGCATCGGGGGCGGTCATCGCATTGGCCGTGCCGTCCGCCTCTGCGTCGGCGCTGTCGAGCGGCTCGCCGGCCTCGCTTTCGACAGCCAAGCTCGCTCCGTCGAAGCGGTCGAGGCCGAGCAGTGCGCTACAGCCCCACATTGCGGTACCGGCAAGCCCGAGAAGGAGCATTTGGCGAGAGCGCCTCATGGCCGTTCGCTCTCCTGTCGCGTCCACCGCACGTTTCCGTGCTCCGTCGTGCGCCCGACGATCGCCACGGCAAGCTGCGGCCCTGACCTGCGCGATTGCGACGAAGAGCGCGTGCCCATGCTTATCGGGAGTACGTCCCACGCGACCCGCTGCTTTAGGGCCCCCGTCGTGGGCCTTGTCGAATCAGACGGTAGGGACGCCGGCGCGGCGCTTTCTTGGTGTGCGCATGCCCAACGCAAGACGAGCACGGCGCCCTTTCCGCGGGGTGCGCGACCGATCGCGGCTCGTTCTTTCGGTTGTCCCCGAAAGCAGGGGCGTAACCGGGTCGCTTCGACTTGCGTAACCGGGCAAGACAGAGTGCGATCCGAAAGGTCGGTACGGACCGGCCGCTAACGGCCGACCCGATCGGACCGAAAGGTCACCATGCGATACCTAGACGCCTACGCTACACTCGTGGTCATGTCCTTGTCGGCGCCGGGATGCCGGGTCTCTTCAGCGGCTCCGGCCGAGTCGCAGGTGACCGCGAATGCGGCCAGCGGCGCGCGGGATGGTTCGCCCGCCCCTGCCGCTTCCGCTAGCCAATACGTGAAGCCAGCGCGTGACGAGCTGCGGCGCAAGCTCACGCCCATTCAATTCGAAGTGAGCCAGAACGACGCGACCGAGCCGCCGTTCCACAACGAGTTCTGGGACAATCACGCCCCCGGAATCTACGTCGACGTCGCGACCGGAGAGCCTCTTTTCAGTTCGCTCGACAAATTCGAATCGGGCACCGGGTGGCCGAGCTTCACGCGACCGATTGAGGACGGCCGTGTCGTGTCGCACTCGGACATGAGTCTCGGCATGATGCGCACGGAGGTCCGATCGGGCGCCGGCGATTCGCATCTCGGACACGTCTTCGACGATGGCCCCCCCCCGACCCGGCTGCGCTATTGCATCAACTCGGCGTCGCTGCGCTTCGTACCGCTCGACCGTCTGGCGGCCGAGGGCTACGGCGCGTACAGGGCTCGCTTCGCGGGGCCCGTACCGGAGAGCCCCGCTCCCGCTTCGACGGTCAACGCCTGCGCCACGCCGCCGCCGGGGGAGCAACCCGGCTGTGCAGCGACGCTCGACACGGCGCTTCTCGCCGGCGGCCGAAAGACACGCGACGCACTGAGTTCGCTGCCGGGCGTCCTCGAAGTCGTGTGGGGGACGGTGGCGCACTCGGAGGCGGTTCGCGTCGTGTTCGACCCGAAGCAGATCGCGTACGGCGAACTGATCGAGAAATGGGCGCGCACCGAAGCGGCCGACGCAAGCGCGACCCGCGTCGTTTACGTCGCAACCGACGACCAACGGCGAATCGCCGAGGATTGGGCGACGCGAACAGGCCCATCCGCCGCACGGCGCGCCCACATCGTCGTCCATACGGCCAACGTGACTGCGTTCACACCCACGCCCCCATGACATACGGGGTGGTCGCGGCACCACTCGGCACCGCCGTGGGCCCGCATCGGTCCTATTCGGGTGGATCGGGCTGAACCTCCATCGCCCTGCGGAACCTCTCGGGTGAGCGAAAGAGGCGGTCGAGCGCCAACCAAGAAGCGTCGGCCAGAGGACCGCGTTGACGGCCGAGCACGCACTGAAGGAACACCGCTTCGCGCAGTAACGGGTTCAAATCAGCTTCCCTTCGCGCTTGCCAGGCCGCTTCGGCGAGCTCATCCTTTTTGACCGCCGCTTCGAAATCGACGAGGACGACTTCGAGAGGCGAAGGGCACACGACGAGGTTGTGCAGCTCGGCGTCGCCGTGAGCGAGCCCGGCATCATGAAGTGTGGAAATCTGCTCCAGCGCGCCGGCAGCGAACCCCCACAATCCGGCGGCCGATGCGAGCGGCACCCTCTGCGCGACGCGGAGATTGCCTTCTTCCGGGTCGACCCCGAACGGCGAAAGGCGCTGGTACGGGCGCCCCGGGGCGAGGCAACTGCGAAAGACCTTCTCGGCGAATCCGATGGGCGGTGGCAGGCCGAGGATGCAGCTCGCCAACGTCTGATTCTCGAACTCTTTCGCGGTATCGCCGTGCAGTCGCGCGGCAAAGTACGTTTTACGAAAGTGCAGTGGATACGTGATCGACAGGGGATGCCGTTCGCGCGTTTCTCGTCCGGCGATGACAATCTCCGCTGACATGAGCGGCAGGCCATTCGCCTCTCGCCGTGCGATCGTGCGTACGACGTAGTCGCTCTGCTGTGGGCGATCGACCAGCCCCGCCAACTCTCGAGCGAGCCTTACCGAGTGCTGGGGAGATACGCTCAGGAGCCGTTCGTCATCCATCGCAACGATGGTTCGCCTTAGCGTGAACTGGGTCGGCGAGCGATAGCGCCCGTGTGCCCTAGCGCCCCCGTGTCACCACGGACACGTCGACAGCGCCATGATCGCCGCCAGACGCGCTTTGACCTCGCCGAACTCGGCCACGACCAGACTCTGCTCGGCTTCGCGGTGCGCCTCCGATGCCGTAACCAAATCGACGCTGGTGCCTTGCCCCCGGAAGTAGAGGGTTTGCGTCATCTGGTCGTTCTCTGCCGCGAGGTCCCGCTGCTCGAGGGCGACCTTGTACGAAACTTCGGCCACTTCGATTCCGCGTTGCGCCTGCTCCACCTGAATGACGGCTTGGCGCCGGAGTGTCTCGAGCGTCTGGGCCGCGATGTCCTCGGCGGCCCGCTGACTCTTGATCGTTCCGAGACGGGTGCCTCCGTCGAAAATGGGGACGGAAAACGAGGCTCCGATGCTCCACGTGGGATTCGGGTACCCACCGCTGATGGCCGTCGTTGCACTCAAACTGCTTTGCCCGGTGACGACGGGGATAAAAGAATACCAGGTATTTCGCAGATTCCGCTTGGCAACCTCCACGTTGATGCGCGCCGCGTCGATGTCCGGTCTCTGGTCGACGGTCTGGACGACACGGCACGCACGGATGGCCTCCTCGGCAACTCCGTTGACGTTCATGTCATGGGCGACGCCGATCTCCTCGGGAATTCCGAGTGTCAGTCCCAGGGCCTCTCGTGCTTGCCGCAGCGCCTCGTCGCCGTTGACCAGCGACACGCGCGCGTTTGCAGCGTTCTGCTTGGCGCGCACGACGTCGAGCATCGTGGCTGCGCCGAGCGCCTCCTTGCGCTTGGAGAGCTCGAGCTGTTCGAGCGCGACGCGCAGACCGCTGCGGTTGATTTCGGTACTGCGCTCCGCCGTCACCACGGCCACGATCTGGTTGGCGAGGCTGAGACTGAGGGTGCGCCTCGTGTCGTCCACCGTCCTTCGGCTCGAGTCTTCCATCAGCTTGTTGATGCCGATCTGGTCGAACTCCTGCACGTTGACGATGTCCTGCGAGAGGGTCAAACTTCCGGCGAGGACGTTCGGGATCGGGACCACGGTCGACACGGGTTCGCCCACGACGGACTGGTTGGCCGTTCGGGTGATGAGCTGATGCGAGAATGCGCCATTGCCGCAGCCCGGAGGAGCCGAGCTACCTCCCGCGCACCCACCGAGCGACGGCAGGTACTGGGCAAAAGCGACGATGGTCTGACCTTCCGCCTGCACCACTTGGTCGAGTGCGGTCTTGAGGTTGGTGGACCGCATGCGCATCAGCTCTTGCGCTTCCGCCCACGAAGTCAGGACTCGCTTCGGCGGCGGAACGGGTTCGAGCATCGGGTCGTCCACCCGGGGCGGGGGCGGAACCGTCGAAGGATCCAATGCTGCCGCGCTCGCTGCGGGAGACGGGGTCGGCGGCGTTGCGGAGCCCTCGGGCGTCTGGGCGAGGCCCGTGCTGGGCAGCGCCCAAACGAGAACGGCGGGGAGGTAGGCTTTTCGCATGCACATTCTTTGCCATGGGGCTCTGGCAAACGACCACGACTACCGACGAGTGGACGATCTTGACGTCCCGAACGTGGGGCCGCCCGCCCGCTCCGTGCCGTGATCCAATCGCCGTTCTGCGAGCGTGGGCGTACCCGACCGCACCGCGATGGGGCAAAAAATCCGGGAAGACCCACGGGTCGTCGACATCCCCGTCCGCGGAGCCGTTGCCTGCGAGGCGTTCATGAGGAAGTTTCGAGCCGCACCGGGTTGGTCAGGCTCCCAATGCCTTCGATCTCGATAGTGACGACGTCGCCTGCCTTGAGCCAGCGGGGCGGGGTCTTGGCCATCCCGACGCCGTGCGGCGTTCCCGTGAGAATCACCGTTCCGGGGCTGAGAGTGGTGCTCGCGCTCAGAAACTCGATGAGTCGGGGTACATCGAAGATCATGTCGGCCGTGGTCCAGTCCTGTACGCGCTCTTCGTTGAGAAGCGTGGCGATTCTCAGCGCGTTGGGATTCGGGATCTCCTCGGGCGTGACGAGGCACGGGCCGAGCGGCGCGAACGTGTCGAACGTCTTTCCGCGACACCATTGGCCGCCGCCCCGCCGGATCTGCCAGTCGCGCGCCGAAACGTCGTTCGCACACGTGTATCCGAGGACGTGATCGAGCGCCCGGTCGCGCGATACGTTCTTGGCCGCCCGGCCGATGACGACGGCCAGCTCGCACTCGTAATCGACCTCATCGCTCCGCAGATGCCGAGGAATCAGAATGGGATCGCCGGGGTGCTGAGTGGCGTTGACCCCCTTCATGAAAAGAATCGGGTATTCGGGAATCTTCGCGAGGGTTTCTTCGGCGTGCCTGCGGTAATTGAGGCCGATTCCGAAAATGCCCGAAGGTGCGATCGGCGCGAGGAGCTTGTCGATCTGCGCCGTTGCTTTCGTGACGGCGTGCTCGCCGAAGACGTCACCGTCGATGCGGACGGTGGCGCCGTCCCGCGCTTGGCTGCCGTAATGAATGCGTCCGCCGGGGTCGCGATAACGAACGATTCTCATGGGCGCGCCCGATTCTGCCACACGTCGCCGGTCGGGTAGATGTGGGCGTTCAGCGACGATGGTTTCATGGTGATCTGGGTCCCCGGCGAGGTCGGGACGAGGTAGCGCCCACGGCGGACGATGCACGGGTCCACGAAATGTTCATGGAGGTGGTCGACGTACTCGATGCAGCGCTTCTCGAGCGATCCGGAGATGGCCACGTAGTCGAAAATCGAGGCGTGCTGCACGTATTCGCACAGGCCCACGCCGCCCGCGTGCGGGCATACCGGTACGCCGAAGTGAGCCGCGAGCAGCAGAACCGCGACGACCTCGTTCACGCCGGCGAGGCGGCAAAAGTCGATCTGGCAAAAAGCGATCGCCCGGGCTTGGAGCAATTGCTTGAAGACGACGCGATTCGGGCAATGCTCTCCGGTGGCCACGCCGATGCCGTGGGGCTCGAGAGCGCGGGCGATGGCGGCGTGTCCGAGCACGTCGTCGGGGCTCGTGGGCTCTTCGATCCACATCGGCGAGCACCCGGAAAGGGCGCGAACCCATTCGATGGCCTCGGCCACGTCCCACCGCTGATTGGCGTCGAGCATGAGCGCACGATCGGCTCCGATCTCTTCGCGCGCGATCGCCGTTCGACGGATGTCGTCTTTCAGATTCTGTCCCACTTTGAGCTTGAAGCGGTCGAAGCCCGCCAGGACGCCCTCGCGGCACAGCCGCCTCAATCGCTCGTCGGAGTGGCTGATCCAGCCGACCGAGGTGGTGTAGGCCGGATACCCGCTCTCCCGAATGGCGCTTTCGCGCGCGCTTCGCGTGGCGACGAGTCGATCCAGCGCTCGTGTGGCTTCTCGCGGGGTGAGCGCGTCGGTCAGGTAACGCCAATCCACCATCTCGACGATTTGCGCCGGACTCAGTTCGACGAGAACCTTCCAAAGAGGCTTGCGTTCGAGCTTCGAGCGCAAATCCCACATCGCGTTTACGACGGCGGCCGTGGCCATGTGCACCACGCCCTTCTCGGGCCCGAGCCAGCGGAGCTGACTGTCGCCCGTCAGCTTGCGCCAGAACTGACCGGGCGCCTCGCAGAACTCGGAGATCGATTGACCCACGACGAGCGGGCGGAGCGCCTCCAGGGCTTTGACGACAATTTCCGTCCCGCGACCGATCGTAAAGGTCAGCCCGTGGCCGGCACCCTCGTCCGGCCGATCCGTGTCGACAATCACGTAAGCGGCCGAGTAGTCCGGATCGGGATTCATCGCGTCGGAACCGTGCCGATCGAGCGACGTCGGAAACCGGAGGTCGAACGCCCGAAGGCCGGTGACTGTCCCTGAGAATTCTCTCGTCACTTTCCTGCGCTCCATCCGCCGTCGACCATGAGGCAGCTGCCGGTGACCATCGCCGACACGTCGGCGGCGAGGTAGAGGGCCGCGGCAGCGACCTCTTCGGGACGGGCCATCCGTCCGGTCAACTGCGTTGCGGCCATATCGCGGTAGGCCTGTTCGGGATCCGGAACTTCCGCAAGACGCTTGCGGACGAACGGCGTTTCCACGCGGCCCGGACAGATGCAGTTGAAGCGAACGCCGGTGTGAGAATGGTCGAGAGCGAGCGCCTTGGTCAGCCCCACGACGGCAAACTTCGACGTGGTGTACGCCACGCGATCCCGCACCGCGACGACCCCGCCCACCGAAGCCATGTTGATCACGCTGCCTCGCCGTCGATCGAGCATGGGCGGAACAAGCGCGCGCGCGCCGTTGAATACGCCCCGTACGTTCACGGCGTAGAGTCGATCCAGGTCTTGCGCCGTCGTGGCGAGAAGATTGCCGACGTGTCCGATGCCGGCGTTGTTGACGAGCACGTCGAGAGGCCCGATGCGTCCCGCGAGCGCCTCGACGTCGGCGGCCTCAGAGACGTCGACACGTGCCGATTCGGCGCGACCGCCGGCGGCCCGGATCCCCGCCGCCGTGGTTTCAGCGCTCGCTTCGTCGCGATCGACAGCCCAGACGGTGGCCCCTTGCTGCGCGAAGAGCTCCGCAATGGCCTTGCCGATGCCCGACCCGGCGCCGGTTACCAAAGCGGTTTTGTCGTCGATGCGAAACGGGTTCATGTGCCGTCAGCATTCCTGCGACATCCGCAGAGTATCGCCGGGTTCACGGCGAGTCTTTGAATCATGGCCGGTCCGGTCCCCGTGTCATTCCGGAACGTGCATCGCCCCGTGTGCGCTCGACCGATAGCAAGCTTCGACGACGGCCATCGTCTTATACGCATCTTCGACCGAGGTGGGTAGTTCGTTCGTCTCGCCGTCGGCCCGCCGCATGAGGCTCGCCATGGGGCCGACGAACGCGTGCGGAAACCAGTCGCCCACGAGCGGGATCGACTCCCACGAGGGCGGCACGGTCCCGAGCAGCCGGCAGACATCGAGCGTGTCGGGAAGCCCGCGCGGATAGTCCAGGTTGACGCCGATGCGCGCCTTGATCGCGCCGCGCGTTCCCTCGAACTTGACGTAGCTTTCTTGGTGCGTCGGGCCGAACTCGTGGCCGTGATTGGTCGTCACGTTTGCGCGGCGCACCTCGCCGTAATCGAGAGCGATCGCGGTCCGCGTCGACGCGAGGTTCATCTGTTTCGGATGCTTCACGGTCTTGCAGTACACGCCTTCGGGCTCGCCGAAAAACGATCGCACGAGGTCGATGTAGTGGATGCTGTGGTACACGATCTCCATTCTCGGGATGCCGAACAGGAAGGACCACTGTTGCCAGGGCATGTCGCACGTCACCCGGACCTCGACGTCGTGAAGCTCACCGATCACGCCGCGATCCACGAGGGATCGCGACGCCATCATCGCGGGCGCGAAGCGGAGCTGAAAGTTCACCGCGGCCAGCAGCCCCTTGCGGGCGCAAAGGCGACGGATCGCGCACGCTTGCTCCAGATTCTCGCCCATCGGCTTTTGGATGAGAACCGCCGAGTGATCGGGCAGCTCGGCGAGGACGCCGGGGGTCTCGGACGCCGGCAGGGCCAGATCGAAGACCGCACGCGCGGGAGCCGTATCGATGGCCTCGGCAAGCGACTGGGCGACTTTGGGGATGCCAAAATGCCGGGCGAGCGCCACGGCGCGTTCCTCTACGCGATCGTAGACGGCTGCGACGGGGAAGCCGGCAAGCCGGTAGGCCGGCAAGTGCGCATCCCGCACGATCGAGCCCGCGCCGATGCTGACGATGGGACGGATGGCGCGGGGCTCGATGACCTTCTGGACGACGTTCTGCCAATTCATCAGGGACACTCTCGGTGACGACAACCAGGCCGGCGCAAATGCCCGCGTTCAACCATCCCGGCCCCGCTTGAGGGCCGCCCGGAAATGCTCCAGCTGTTTGAGCGCGTCGTTCTTCAGGCCCCCCGAGGGCATCAGCGCGTTTCCGGCGGGCGCCGCTTTGCCCGGCGGCGCGTCCGCTTGCCGCTGTGGCCGCGCGGCGTCAGCCCCGGTTTTCATCGTCAACGCGATTTGATGCTTCGCGAGGTTCACCTCGATGACGCGTACGGTGACGCGATCGCCCGGGCTCACGGCATCGCGGGGATCTTTCACGAACCGATCGGCGAGCTGCGAAACGTGGACGAGCCCGTCCTGGTGCACTCCGATGTCGACGAACGCGCCGAAGTGGGTCACGTTCGTGACGATGCCCGGGGCTACCATTCCTGGCGCCAGGTCCGTGATCTCGTGGATGTCGTCGCGGAAGCTCCAAGCGATGAACGAATCGCGAGGATCACGGCCCGGCCGTTCGAGCTCCTTCACGATGTCGTCGAAGGTAAACTGCCCCACTTCGGATCGGAACTGAGCGTCGTGCTTGACGAGCGAAGCGCCCGGACCGACCAAGTCCCCCACGTTTTTGCCGAGGCGTGCCGCGAGGCTCTCGAGCACCGGGTACCGCTCGGGGTGAATCCCGGTATCGTCCAGGGGATGCGCCGCGCCCGGGATGCGCAGGAACCCGGCGGCCTGCTCGAACACACCCTCGGAGAACCGCGGGACCGAGAGAAGATCGCGCTTCGTCTTGAAGACGCCCTTCCGCCGACGATGCTCGGCGATGCCGCGCGCAAGCGACGAACCGATCCCCGCCACCTCGGCGAGCAAGTATGGGGACGCCGTGTTGACGTTGATCCCGACCGAGTTCACGCTGCTCCTCACCACCGTCTCGAGGCTCCTCTTGAGAAGACCCGGTGTCACGTCGTGCTGGTATTGACCGACGCCAATGCTCTTCGGATCGACCTTCACGAGCTCCGCGAGCGGATCCTGAAGACGCCGGGCGATCGAGATGGCGCTGCGAATCGTGAGATCGAGCTCCGGGAACTCCTCTCGTGCGATATCGCTCGCGCTGTACACGCTCGCGCCCGACTCGCTCACCATCACGACAGGCAGACGCCCGAACCCCATCTCTCGGAGCGCGTCTCGAATGAACGTCTCGGTCTCGCGCCCCGCGGTTCCGTTTCCCACGGCCACGGCCGACACGCTGCCGCGGACGACGGCCAAGCGTAAGACCTCTTTGGCGGCCGCGCGCTCGCGGTCCGAACCGAGATACAAGACGTCGCTGCCCACATAGGCGCCCGACTCGCTCACGACGGCGAGCTTGCAGCCGGTGCGAATGCCGGGATCGACGCCGAGGACGGACTTGGCTCCGTACGGCGATGCGAGCAATAGCTTGCGCAAGTTCTCCGCGAAGACTTGGGTCGCCGCCGCATCGGCCGCCTCACGAAGCGCCCTGTTCACTTCGTTCTCGATGCTCGGCTGCACGTAGACGCGCAGCGACAGGCGCGCCGCCCGCTTCATGACATCGGCGGCCGGAGATGACGGACGCGAGCACGCGGCACGCTCGAACGGGGCGAGAATCTCCGCCTCGAACGCTTCGTCGCCGGGC
>JBEKOY010000140.1:0-13239 GCA_049521295.1 Polyangiaceae bacterium | reverse complement strand
GCGTCGGCTCCGATCGCCGTCGACAAGATGTTCGACACCACCACCAGCCCGTCGACGGCCGGGGCCGCCGCCAGACCGAACAGAAACGACCCGTCGAAGCTCGCCGTTTCGGCGCCCTCGATCCGCAGAAACCGGCCCTGAAACCCGATGATGTGAGCGCCGCGCGCGCGCGCGCCGCGTATCGCTCCCGTAAATAGGCGCACCTGGTAGCGCGCGAGCAGGGTGTCGACCAGAAGTCCTAGACGAATGGGTTCGTTCACGTGCAGCACTCAGCGGGATCTGCCGGTGGGGACTCCAGCCCGCTCCGGTCACCTACGGTCAGCCGAGCACGGAAATTTAGCGCCAGAGCCCTCGGGGCAGGCGACATCCACGCTAGATGTGGTGATGGCGCACCCGCGCCGGATGCCGTGTTTTGGCGGGCGGGTGGACCTTCGATGGCGCGGGGTGCGCCCCGGTGGCGGCCGCGCTGGCGGGATGACCGGCGTCGGAAACAGTCAGAGCGCTCACTTGGGCGTCCGGATCGTCTTCGCTGTCGTCGGAGTCGGCGGACGACGACGGCGTGTCGAAGGTCGGCAGCGGCACGTCCGGGATCGACGAGGCGACGGCGGAGGAGACGGCGGACGTGACGGCACCGGCGGCGGACGTGACGGCACCCGCGGCCGACGTGACCCGGTGACTGGCGCCGGCGATGTCGCCGCCTAGGCGAGCGACGCTCACCCGACCCGTACCGATCGCGACAGCGATGGCGCCGAGCACACCCAGCACGACCAGCACGACCGCGGCGCCTCCCGCCCCGCGGCCGCGCCGATCCTTGCCCCAGGCCGCGGCCGTCCGGGTGGACTCGGCGGTCGCCAGAGGCAGCACCGGCAGGGCGATCCTCGCGGAGACCGGATCGGCGCGCGACCGGGGTGATCCCACGACGGCTTCGAGCCGTTCGAGCGACGGCTTCGCGCGATCCGGCGCGAAGCGCGCAAGGACCTGGGCAAGATCGACGAGCGTGATCCGTTTGGCAGCATTCTTCTCGAGGCACGCCTGGACCGCTCGATCGAGATCCCGCGGCACGCCCTCGCGGTAGGTCGACAGCGGATGCGGATCCTCCGACGCAATCATCGCGCAGACCTGGGGAACGCTCTCTCCTCGGAAGGCGGGCTTGCCCGCGATCGCCTCGTACAAGACGGCGCCGAGCGACCAGATGTCGGCCCGTGGGTCGACTTCCTTGGTCGACTTCAGCTGCTCGGGCGACATGTACGAAGGCGAGCCCATAATCATGGTGGTCGACGTGAGAGCCGGATCGACCCCGCCCTCGTCGGGGCCGAGGATGAGCTTCGAGATTCCGAAATCGAGAAGCTTCACCGACGGGGCGCCGTCGGCGCGCCGCGTAATGAACAGATTCGATGGTTTCAGGTCCCGGTGAACGATCCCGGCGGCGTGGACTTCGCTCAACGCCTCGCAGGCTTGAAGGGTGATTTCGCAGGCCTCGTCGATCGGCAGCGCCCCGGCTTCGGCGATGAGGTCGCCGAGATCGGAGCCGACCAGGTACTCCATGACGATGTAGGGGACCCCGCCCTCGATGGTTCCGACGTCGTGGACCCGCGCGACGTGATCGTTGCGAATTTTTGCGGCCACGCGAGCCTCGCGAAGAAAGCGCTCGACCGCGATTTTGCTCCGCAACGCTTCCGGCAAGAGAAACTTGATGGCGACCGGTTGCTCGAGGGCCATGTGCGTCGCGAGCACGACGACGCCCATGCCGCCTTCGCCGAGAACGCGCTCGATCCGGTACTTGTCGGCGACGATCGCACCGGCGACGGGCTCGAAGCGAGCCGCCGCCTCGGGCGGGGG
Source organism: Polyangiaceae bacterium (assembly GCA_049521295.1). GTDB lineage: Bacteria > Myxococcota_A > Polyangia > Polyangiales > Polyangiaceae > Palsa-1150. The sequence goes on along the minus strand of JBEKOY010000140.1, from coordinate 11,400 downwards.
CCCAATGCCCTCTCGCTTGGTGGGCTGCACGCCGTTACGTTAACACGTCGCGTCGCCGCCCCGGCCCCGGCGACGATTCACGTCTCCTCGTCGGCGCGAAGCTTCGCCAGCACGCTCAGGTCTTCGAGCGTCGACGTGTCGCCTTTTGGATCACCGCCTGCCGCGATCTCCTTCAGCAGCCGCCGCATGATTTTGCCGCTGCGGGTCTTCGGCAGCGAGTCGGCGAACCGGATCGTGTCGGGGCGGGCGAAGCGGCCGATTTCCTTGTCGACGTGGGCCTCCAGTGCGGCCCGTAGCTCGGGACCCACGGCGCGGCCGGCCTTGGCGGTCACGAAGACGACGAGCGCCTGACCTTTGATGTCATCGGACCGGCCCACGGCCGCGGCCTCGGCCACGGCAGGGTGACTGACGAGCGCGCTTTCGATCTCGGCGGTGCCAATCCGATGTCCGGCCACGTTGAGAACGTCGTCGATTCGACCGACGACCCAGAAGTAGCCGTCCTCGTCGCGCCGCGCCCCGTCGCCGGTGAAGTACACGCCGGCAATCACGTCCCAGTACGTTTTGAAGTAGCGCGCGTCGTCGCCCCAGAGCGTGCGAGCCATCGACGGCCACGGCGCGCGGATGACGAGTTTGCCGCCTTCGAGCGCCGTGCATGGTTCGCCGTGATCTTTGACGACGGCGATGTCGACGCCGAAAAACGGCACTCCCGTGCTGCCCGGCTTGGAGTACATCGCGCCCGGCAGGGTCGTCAGCATGATGGCACCGGTCTCGGTCTGCCACCACGTGTCGACGATGGGGCAGCGCTGCCCGCCAATGACGCGGTGGTACCAGGTCCAGGCCTCGGGGTTGATGGGCTCGCCCACGCTGCCCAAAAGACGCAAACTCGACAGGTCCGACTGGTTGGGCCAAGCGTCGCCGGCGCGGATGAAGCTGCGGATGGCGGTCGGCGCCGTGTAGAGAATCGACACGCCGTGCCGCTCGATTATCTGCCAGAGACGCCCCCAATCGGGGAAATTGGGCGCCCCCTCGTAGACCAGACACGTCGCGCCGCAGGACAGAGGCCCGTACACGATGTAGCTGTGTCCGGTGACCCAGCCGATGTCGGCGGTGCAAAAGTAGACGTCCTCGTCTCGCAGATCGAAGACGTACTTGGCCGTCACGTGGGCCCCCGCGAGATAGCCGGCGCTCGTGTGGAGGACCCCTTTCGGCTTGCCCGTCGAACCGGAGGTGTAAAGGATGAAGAGCGGGTGCTCCGCGTCGAACGCTTCGGGCCTTGCGGCGCGCTCGATCGACTCGGCGCTCGATCGACCTCCGACCCGATCGTGCCACCATTGGTCGCGCCCGGGCTTCATGGAGACCGGCGTTCCGGCGCGCCGGACGACCAAGACGTGGCGGACCCCGGGGGTCTCCTCGAGCGCCGTGTCGGCCATGTCCTTGAGCGGGATGACGTTGCCGCGCCGCCAGGCGCCGTCCTGGGTAATGAGAACCTGGGCGCCGCAGTCGTTGATCCGGTCGCGGAGCGCCTCGGCACTGAAGCCTCCGAAGACGACCGAATGGGTCGCGCCGATCCGAGCGCACGCCAGGATGGCCACGATCGCCTCGGGCACCATGCCCATGTAGATCGCCACCCGATCGGCCGGGCGGACGCCGAGATCGAGCAGTGCCGCGGCGGCGTGGACCACCTCGCGATGAAGCTCGAAGTACGTCATCGTCCGCAAATCGCCCGGCTCGCCCTCCCAGACGATCGCGGCCTTGTTTTTGCGCGGCGTGGCGATGTGCCGGTCGAGGCAACTCTCGGTGACGTTCAACTTCGCGCCGACGAAGAACTTCGCATGCGCCGATCCGGCGACCGACGGCGTGCTCGGCTGCAAGTGCCACTCGGACCACGCCGTCCACGGCTCTCGCCATACGAGGTCGGATGTTTGCTCGCGCCAGAACACCTCGGGCTCTTCGATCGATTGCCGATGCATCGCGGCATAGATGTGATGCGACGAGATGCGGGCCCGCGCGGCGAAGGCCGGGCTCGGGTGAAATCGGCGTTCTTCTTTGAGGCGCGACTCGATGCGGTCCGACATGGCGGTGATGGTGTGCGCTGCCTGGAAGGTATGCAAGTGTTGCGAAGCGCGGACCTTCTTGCAGCCCCGACGGCGCGCCGTCGAGGCACGCGAAGCGGTGATTCCGTGCCGCATCTCCTCGCTCGGGTTCGAACGCGAGAAAATTTGCCTCGCGGCACGGCCATTGCTCAATTTGTCGGCCAGTCCACCGCATGGCCCCCCACGATTCGGAGCGACGCCTCTCCACCACCGGGTGGCGGTGTACACCCGGCGAGACCGCCGGCCGTCCATGGACGGATGACCGTCGATGGGCTCTGACATGAAGCCTGGGGGGATACATCGGACGCGGCGGGTACGCGCGGCCGCCGCGGGGCTCCTCGGTGGGGTATGGCTGTGCCTTGTCGGCTGGGCCGCGTCCGGCTGCGGCACCAATGCGACGTCCGCGTTGGACGAGGTCGCTCCGGCGGTCAGCCCGCAGCACGAGACGGACGCTTCCGATCTTTGCCTATCGCCCGCCGAAGGCTGCGCGTGCGCGACGGCCGGCGCGACCGCCCCCTGCGGCAGCGTCGTGAACCGATCGGGCACGTACGTGACCTGCTCGATGGGCACGAGGACGTGCTCGGACGGCCTGTGGGGATCGTGCGTCGGCGCGTACATGACCTCGAGATTTATTCCGGCCCGCCCCGACATTCGCCTGGCGAGTCCCATCCCCGCCGTGGCGTGCTCGGGGGATCCGTGCGACCCCACGTGCACCACGTTCGTCGAGACTCCGACGACTATCGATGCCGGCGCCGACTCGGGCCTGACGATCACCGACGCGGCCGTCACGCTGACCGGCGTTCCGGCGAGTCTGACGGCGTGCAATCAACTGCAGATCACCCCCAACACCGACCCCGCCAAAGACCTAGCCGTCACGACGATGGCGCCGAGCCCCAATACCGTGTCGTACACGGCGGCGCTCCTGCCGTCGGGCTGTTATCCCGGAACGCTGTCGGCCCTGTGGGCCGTCGACAAATACAATCTGGCCGAGATCAGCTCCGGCGTTCTCACCCTCGCCGTTCCCATCGCGGGTCCCATCACGGTGAGCGCGTACGCGGGCGCGCTGCAAGCCGCCGTCGTCTGCAACGTCACGGTCAACGTCGTCGATACGAGCGCGGCTCCGACCGGAACCTCGAACACCCAGTTTCCGACGACGACGGGCGCCACCGACAACATCACGATCGTGTACCCCTACGCGGCCACGGTCTTCCCGCTCGGCCTGCCGCCTCCACTCATCCAGTGGACCAACAACAACACCCCGGCGACGACGGCGAGTGCCGTCAAGGTCACCTTGAGCTTTCCGACGACGGGCACGCCGATGTTCAGCTGGTCGGAAATCGTCCCGGAGCTCCAGACCGCTCCCACGCCGACCTTGCCGGGGCAACCGCGGGCGACCATTCCCCAAAGCGTGTGGAACGCGTTTCAGCAGACCGTCGTCGGCAACAGCGGCACGCTCGGGGGCGACGCGAACTTCGCCATCCAGCGCTACGTGAGCGGCACGCTCTACGGTCAGGTGGCGAGGACCATTCACTTCGCCAACGGCGAGCTCAAGGGAAATATCTTCTACAACTCCTACGGCACCAACCTGGTCCAAAACTTCGGCTCCACCCCCCTCGGGGCGGCGTTCGGAGCGGCAACCCTCGAAGTGCCCGTCAACGGCACCACTCCCGAAGTGGTCGTCGGCTACACCGACCCGACGCTTTCGGGTGCGGGATGCCGCGTTTGCCACAGCGCGGCCTCCGGCGGAAGCAACCTCCTATCGAACTCGTATCTCGAATACGGCGCGAGCGGAGGCGGCACCGAGTCGACGTCGTTTCTCTACAATCCCCAGCTGGCAACCCCGGCGCTCATTCAAGGATCGGAAACGCTGATCGGGGCGTACGGCGGCGATGTCTTCACGTACGCGGCGCTCGCGCCCAACGGCACCTACTTGTTCACGAGTGCGGCGCCGATCGGCGGAGTGAACGTCGCCAACCCGACGGGACAAGCGAGCGCCCTGTACAGTCTGAGCGGCACGAAGATCAGCAGCAACGTGCCGAGCACGCTCGGGGGGGCGACGCCCGCGTTCTCGACCGATGCCGCGCACGTCGCGTTCAACTTCTACTCCGGCAGTGCGAGCCCGCTCGCAACCATCAACGCCGACGGCCGGTCGATCGCCATGATGGACTTTGCGGCCCCGTCGACCTTCGCCAACTTTCAAGTGCTTTACACCCCTGCCACCACCGGTGCGAACGCCGCGAGCTATTCGGACTGGCCGGCGTTCTTGCCCGCAGGCCAAAACGGCATCGTGTTCGGCAACGAAATCACGACCAACGGACGCGACTGGGCGGGCACGCGGTCGACGTGCGACAGCTCTGGTTCGTGCAACAATATCGGCGCCACGTCGAATCTGTGGTGGGTGAGCACGGTCAAGACCGGAACGCCGTCGGCATTCCAGGCCTCGCCTCTCACCAACTTGAACGGCGGAACGTATCTGCCGACCCTTCCGGGCGGCGCCAACTACCACGGAACGCAGGCGCAAAACGGCACGTACTACGAACAAGTCTACAACTACGAGCCGACTGTGCTGCCCGTCACGATTGGCGGCTATTCGTGGGTCGCGTTCACGTCGCGGCGCCTGTACGGCAACGTGGCGACGATCGATCCGTACTGGAGCGATCCGCGCTACCAGGACCTCAGTGTGCAGCCGACGACGAAGAAAATTTGGATCGCGGCGATCTCGCCGAGTCCGACGCCCGGCACGGATCCGAGCTTTCCGGCTTTCTACCTGCCGGGTCAGGAGCTTCTGGCGGGTAACGCACGGGCGTACTTCTCGCTGGCCGCGTGCGAGCCGCCCGGGCCTCTGACGGCGGCCAACCTCTGCACGAGCAACCTGGACTGCTGCGGCGCGACCACTTCGCCGGCGACCGCGGTGTGCCAGCTCGACCCGCCTCCGCTCGCCAACCCGCCGACGTCCCACTGCGTGGCCGTGTCCACGGCCTCATGCGTCGCCAATGGCTCGAACTGCACGACCGCCGCTCAATGTTGCAACTTCGCGACGGGCGCTCAGTGTGCCAGCGGGACCTGCCAGCCGACGCCCCCCGTCGACCTGTATTCGAGCGCGACGTTCTCGGTCGTGTACACCGCAAGCTGCGCGACCGGGACCTATCCGTCCTGGGAGTTTCTGTACTGGCAGAGCGTCACGCCGACCGGAACCTCGATCGTGTTCACGGCCGAGACGTCGACCGACGGAGTCCATTGGGGCGCCGCCGTCAACGTCGGAACGTCGGCACCCCCGCCGACGGCGACGACGACGTGGACGTCCGGATCGCAAACGGTCAACCAGGCGCTCGTCGCCAATGGGCAGACGTCGCAGCCGTACCTTGAGGTATTCGCCACGCTCAACCCGAGCTCCAATCACACGCTGACGCCGCAGCTGACGAACTGGCAAGTTCAATACGATTGCGTCGCATCCGAATGAAGTCGGCATTTCGCGACTGCACGGCCTTTGGGGTGGGCCTCCTGCTCTCGGCCATCGGCTGCTCGTCGTCCCCCGGCAGCAACGATCTGCCACTCGCCGGGGCTCAGCGATCGACAGACGCCGGTCGCGGCACGGAGGCCTCGGTCGGCTCCGACGGATCCGCGATCGACGGCAGCGGGTCCAGCCGCGGTTCGGAGGGCGGTGCCGCAACCGGCAGCTCCGACGGCGGCACCGCGGCCGGAAGCTCCGACGGCGGCACCGACTCGGGGAGCTCCGACAGCGATGCGGCGACCGGAAGCTCCGACGGCGCCGCCGGATCCGGCCGCTCCGACGCCGCCCCGAACTCCGATGCCGCCGGCGCCGACTCCACCGTCTACATGGGACCGGGTCTTCCGCCGGCCGTGTGCGGTCCAGGCGCCATCCTGGGAACCGGAACGGCGGTCGCGATTTCGACGGTGTCCGGCGGCGCCGCCGTGCCGGGGCTCGACGGCAGCGTCGGCGACGACGGCGGCGTCGGCCTCGAGGACACGCTCGATTCGGTCACCCCCGACGAGCTCTCGATCGCGTGGACGGTCGGTCACGGCACGACGGCGATTCTCGAGTACGCCGATCGCGACTCGATCGCGGTCGCGTTTGGCACCCCGCAGATGCTCGCCGCCGGCCCCTACGCCGTCGACCGCGCCGCACTCAGCCCCGACGGGCTCCGGCTGGTGCTCATCGGTTCGGGTGGCCAGGGCTTCACCGAATTGATCCGCAGCGCACGGGGCGATCCCTTCGGACCGGCCGCTACCGATGCCGGCGACGGCAGCTATTCCAACTTCGAAATGGCCTCGTCGGACGGAGCGTCGGAAGCCACGGTGTACGGCGATCCCGTCATCAGCGCCGACGACGCGGCCTTCTACTATTCGGTGACGCCGAGCGGCGGCACGCCGACCGTGTTTCGCAGCGCACGGCTTCTCACGACGGACGCATGGCCGACCGGAGCCGCACTGCGCGGATCGACCGGCAGCCTTGCGGGCAGGCCGACCGGAATCTCGAGCGACGGTCAGACTCTGTTCTTGAGCCCGACGTCCGGGACGCTGGACGCCCTGTGGGTCGACGATTCCACCGGCGTCTTCGGATCGGTCGTCGACTTGGGTGCTCTCACGTCGGCCGCGCCGAACCAAGCGTGCGACCGGCTGTACTACTCGGCCGAGGGGGCTGGCTCGGTCGACTTGTTCGTGGCGTCGTTCGTGGCCTCGGACTGAGGCCTCATCGTGCCCCCGCCGAGGCGCGGCGATCGCGCATGATGCGCACGCGCTCGAGCGCAATCTCGCGGTGCAGTTCGAGCAGCTTCGGCAAGGTCGGTCCGAGCGTCTCGAAGAACGTTCCGATCGACTCGAGCTCGACCTTCCAGTCGTCGAGGTCGATGTGCGTGGCCTCGTCCACCTGCTCGTGGGGAATGTCGAGACCGGACAGGTCGAGATCGCCCGCCTTCGGCACCCAGCCGAAGGGCGTCTCCTGGCCCCCGACGCGCAATCGCGCGCGGTCGACGATCCACTTGAGAACCCTCATGTTCTCGCCGTAGCCCGGCCACAGAAAGCGGCCCGACGGGTCTCTTCGGAACCAATTGACCAAAAACATCTTCGGCGGATTCACCATGCGCGCCTGCATGGCGAGCCAGTGGCTGAAGTATTCGCCCATGTCGTAGCCGCAGAACGGAAGCATCGCGAACGGGTCGCGCCGGACGACCCCGACCTTTCCGGAGGCCGCCGCGGTCGTTTCGCTGCCGAGGGTCGCGCCGAAGAAAACACCGTTCATCCAGTTGAAGGCTTGCATGACGAGCGGCACGGTCGTCGCCCGCCGCCCGCCGAACACAATCGCGCTGATCGGCACCCCCCGCGAGTCGTCCCAAAACTTGGACAATACGGGGTTGTTCGTCGCCGGGGCGGTGAAGCGAGAGTTCGGATGGGCGGGCTTCTCCGTCGACACGCCGCGCCGCCACGGGCGCCCCTGCCAGTCGACGAGCTCTTCCGGCTCGTCGCCGTCTTTGCCTTCCCACCACACGTCGCCGTCCTTGGTGACAGCGACGTTCGTGAAGATCGTATCGTGCGATATCATCTTCATCGCATTGGGATTGGTGGTCGTGCTGGTCCCCGGTGCGACTCCGAAGTAGCCCGCCTCGGGGTTGAGGGCATACAACCGGCCGTCGTCGCCGATGTGCATCCACGCGATGTCGTCTCCGACCGTCCAGATTCGCCAGCCTCGGAATCGCTTGGGCGGAATCATCATCGCGAAGTTCGTCTTGCCGCAGGCGCTCGGAAACGCCGCGGCGACGTAGGTCGTCTCGCCCTCGGGAGACTCGACGCCCAGGATGAGCATGTGCTCGGCCAACCAGCCCTCGCCCCGACCGAGATAGCTGGCGATGCGCAGCGCGAGGCACTTCTTGCCGAGCAAGGCGTTGCCTCCGTACCCGCTGCCGATGCTCCAGATCGTGTTGTCTTGCGGGAAATGGCAGATGTAGCGGCGCTGAGGATTGCAATCGAGCGTCGAATGCAATCCGCGGTTGAAGTCGTCCGATCCGCCCAGCCGATCGAGGGCGACGCGGCCCATGCGCGTCATGATGCGCATGTTGAGCACGACGTAGACGCTGTCGGTGAGCTCGACCCCTACCTTGGAATAGGGTGAATCGATCGGGCCCATGACGTAGGGCACGACGTACATCGTGCGGCCCCGCATCGCGCCATCGAAGAGAGCCCCGAGACGCGCGTACGCTTCCTCGGGCGGCATCCAATTGTTCGTTGGACCGGCCTGCTGTCGGGTCGGTGTGCAAATGAACGTCAGCTGCTCGACGCGGGCCACGTCGCCCGGGTTGCTGCGATGCAGGTAGCAACCGGGCAGCTTCTTCTGGTTTAGCGGCTGCAGGATGCCGTTCGCCACCGCTTCTTCGGTGAGGCGATGGCGTTCCTCTTCGGACCCGTCGCACCACACTACGCGTGCCGGCTTTGCCAGGCGTGCCATGTCGTCGACCCATTGGACGAGCGCGGCGCTGCCGGTCGGCGAGCTCCGAGATGGTTCAGTCAGCGACTCCATGGCGCTTTCGAGCTCCAGTCGGGATTTAACGGATTTAACGTATCACCGGGGGCGGAGACTCGCCCGGGGGGGGACGATGGGGTCGCGGTCGCGGTCGGGGTCGGGTTCGCGGTCGCGGTCGCGGTCGGGTTCGCGGTCGGGGTCGGGTTCGCGGTCGCGGTCGCGGTCGCGGGTCGCGGTCGCGGTCGGGGTCGGGGTCGCGGTCGGGGTCGGGGTCGGGGTCGTGGGTCGGGGTCCTGGGTCGGGGTCGGTTTGCTACCGTTTGGTGGTGAGTTTGCGTCTCGGCGACGTCCGGATCGCGGTTGCGGCTTGCGTTGGCGGGCTCTTGGCTTGCGCCTCGTCTCCGCCGGTACCCACGGTCGTGGTCCCTACTTCCCCTCCCCGCGACGACGGCGAGACGGCCGAAGGGGGCGAAGGCGGGGCACGGCACGCGGCGGCACTCGAACAGCTCAAAGTGAGCCCCCTCGGTTGGCGCGCCGATCGGCAGAACAGCCTGCGTCTTCCGTTGCCCGATGCCGGTCGCTGGACGCGGGTGAAGTTTTGGGGGATGCCGACTCTAGCCGCATTTCGATACGGCAAAGCCCATCATGCGGTCATCGGCGGGTTCGTCTTGCATGTCCCGGACGAGACTCGGCCGGGCGCGTGCAGCACGGCCTTCGAGCGGGCGGCCGAGCCCTTGGCCGAGTCGTTCGACATCGTCATCGCTCACGATGCGCCGCAAGCGATCTCTTGGTACGGCCGCATCGTCGACATCGATTCGCTCGTCGCGACGGCGGCGACGCTCGCGTTTCACGAGCAGTACGCCGTCGCCTACGGCGCGTACCCCGCGTGGCGGGGCGCATGTCTGGTCCTCGGCATTGCGATTCCAGCCCGAGGCGATCCCGATCGCGCGAAGGCCGTGCGCGACCGCTTCGTCGCCCAGGTGCTGCCCAAAATCCGCGTGATGGCGCGCGACGAACCCAAGGAACGCGACTGAGCGCCCGGCGCTAGGGTGGCTGCGAAGCGATGTCGCGCAGGGCGGCGGTCACTTGCTCGAGCTGCGGGACGCTCGCGCGCTCGAGGGCGTCGGCGAGGCCGATGCCCGGCACGTGGGCGCCGGCGAGCAAGCGCGGTGCCGCGTGCAGCTCGTAGAAGAGCTCTTCGACGGTGCGGCGCAGCAGATGCTCGCCGAAGTTCGTCACTTCCGTGTCCTCGTTCAGAAACAACACCCGGCGGGTCTTACGGACACTGGCCTTGATGCGCTCCCAGTCGTACGGAGCGAGCGATCGCAGGTCGACCACCTCCGTGTCGATGCCCTCGGCGGCGGCCTGGTCGGCCGCCTGCAGGGCGACCGGCACCATGCGTCCGTAGGTGACGACCGTCACGTCGCGCCCCTCGCGACAGGTGTGGCCCTGTCCGATCGGTACGAACAGATCCTCGACGTCGGGCCAGCGAGGCCGCCACCGCGAACGATTGCCGAGCGGCGCATCGATCATCTTGGAGAGCAAGCGGTCGTCGTCGGGCTCGCCCGGGATGCGTTGCCCGGGCCCCGCCTTTGCGCGCATGAGCGCCTTGGGCGCGAGGAACATGACCGGGTTCGGATCAACGATCGCCGAGAGCATCAGCCCGTACGCGTCGAGGGGGTTGCTCGGCACGACCACCTTCCAACCCGCAATGCGCGTGGCCTGCGCGTCGAACGAGTGCGAGTGGTAAATGCTGCCGCGAATGCCGCTGCCCACGGGCGTCATCAGCACCATGGGGCAATTCCAGTCGCCGGCCGACGACCAGCACATGCTCCCGGCGAGCTTCATGAGATCGATGGAGTTGAATGCGTAGTCGCAAAATTGAATCTCCGCGATGGGTCGCTGGCCGGCGAGCGCCAAGCCGATGGCCATGCCGAGGATGCCTCGCTCGTCGAGCGGGGTGTTCCAGGCCGTACGAATCCCCTGCGTTTGGGTGAAAACGCCGCCGAGCGGGGGGCCGACGTCCTGACCGAAGACGTCGGTGACACCGTGGCGCTCCTCGCCGACATGCAGAGCGAGACGGATGGCTTGGACGAGCGTGGCCATCAGTGCGACGTGCCGTTCGTCCCGGCGAGATCGGTCCCGGCGCGCGCGGACGGCGACGGCGATGGCTCGTGCAGCCGATCGCGGTCGGCGTACACGTGTTTCCAGATGTCGGCGCCGCGAGGCTGCGGTTCGTCACGAACGCGCTTGCTCAATTCGAGCAGCTGTTGCGTGATCTGAGCGCGAAGGTCGGTCATCGCCGAGCGCGTCAGCACTTGGCGCTGCTCGAGCTTGTCTTCGAAGAGAGAGAGGCAATCGCGCTCGTCGGGTACGTGGTTGGCGCCCGAGGCGGACGAGTGGCCGTACAAGCGCGACACCCGCGCCTCGAGCAGGAACGGCCGGCGCTCGGTGCGCACGTAGTCCATGGCGCGGCAGAGCTCCCGGTACGCGATCTCGGCGTCGTTGCCATCGATGACGGCGCTCTTGATTCCGAACGCTTTGCAGCGGTCGGCGATGGGCTTCTCGGCGTGTTGATCGGCGGTGAGCGTCGAGATGCCCCATGCGTTGTTGGCGATGATCATGAGACACGGAAGCTCGTGGCCGGGGCGCGAGCACCAAAGCAGGCAGGTGGCGAAGTCGCCCTCGGCGGTCCCGGCGTCGCCGCCTTGCACGATCGTGATGCCACGTCCGCCGGCGCGCTTGTTGGCCGTCGCCGTGCCGGGCGCCATCGCGAATTGCACCTCGATGGGCGACGACACCGGGACCACATTCCAGCGGCGCACCGAATAGT
>JBEKOY010000139.1:0-13248 GCA_049521295.1 Polyangiaceae bacterium | reverse complement strand
GTCGGCGTCCGGCGAATGGCGGTCATCGACGCGCACGAGGACTGCGCGACGCTCGCGGCCATGGCGGCGAAGCGAGCGATCGACGCTGCCGGAATCGATCCGACCGACATCGACTACCTGGCGGTCGGTACCGAGACGACCGTGGATCAATCGAAATCGACCGCGGCCTACGTGCTGGGCATGCTCGAGCGCCACTATGGCGTGTCGCTTTCCGAGGTCGGCGCTCCGCAATTCCAATTCGCATGCATCGGGGCGACCTACGCCCTGGAAGCCGCGGTCAGTCGAATCCGCGCGGGCGACAACATCAAGCCCTACAGCCTGGTCATCGCCAGTGACGTCTCGAAGTACCCGCTGGCGACTGCCGGCGAATACACCCAGGGGGCCGGCGCGGTGGCGTTGCTCATTTCGAAAACCCCGCGCGTCCTGGCGTTCGAACCGGGGCTGTCGGCAACGATCACGCGAGACGAGCGCGATTTTTTTCGGCCCAACTGGAGCTCGGAAGCGGTCGTCGACGGCAAGTATTCGATCGACGTGTACCTCGATTGCATCGAGGCGGCATTTCAGGCGTACGCGAGGCGCGCCGAGCACGTATTCGGGTCGAGCTCGGATCGCCTGTACGACGCGATCGATCACTTCTTGTTTCATGTGCCGTTTCCGCGGATGGCGGAATATGCAGCCGCCCGCGTCTTCACGGGGCTGTGGTTGGGCAATCCGCATACGCGCGAAGTTCTCACAGCGGAGGTCCCGCTGGTCGCCGCGGACCCGGGCAAGGACCCGCGCGCCTGGCGCAAAGAACTCGAGCGCGCCGTCGCGAAGAGTCCGCTCTTCCGCGCCGCATTCGCGCGAAAGGTCGAACCCGCCGTCGCGCTGTCGCGAGACATCGGAAATATCTATTCGGGTTCGCTGTACCTCGCATTGGCGAGTCTCTTCGAACAAGAGAGTGCGCGCGGGCTCGCCGGACGGCGGATCGTCTTCGGCTCGTACGGCAGCGGGGCGAGTGCAAAGGTGTTCAGTGGCATCGTGGCGGATGAGTACGACGCGATTGCACGAAAGCTGCACATCCGAGACGACCTACGTCCCGAGTCGGAGGGGGGCACCCGCGTTCCGCTGACTGTCGCCGAGTACGAGCGACTGCATGCGCTGTCCGATTGCGAGATCGACTGCCCGGACGCGCTTTCACGCAATTTGCTCCAGGGCGGTGTCCTGGGCGCGGATGATCTCGCCGCCCTGCGTGCGGCCTGGGCGAAGCCCACCTGGCGCGTCCGTCCCCGCGGCGATTCCGTTCGGCCTCCCCGCGGCGAATTCGCGCTCGAGCATCTTGGCACGAGCGTTTCGGCCCAGCGCACCGACGTGGGGTATCGGTACTACGTGTGGGCGCCCTGATGGCCGTACGCCCGTTCATCGGACCTTTTTTTTTGGTGAGCCGGCCCCCTTTGCGCTTTGAAGACCCCGTTCGTTCTGTGTCATTCTGGAAAGAGTGACGGGGAGACGCGACTCGTTTTCGTTGGAGGTGGACGTCGTCGTGTCGCTCGACGAGCCGGAGCCCTCGTCCGTCCGCACCGCTAGCGACCCCCCTGCGCGTGCGCCACGGCCCGCGTCCTGGGCCCCGGCGTTGCCGCTCGACCGCGTGCCGATCCGGCCTCCGCCTCCGGAAGCTCCGCCGAGCGCCCCCATCTCGCGGGTCCGAACCATCCCCACGCCGTCCCCTTCTGCCATCGCCGAACCCTGGATGCATTCGCCGTCCACGGCGCCGGCAGCCCCATCGCGTGCGGTTCAGCCCGCGGCCGCAACGGCCCCCCCGAGTCCCGCACCGGCCGCCGCGCCGCCGGTGGCGCGGCCTGCATCGCCCCTTCCATCCGCTGCGGGGCCGCATCCACCGCCATCCGCTGCGCCGCGATTGGTGGGGCCGCATCCACCTCCATCCGCCGCGCCGCGAGCGGCGGCGCGGCCTGCATCGCCACCGCCCTCCGCTGCACGACCAGCGGGGCCGCCTGCATCGCCACCTCCATTCGCCCCGCCGCGATCGGTGGGGCCTCCTGCATCGCCACCTCCATCCGCGGCGCCCCGATCGGTGGGGCCCCATCCACCTCCATTCGTCCCGCCGCGATCGGTGGCGCCACCTTCGGCATCGCTTTCTTTTGACCTGAGCGAGGCGCTCGCGCCGCCCTCCTGGCGATCTCCGTTGGAGATGCCGCAAGCGCCGTCGTCTTCGCCATTGCCCATCGATGTGGGCCAAGCGTCCGCGCCATCCTGGCCGTTCGCATCGCCGCCGATGGCGGACCTTCCGCTCGCTGCGGGGGTAGCTGCCCCAGTGCCCCTGAGGGGGCCCCTGGAGATGCCCGCCCCCATTTCACGCGGTCGTCGTACCCAGCAGACCACGGTTCGCGTGGACGACGACGTCGAAAGTTCTCCGTCGCGAAGCTTGCGGGGGCTTGGCCAGATCCTGCTCATCGCGCTGCTTGTGGCGATTGGGGGTGCGACCGCTGCCGCGTGGATCGCACGACGAACGCCGATCGGATACGCGATCGCGACGCCCGAGCCGCGGACCGAATCGCCAGCCGCCGTCATCCCCTCAGCTTCGCCGCCGGCCGCAACCGGATCGTCCACGGTCGCCTCGGACGTGCCCGTCGTGCTCGTTTCCTCGCTTCCGGTGGCTGCCCCCACCGCGTCGGGGGCTGGGGATCGCGGGACCGCAGGACGTCACACAGTTCCCGTTCGACCGCGGCCAGCAGGCCACCGGCCGGCCCCGCGCCCCTCCAAGGTCGCCTCCCCGTCGAACGATGCCCCGAACCCCGCACCGCCGCCGCCTAAGGCCCCCCGGCCAAAGGCAGCCCCCGCGAAGGCCGCCCCCGCCCCAGGCTCCCTCGACGATTTGATCCGCAAGTCGGTCGAAGCCGACGCGAAGAAAAAACAGTAACGATCCGCGACCCCGACCCCGACCCGCAACCTCGACCTCGACCCCGACCCCGACCCCGACCCCGACCCCGACCTCGACCTCGACCTCGACCCCGACCCCGACCTCGACTTCGACCCCGACCTCGACCTCGACTTCGACCCCGACCTCGACCTCGACCTCGACCTCGACCCGCGACTACCGCGAACTCGTCCCCGCAAATCTCCCTCTAACGCCCGACGAACTCAACGCCGAACTGGGTCGCGTCGTCGTCGACGAAGCGGATGAGTGCGTCCCCCTCGGCCTCAAGGGCCTCGCGCGTCTTTTTGGAGAGCGCGTCGAACGATTTCACGATGAGGCTGGCTGTCCTCTTCTTTCGTCGGATGCTCCAGGTCCCGGCCACGAAGCCGTCGACCAGAAACGTCGCGCTCACCCGCAGGGCGGGGAGAAAAACCGCCGACCGGTGCTCCTCGGCCAAGATCCGCGTTCGGTTCGCGTGCGACAGAAGAACATTGTCGAATTCGGGCAGAAAGCGTGGGGGTGCCGGGGTTTCGGAATCCGGGCGGGGCGCTTCCGGAAGGTCCAGGAGCTCGCGTCGCCGGTCGTCCCGCACGACTACGAGCTCGGGCCGCATCGCTCCGACGACGTCTTTCAATCCCTTGCGCCCGGACCACGTCTGAACATCGCTCGCTGTGGCGGGTCCGAAAGCGGCGAGGTAACGCGTCACGTAGTCCCGCGCCCGATCCTCCTCGTCGATCGGCCGTCCAAGCCACCCGTCGGCCGCTGTGAAATCGGCCACCGCGGGATAGCCCCACAGTGCGTCGCGCGTGGGCACCTGAACGAGCGGCAGGTGCATGCGGACCGCGAACGCTTTCGCGCGAACGTCTCCCGACTCGCAGGCGGCGAGAAAATCACGCAGTTTGTCGAACGTCCGCGGTCGCTCGCTGAAAAACGGGTGTGCGACGGCAACGAGGTGGGCGATATCGAGGTCATCGGCGCGCTGCCGAAGTACCGCGCGCATCCCCTCGGTCAACCCGGGCTGCATCGCTCCGCGGAGCGCGACGTAGTCGCGCGCTGTCGCGAGGTGAAGGGTGCCTCGCATCATCGTCGCGCGCACGACTTGGCGCTGCCGAATCAAGTCCACGAGCTCCGTTCGGCGAAAGCGCGCGACCCGCGACCACAGCCCGATGAACGGCGGCTTGGCGACTTGCGCTTGCAGCCCAACCAGCCGCTCGATAGCGGCGGTGACGGTCACATCCTCGCGCGCGAGCAACATTTGCCGTGCCAGCGTCGCCCGATTCAGCGCGCGGAGCGACAAGGCGGGCTCGTACCGATGGCCGGGCATTCGCAATTTGGGGCCGCTCGCTTCGAACGCACGGTCCAACGAAAGCAGACCGTGCTAGGAAACGGATCGGAAACGCGGTTCAGGCGAGGCTCCTGAATCATCGCGCCACGCGAGCCCACCGTGCAAGAGCTCCTCGACGACGTCCGCCTTCTCACCCGTTTGCTAGACGACGCCATCGAAGAGCGCTCCGGCTCCGATGCGCTCGCCACCGTCGACGCGCTCCGGCGCTCGGCACCGGAGCTTCGGTCGCACGGAGGCGGCCCCGCTCGCGAGGCCTTCGCCGTTCGCATGGGCGGACTGAGCGCCCCGCAGCTGGCGGATGTGGCGCATGTCTTGACCCAGCAACTGCAGCTGATGAACGTCGCCGAGGAACAGCACCGGGTGCGGGTCCTTCGCGGTCGCGATCGGGGCACGAGTCCTGTCACCGAATCGATCGCCGCGGCCATCGAAGAGGCCAAGCACGCCGGCATCAGTGCCGACGACGTGCGGACCCTTCTCCGGCGTCTCTTCGTCATGCCGGTGCTGACCGCGCATCCCACGGAGGCGCGCCGCCGCACCGTTCTCGATCAACTCGCCGACGTGTCGTTGGGGCTCGACCGGCTCGACGACGGGCGACTGCCGGCGCGCGACCGCGCCCACACGTTGGGACAGCTTCGCGAATCGATCAGCGCGCTCGATTGCACGGAGGAAGCCCGCGCTGTGCGGCCTACGCCGCTCGACGAGGTGCGGGCTGGGCTCGAGGTGTTCGAGCGGACCCTGCTCGACGTGACCCCCGCGGTGATTCGCGAACTGGAAGACGCCCTTGCCCGCTTTTATCCGGGCGAGCCCTTCGAGGTAGGTCCGTTTCTGCGATGGGGGACGTGGATCGGCGGCGATCGCGACGGACACCCGGGCGTAACGGCAGACGTCACGCGCGGGGCGCTCGAACGCTACCGAACGACGGCGATCCGGCGCGCCCTGCGTGACGTCGCCGAGCTCGGGCGTGTTCTGTCGATTTCGTCGGAGCGCGTGAATGTTGCCGGGCTCACGGAGCTCGAGGCCGCGCTCGAAGAAGATCGGGCGAGATCTCCGGAGATCGCCGCGCGCGCTCGCCGCACGGGTCTACGAGAGCCGTGGCGCGAGAAGCTGCGGCACATGCGCCTGCGACTCGAGGCGACCCTCACGCGCGGAGACGGGGCCTATGCGGACGTTTCGGGCTACCGGGCGGACCTCGCCCTCATCCGCCGAACGCTCACGGGTGCAGGCCTCAGTCGGCTCGCCAATGGCGGCCTTCGCGACATCGAGCGTCGCGCCGAGGTCTTTGGGTTTCACCTAGCCACATTGGACTTGCGCCAGCACTCGACCGTGCACGAGGCGGCGGTCGACGAGCTGTTGCTCAGGGGAGGCGTTTCCGGCTATGCGGCGCTCGGAGAAGCCGAGCGCGTGTCGCTTCTGTGCGGGCTTCTCGAGCGTGCGGACATCGCCGCACCTCGCCACCGGCAAGGATTGTCGCCCGTCACGCGCGATCTGCTCGCCACGCTCGACGTGGTGGGTCGCGCCCGACGCGATCAGGGGCACGAGGCTTGCGAGCGGTACATCGTGAGCTTCACGAGCACGGCGAGCGACGTGCTCGAGGTTCTCTTCTTGGCCCGCGCCGCTCGATTGGCACCCGACGAGCTCCGGCCCGTACCGCTGCTCGAGCAGTTGCAGGATCTCGACCAGGCCGAGCCCATCGCCAAGAGCATGCTCTCGCTGGCACCCCTGCGCGCGGCGCTCCGCGGGGAGCTCGAAGTCATGATCGGCTACTCCGACAGCGGCAAGCAGGTCGGCTATGCGTCGAGCACGATTGCGCTGCGGCGCGCGCAGCAAGCACTCGCGCGCGTGGCCGACGATGCCGGGGTGACGCTCACCGTGTTCCACGGGCGTGGCGGCGCCGTTGGCCGCGGCGGTGGCCCCGCCAACTTCGCGATTCGCGCGCAGCCGCGCAAAGCGCTTCGGGGGCGGTTGCGCGTCACCGAGCAGGGTGAGACGATTACGGCTCGCTATGGGCAGCGCGAGATCGCGCGGCGTGAGCTCGAGCAAATGGTCAATGCCGTGCTCGTCGCGTCGCTCGGGCCGGCTCGATCGCCGACGGGCGAAGAGAGCCGTGCGCGCGAGGTGACCCTCGACATCGCGGCCAAAGCGGCTGGCGCCGCGTACGCGGACCTCGTCGGGGACCGGGATCGCCTTGCCCGGTATACGGTGGCCGTCACGCCGATTCGCGAGATTTCCGAGCTACCCATTGCGTCGCGACCCGCGACGCGCAAACCCAAGTTGACGCTCGACGAGCTGCGGGCCATTCCGTGGGTCTTCTCCTGGAACCAGTGCCGGCACGGCGTGCCCGGCTGGTTCGGGCTCGGTTCCGCACTCGAGGCCATCATCTCGGCCCGAGGAATCGATCACGTCCGCACGCTCTATTCGGGTTGGCCGTTCTTCCACGTGCTCATCGACAATGCCCAGCTGGCGCTCGTGCGCGCGGACATGGACGTCGCGGAGCATTACGCGCGCCTCGGCGACGCCGAGGGGCGAGAAGTCTTCGCGCTCATCCGTGAGGAGTACGACCGAACGGTGGCGCGCGTTCTCGAAGTCGTCCAAGCGGACGCCTTGCTCGCCGCGTCCCCGACGCTCGCCAAGAACGTGGCGAGGCGTAACCCGTACGTCGACGTCTTGAATCATGCGCAGATCGAGCTCATGCGCAGAATGCGCGCGGCCGAATCGCCCGAGGAGCGAGAGCGCCTTCGTCGCGCCCTCTTCGTGACGATCAACGGCATCGCTGCCGGACTGATGACCGCCGGGTGATGCTTCGCGCGCGGGCTGCGCGATGGGCGGCGACACGCCCGGCGCGAAGTGGGCGCTTCACCGCCGAGGTGCGAGCGGATAAAGGGCCGCGCGCATCCTCGAAGGGTGGCGGCGCCGTTGTATGCTGTGGGCCATGGGACTTCGGTCTGCCGCGCGTTGGGTTCCTCTCGTCGCCTCTGGGCTGACGGCCGTCGCGTGCGCAACCGGCGGGGGCGGAGGCAAATCACTCTCGGCCGGCGCCACAGGTGGCGCAAGCCCTTCCGGCGGGAACATGAGCCAGGCGAGTCTTAGCGGGTCCCAGGCTTCCAGTCCGGGCCTTCTGGGCGGGGCCGGGGCGAGCGACGCCATGGTCGGCGGCGACGCATGCCAGCATCTGACCGTGCAATTTTTGCCGCGAATTCCGTTGGTCTTCGTGTTGGTCGACAGCTCCGGAAGCATGTTCGACAAGACTCAAGGAACCGACGGCGGCATGACCGATGAGTGGACGCCTCTGCGCACGGCCACGCTCTCGGTGATCGCGAACCTCGAATCTCAGGTGGATTTCGGCTTCGGCGCCTACGGGAGCAATGGCTCTACGACGCTGTACACTCCCGCCGATTACGCGGCGCATTTATGCGGAATTTTGCCGGACACCTACGTCCCCATCCAGCCGAACAATTCTGCCATTGCGACCACGTACGCAGGGATCGCCGACACGCAGCCGTATTCGAAGACCAATACGCCTGCGGAGATCGCGCTCGGACAAGCGGCGAACTACCTCGTCCAAGCAGCGACGGCCCAAGCCGACGCAGGCGGCGGAACCCTTCCGGGAGGCAAGTACATCCTTCTCGTGACCGACGGCGAGACCGACTTCTGCGACGACGGCAACGCTCTTTGTCCTGCGGACGCGGTCACGGCCGAGATTCAGTCGCTTTACGCGCAGGGCATTCAGACGTTGGTCCTGGGGCTCCCGTCGGACATTTCGACCATCTCGCCCGAGGCCCTTCAGGCGTTCGCGAATGCCGGCGCCGGGGTGGCCCCGGTGGCGCCCCCCGCCAACGGCGCGGGCGGGCCCCCGGCGTTGCCGCTCACCATTTACCAGCAGTGCGACGGCGTTTTGGGGTGGGCGAACCTCTACGCGAAAGGGCCCAATACCGCCGACACGGGCAACAACGGCACATCGCTCGCGACCTACGCTTCCGCGGACGCGTCCGTCATGAACGCGACGCTCTTCAGCCCGAATTCGCTGAATGTCACGGATCTCACCAACGAGATCACGACCGCCCTGGCCACTGTGAAGAGTTGTTCGTTCGACTTGCAGGGCTCGATCCAAGTCGACGTCTCCGACGCCGGCGAGGGGCGCGTCACCATCGACGGAACGAACATTCCCTACGTGGGCGATAGCGGGACCGACGGCTGGATGATGTCCAGCGCAACCGAGCTCGATCTCGTGGGCGCCGCTTGCGCGACGTGGCGTTCGACGGGGAAGAACATCAGCTTCGACTTCCCGTGCGACGTCTTATCGCCCCTGCCGCGGTGAGCATCAGCCCTTCGGCTCCGTCGCGTGCATCGACGGCCGAGTGCGAAATGCGTCGTACCACGCGCTGAGCTTCGGCCGCCCCGCCCGGATGTCGCCGAGAACCTGGCGGAACTCGAGCCAACTGAGTGTGACGGCCGTGCAGATCTGCGCGAGATCCACGTTCGAACCGAACGAAGGCGCTTCGCGCTCGAGTTCGTCGAGCCCTTGCCGCGCCTTTTGCGATTGTCCGTCAGTCCACGGGGCCCAATGCAAGGCTTGGGGGCGAGCCGTCCGCTCGTAGAACACCAAGATGGCCGCCTCCAGAATGCCGTCGCACAAGGCCTGCAAACGGAGGACGCGAAATCGTGGAGGGCCCCTGTCCGGCACGAGCTTCTCGCCGGCATGCAGCGTGTCCAGATACTCGCAGATGACGGGCGAATCGTAGAGGGTCGTGCCGTCGTCGAGCACGAGCGCCGGAATTTTGGACAGAGGATTCACCCGTGACAACGTCGCATCGGCCGCGACCGGGACAGGGCGCAAGAACTGAGTCTCGATGCGATCCTGGAGTCCGAGCTCGAACGCCGCCACGCGGACCTTGCGAACGTAGGGAGAGGTCTCCGTAAAGAAGAGCTTCATGGGACCCCGAGCGTAGCTGAAGCGGGGGTCGGGGTCGGGGTCGGGGTCGGGGTCGCTCGAGGTCAGCGGTCGACGTCGAGGTGCGATCGGCTCTTTGGCAATCGCCGGAGACCTTCGACGCTACCGCGCGTCGACCATGCTGACCCTCAGCCCTTTCGGTCTACGCCCGGCGACACCGCACTAATAGGCAAGGTTCGACCCCACACAGAAGTTCCAAGCACCCGTGTTGGTACCTGTAATCGCGGAGAATTGGATCTGAGTAATCGTGGTCGCAGTTGTGAAAGCCGTGCCCGGCGTGGCGTTGTAGCAATCCTCAGCGAAGGTGCCCCATGCGGTTGTTGCTGACGTCACCGCCGCCGCCGGTCGATAGCAGTATTGCGTAACGCCATCAGCGCCGATAAGGGAGATTTGCAACCCGTTGGGCAAAACCGAGGTACCCGCGAGAGACCAAGTCAATCCCGTGCCTGTGACCGCGACCGCCGTACTGGCCTTCGCCCCCGAGGCCTGACCGACGTTAAACCCGATCGCGGCCCCCCAATTGGCATAGGTTGCGCCCGGAGCCACGAGCGTTCCAGAGCCACAAAGGTACGTCGAATCGACGCATCCTGTACTGCCACCTGTGTCCTCGGCGGGGTACACGTAACCGCCCGAGCCGAGTGTCGATTGGTAACAGCTCGAGGAAAGTTGGAACGCGCCCGTCGCGACCGGCGCGGAGCACGTGGGGGGGGTCATCAGCGTTCCGCAACCGGTCGCAGCCCCAGTTGCGCCTGTGCCGGTGCCTGTCCCGGTTCCGGTGCTTGCTGCTCCCGTGGAACTGCTGCTCCCCGTGTTCGTGGTTCCGGTCCCAGTCGAGGTCGATCCGCTATTGCCGTTTCCGCTATTGCCGCTACTGCTATTGCCGCTACTGCTATTGCCGTTTCCGTTGTTGCCGCTTCCACCACCGTTGTTCGTGTAGACCGTGCCGCCCGAGCTTGAACTGCTCGACGTACCGCCGCCGTTGTTGCCGCTCGTGCTGGAGCTGCTGTTATCGCTCCCACCGTTGTTGCCGCTGTTGTTGCTGAAGCCGGGCGGCGCCGCCTGCGAACACGCGCTGGCCACGCAAAACGAAGCGCCGAGCGCCCCGAAACTTGCCGATGAGGTCCACGAGACGAGACGTCGATTCATTGCAAATCCTCCAAAGGGCCCCTCCCAGTTCGAGGTGGCCGACGCCCGCGGTTCGGGGCGACGCATTCTGGCTTTAGATGGTGGCACATTCAATGCGGTTCGCATCTCTCGGCGATCCAACGGGGACAGAATCCCTCCCGGTTGACGCGCCGCGGCTGATCGGGGCACGGCGGGCCACCGCGGAGCCTTCCAAGCCGTCAAAAACCAGCCCAAACCGCGAGGCCTGCGCTCCCTCGACCGACGAGCGGCACCAGCCGAAGACGGTCTTCAGCGGCCGAATCCGCGGCGGGGACTGTCTTTGCCCCTGAGGGCGCCGAAAAGAGCAGATAGGCCCCGACGCCCACGGCCACGAGTCCAGCCCCGAGAGTGACATCGGCGACGAGCGCGTCCGTCTTGGCCGTATTGTTCTCCTGAATCGCACCGGCGGCGGCGGCCGGGCACATCGACATCGGGCACTGTTGCTTGGCGTCGTTGCTCTTCGACACCGCTTCGAGGCCGAAGACGGAGCCGATGCCGAGCGAAGCAAGACCCGCGACCCCGACGACGACTCCAGCGGCGCGTTGCCCGTTGCCCGATCGCAGCGGCGGGGGCGGCTCCTCCGCGGGTTCCTTCGGTTCCGCGGTGCGGCCGATCATGGGCGGCGTGGCCTCGCCGCTCGTGCTCTCGCTCGCATCCTCGAGCTTGGGGACGGTGACCGACTCGTTGTCGCCGCTCGCGCCGACGTTGACGTGCGACGACCAGGACTGCTTTCCGGGGGCCGTGGCTTCAATGACGTGATCGCCCGGATCGACCGGCGAGGCGACGCCCCACGCCGCGGAGCCGACAACGACCTTATCGCGGCGCACCTCCACGTTGGCCAGTGCGGCCGTCTCCGGCGCGACGGTGATTGTGAGCCGCGACAGCCCCGGCTCGAGCGTGGCCGCGTGTTGGCGCGCGAATTTCTCGCGATCGGCCCGGCCGGTCCGCTGAGCTTCGGAGACGAGCTCGATGAACTCGGCCCACGCCGTGGCGTTTTTGCCGAGCTGCTCATGACACGTCGCGAGGGCGGTCAGCGTGCCGGTGCCGGGATCGAGTCGGTAGCTTTCGGCGAGCTTTGGACACGCGCTCGCGTAGTCGCCGCTCGTCATGAACCCCTTCGCCTCTTGGAAGAGTGTTTCGGCGAGGGCCGGATCTCTTTGGGGCGACTGCGCATGAGCGGCCCCCGAAACCAGGGCCCCGGCGAGAAGCGCTCGAACGAGCGAGCGCTTATTGGCGTGAGTCCATGACATGGTCGAACTCCCCTGCGCTCGGCTTCGCCGGCTCGGTTGCCGGCACGGCTGGCGGCTGGTTAGCCAGCGCGCCGGCCGGGCGTGTGGATCGCACCGGTGCCGGCTCGGGCGCGGCGCGGGGGGGGGAGGGGGTAGCCCAAGCGCTGGCCCGTGGCGCGGGCGCTCCCCGAGGCGAAGCGGAAGGGGGTTCTCGCGAGGACGCCGAGGCCGATGCCGCCGACTCGGCGGTCGCGGAGGCCGGAGGTGCGACGGCCGGCGGCGCAACGTCCACGGCGAAGCGCGTGGGCGCCGGCCGTACATCGCGAACGGGAACGGCACCGGTCAGCGGCACGCCGTGCGGTCCGGGCTTGACCCGCGTGACGCTGACGCCGACGACGACGACCGCGCCGAGCGCGACCATGAGCGCCGCGGCGGCCACCGCACTCGATGCGCGCCGCTTGGGCCGACCCAGGACCATCGGCGCGGCGCTGTGGACGGCGGCTTCCGACGCCGGCTGTGCCGCGAGGTCCGGACGAGACGAACTCGGCTCCGCGATCGTCCCCGGCGTCGACCGCAAGGCGACCGCGGAGATGGGAGGAGGAATCGACGAGGGCGTCATCGGCAAATACGAATCCGAATCGGGCGGCAGCATTCTCTCGACCGACGCCACGCGGGAGGCGCGCGTGGCAAGGGTCGAGCCCGCCGTCGCTTCGACCCACTCGCCCACGGTGAACGCGGGCGCGGGAGACACGGCCGACTGCAGCGCGCGGGCCATCGCGCGGGCCGTGGCATAGCGGCGCGACGGATCCGGATGGAGGCCTCGAAGCACGACCTCGTCGAGCTCCGAAGGGATGCCTTGCACGAGGTGGCTCGGCGCCTCGACCTTCGGGTACAGGACGTTGGCGAGCGTTCGGGCTTCGTTCTCGGCGAAAAACAAGCGCTTTCCGACAAGCGACTCCCACAGCGCGACGGAAGTTGCGTAGATGTCGGTGGTGCGATCGACAATCCCCTGAACCTGCTCGGGCGCCATGTAGCTGATCTTGCCCTTGAGCTGCCCCTCCCGCGTCGTCTGCAAGCGCCCGAACGCTTTCGCGACGCCGAAGTCGAGCACGCGTGCGACGCCGTCGGTACCCACCAAGATGTTGTGCGGCGAGACGTCGCGATGAACGACGCCGAGAGGCTCGCCCCGATCGTTGGTTGCCTCGTGGGCGGCGTGCAACCCCTCGAGAACTCCGACGAAGACGGCGGCCACGATCGGTACCGGAATCGACCGCCCGGCGTCGCGCATCGTCCGCCAGAGTCGCGCGAGCGATTCGCCCGGCACGTACTCCATGACCAGAAACAGCTCGCCCGCCAGCGACACGATATCGAGCGTTCCGATCACGTTCGGATGGCGTACGCGCGCGGCGAGGCGCGCCTCGTCGAGGAACATCGACACGAAGTCGGGATCCTTGGCGAACTGGGCATGCAGCCGCTTGATCGCCACCGTGCGCGAAAAACCTACCGGACCGAGCAACCGCCCGATGTGCACGGTCGCCATGCCCCCCGCGGCGATCTCGTCGTAGAGGGCGTAGCGCCCGAGGACTCGGACCCCGGTGTCGGGCAGGGGCATCACCTGCTTAACTTAACAAACCGTGACGTCCGCGCG